>NZ_JANUFB010000010.1:0-157827 GCF_024809055.1 Citrobacter sp. JUb117
CGAGTGCCCACACAGATTGTCTGATAAATTGTTAAAGAGCAGTGCAACACGGCTTTCGCTCACTGTTGCGAGGTGGCGTATATTACGCTTTCCTCTTTCAGAGTCAACCGTTTATTTTCAGGTTTTTCTCTTCAACCGAACCGGCTGTTTGTGTGAAGTGATTCACATCCGCCGTGTCGATGGAGGCGCATTATAGGGAGTTCTCTGGCGCCCGCAACCCTTAAATTACAGAAAAATGACTGACTGCTGCATTCCACAGCAAAACCCCGCCTTATACCCATTTACACACAGAGTTATCCACAAAGCCGTCAGAATCTCTAACCTCATATTACGGAATCCCATGGAAATCGACCTGGAATTCCCTATCCTATAAAGAAGAAACCAACGCATACCCGTTTTCTACTCTATATATAAGGAGAGCAAACGGCAGTAGCCCCATAATCCCCCTACCATCTTTGAATTACGTATCCCATCAGGTGATAATAACCACACAATCAGTCATTCCAGGACCGTGATGAGAAACGCTCTGCAACGTACTGCTATACGCAAACGCCCGATGAAGCTCGGCACCACCGTGATCCTCATGGTCAGTGCTGTACTTTTCTCCGTGCTGCTCGTCGTTCATCTGATTTACTTCTCACAAATTAGCAATATGACGCGCGATGCCTTAGCGGACAAAGCCCTTGCGGTGGCCCGAACGCTGGCTGACTCCCCGGAGATCCGTCAGGGTCTGCAGAAAGCGCCTCAAGAAAGTGGCATTCAAGCGATTGCCCAAGCGGTGAATAAAAGCAACGACTTCCTGTTCATCGTCGTCACGAATATGCAAAGCATCCGTTATTCACATCCCGAGGCCCAGCGAATCGGCCAGCGGTTTAAAGGCGACGATATTTTGTTGGCCCTGGAAGGGAAAGAAAACGTCGCAATTAATCGTGGCTTTCTGGCTAAAGCACTGCGTGTGTTTACCCCCATCTATGACGAAAACCACCGCCAAATTGGCGTCGTGTCGATTGGCCTTGAGCTCAGCAGAGTCACTGAACAGATTAATAACAGTCGCGACAGTATCTTCTGGTCCGTCTTATTTGGTGTTCTGGTTGGCTTGTTGGGTACCTGGGTGTTGGTCAAGGTGCTCAAACGTATTCTGTTTGGCCTCGAACCCTATGAAATCTCCAACCTGTTTGAACAGCGCCAGGCGATGCTGCACTCTATAAAGGAAGGCGTAATTGCCGTTGACGACAGTGGTGAAGTCACGCTGATAAACCAGGCGGCCCAGGAACTGCTGGATTACCGCAAGTCACAAGACGATGCGCAACTCTCCACGCTCAGTCATGCCTGGTCACAGGTGGTCGATTTTTCTGAAGTCTTACGTGATGGAACACCACGGCGCGATGAAGAGATCACCGTGAAAGACCGGCTACTGCTGATCAACACTGTGCCGGTCATCAGCAACGGTAAAATCATCGGTGCTATTTCAACGTTCAGGGATAAGACGGAAGTCCGTAAACTAATGCAACGCCTTGATGGTATGGTCAACTATGCCGATGCACTTCGTGAACGATCCCACGAATTCATGAATAAGTTGCACGTGATTCTGGGATTATTGCATCTGAAAAGTTATAAGCAGTTGGAAACTTATATAATTAAGACAGCCAATAACTATCAGGAAGAAATCGGCTCATTGCTGGGAAAAATAAAGTCCCCGGTTATCGCGGGATTTTTACTCAGTAAGATTAATCGCACATCCGATTTAGGCCATACCCTTGTCATTAGTAATGAAAGTCAATTACCGGAAAACAGCAATGAAGATCAAGTAACCGTGCTGATTACCGTTCTGGGGAATTTGATTGAAAACGCACTGGAAGCGTTAGGTCAAGAAGCCGGTGGTGAGATCAGCGTATCCTTACACTATCGACACGGCTGGTTACATTGTGAAGTTAATGACGATGGTCCGGGGATCGCTCCCGATCGCATTGACCACATATTTGAGAAAGGCGTCTCGTCAAAAGGAAGCGAACGGGGCGTTGGTTTAGCGCTTGTTAAACAGCAGGTTGAAAGTGTTGGCGGCAATATCGCCGTCGAATCTGAACCTGGGATCTTCACCCAATTTTTTGTACAGTTACCGTGGAATGGTGAGAGGGCCAGCAGATGATCAATGTCTTAATTGTCGATGACGACGCAATGGTAGCGGAGTTAAATCGCCGATATGTGGCGCAGCTCTCCGGTTTTCATTGCTGTGGGACAGCGTCTACGCTGGAGAAAGCCAAAGAAATACTCTTTCATGGCGAACATCATATCGACCTGATTTTGTTAGACATTTATATGCAAAAAGAGAACGGTCTGGATCTGCTGCCCGTTCTGCATAGCGAAGGCTGCAAATGTGACGTCATTGTCATCTCTTCCGCCGCCGATGCTACCACTATTAAGGACTCGCTCCACTACGGGGTCGTCGATTATCTGATAAAACCTTTTCAGGCTTCCCGTTTTGAAGAAGCGCTTACCGGCTGGCTGCATAAAAAGACGGAGATGGAAAAACATCAGTACTATGAACAGTCGGAGCTTGATCAGTTGATTCACGGCAGTTCCTCTACCGAGCAGGAAACACGTCGCTTACCCAAAGGATTAACGCCTCAAACGTTACGTACCTTGTGCCAGTGGATTGATGAGCACCAGGATCAAGAGTTCTCTACTGATGAGTTGGCGAACGAAGTCAATATCTCGCGTGTGTCCTGTCGCAAGTACCTCATCTGGCTGGTCAATTGTCATATCTTATTTACCAGCATTCATTACGGCGTGACTGGCAGACCGGTGTATCGTTATCGCGTTCAGGCTGAGCATTATTCGCTGCTAAAACAATACTGCCAATAAACAGCATTACGGGGATTATTCGTTATATAAAAGTAACAGTTATTAAAATAATGAAAAATCCCCCTACTGCTTTCTTAGACAGCAAAATACTGAATTTGCGTTAGATCAAATATAATTGTATCCAGCATGTTAACGCTCTATTTTATTATTGACAAACATCACACTGTTTTTAATTTCAAAATCACTAACAAAAGTTAATTAAGTATTATCTAACTCGCAGAATGTGTATTTTTACCCCTAAAGGATTAGTCTGATTTTAACCAGACATAAAAATCTATATCGGTAGCAATGGAGAACATGCTACGTACTATGGACACCGTACATTTTTGTGAGCAAATAAAAGAATCCGTTCGCCAACCTCATAGCATCATGAATTGGCGTGAGCGTGATCACATAAATAATACACTCACCTATCCTGCCGGTGGTTCACGTAATAGTAGAATACGTAAAGCTGACGATAAGTTTCCGGTTAACCGGGACAACGTACCTACACGACAACATCAGCCAATGCTCTTCATAACATGCTCTGCTTCCCATCGCCTGAGGATTCTCTCCTCAGAACAAAGTCACAGAAAAAAAGTTAAATATTTCCAATAACGTTTAAAAATTTTCTAGACAGATATTTGAACATTAATCACAAATACGGACATACCGAATATTGACCGCTTTCTGATGCTTATTACAGCATAAAAGAGTGTGGCACAGATCCATTTATCAAAAATTGACTGGGTTTTTTGCGAGGGTAAATAAAATGTTATTTAGTATACAGCTTCTTATAATATTAATATGTTTGTTTTATGGTGCCAGAAAGGGCGGTATCGCACTGGGTTTGTTAGGCGGTATCGGTCTGGTCATTCTGGTTTTCGTGTTCCATCTCCAGCCGGGTAAACCGCCAGTAGACGTTATGCTGGTCATTATTGCCGTGGTCGCTGCTTCCGCAACCTTGCAGGCCTCCGGCGGTCTTGATGTTATGCTGCAAATTGCTGAAAAGCTGCTGCGTCGTAACCCAAAATACGTTTCCATCGTGGCACCGTTTGTCACCTGCACCCTGACTATCCTGTGTGGTACAGGTCACGTGGTGTACACCATTCTGCCTATCATCTATGACGTTGCGATTAAGAACAATATTCGCCCGGAACGTCCGATGGCGGCGAGTTCTATCGGTGCGCAGATGGGTATCATTGCCAGCCCGGTTTCCGTGGCCGTCGTGTCACTGGTCGCAATGCTGGGTAACGTAACGTTTGAAGGCAAGCACCTCGAATTCCTCGACCTGCTCGCTATCACCATCCCTTCTACCCTGCTGGGTATTCTGGCGATCGGTATCTTCAGCTGGTTCCGTGGTAAAGATCTGGACAAAGACGAAGATTTTCAGAAGTTCATTTCCGTTCCTGAAAACCACCACTATGTCTATGGCGACACCGCTACGCTGTTAGACAAAAAACTGCCTAAGAGCAACTGGCTGGCAATGTGGATCTTCCTGGCCGCTATCGCTGTCGTTGCCGTCCTGGGTGCGGTATCTGAACTGCGTCCTTCTTTTGGTGGCAAACCGCTGTCAATGGTTCTGGTTATCCAGATGTTCATGCTGCTGACTGGCGCACTGATTATCATCCTGACCAAAACCAACCCCGCATCTATCTCTAAAAATGAAGTCTTCCGTTCAGGTATGATCGCGATTGTAGCGGTGTACGGTATTGCCTGGATGGCGGAAACCATGTTCGGCGCACATATGTCTGAAATTCAGGGCGTACTGGGCGAGATGGTGAAAGAATATCCGTGGGCCTATGCGGTTGTCCTGCTGTTGGTCTCCAAGTTTGTAAACTCCCAGGCTGCGGCGCTGGCGGCTATCGTGCCGGTCGCGCTGGCTATCGGCGTTGATCCAGCGTACATCGTTGCCTCTGCTCCGGCATGCTACGGTTACTACATTCTGCCGACCTACCCAAGCGATCTGGCGGCCATTCAGTTTGACCGTTCCGGCACCACCCGCATTGGCCGCTTCGTCATTAACCACAGCTTCATTCTGCCTGGTTTGATCGGCGTAAGCGTATCCTGTGTATTTGGCTGGGTGTTCGCTGCAATGTACGGTTTCCTGTAATCACACTTCGCGTGCCGTCCACTTTTGTACGGCACGCTACTCATAAGATGCAGAACAATTTACGTTTCTGATAAAAAAGAAAAGGCTGGAAGCAAATGTCAAAAGTTGAATTCACTTACCAGGCGCCTTTCCCGCTGGGGGAAGACAAAACTGAGTACTATCTGCTGACATCCGATCACGTCAGCGTCGGCGAGTTTGAAGGCGAGACAATCCTCAAGGTAGAACCAGAAGCACTGACGCTCCTGGCCCAGCAAGCCTTCCACGATGCCTCCTTCATGCTCCGCCCGGAACACCAGCAGCAAGTCGCCTCCATTCTTCACGATCCAGAAGCCAGCGAAAACGATAAGTACGTGGCGCTGCAATTCCTGAGAAACTCTGAAATCGCCGCCAAAGGCGTGCTGCCAACCTGTCAGGATACCGGCACGGCAATTATCATGGGTAAAAAAGGCCAGCGCGTCTGGACCGGTGGCGGGGACGAAGCCGCGCTCTCCAAAGGTGTCTTTAATACCTACATTGAAGATAACCTGCGCTATTCACAAAACGCCGCACTGGATATGTACAAAGAGGTCAATACCGGGACGAACCTGCCCGCGCAAATCGACCTGTACAGCGTGGATGGTGACGAATACAAATTCCTGTGTGTGGCCAAAGGCGGCGGCTCAGCAAACAAAACGTACCTCTATCAGGAAACGAAAGCACTGCTGACCCCCGGCAAGCTGAAAAGTTACCTGGTTGATAAGATGCGCACGCTGGGTACGGCGGCCTGCCCGCCTTACCACATCGCCTTTGTCATTGGCGGCACCTCAGCAGAAAGCACCCTCAAAACGGTGAAACTGGCCAGCACGCACTACTACGACGCTCTGCCGACCGAAGGTAATGCCCATGGTCAGGCGTTCCGCGACGTTCAACTGGAACAAGAACTGCTTGAAGAAGCACAGAAACTGGGTCTCGGCGCACAGTTTGGCGGCAAATACTTCGCACACGATATCCGCGTGATCCGCTTGCCTCGCCACGGTGCATCTTGCCCGGTAGGCATGGGTGTATCCTGCTCTGCCGACCGTAACATCAAGGCCAAAATTAATCGCGACGGTATCTGGATTGAAAAACTGGAGCATAATCCAGCCCAGTACATTCCAGAATCGCTGCGTCAGGCTGGTGAAGGTGAAGCAGTTAAGGTTGACCTGAACCGCCCGATGAAAGAGATCCTCGCCCAGCTTTCTCAATACCCGGTATCTACGCGCCTGTCGTTAAGCGGCACCATCATTGTGGGTCGCGACATTGCCCATGCGAAGCTGAAAGAGCGTATTGATTCCGGTGAAGGTCTGCCGCAGTACGTGAAAGATCACCCGATCTACTACGCGGGTCCGGCAAAAACACCAGCGGGTTATCCATCAGGCTCCTTAGGCCCAACCACCGCGGGTCGTATGGACTCCTACGTTGATCTGCTGCAATCCCACGGCGGCAGCATGATCATGCTGGCGAAAGGGAACCGCAGCCAGCAGGTGACCGACGCCTGCCATAAACACGGCGGCTTCTACTTAGGCAGCATCGGCGGTCCGGCGGCAGTACTGGCGCAGCAGAGCATTAAGCATCTGGAATGCGTGGAGTATCCGGAACTGGGTATGGAAGCTATTTGGAAAATCGAAGTTGAAGATTTCCCGGCCTTCATCCTGGTCGATGACAAAGGCAACGATTTCTTCCAGCAAATTGTCAGCAAGCAATGCGCTAACTGCGCGAAGTAACCTATCTGGCCCGGCACCGGACTGCTCCCAATCGTTGGACACCCAATCGTTGGACACCCAACCGTTGAGGACAGCCCGGTGATCCCCCCGGGCCACTATCCCCCCTCAATAACGGGTATTGAATTTTTATCTCGCCCGATGAATAGTAGCCTTTTCGACTACTCGCTAAATCATCATGATTCGCACACTGAATACTTCGATGCTGAATACTGGCGCACTGGTGCTGGCGCTCATTCTTGCCTACACCGGCTTCTGCGCCACAGAAAAAATCACCTGGCTGATGGAAGTCACGCCGGTCATTATTGTCGTCCCGTTGCTGCTGGTAACCGTTAAGCGCTACCCGCTGACGCCGCTGCTCTACACGCTGATTTTCTTGCATGCCATCATTCTGATGGTGGGCGGTATGTACACCTACGCTAAGGTGCCGATTGGCTTTAATGTTCAGGAGTGGCTGAATCTGAGCCGCAACCCTTATGACAAGCTGGGCCACTTCTTCCAGGGGCTGGTACCTGCCCTGACGGCCAGAGAGATTTTAGTACGCGGCAATATTGTCCGTGGGCGTAAGATGTTGGCGTTTTTAGTCTGCTGTGTCGCGCTGGCGATCAGCGCCACCTATGAACTGATTGAATGGTGGGCGGCGCTGGCGATGGGTCAAGGTGCAGATGATTTCCTTGGCACGCAGGGCGATCCGTGGGATACCCAGTCAGATATGTTCTGCGCCCTGCTCGGCGCATTAACCACGGTGATACTGCTGGCGCGGGTTCATTGTCGGCAGTTGTGCCGCTATGGGTTAATCACCGTGAACTGATTGCCGGATGTCGCTGACGCTAATCCGGCCTGTACGTTACGCCTTAGCTTCACCGGTGGTTGCTACCGCAACCACCGGTATATCCAGTTGCTCATCCACCGAAGGCACCTTGCGGTACTTATCCAACAAGTGGATCTGGATCCGGCGCAGCGTATCGCCGTTCAGTCGGTAGAAACGGAAGTAGAGGATTAGCGTGACCATAAAAAAGAGTGCCGGTAGCGCTATCATAATGAATTGCATACCCACGATGGTTTCGGCAGACTGCTCAACGTTCGGCAGATAGCCAATTATCCCGAGCACCAGCGCGATAAAGAAAGCAGCAAACGCTGATCCCCCTTTGACCACCATGGTTTGTACCGAATAGGCAATGCTTTCACAACGTACATTGAGCTTGTATTCACCGTAATCGACGGTGTCCGCGACCATAATGACCTGCAGCACCCAGAAAAGCGCCGAACCAATGTTCAGTAAAACCCCGGCAATCACAATCAGCAGGGTATTATGAAAACCCGCTAATGCCATCGCCAACAGCACGCCGCAGCTAAGTACCGGCATTATCGATGCCCCAGCCCATAAGATCCGCCGGGACAACGCTTTCACCAGTCGAGGAAAAAGGATCAGCGTCAGCAGATTAGCCGCACCGGCGTAGGACATGTAGTACGGGAAGAGGGCCGCATCGCCAATTACGTAGGTAAAATAGTAAATAGCAAAACCCGCAATAATATTGGCCGCGATATTGTAGGCCAGCGCCATGCCCAGCAAGCAGGAAAGCTGGTCGTTTTTATAGATAAGTCCGACGATCGCTTTCAAACTCAGGCGACTGCTGTCAGCTGTTGCATCGCTGTCCGACGAATACACCTCATGCACATTACGTAGCGTCACGAATGTCGACACGATAAAGAATGCGATCAGCACCAGCGTAAACATCTGGAAACCAAATCCGCGATCGGCCCCGCCAACATAGCTGACAAAGGGCAACGTTACCCCGGCGGTCACAAACCCGGACAAGCTGGCGAAAAAGCGGGGAAACGGCACCAGTTGCTCACGTTCGCGTTTATCCAGCGTAATGGTCGGCACCAGCGACCAGAAGGGAATATCCATAATGGTGTAGGTCATCCCCCACAGAATGTAGGTGACACATACAAAGACAACCTGCGTTGTCCCTTCGAACAGATGGGCGCTAAATAGCAAGAACAGCACCAGCGAGTTCGCCAGGGTGCCGATTAGAATCCAGGGTTTAAACTTTCCCCAGCGTGAGCGGGTGGCGTTAACAATCCAGCCCATGATCGGATCGTTAATCGCATCCCAAATCCTTGCCGCCAGGAACAATGTCCCGACCAGACCCACCGATAACCCCACCACATCGGTGTAGTAATACATCAGGTACATGTACACAATACCAATAGCGAAATCCTTACCAAACGCTCCAAATCCATAACTGAGTTTTGTTGTCAGAGATATGCTCATAGGGTATCGGGTCACTGTTACCAGCGCCCGCCTTCTGTAATAGGAAACGTGAGACGTCGGGCGCCGGACATGCTGCCGGCGCGCAAGGGGCTTATCGATGTAACCAGGCCGGTAACCAGTCGCCATGTGAAGCGATCAGGTCGTCCACCAGCGCATAAATCTCCTCAATGCCCAATACTGCCGCGGTATGGGGGTCCATCATTGCCGCGTGATACACCCGATCGCGGTTTTCCGTCAGGATGGCTTCGGTCAGCAGGGTCTGCACATTGATATTGGTTTGCATCATTGCCGCCAGATGCGATGGGAGAGTGCCCACCTTCGTCGGTTGAATGCCATTGGCATCAACCAGACACGCCACTTCCACACAGCAGCCCTGTGGCAGGTTATCGATCAGGCCGTCATTACGCACGTTGCCATAAATCACGCTCGGCTCACCGGTCCAGATGGCATTCATGATCGTGCTGGCATATTCCCGCGACGGTTTAATATCAATCCGCGCCGCCGTTTTGTACTCCTCCAGCTCTTTATGCCAGTTCGCCAGTTGTTCCACGCAACGTTTCGGGTATTCATCCAGCGGCACCTTGTAGCGCTCAATCAGGTCTTCACGTCCCGGCTTAATAAACCACGGCGTATATTCAGCAAAATGTTCTGAAGACTCAGTAACGAAGTACCCCAGTTTTTTGAACATCTCATACCGCACGATGTTCTGGCAGCGGCTATTCCCGTGAATGTTAGGCTTCGGCGCCTGACCGGCTTCATAAGCAGCCAGCAGTTCCGGGTACAAATCCACATAGCTGCCCTCTGCTGTTTTTCGTTCCAGCTCCAGGTAAAACGCCATATGGTTGATCCCGGCGCTACGGTAGCGCAACGTGGCGGGATCGATATTCAAATCACGCGCCAACTCCTCCGCCGTCCCCTGAACAGAGTGGCACAGCCCAACCTGTTTAATCTGCGGATACCGTGCATACATAGCCCAGGTGTTCATCGCCATCGGATTGACGTAGTTAAGCATCGTGGCATGCGGGCAAACTTCGGTCATGTCTTCACAAATCTGCCATAAATGCGGGATGGTGCGCAGCGCGCGCATAATGCCGCCCGGCCCCAGCGTATCGGCAATGGTTTGTTCCAGACCATGACGTTTACACACGTCAAAATCAGTGACGGTACACGGCTCATAGCCGCCAATCTGGAAGGCGACAACCACAAAATCGGCATCCTGCAACGCCGCTTTCCGATCGGTATGGCAGGTAATGTGACCGGATGCGCCCGCTGAATCCATCAGTTTGCGCACCACAATATGCGATTCTTCAAGGCGTGTGGGATCGATATCCATTAAGGCAATATGCGCAGATTTCAGTGCATCGCGGTGAAAGACATCCCCGAGAATATTTTTGACGAAAATCGTGGAACCGGCGCCGATAAAGGTAATTTTGGGTGCAGACATCATCACTCTCCAGAACGTTGTTGGTCATCGTCAGGATGGCACGCGATGGCGATGAAAGCCTCCGGCTTCTGTAATGAGCATTCCCAAAAACTCAGATCACCTTTCTGCCCACGCAGAATCTGAGTTAATGGGATTAAATTAGCCGAAAAGCAGAGTATGTGGCCCAAAAACTCTACTATGCTGAGGTCTAATGACTCAATTTGCGTCCCAATTCGCAGTCTTATCTGTATACAAATGGCATGATTCTGAGCATTCAGGAAATGGAGTGACCATGACGACGTTACCGATACCGCTTCTCCCTCCCGATCCACATATGTGCAGTAGCGATGAACAGCAGACCCGCAGCCCGCTGACGCTGTACTCAGAGTATCAACGCATGGATATCGAGCTGCGCCCGCCGCATGCCATGGACTCCAGCCACTGGCACGGCCAGGTGGAAGTGAATGTACCGTTCGATGGCGACGTTGAGTATGTTATCAATAACGAAGTGGTGCAGATAAAACAGGGACATATCACATTATTCTGGGCCTGTACGCCGCACCAGCTCACCCGTCCGGGTACCTGCCAGCAGATGGCGATTTTCAATTTACCGATGCACCTGTTTCTCTCCTGGCCGCTGGATCGCGAACTGATCAACCACGTCACGCATGGCATGGTCATTAAATCACTGGCGACGCAACAGCTCAGCACCTTTGAAGTTCAGCGCTGGCAGCAAGAGGTAAACAGCCCGAACGAACAAATTCGCCAGTTGGCGATCGACGAAATTGGTCTGATGCTTAAGCGCTTTAGCCTGTCGGGCTGGCAGCCGATTCTGGTCAATAAAACCTCGCGCACGCACAAAAACAGCGTTTCCCGACACGCTCAGTTTTACGTCAGCCAGATGCTGAGCTTTATTGCCGACAACTACGATCAGGCGCTCACCATTAACGACGTCGCAGAGCATGTGAAACTCAATGCCAACTATGCGATGGGAATTTTCCAGCGCGTAATGCAGCTCACCATGAAGCAGTACATTACCGCGATGCGGATCAACCACGTCCGCGCGCTGCTAAGCGATACCGATAAAACGATTCTGGACGTGGCGCTGACTGCCGGGTTCCGCTCCAGCAGCCGCTTTTACGACACCTTCAACAAATTTGTCGGCATGTCACCACAGCAATACCGCAAACTGAGTCAGCAAAGACGACAGTCCTCAGCCCTCTGACCCCGGCAATATCACTATCAGCCAAAAAAATAATTCCCCTGTCGATAAAAGACGGGGAAAAATCGCCAAATGCACCAATCAACCATTTGTTTTTAAAAAATAAAAACACAAAATCGCCTGATTTTCGCCCCCTTTACTCCCGTATTTATCAGGTAAATACTTGCCCTCGTCACACATCCTCCACTACGGGAAACAGACGATGAAAGTATTAATTGTTGAAAGCGAATTTCTGCATCAGGACACCTGGGTCGGCCACGCGGTCGAACGTCTGGCGGACGCTCTAAGTCGGCAAAATGTGACCGTCATTAAGTCCA
Organism: Citrobacter sp. JUb117; assembly: GCF_024809055.1. Classification (NCBI taxonomy): domain Bacteria; kingdom Pseudomonadati; phylum Pseudomonadota; class Gammaproteobacteria; order Enterobacterales; family Enterobacteriaceae; genus Citrobacter; species Citrobacter sp. JUb117. The sequence goes on from NZ_JANUFB010000010.1 coordinate 11,934, forward strand.
CATCATTCGATGATGGTTATGCCATCCTGGCCGCCAATGAGGCCATTGACTGCCTGATGTTCAGCTACCAAATGGAACAACAGGACGAACACCTCAACGTCAGGCAATTGATCGGCAAGCTTCACGAACGCCAGCAAAATGTTCCCGTTTTCCTGCTGGGCGATCGGGAAAAAGCTACTGCATCGCTGGATCGCGATCTGCTGGAGCTTGTCGATGAATTCGCCTGGATTCTGGAAGATACTGCCGACTTTATCGCCGGGCGCGCCGTTGCGGCAATGACCCGTTATCGCCAGCAGCTTCTGCCGCCACTGTTCAGCGCATTGATGAAATACGGCGACATCCATGAATATTCCTGGGCCGCACCGGGCCACCAGGGCGGCGTCGGATTTACCAAAACCCCTGCGGGTCGTTTCTACCATGATTACTACGGCGAAAATCTGTTCCGTAGCGATATGGGTATCGAACGCGCCTCTCTCGGCTCGCTGCTTGACCACACCGGCGCATTTGGCGAGAGTGAAAAATATGCCGCTCGCGTCTTTGGCGCTGACCGTTCGTGGTCCGTAGTGGTCGGCACATCCGGCTCTAACCGCACCATCATGCAGGCCTGCATGACCGACAACGACGTGGTCGTTCTGGATCGAAACTGCCATAAATCGATCGAGCAGGGGCTGATCCTCACCGGTGCAAAACCGGTGTATATGGTGCCAAGCCGTAACCGTTACGGCATTATCGGGCCTATCTACCCGCAGGAAATGCAGCCGGAAACGTTGCAGAAAAAAATCAGCGAAAGCCCGCTGACGCAAGGTAAAGCCGGGCAAAAGCCATCTTACAGCGTGGTCACTAACTGTACCTACGACGGCGTCTGCTACAACGCGAAAGAAGCGCAAGACCTGCTGGCACAAACCAGCGATCGTATACACTTCGATGAAGCCTGGTACGGCTATGCGCGCTTCAACCCAATTTACAACGACCACTACGCCATGCGTGGAGAGCCGGGCGACCATAACGGCCCCACCGTATTTGCCACGCACTCCACCCACAAACTGCTGAATGCGCTGTCACAGGCCTCTTACATTCACGTGCGTGAAGGCCGTGGAGCGGTGAATTTCTCCCGCTTTAATCAGGCGTATATGATGCACGCCACCACCTCACCGCTGTATGCCATCTGCGCCTCAAACGACGTGGCGCTCTCAATGATGGACGGTAATAGCGGCCTGTCGCTCACTCAGGAAGTGATCGACGAAGCGGTTGATTTCCGCCAGGCAATGGCGCGGTTATACAAAGAATTCACCGCCGAGGGCGACTGGTTCTTCAAACCGTGGAACAAAGAGGTGGTCACCGATCCACAAACCGGCGAAACCTACGACTTCGCGGATGCTCCGACCCAACTGCTGACCACCGACCAGAATTGCTGGGTGATGCGCCCGGGTGAATCCTGGCACGGCTTTAAAGACCTGCCGGATAACTGGAGCATGCTGGACCCGATTAAGGTCAGCATTCTGGCACCGGGAATGGGCGACGACGGCGAGCTGGAAGAAAATGGCGTACCGGCCGCGCTGGTCACCGCCTGGCTTGGACGTCACGGTATCGTACCGACCCGCACCACCGACTTCCAGATTATGTTCCTGTTCTCAATGGGGATCACCCGCGGGAAATGGGGCACGCTTATCAACACGCTGTGTTCCTTCAAGCACCATTACGATGCCAATACCCCGCTGTCACAGGTGATGCCGGAACTGGTAGAGGAACATCCTGACACTTACGCCAACATGGGCATTCACGATCTGGGCGACACCATGTTCGCCTGGCTGAAAGAAAATAACCCAGGTAGCCGCCTCAATGCGGCCTACTCCGGCCTGCCTGTCGCTGAAATCACCCCGCGCGAAGCCTATAACGCGATCGTGAGCGACAACGTTGAGATGGTAGCCATCGAAAATCTGCCGGGCCGTATTGCCGCCAATTCCGTTATCCCTTACCCACCGGGAATCCCGATGCTGCTGTCCGGGGAAAACTTTGGCGATGCCAATAGCCCACAGATAAGTTACCTGCGTTCGTTGCAATCCTGGGACCATAACTTCCCTGGTTTTGAACATGAAACCGAAGGAACGGAAATTATCGACGGCATGTATCACGTCATGTGCGTGAAAGCATAATGTCGCTTTATAGATAGTCCGATGTTTAAGGTAGACATGTCATGCTTGAGTAATTCCTGAGTATTGCTGCAAAACAATAACATTGTCATACCTTTTGCGCGGGGCCACCCCGCGCTTTTTTTATGCAGCGAAAACACGTTGCCACTCGCGTAAATTATTATGTACACCCCAATAATCCCCACAGATATTGTAATTCCTTTGAATCACGCTATTTTATCGCAGGTTTTGATTCATCATACAATTCCATTTAACCGGTATTACTCACCCTTCGGCGAGCGACGGTATTTTATATTCATATTCCAGGAGTTCGGGTATGAGGGTTTGCAGCAAAGAAGCTTGTGTTGTTGTATTAACGGAGAAAGATGTTTGGTTAAGGATTAACGGTAAAGAAGCCATCAGTTTAAAAGCCAACCACATGGCACTGGTGGCATGTGATAATAATATTATCGACTTCTCTTCACTCAATAACGCCCTGGTGGTTCACATCAGTCGCGACATTATTAAAGATTACTTACGATTTTTAAATAAAGATCTCTCACAAATCCCCCTCTGGCAACGCAGTGCCAGCCCGGTAATGACCGCTGCCTGCCTGACGCCGGATGTGTTTCGGGTCGCCGCCCAGCACAGCGTGATGGAAACGCTGAACGAAGGGGAGGCAGAACGGACACGTGCACTGCTGTTCACCGTGCTATCACGCTTTCTCGACAGCAAAAAGTTTCTCTCGCTGCTGATGCATATGTTACGCAGTCGTATTAGCGACAGCGTTTATCACATCATTGAGAGTGATATTCATAAAGACTGGAACTTGAGTTTGGTCGCCAGTTGCCTGTGCCTGAGCCCCAGTTTGTTAAAGAAAAAGCTCAAAAATGAAAATACAAGTTACAGCCAAATAATTACCACCTGTCGCATGCGTTATGCCATCAATCAATTATTGATGGACGGAAAAAACATATCTCAGGTGTCGCAACTGTGCGGATATAACAGTACGTCATACTTCATCTCTGTATTCAAAGAGTTCTACGGGATGACCCCACTGCATTATGTTAGCCTGCACCGGGAACAAACGGCCGCCTGATTTTTAATCATTTAGCAATAAGCCATAATAATATCAGCATTGGCGATACTCCCCTTTCGCCATAATTCAATCATCTTCTGCGGAGGTATGATACGTCGTCATTTATCCTTATCAGGAGTTAAGAAATATGTCGACGGATGCTGATGCTCACAAAGTGGGCTTAATCCCCGTCACCTTAATGGTGTCGGGGAATATTATGGGTTCCGGTGTATTCCTGTTACCCGCCAATCTGGCGTCAACTGGCGGGATTGCAATCTACGGATGGCTGGTCACAATTATCGGCGCGCTGGCGCTGTCGATGGTGTACGCCAAAATGTCGTCCTTAGACTCCAGTCCCGGTGGTTCTTACGCGTATGCCCGCCGCTGCTTCGGTCCCTTCTTAGGCTATCAAACCAACGTCCTGTACTGGCTGGCCTGCTGGATCGGTAACATCGCGATGGTGGTCATTGGCGTGGGTTACCTGAGCTACTTTTTCCCCATCTTAAAAGATCCGCTGGTGTTAACGCTGACCTGCGTCGCCGTACTGTGGGTCTTCGTGTTGCTGAATATCGTCGGGCCGAAAATGATCACCCGCGTGCAGGCCATTGCTACCGTGCTGGCACTGGTGCCCATTGTCGGGATTGCCGTCTTCGGCTGGTTCTGGTTTCGCGGTGAAACCTATATGGCAGCCTGGAACGTCAGCGGCATGAACACCTTCGGCGCGATCCAAAGCACCTTGAACGTCACCCTGTGGTCATTCATCGGGGTAGAAAGTGCTTCTGTGGCTGCGGGCGTGGTCAAAAACCCTAAACGTAACGTTCCTATCGCCACCATTGGCGGGGTACTGATTGCCGCCGTCTGCTACGTGCTTTCTACCACCGCGATTATGGGCATGATCCCTAACGCGGCGCTGCGCGTTTCGGCTTCACCATTCGGCGATGCGGCACGCATGGCATTGGGTGACACCGCAGGCGCGATTGTCTCCTTCTGCGCAGCGGCCGGGTGTCTCGGCTCACTGGGCGGCTGGACGTTGCTTGCCGGGCAAACCGCAAAAGCGGCGGCCGACGACGGTCTGTTCCCACCGATTTTCGCTCGCGTCAACAAAGCCGGTACGCCGGTTGCCGGGTTAATTATCGTCGGGATCCTGATGACTCTCTTCCAGTTCAGCAGCATGTCACCGAACGCCGCCAAAGAGTTTGGTCTGGTCTCTTCTGTCTCGGTCATCTTCACGCTGGTGCCTTACCTGTATACCTGTGCCGCCCTGTTGCTGCTGGGCCATGGTCACTTTGGTAAAGCACGTCCTCTGTACTTGCTGGTCACCTTCGTGGCATTTATCTACTGCATCTGGGCAGTGGTCGGCTCGGGCGCCAAAGAAGTGATGTGGTCATTCGTGATGCTGATGATCATCACCGCGCTGTATGCCCTTAATTACAACCGGATCCATAAAAATCCGTATCCACTGGATGCCCCAGTTAACAATAATTAATGTAAGCAGCAGGGGTGCATATAGGCCGGACAAGGCATCGCAGCCATCCGGTATTAAGCCAATCTTAAGTTCTTAAGGTTGGCTTAACTTTACTTTGCGAGGATCTGCCCCACTTAGTCGATGGAATTTCCTCTTCATGTTAAAGCACCTGTTTAAAAGACCGACTCTCGGGCACATCAGCTGGCTGCTGCTGATCTCTTTTTATCTGGCCACCTTTCTGAACGTTGCGTTCTATAAGCAGGTGCTGCAAGACCTCCCGCTGGACTCCCTGCGCAACGTGCTGGTGTTTCTCTCCATGCCGGTGGTGGCCTTCAGCGTCATGAACATTGTGCTGACGCTGGCTTCATTCCTGTGGCTTAACCGCCCGTTGGCCTGCATTTTCATTCTGGTGGGTGCCTCTGCCCAATATTTCATCATGACCTACGGCATCATCATTGACCGCTCGATGATCGCCAATATGATGGATACCACGCCCGCTGAAACCTTCGCCTTGCTGACGCCGCAAATGATCATCACGCTCGGGATAAGCGGTATTCTGGCGGCGATCATCGCCTGCTGGATCAAAATTAAGCCAACGACGCCGGTGTTGCGTAGCGTGCTGTACCGGGGGGCAAATATCCTGGTCTCGGTACTGCTGATCGTGCTGGTCGCCACCTTCTTCTACAAAGATTACGCCTCACTGTTTCGCAACAACAAAGAGCTGGTTAAATCCCTCAGCCCGTCCAACAGCATCGTCGCCACCTCATCCTGGTATTCACACCAGCGCCTGGCCGATTTACCGCTGGTGCGTATTGGCGAAGATGCCCACCGCAATCCGTTAATGCTGAAAGAAAAGCGTAAAAATCTCACCATCGTGGTGCTGGGAGAAACCTCGCGCGGGGATAACTTCTCGCTGTCGGGGTATTCACGCCAGACCAACCCGCGGCTGGAAAAAGATGACGTGGTCTATTTCCCGCGCACCACGTCCTGCGGGACGGCGACGGCGGTGTCCGTCCCCTGCATGTTCTCCGACATGCCGCGTGCACACTACGATGAAGAGCTGGCACACCACCAGGAAGGCGTACTTGATGTCATTCAGCGGGCGGGAATCAACGTGCTGTGGAATGATAACGACGGCGGCTGTAAAGGCGCATGCGATCGCGTACCGCATCAGAATATGACCAAGCTAAATCTGCCGGGGCAGTGCATCGACGGTGAATGCTACGACGACGTTCTGTTCCACGGGCTGGAAGAGTACATTAACCATCTTCAGGGCGACGGCGTGATTGTGCTGCACACCATCGGCAGCCACGGCCCGACCTATTACAACCGCTATCCGCCGCAGTTCAAGAAATTCACCCCAACCTGCGACACCAATGAGATCCAAACCTGCTCGCAGCAACAACTGGTGAATACCTACGACAATACCATCCTGTATGTTGATTATATTGTTGATAAAGCAATCAATATACTGAAAGCGCATCAGGACAATTTCACCACCAGCCTGGTCTATCTTTCCGATCACGGTGAATCGTTAGGGGAAAACGGCGTCTATTTACACGGCCTGCCGTATTCCATCGCGCCAGAAACACAAAAGCATGTACCGATGCTGCTGTGGTTGTCAGAGGACTACCAGCAACGCTACCAGATCTCGCAAACATGTTTGCAAAAACGGGCCAGCGCAGAAGACTTCTCACAAGATAATCTGTTCTCCACCCTGCTGGGATTAACGGGCGTACAGACCAGGAATTACCAGGCGGCAGATGATATTCTGCACCCATGCCGGGGAGGCTAACTGAATGAAAATTCTGATTGTTGAAGACGATACGCTGTTATTACAGGGACTGATCCTTGCCGCCCAAACGGAAGGCTATGCCTGCGACGGCGTGTCAACCGCCCGTGCCGCAGAGCAATGTCTGGAGACCGGGCATTATAGTCTGGTGGTACTGGATCTCGGTTTACCTGATGAAGACGGCCTGCACTTTCTCAACCGCATCAGGCAGAAAAAATACACGATTCCGGTGCTGATCCTCACCGCCCGCGATACGCTCAAAGACCGGGTTGCCGGGCTGGACGTCGGTGCCGATGACTATCTGGTCAAACCGTTCGCGCTGGAAGAACTGCATGCCCGTATTCGGGCCTTGCTGCGCCGCCATAACAATCAGGGCGAGAGCGAGTTGACTGTCGGTAACCTGACGCTGAACATTGGTCGTCGCCAGGTATGGATGGACGGGCAAGAGGTTATCTTAACGCCGAAAGAGTACGCGCTGCTGTCGCGCTTGATGCTCAAAGCGGGCAGCCCGGTACACCGGGAAATCCTGTATAACGATATCTACAGCTGGGATAACGAACCGTCGACCAATACGCTGGAAGTTCACATTCATAATCTGCGCGATAAAGTGGGTAAAGCCCGTATTCGCACGGTCAGGGGATTTGGCTACATGCTGGTCGCCACTGAGGAAAACTAAGTGAAGCTGATACGTTATTTAAAACAGCCGCTGCCGCTGCGCCATCGTTTGATGATAACGATCGGCCTGATTCTGGTGGTCTTTCAGCTGATTAGCACCTTCTGGCTGTGGCATGAAAGCACCGAACAAATACAGCTGTTCGAACAGGCGTTGCGCGAAAACCGTAACAACGATCGCCACATCATGCATGAGATCCGCGAGGCCATCGCCAGCCTGATCGTCCCCGGTCTCTTTATGGTCAGCCTGACGCTGCTGATTTGCTATCAGGCAGTGCGACGGATCACCCGCCCGCTTGCCAACCTGCAAAAAGAGTTAGAAGCGCGCACGGCCGATAACCTGACCCCTATAGAGATCCGCAGCTCTACCGTTGAGATACAGGCGGTCGTCACGGCACTGAATCAACTGGTGACGCGACTCACCAACACTCTCGACAATGAGCGTCTGTTTACTGCCGACGTCGCTCACGAGCTGCGCACACCGTTATCTGGCGTTCGCCTGCACCTGGAATTACTATCAAAAACCCACAACGTGGACGTTTCACCGCTTATTGCCCGCTTAGACCAAATGATGGACTGCGTGTCGCAGCTGCTGCAGCTTGCCCGCGTGGGTCAGTCGTTTTCAGCGGGGAATTACCAGCATGTCAAACTGCTGGAGGACGTCATACTGCCTGCCTACGATGAACTCAGCACCATGCTGGATCAGCGGCAACAAACGCTTCTATTACCCGAGAGCGCTACCGATGTCGTGGTGCGTGGCGACGTTACGCTGTTGCGTATGCTGCTGCGTAACTTAGTCGAAAATGCGCATCGTTACAGCCCGGAGGGCAGTAATATTAGAATTAGCCTGCATACTGACCCGGAGGCGCAAATGGTCATTGAAGACGAAGGGCCGGGCATTGATGAAAGTAAATGCGGGGAGTTAAGCAAAGCGTTTGTGCGCATGGACAGTCGTTTTGGCGGTATTGGACTGGGGCTGAGCATTGTCAGCCGCATCACCCAGCTCCATCGCGGGCAGTTCTTTTTGCAAAATCGCACGGGAGCTACCGGCACCCGAGCCAGCGTAGTACTGGAGAAAGATCAGTAAGAGCTCACCCACACGTACACAAAGCTGCTCACAATCAGCAGGCTGCACACGGTGGTTAAACTTTCATAGATACGGGTTTTCATGACACTCTCCTCCGATAGTATGGAGGAGAGTTTGCCTGACAGAGATTAAGCCAACCTTAAGGCCACGCGCCGGATGGCGGCTAACGCCTTATCCGGCCTACTGAGTACAACGCTACCCGTAGGCCTGAAAGCTGCGCGCCATCAGGCAATAACACGATTACTCATCAATACGCGGATGCTGCTGGACCAGGCGTGAACGCTTAACCTGCAAATCCGCAATTTCCTGATCGATATCTTCAATCTTCTGCTCGATATTATCGTAGTGCTCGCCGAGGATTTCTTTCGCTTCCTGAATATCCGAAGCGGCAGGCGTCGCCCCTTTCAGCGGCTGGTTAGCGGTCTCTTTCATGGTCATACCGGTAATTAAACCGACCACCGCAACCACCATCAGATAGTAAGCCGGCATCATCAGGTTCTGCGAACTTTCCACCAGCCAGGCGGCCAGCGTCGGTGTCAGACCAGCAATCAGTACCGAAATATTAAATGCCGCAGCCAGCGCACTGTAACGAATGTGCGTCGGGAACATTGCCGGTAACGTTGACGCCATCACCCCGGTAAAGCAGTTGAGGATCACCGCCAGCATCAGTAAACCGGCAAAAATCAGGCCGATGACGTTACTGTTAATCAGGATGAAGGCCGGGATGGCCAGCACAAACAGCGCAATACTGCCCATGATCACAAACGGTCGACGCCCGAAACGGTCACTCAGCAGCCCCATTATCGGTTGCACAAACAGCATACCAATCATAATGGCGATAATAATCAGCACACCATGATCTTCAGAGTAATGCAGGTTATGCGACAGATAGCTCGGCATGTAGGTGAGCAGCATGTAATAGGTGACGTTGGTGGCAATCACCAGACCGGTACACGCCAGCAGACTACGCCAGTGTTTAGTGGCGATTTCTTTAAACGAAACCTTCGGCCCTTCCTGCAGCCCCTGGCGATCGCCCTGTTCCAGCTTATCGACATGCTGCTGAAACGCCGGGGTTTCTTCCAGCGCGTGGCGCAGATACAGACCAATCAGTCCTAACGGCAGCGCGATAAAGAACGGAATACGCCAGCCCCACTCAAGGAAGTTTTCCTCACCGACGACGGTCGAGATCAGCACGACTACGCCCGCACCCAGCACAAACCCGGCAATCGAGCCAAAGTCCAGCCAGCTGCCCATAAATCCGCGCTTACGGTCCGGGGAATATTCCGCGACGAAAATCGAAGCACCGGTGTATTCCCCGCCCACCGAGAATCCCTGCGCCATCTTACACAGCAACAGCAATATTGGCGCCCAGATACCAATCGAGGCATACGACGGGATAAGCCCAATACAGAAGGTGCTTATCGACATAATGACAATGGTGATAGCGAGGATCTTCTGGCGACCGTATTTATCGCCGAGCATACCAAAGAACAGTCCGCCAAGCGGTCGAATCAGAAAGGGAACGGAGAAGGTGGCGAGTGCAGCAACCATCTGCACGCTGGGGTCAGCCCCCGGAAAGAACACTTTACCTAATGCGTAAGCAACAAATCCATAAACGCCAAAATCGAACCATTCCATCGCATTACCCAGCGACGCTGCGGTAATGGCTTTTCGCAGTTTACCGTCATCAATAATGGTGACGTCGCGAAGCGTAATGGGTTTTATTTTTTTCCTTTTTAGCATACCAGTCCTCATAGACTTAGCCCTGTCGCGCACGAGACTCTCCCAACGCAGCATGCGCTAAGGTCATCGCCGAGCGGGGAATGCACAGGCGCAATCCCTGTAACAAGCGTAGCAGGTTTACTTACACTGAACGGCAATGCGCAGTACAACCGAACCTGTTGACGCCTGATTGGGCGGTTAATGACCTCTTTACCCTAACAGTGTTTAAATCTGTGATCAACTTCACACATAGTATTTCATTTCGTCAACCTGCGTAAATAAGGTCATTCTTAGTCAACTTTTTTACACACCAGGGTTGCGATTAATTCCCTATTTACTACAAGTAAAAATCGCTTTTCAGCATCAACAATCACGAACGTCATTATTACCCTGCCAGGCAAAAAAACACCTAATCCCGTCACAACTTATTCACAGGTTTTTTAATAATCGGAAGCTTTAGGAATTTTTGCGTGAAATATGTGATGAAGATAACTAAAACGCTGTTTTATTTTGATTGAATCATCGTTCTTATGAATGCACACTAATTCCAGACGCACTATCCCTGGGGGCAATGACATGCTCAACGTATGCCGCGTTAGATTTTAAAAAACAAAGAGATAGCTTTTTTTCTTTGTTAAGACTTACGAATAACATGTTGAATTTAAATAATATTTTGTTTTATTGCGCATTTATCATCGGCGATAAGATATGAGGACGTTTATGAAAATTAAGGCCACGATTGAACGCATCCCCGGCGGAATGATGTTGATTCCTCTGTTATTAGGTGCGGTGTTAAATACGTTAGCTCCCGATACCGGTGCGTATTTCGGTTCATTTACTAAAGGGATGATTAGCGGCACCGTTCCCATTCTGGCCGTGTGGTTCTTTTGTATTGGTGCTTCTATTGATTTACGGGCAACCGGCACGGTATTACGCAAGTCCGGTACGCTGGTATTAACCAAAATCGCCGTGGCCTGGGCAGTGGCAATGATCGCCGCATCATTCATTCCTGATACCGGTATTCAAACAGGATTCTTTGCGGGTCTTTCCGTCCTGGCAATTGTCTCTGCAATGGACATGACCAACGGCGGTCTGTACGCCAGCCTGATGAACCAGTACGGTACTAAAGAAGAGTCCGGCGCATTTGTCCTGATGTCTCTGGAATCCGGCCCGCTGATGACCATGGTCATTCTGGGTTCTGCAGGTCTCGCCTCCTTTGAGCCACACCATTTCGTTGGCGCCGTATTACCGTTCCTGATTGGTTTTACGTTGGGTAACCTGGATCACGACCTGCGTACTTTCTTCAGCAAAGCGACGCCGGTACTGATTCCGTTCTTCGGTTTCGCACTGGGGAACACCATTAACCTGAGCGTTATCGTTGATACCGGTCTGCTGGGTATCCTGCTGGGTGTCGCGGTCATCGTGATTACCGGTATCCCGCTGATTATTGCTGACCGTGTGATTGGTGGAGGGAACGGTACGGCGGGCGTAGCGGCTTCTTCTGCAGCCGGTGCTGCAGTAGCAAACCCGGTCATTATTGCCCAGATTAACCCGGCATTTGAACCGGTTGCCGCCTCCGCTACCGCGTTGGTTGCCGCCAGCGTGATTGTCACGGCGATTCTGGTCCCGATTATCACCGCCCTGTACGCCAAACGTTTTAACAAAACACCGGTCGTCACAGAATCGACAACCGCGCCGGCAGACTCGTTACACCACTAAGTCCGCTGCGTACTCACCGTCCCTTCTCAGCCTCTGCGAGGGGACGGTGCAAAAATCTCCTCAACCATCGCATCCACCAGTCGCTTCGCCGAACACAGTCGCGGCATCCCCAGCGCCACATTTTGCCAACGCTGCGTCACCGACCCGCTCACCGGATGCTGCTCCATATCACACCAGTCGCCCAACCAACTCAGCATATCGTTATGCTCGCGTGATCCCCCAGCGGTAGGTGAACTGAGCCATTGATGATAATAATGACGCGTGGTGGGTGCGGCATTCACACTGTGCGCCAGCGCCTGGGTCGCCATAGTGCGTAGATTATCTTTGAGCATCGCCACCACATCGGCATTGCCCAGCCGACAAGCATCACCAAACGCGCCCCAGCGCAGCTCTTCCAGCGCGACAAAACAACGCCCCGGCAGCGACCAGCCGTCATACGCCCCCGCCCGCCAACGGGTAAAAATTTGTTCGCTGTGTTCACCCGCCTGAACGGTCAGCCCGCGCTGCGTCAGCGCCTTCTCTTTATAAGCACTGCGTTGGCTAAACCAGCTGGAGAGCGTATTGATCTGCTGCATAATGCCGGGCGTGGATTGCCCGCGCGGACGTTCCGTCTCTTGCAGGAACGCCAATCCTTCGGTAATACGCACCAGCGCCAGATGACCGGGGTCAATCATGCTCGCCAGTTTTTCCACCAGCTTCAGGCGCATCATCAGATGCTCGCTGGAGACGCCCGCCAGAACCCACGCCCGCAGCTGTGTCTGGGATAATACTTCCTGCGTCAGGCGCGCGCGCAGACGCTGCTGCTGTTGCAGAAAACCGCCGAAACGTTTGGTTTCATCTCCCTGAACCAGATCGACCATAAACTTTGGGTAGACGCACTCCAGCGCCCGCCCGGGGCCTTCCAGTAACACGTTAGTCATGTATGCTCAGCTGCAAAAAGGGTATGGATATCATCACGTAGCAAGCGGGAGTCTTCATAAATCCATGACGCAATCGTAATACGGTGCTGCAGTTGTTCACTCAATGCGCTCACAGCAGATTCATTTTGCTGACGCAGGATCAGACTCTCACGCAGGCTCGCCTGCAATTGCGTCAGACACAGCGAAAAATCGGCAAAAAACGTCGCCATGCCAGCCGTAACAGAAATATCGACCTGCGCCACTAAAGCTTTACGAATTTGTTGGCAAAACAGCGTAACGTACTGCCCAAGGCTGTTGTGCAGTGCGTTGATATCAATCAGGTACCGCGTTTTTGCGGCGACATCATCATTCCATCCCCAGTTCGGCTGATTCAGCCAACGTGAGAACGTATCCCGCACTCCGCCTGCGGAGGATGTGCCTTCATCCAACGGCGTATCCTGCTCAATCGCTTCGTTAAACAACTGGCGGGTATTGAAGTTAAACATCGCCGAATGAAACGCCGGAAAGCGGATCCGGGCACGGAATCCGGCATGGCTTAACTCCTCTTTCACCCGCTGCTCAATGGGTCGTATGGCGTCATTTAACGCCCGCGACAACGTCGACTCAAGTTGCTCAAAGCGCAGGGCTAAATCGCGGCTGATACTCTCCTGTGCCGCCAGCAGGACGACTTCACAGGCGGAACGAATTTTATCTAACACAATTTTCGCTTGCCCTTCATCATGCAGCACCAGCATTTCTCCGGCCATTTCCGCCGCCGCAACGCCCGCCCCCATACCGCGTCGTGACATTCTCAGCACGCTTTCTTTTTCAAACAGCCTATCGATACTGCCCAGGATCTCAGCCTGCTGCTGATTGAGAAACGCGGTGGTCGCCTCCAGTGCCAGATCAACTTCGTGTTTAACCTCATCGCTGACCTGCTCCTGACTCACCTGGATCTGCTGCATATCCTCTTCAATATGGTCGATGTTCAGCTGCAGCTTGTCACACGCGACCGTTAATCCGTGATAGCGAAACTCAAGGTATTCGTGTGCGCTTTGCGCATAGTTCAACAGCTTATGGGACGCGGAGCGGAGCGCATAGAGCGAGGCATTCGCGTAGGCGGCATAAATAACATTCTGAATCGGCTGCTCAAACAGCGAGTCTTGCCACAGTAAATCGGCAGCATGCCGAATATGCTCGGTATCATCCAGATCGGCGGTACGCCAACGCCGACCCAGCGCCGCTTCGGCAAAATCCTGTACCCAACGTTGTTGCTGGTGATCCGGCAGCCGCCCGTGAGTCATCAGTTCATGACGTGCGCGGTTCGCCAGATACCCCCACATGGAAGACACCGGATAAATACGCTCAGGCGTAATACCGCCCTTCATCAACGTGCCAGAAATCAGCGCCCGCACCTGCTCTTCATCATCGCTATTACGGTCTTTTTGATCGAATTTATTGACCAGGGCATACAGCGGTACCGATTTACCCACCGCGGTGATCGCCTGGCGAACTTCCTCATCCGAAATCGACTTCAGTTGGGTATAGTCCATCACCGCCAGTACCGCAGACGCCCGCGCCAGCTGTTCCTTCAGCATCTTTTGTAAGTGCGGCTGTCCGGCTTCATTCGGCCCCGGCGTATCCAGCAGGGTTAACTGCCCCGGATAATTTGCCTGCCCGGCCAAATGCACAAACTCAACCTCAATCACCGGAATATGCTCAATGGCGGCGTACGCAGAAAAAGGAAAATCAACCTCCAGCGCTTTTGACAGACGCACCAGATCGTTCAGGCTCTTGAGGCACTGGAAAATAGGTTCGGCACCTAAATAGGTGCGCTCGAACGCCACACCGTTTTCAATACGCAGCAGCAGCGTATTCATATCTTTATCAATTTCCAGCTCATGGCTAAGAGACTGGCGATCGCACTCGCGCACACGCTGCTGCAAGGTTTTCATTAAGGCATCAATCGGCGCGACATGAGAAAAATACAACACCGGATCTTTCTGGCCTGGCGTATGGCGGATCAGCGTCGGCAGGGCCGTCATCGGACGATTACGATTGGGTAACACTTCCGTCCCCACAATCGCATTAATCGTCGTCGACTTTCCCGCTTTCATCGTGCCGACAATGGCCAGTACCATTTCCAGACGCGTGACCTTCCGTAGCTCATTATTGAGCGTTGCTTGCTGGACATCCATGCCACGCGCAGTGAAATGCAGGGGCTGTACGTGCCCGCTATGCTCACCTTTTTTCAACGCGACATCATCCAACGACGTCGTCGGCAATTTTTTCAACTGCCTGAGATGGTCAAGAGAGAGCATCAGCAAGCGTTCAGCTTCCTGACTTAATTCATATATTGTCTGTGTGTACATGGAAAATTTTTCCTTAACGCAAATAATCTTACTTTTATTCAGCCAAATCTTTTTATTTATGAATTTTCGGCTTTTATCATTACGTGTGGAAATAATTAAAATCAAAATAACTAATTGATATTATTAAATTAAATTTGTTTTATAACCGCTGGCCCGATGCCTCTCCCTTACTGTAATAAGTAAGAAAGATAAACAGAGTAGTTCAGTTTTGAAAAATGCCAGTTTAATTCCCCTACCTAAATTAAGGGGGATGCGATATCCACTTACAATAACTAAGCCATTCTGAGAGCCATGTTATCAATGAATATCAGGTGGTTCGCCTCACCTTAACTTAAATAACAAAGCGGAGCAATTTCCCTTAAAAAATATTCCGCCAAACGTGCAAGTAGTGGAAAGTACAGGTATTGAGGCCTTTATCTGCGCCGTGCCTCAGCGCTTAATCAGACAGTAGTCCCGACAACCGCAGGGATTTTATGTATAATTGCGGCCTTTTTCGGCAATCTGCCATTTTTTGGGCGCTTTTGCCCCTGCTGACTTTTGAGGAAATCCACATGTCATTACCACACTGCCCACAATGCAACTCCGAATACACCTACGAAGATAACGGCATGTTCATCTGCCCGGAATGCGCTCACGAATGGAACGATGCTGAACCCGCGCATGACGGCGACGAACTGATCGTGAAAGACGCTAACGGTAATCTGCTGGCCGACGGCGACAGCGTAACCGTCGTGAAAGATCTGAAGGTCAAAGGTAGCTCTTCCATGCTGAAGATCGGTACCAAAGTGAAAAACATCCGCCTGGTGGAAGGCGACCACAACATCGATTGCAAGATTGATGGATTCGGACCGATGAAACTGAAATCCGAGTTTGTGAAAAAGAACTAATTTTGTTGGCCGGATAAGGCGTTAGTCGCCATCCGGCCTTTTATTGCCCGGTGGCGCTTCGCTTACCAGGCCTACGCTAACTACACTTAACGGGCTTCTTTTACCTGAGGTAAAGATCATGTCGTTAAGTCCCTACATCTCTTTTGCAGGCAACTGCGCTGACGCCATTGCGTACTACCAACAGACGCTGGGCGCAGAACTGCTCTACAAAATCAACTTCGGTGAAATGCCCCAGTCGGCGCAGGACAGTGAAGAGGGTTGCCCTTCTGGAATGAAATTCCCCGATACCGCCATCGCCCACGCCAACCTGCGTGTTGCGGGCAGCGACATCATGATGAGCGACGGCGTCGCGACGGGAAAAGCCCATTACTCCGGATTCACGCTGGTCCTCGACACGCAGGATGTCAACGAAGGGAAGCGCTGGTTTGACAACCTGGCAGCAACAGGTCAAATCGAAATGGACTGGCAGGAAACATTCTGGGCGCACGGTTTCGGTAAAGTCACCGACCAGTACGGTGTGCCGTGGATGATCAACGTCGTCAAACAGCAGCAGCCCCCCACGGAGTAATCCTACGGGAGGCTTGTCCTCCCGTACTGTCATCAAATATCGCTCAACTCTTCATCTTCGAGTAACCATCCCATAACGAAAATGTCACATTAATCCGCCACGATGGGGCCACTTTTTTAGGGAGGCCGCATCATGCAAACGGTTATTCGCGTCGAGAAACTCTCCAAATCATTCAATCATCATCAGGCGCTGAATGCGGTTGATCTGACTATCCATTCCGGTGAGATGGTGGCTCTGCTTGGGCCATCAGGTTCCGGCAAATCCACCCTTTTACGTCATTTAAGCGGGTTGATTACCGGTGATAAATCGCCAGGTAGCCACGTCGAGCTATTAGGCCGCACGGTACAACGTGAAGGCCGACTGGCGCGTGACATCCGCAAAAGCCGTGCCCACACGGGCTATATCTTCCAACAGTTCAATCTGGTGAACCGTCTCACCGTGCTGGAGAACGTGCTGATTGGCGCGCTCGGCAGCACGCCGTTCTGGCGCACCTGTTTTAGCTGGTTTACGCCACAGCAGAAGCAACGGGCGTTACAGGCGCTGACCCGCGTTGGCATGGCGCACTTTGCCTACCAGCGCGTTTCTACGCTCTCCGGCGGACAGCAGCAGCGCGTCGCCATCGCCCGCGCCCTGATGCAACAGGCAAAAGTGATCCTCGCCGATGAGCCGATTGCCTCGCTGGACCCGGAATCTGCACGCATCGTGATGGACACCCTGCGCGACATTAACCAGACCGACGGCATCACCGTCGTGGTCACGCTGCATCAGGTGGATTACGCCCTGCGCTACTGCGAACGCATTGTTGCGCTGCGCCAGGGGCACGTCTTCTACGACGGCAGCAGCCAGCAGTTTGATAACGATCGTTTTGACCATCTCTACCGCAGCATGAACCGCGTCGACCAGAACGCACAGGCTGCCTGACATCCCCACAATGAGGAATGGAAATGAGTTATAAGACAGTTGCCGCGCTGGCCTTCACCAGCATGTTTAGTCTCAGCACCTTCTTAAGCCCGGCATATGCCGAAGAACAGGAAAAAGCGCTGAACTTTGGCATTATTTCGACCGAATCACAGCAAAACCTGAAGCCACAGTGGGAACCGTTCCTGAAGGACATGGAAAAATCGCTGGGCGTAAAAGTGAATGCCTTCTTCGCCCCGGACTACGCCGGGATCATCCAGGGCATGCGCTTTAACAAAGTCGATATCGCCTGGTACGGCAACCTCTCGGCGATGGAAGCGGTGGATCGCGCCAATGGACAGGTCTTCGCCCAGACCGTCGCAGCAGACGGATCGCCGGGTTACTGGAGCGTATTGATCGTCAATAAAGACAGTCCGATCAACAACCTGAACGATCTGATCGCCAAACGTAAGGATCTAACCTTCGGTAACGGCGATCCAAACTCCACCTCGGGCTACCTCGTCCCCGGTTACTACGTCTTCGCGAAAAACAACATTGCTGCCAGCGACTTCAAGCGCACCGTTAACGCCGGGCATGAAACCAACGCCCTGGCCGTCGCCAACAAGCAGGTGGATGTTGCCACCAACAACACCGAAAACCTCGACAAGTTAAAAACCTCCGCACCAGAAAAATTGAACGCGCTGAAGGTGATCTGGAAATCGCCGCTGATCCCAGGCGATCCGATCGTCTGGCGCAAAAACCTCTCCGAAACCACCAAGGACAAGGTGTACGACTTCTTCATGAGCTATGGCAAAACGCCGGAAGAGAAAGCCACGTTGGAACGCCTGGGCTGGGCGCCGTTCCGTGCCTCCAGCGATCTGCAACTGGTACCGATTCGCCAGCTGGCGCTGTTTAAAGAGATGCAGGGCGTGAAGGACAACAAGGGCCTGAACGCGGAAGAGAAAACCAGCAAAACCTCGGTGATTAAAGCACAACTGGATGATCTCGACCGCCTGACCGCCGCGCTGGGTGCCATGACCAGCGTAAATAAAGCGGTGCAGTGATTTGTAGGCCTGATAAGCGCAGCGCCATCAGGCAATCGCGTAAATGCCGGATGGCGGTGCAAACACCTTATCCGGCCTACAACGCAAACATCTGTTCCAACGGAGCCAAATATGCAAACCATCACCGTCGCCCCGCCCAAGCGTAGCTGGTTCTCGCTGCTGAGCTGGGCCATTCTTCTCGCCGTGCTGGTCGTCTCGTGGAAAGGGGCCGAAATGGCTCCACTCACGCTGATCGAGGATTCCGGCAATATGGCGACCTTCGCCGCTGACTTCTTCCCGCCGGACTTCAGCCAGTGGCAGGACTATCTCAGCGAAATGGCCATCACCCTGCAAATCGCCGTCTGGGGGACCGCCCTCGCCGTGGTGCTGTCGATTCCTTTCGGCCTGATGTGCGCCGACAACCTGGTGCCGTGGTGGATTTACCAGCCGATGCGTCGCCTGATGGACGCCTGCCGCGCCATCAACGAAATGGTCTTCGCCATGCTGTTTGTGGTTGCGGTCGGTCTCGGGCCGTTCGCCGGGGTGATGGCGCTGTTTATCCACACCACCGGGGTGCTCTCCAAACTGCTTTCCGAGGCGGTAGAAGCCATTGAGCCGGGTCCGGTCGAAGGCATTCGCGCCACGGGTGCTAACAAAATTGAAGAGATCCTCTACGGCGTTCTACCGCAGGTCATGCCGCTGCTCATCTCCTACTCGCTGTACCGCTTTGAGTCCAACGTCCGCTCCGCCACGGTGGTCGGCATGGTTGGCGCAGGCGGCATCGGCGTGACGTTATGGGAGGCGATTCGCGGCTTTCAGTTCCAGCAAACCTGCGCCCTGATGGTGTTAATCATCGTCACCGTCAGCCTGCTGGATTTCCTCTCTCAGCGTTTGCGTAAGCACTTCATCTAATCAGCGAGGCATTGATTGCTATGCACTTGTCTACACATCCGACCAGTTATCCGACGCGTTATCAGGAAATTGCCGCCAGACTTGAGCAGGAGCTTCGTCAACATTATCGCTGCGGTGACTACCTTCCGGCCGAGCATCAGCTTGCCGCCCGCTACGCGGTCAACCGCCACACGTTGCGCCGCGCCATTGACCAGTTGGTCGAACGCGGCTGGGTGCAGCGTCGTCAGGGCGTCGGCGTGCTGGTGCTGATGCGCCCGTTCGATTACCCACTGAATGCCCAGGCGCGCTTCAGTCAGAACCTGCTGGACCAGGGCAGCCATCCCACCAGCGAGAAGTTGCTGGCGGTGCTGCGCCCGGCCTCGAGCCATATTGCCGACGCGCTCAGCGTCACTGAGGGCGACAACGTCATCCATTTGCGCACCCTGCGCCGGGTGAACGGCATCGCGCTCTGTCTTATCGACCACTATTTTTCCGACCTCACCCTCTGGCCGCTGTTGCAGGGCTTTAACCACGGCTCACTGCACGACTACCTGCGCGAGCAGTTGGGTCTGATGTTACTGCGCACGCAAACACGCATCAGCGCCCGCCGCGCGCAGGCCAAAGAGAGCAAGGTACTGGAAATCCCCAACATGGCGCCGCTGCTGTGCGTGCGCACCCTGAACCACCGTGAAGGCGAAGAACACGCGACGGAATACTCCGTCAGCCTGACCCGCGCCGACATGATCGAATTCACCATGGAGCACTGAATGCACCTTGATACCGCCACCCGCCAGCGCTGGATGCGCGCGCTGGCTTACAGCAACGCTGAAGACCTGAATGCGCGCGTCAACGCGCTGAAACTGACACCAGAATATGAACTTATCCGCGCACCTGAAAGCGGGCTGATGCAGATCCAGGCCCGCATAGGCGGCACCGGCAACCGTTTTTTTGCCGGTGATACCACGATAACGCGCGCCGTCGTACGCCTGAAGAGCGGCACGCTGGGTTATAGCTACCTGCTGGGACGCAACAAACCCCACGCCGAGCAGTGCGCCGTGATTGACGCACTGCTGCAGGAACAGACGTATTTCCAGAGCGTAATGGAAACCTTAATTACCCCGCTGGAAGCGGAACGCGATGCGCTAATTAACGCTCGCCGTGCCGAAGTCAACGCCAGCCGGGTCGACTTCTTCACACTGGTACGCGGAGATAACGCATGACACGATCTACGGCACTACAGAGCGCCTTTAATTTACCCGTCCAGGATGCGCAGCAGTGCTTTCGTCGCCTGCTGAAAGCCATGAGCGAACCGGGGGTGATTGTCGCCCTGCATCAGCTGAAACACGGCTGGCAGCCGCTGGGTCTGGCGACCACCAGCGTGCTGCTGACCCTGGTCGACGGTGACACCCCGGTGTGGCTGGCTCCAGCCATGGATAACGACATTGCCCGACAGAACCTGCGTTTTCACACCAATGCCCCACTGGTAGAACAACCGCAGCAGGCGGCCTTTGCCATCGCCGACAATCGCATTAGCAGCGAACAGCTCAACGCCCTCTCTTCCGGTTCCGCCGTAGCACCAGAGACCAGCGCGACCCTGATTGTACAGATCGCGGGCTTAAGCGGTGGACGCATGCTGCGCCTGACCGGGGCCGGTATCGCCGAAGAACGGATGATCGCCCCACAATTACCGGAATGCCTGATTCATGAACTGACCGAGCGCCCGCATCCGTTCCCGCTGGGGATTGATCTGATCCTCACCTGCGGCGAACGGCTGCTGGCTATTCCGCGAACCACCCACGTGGAGGTGTGCTGATGTACGTTGCCGTCAAAGGGGGCGAGAAGGCAATAGCCAACGCCCACGCGCTGCAGGAGAACCGACGCCGGGGCGATGCGCACATTGCCGAACTGAGCGTGGCGCAAATCGAACAGCAGATGAACCTCGCCGTTGACCGGGTCATGACTGAAGGCGGTATCGCCGACCGTGAACTGGCGGCACTGGCGCTCAAGCAGGCCAGCGGCGACAACATTGAAGCCATCTTTTTGCTACGCGCTTACCGCACGACGCTGGCAAAACTGGCGGTGAGCGAGCCGGTCAACAGCGCAGAGATGCGCCTGGAACGGCGTATTTCCGCCGTCTACAAGGATATTCCCGGCGGGCAGTTGCTGGGTTCAACTTACGACTATACCCACCGCCTGCTTGATTTCACTCTGCTGGCCAACGGCGAGACGCCGCCGCTGCGCGCCGCGGAGAGTGAACAGGATGCCGCCCCGCACGTCTTCTCCCTGCTGGCAAATCAGGGGCTGGCGAAGCACGAAGAGGACGACGGCGCTCAGCCCGATGACATCACCCGCACGCCGCCGGTGTACCCCTGCTCGCGCGCCTCGCGCCTGCAACAGCTAATGCGCGGCGACGAAGGGTATCTGCTGGCGCTGGCTTACTCCACCCAACGCGGCTACGGGCGCAATCACCCGTTTGCCGCCGAGATCCGCAGCGGCTATGTGGCGCTGGAAATAGTACCGGAAGAGCTGGGATTTGCGGTAAACGTCGGCGAACTGCTGATGACCGAATGCGAAATGGTGAACGGCTTTGTCGCGCCAGAAAATGACTCTCCCCATTTTACCCGCGGCTACGGGCTGGTGTTCGGCATGAGCGAACGCAAAGCGATGGCAATGGCGCTGATAGACCGCGCCCTACAGGCACCCGACTACGATGAAACGGTCACGGGACCGGCGCAGGACGAAGAGTTCGTGCTGGCGCATGCGGATAACGTCGAGGCGGCGGGTTTTGTTTCCCACCTCAAACTCCCCCACTACGTCGATTTCCAGGCCGAGCTGGAACTGCTCAAACGCCTGCAACAGGAGGCCGTCCGTGACCGCTAATCTTTCCGGCTACAATTTTGCTTATCTCGATGAACAAACGAAACGCATGATCCGCCGGGCACTGCTGAAAGCGGTCGCCATTCCGGGGTATCAGGTGCCGTTCGGCGGGCGTGAAATGCCCATGCCCTACGGCTGGGGCACCGGCGGTATTCAGCTTACCGCCAGCGTGATAGGTGAAGCTGACGTGCTGAAGGTCATCGACCAGGGCGCGGATGACACCACCAACGCGGTGTCCATTCGCAACTTCTTCAGGCACGTAACCGGGGTAAACACCACCGACGCGACCTGCGACGCGACGCTTATTCAGACCCGTCACCGCATCCCGGAAACGCCGCTCACGGAAGATCAGATTATTATTTTCCAGGTGCCGATCCCCGAACCGCTGCGCTTTATCGAGCCACGCGAGACGGAAACCCGCACCATGCACGCGCTGGAAGAGTACGGCGTGATGCAGGTGAAGCTGTATGAGGATATCGCCCGCTTCGGCCATATCGCCACCACCTACGCCTATCCGGTCAAGGTCAACGGGCGCTACGTGATGGATCCGTCACCCATCCCAAAATTCGACAACCCGAAAATGGACAGGATGCCCGCGCTGCAGCTGTTCGGGGCCGGGCGTGAAAAACGCATCTACGCCGTACCGCCGTATACCCGAGTCGAGAGCCTCGATTTCGACGATCACCCGTTTACCGTGCAGAGCTGGGATGAACCCTGCGCCATCTGCGGTTCCACCCACAGCTATCTCGACGAA
Organism: Citrobacter sp. JUb117; assembly: GCF_024809055.1. Taxonomy (NCBI): domain Bacteria; kingdom Pseudomonadati; phylum Pseudomonadota; class Gammaproteobacteria; order Enterobacterales; family Enterobacteriaceae; genus Citrobacter; species Citrobacter sp. JUb117. The sequence continues at coordinate 34,786 of NZ_JANUFB010000010.1, forward strand.
GTGGTGCTCGACGACAGCGGCAAACGGATGTTTGTCTGCTCCGACACCGACTACTGCCGCCAACAGAGCGAGGCCCTTAGCCAATGACGCAACCGCTGCTTTCCGTCAATAACCTGACCCATCTCTACGCGCCGGGCAAAGGCTTCAGCGATGTCTCTTTTGACCTGTGGCCTGGCGAAGTGCTGGGCATTGTGGGCGAGTCCGGTTCCGGCAAAACAACCCTGCTGAAGTCGATTTCCTCGCGCCTGACGCCGCAGTCTGGCGAAATTGTGTATCAGAACCGTTCGCTGTACGCCATGAGCGAAGCCGACCGTCGCCGCCTGCTGCGCACCGAATGGGGCGTGGTACATCAGCACCCGATGGACGGCCTGCGCCGTCAGGTTTCGGCGGGCGGTAATATCGGCGAACGCCTGATGGCCACCGGCGCACGCCACTATGGCGACATTCGCGCTACCGCGCAGCGCTGGCTGACCGACGTCGAAATTCCCGCCTCGCGCATCGACGATCTGCCCACCACCTTCTCCGGCGGCATGCAGCAACGTTTACAGATTGCCCGCAACCTCGTCACCCATCCCAGGCTGGTATTTATGGATGAACCCACCGGTGGGCTGGACGTCTCGGTACAGGCCAAACTGCTGGACCTGCTGCGCGGCCTGGTGGTGGAACTGGATCTGGCCGTGGTGATTGTCACCCATGATTTGGGCGTGGCGCGCCTGCTGGCAGACCGTTTACTGGTGATGAAACAGGGTCAGGTGGTGGAAAGTGGATTAACCGACCGCGTGCTCGATGATCCGCATCATCCGTACACCCAACTGCTGGTGTCGTCGGTGTTGCAGAACTGATTTTTTGTTGTGCCGGATGGCGGCTGCGCCTTATCCGGCCTACAGGTGCGTTTTTTGTAGGCCGGATAAGCGCAGCGCCATCCGGCAATAAGAACCATGAGGCTCAAATGATCCGCGTAGAAAATGTCAGTAAAACCTTTGTACTGCACCAGCAAAACGGCGTACGCCTGCCGGTGTTGCACAACGCCACTCTGGACGTAAAAAGCGGTGAGTGCGTGGTGCTGCACGGTCACTCGGGCAGTGGGAAATCAACGCTGCTGCGTTCGCTGTACGCCAACTATCTGCCGGACACCGGCCATATTCATATTCAGCACGGCGACGAGTGGGTGGATCTGGTGCAGGCTCCGGCGCGGAAAGTGCTGGAAGTGCGCCGTTCCACCATCGGCTGGGTCAGCCAGTTCCTGCGCGTGATCCCCAGGGTCTCGGCGCTGGACGTGGTGATGCAACCGCTGCTGGATCTGGGCGTCTCCCGCGACGTGTGTGCGGCCAAAGCGGCGCGCCTGCTGGAACGTCTGAACGTCCCGGAAACGCTGTGGCATCTCGCCCCATCGACCTTTTCCGGCGGTGAGCAGCAGCGCGTCAACATTGCGCGCGGGTTTATCGTCGATTACCCAATTTTACTGCTCGATGAGCCCACCGCGTCGCTGGATGCCAAAAACAGCGCCGCCGTAGTGGCACTGATAGAAGAAGCCAAAGCGCGCGGCGCGGCAATTGTCGGTATTTTTCACGATCAAACCGTTCGCGACCGCGTGGCGGACCGTTTGCACCTGATGGGAACCACAGCATGATTATCAATAACGTAAAGCTGGTGCTGGAAGACGAAGTGGTACAGGGATCGCTGGAAATGGAGGGCGGCGTGATTCGCGCCTTTACCGAAAGCCAGAGCCGTCTGCCCGAGGCGCTGGACGGTGAAGGTGGCTGGCTGCTGCCGGGGCTTATCGAACTGCACACCGATAATCTCGACAAATTCTTCACCCCGCGCCCGAAGGTGGATTGGCCCGCGCATTCGGCGATGAGCAGCCATGACGCGCTAATGGTCGCCAGCGGCATCACCACCGTGCTGGATGCAGTGGCGATTGGCGATGTTCGCGACGGCGGCGATCGCCTGGAAAATCTGGAAAAGATGATCAATGCGGTGGAAGAAACGCAGAAGCGCGGGGTCAACCGCGCCGAGCATCGTCTGCATCTGCGTTGCGAACTGCCGCACCACACCACCCTACCGCTGTTTGAAAAACTGGTCGGGCGCGAACCGGTGACGCTGGTTTCACTGATGGATCACTCGCCGGGCCAGCGCCAGTTCGCCAACCGCGAAAAATACCGGGAATATTATCAGGGCAAGTATTCACTTACCGATGAGCAGATGGCCCGCTACGAAGAAGAACAGTTGGCCCTCGCCGCACGCTGGTCGCAGCCCAACCGGACCGCCATCGCGCAGATGTGTCGCGAACGCCATATTGCGCTGGCAAGCCACGACGACGCTACCCATGACCATGTTCTCGAATCACATCAACTTGGCAGCGTGATCGCCGAGTTTCCCACCACCTTTGCAGCCGCAGAGGCTTCACGCCAGCACGGCATGAATGTGCTGATGGGCGCACCCAATATCGTGCGCGGCGGCTCGCACTCCGGCAACGTCGCGGCGCATAAGCTGGCTGAACTGGGGCTGTTGGATATTCTCTCCTCTGATTACTACCCCGCCAGCCTGCTCGACGCAGCGTTTCGTGTAGCGGACGACGATGCCAACCGTTTCACGCTGGCGCAGGCGATTCATCTGGTGACCCGTAATCCGGCGCGGGCGCTGAATCTCGACGATCGCGGTGTTATCGCTGAAGGTAAACGCGCGGATCTGGTGCTGGCGCACCGCAAAGGCGATCACGTGCATATCGACCACGTCTGGCGGCAGGGAAAAAGGGTGTTCTGACTATGGGAAAACTGATCTGGCTGATGGGGCCGTCCGGCTCCGGTAAGGACAGCCTGCTGGCCGAACTCCGCCAGCAGGAACAGGCGCAACTGCTGGTGGCGCATCGTTACATTACCCGGGCCGCCAACGCCGGGAATGAAAACCATATTGCGCTGAGCGAACAGGAGTTTTTTACCCGCGCCGGACAGAACCTGCTGGCGCTGAGCTGGCATGCCAACGGCTTGTACTACGGCGTCGGCGTGGAGATTGACCTCTGGCTACACGCCGGGTTTGATGTGGTGGTAAACGGCTCCCGCGCCCATCTGCCACAGGCAAAATCACGCTACGGCGCGGCGCTGCTGCCGGTCTGTTTGCAGGTATCACAAGACGTGTTGCGCCAGCGCTTACTGGCGCGCGGGCGAGAAAATGAAACGGAGATTGTCGCCCGTCTTGAACGTGCAGCCCGCTATGCGCCAGAGGACTGCCATACGCTAAACAATGACGGTAGTCTGCTACAGTCAGTGAATACATTGCTCACACTGATGGGACGTAAGCATTCTTATGCCTGAGAGCGCACGGACCCGTAGGCCGGATAAGACGCCTGCGTCGCCATCCGGCTATACATGACCTGGGGAGCAACAATGAGCTTAACGATCACTTTAAGCGGCACTGGCGGCGCGCAGCTGGTGCCGGTTTTTGGCTGCGACTGCCGCGCCTGCCAGCGGGCGCGTTTACAGTCGCAATATCGCCGCCGCCCCTGCAGCGGCGTGGTCAAATTCAACCATACCGTGACGCTGCTCGACGCGGGGATCCCGCATCTGATGGACGACTGGCCCGCCGGCAGCTTCCGCCAGTTTCTGCTCACCCACTACCATATGGATCATGTGCAGGGACTGTTTCCGCTGCGCTGGGGCGTGGGGAAAACGATCCCGGTATATGGGCCGCCGGATGAACAGGGCTGCGACGATCTGTTTAAGCATCCCGGCATTCTCGACTTTAGCCACACCGTCGAACCGTTTGTGGTGTTTGATTTGCAGGGGTTACAGGTGACACCGCTGCCGCTCAACCACTCAAAGCTGACGTTTGGCTATCTGCTGGAAACCGCGTACAGCCGCGTGGCGTGGCTCTCTGATACCGCCGGGCTGCCCGACAAAACGCTGACGTTTCTGGGCAACAATCAGCCGCAGGCGATGATCATCGACTGTAGCCATGCCCCGCGCACGCAACCGCCGCGCAACCACTGCGATGTAAATACCGTGATTGCGCTCAATGACGTTATCCGCTGCCCACGGGTGATTCTGACCCACATCAGCCATCAGTTCGACGAGTGGCTAATGCATAATCCGCTACCGACAGGTATCGAAGCCGGGTATGACGGCATGGAGATTGTGCTGGATTAAGCGCTGACACTTCATAATAAGACTTGTTAACAGGTCTTTCCCATCCTATATTAAGACCAGTTAAATGGTCTTAAGGAGCGATTATGCCACATATCATTTTAAGCGACACCACCGCCAGCGTGAGTGAGCTAAAAAAGAACCCGATGGCGACTGTTAGCGCAGGGGATGGGTTTCCGGTCGCAATCCTGAACCGTAACCAGCCCGCCTTTTATTGTGTTCCCGCTGAGCTTTACGAAAAAATGCTTGATGCGCTGGACGATCAGCAACTGGTTAAATTAGTCCATGAACGGAGCCAACAGCCACTGGTGGATGTTGATCTGGACAGCTATTTATGAGTTATACGGTAAAGTTCAGGGAAGATGCGCTGAAAGAATGGCAAAAATTGGATAAAACCATTCAGCAGCAGTTTGCCAAAGAACTTAAGAAATGCGGTGAAAATCCGCATGTCCCCTCCGCGAAGCTCAGGGGAATAAAAGATTGCTATAAAATCCAACTACGCACTTCAAGGTTCCGTCTTGTTTATCAAGTTATTGACGACACCCTGGTCATCGCTGTCGTTGCCGTCGGTAAACGCGAGCGTAGTGAAGTTTATAATCTTGCCAGCGAAAGACTACGTTAACGATCGTAATCGTCTTCCATTCTACGTTCTTCATCTTCCAGCTGACGCCGTTCCTGATCGAGCCGACGCTGGCGGTCATCCAGCTGCCGACGGCGGTCTTCAAACTGGCGGCGACGATCGTCATATTGCCTGCGGCGATCGTCGCTTACCTGGCGTTGCCAGCTTTCGTCGCGCGAGTCGTCGTAATCCCGATTATTATCAGGCTTATAGGCATCGCTGACGGCGCATTGAATATTGCCAATGGCGTCATCAATAATATCCGCCTGCGCCGACACGGTAGTCAGCATCAGCAAACTGAAAAAAAAGATCGTCGGGGAGCGTGTCATAAACCAGCCTCAAAAAGAAACTCGCCCCACGGTAATCAAAGCGCTTGCTCACGAGTAGCGGAGGAATCTCAATTGCGCGAATGACGCAGCGCCTGCGCCAGCTCCCCGCGGGTAAACGGTTTTCGCAGTAGCGCCACCTCCGGCAGGGCCGGGTTGTGTGCCGGACGCAAATCCTGACCGCTGATCAGAAGGATGGCTAACTGCGGGTAATGCTTTAGCGCATGGTTAACCACATCCACGCCGCTTAATCCACCGGGCAGCATGAGGTCGCTGATCAGAATGTCGATCTCTGAAGATGCGGCAAGCAAGTGCATCGCCTGCTCGCCGTTGGCGGCCTCCAGCGTCAGATAACCCAGTAGGTGGAGCTGCTCACACAACGTCTGGCGCACATCGGCCTCATCTTCGAGCACCAACACCAGTTTCTCACCGCTGTTCGCCGCATGTTCCACCACAGGGATGTCCTGAGGCTGCACCGGCACAATGGCGCGCGGAAGCTGTAACCGGACCGTGGTCCCTTGCCCCGGCGCGCTCTCAATTTCCACCCGACCACCAGACTGACGCACAAAACCGTATACCATCGACAGCCCCAGTCCGCTGCCGCTGCCGGTCTGTTTGGTGGTGAAGAACGGTTCAAAGACCTGCGCTTTGATCTCCTGCGACATCCCACAGCCCTGGTCGGCCACCTCCAGCATCACCATGTCCTGCTTACGTCCGTCGCTGCGCGTGACCCGCTGATTCCAGCTGCGAATTTTAATCGTACCCGCCTGCCCGTCCATCGCATCACGGGCGTTCATCACCAGATTAATAATGGCGTTTTCCAGCTGGCTGACGTCGATCCACGCCGGCCAGGCGGGTGACTGCGCTTCAATCTCCAGCGTCAGCGTCGCCGGTAGCGAATGGCGCATCAGCTCCCCCAGGTTCTCCAGCAACGTTTTCAGCTCCACCGCATGTGGGTGCAACGATTGCTTGCGCGAAAAAGCCAGCAGTCGCTGGGTCAGTAGCGCCCCGCGCTCGGCGGCTTTTAGCGCCCGGTTGATGCGTGGCGCATCGGGCGAGTCCGGACTGACCAAATCCAGGCTGCCAATAATCACTGCCAGCAAGTTATTGAAATCATGCGCTAATCCACCCGTTAACTGCCCCACCGCCTTCAGCTTTTGGCTGTGCAGTAACGCTTCTTCCAGCCCCTGACGCTCGGTGCGGTCGATTTCCATCTGCGTCGTTTTTTCTTTCAGCAGCCGAGTGGTGTGTTCAAGCGACGCCGTATTGCGGGCAAACACGCTAAAGGCGCGCGCCAGCTCTCCCAGCTCATCGCGCCGCTGCAGGGCCGGCACGCTGACGTCCGATTCGCCATGCGCCAGCCGGGTCATCGCCCGCGAGATAGCCGTCAGGTTCGAGCCTAAGTTGCGGTAGATATACCAGCCGGCAAAGCCGGTGATCACCACCGCCAGCAGCGCAAAAATCATGATAAACAGCACGCCGGACTGCAGTTCCTGATGGCTTTGCGCCACCCGCTGCTCGGAGATACTCGCCACCTGTGAGACATACTGGTTGATATCGCTGTTGAGGATCGCCACCAGCGCTTTGATATGGAACATATACCAGCTGATCGCCAGATCACTCTGCTCCAGCGCGGACGAAAGCGGCTCCAGCTTATGCAGTTCCAGGTTGAAGTCGCTAAGAATACGACTCACCAACTGGCTGGGGTTTTGCAGAACAAGCGCGGGCATCACGCCGCCCAACTGTTTAATTACCGAACGCGGCGTCGGCGTTTCAATAGCGGCAACGATCAGGCGGTCCATCTGCCTCAGCAGCGCGTCATCCTGCGCGCCGGTGAGTTTTTGCAGATGGCGTAAATAACTTTGATTCTGGTACAACGAACTGAGCAGAGCATTACGTTCCAGATGCCGCAACTGCCCGCGCTGCAGCATGCCTTCCACACTGCTTTGCAGTTCGTTACTGCGCTGGATAATGCGCTCGACCAGCCCCGGTTCCTGCTGCGCCAGCGGGGCGCTGGCCAGCTGTTCCAGCGAATGCTTGAGCGCGCGCTGGGTCTCCTGTAGCCGTTCCGCTTCACCTTTGTATTCCAGCGCCCCCACGACCTGTGAGAGCCGCACCGCCGCCGTCGCGACGTTCGCCGTGTCGCGCGCCAGATTCATGCTGCCGGTCATGTCATCAACGGTTTGCTGTTGCACCTGTTCCTGGATCTGGCTGGCGTGCTGAAACCCCAGCACCGCCACCCCGCTGACCATCAGCGTGACCGCCACCACCAGCAGATTGAAGAACAGCAATCGCCCGCGCGCACTGGCGAAAAAGTGACGTCCGGGTTGCGGCATATCACGCTCCATGAAGAAAAATCGCAATATGACAAATATGAACGGCTTCTGACATTTTGCATTTACATTCCTGTGATGGACTGCTGATATCGGCCACCCCGCAGGAGATCCGTTATGAGCAAGACACCGGTTCTGGAGATGCGCAACATTGCCAAAGCATTCGGCAAATTTTACGCGCTGAAAGGGGTCGATTTAACGGTGTGGTCCGGCGAAATCCACGCCCTGATGGGTGAAAACGGCGCCGGGAAAAGCACCCTGATGAAGATCCTCGCCGGGGCCTATACCGCCACCAGCGGTGAGATCTTAATTGACGGTCAGCCCTTTCATATTCGCGGACCCAAGGATGCGCTGAGCGCTGGCATCACGCTGATTTATCAGGAGATGCAGCTCGCGCCAAATCTGACGGTAGCGGAAAATATCTTTCTTGGCAGCGAACTGTCGCGCGGTGGTTTGGTACAGCGCAAAGAGATGGTGATGCAGGCGCAAAAGGTCATCGACCGGCTCGGGGCACAATTTAAGGCCAGCGATCGGGTCATGACGCTGACCATCGCCGAGCAGCAGCAGGTCGAAATCGCCCGCGCCCTGCACCGTAACAGCCGCATCCTGGTCATGGATGAACCCACCGCCGCCCTCTCTTCACGTGAAACCCACCGCCTGTTTGAGCTGATCATGCGCCTGCGTGATGAGGGGATGGCGATTATCTACATCAGCCACCGCATGGCGGAAGTGTATGAACTTTCGGATCGCGTCAGCGTGTTGCGCGACGGGCAGTACGTCGGCAGCCTGACCCGCGACAAGCTTAACGCCTCTGAACTGGTGCGCATGATGGTCGGCCGCCCGTTAAGCGATCTGTTCAACAAAGAACGCGATATCCCTTTAGGCAAGGCGCGCCTGAACGTGCATCACCTGACCGATGGCAACAAAGTCCAGCCGTGCAGTTTACTGGTGCGTTCCGGGGAGATTGTCGGCCTGGCCGGGCTGGTCGGCGCCGGTCGCTCCGAGTTGGCACAGCTGATTTTTGGCGTGCGCAAAGCCATCAGCGGCATGATTGAAGTCGACGGCGAGCCGGTGGTGATCCACTCCCCGCGTGAGGCCATCGATCACGGTATCGGCTTTCTGACCGAGAACCGCAAAGAACAGGGGCTGTTTTTAGAGCTGGCGGCGGCTGAAAACATCACCATGGCCACGCTGGAGCGTGACGCCAACTGGGGCATGCTGAACCGCAAAAAAGCGCAGACCATCTCCGATGACGCCATTCAGTTGCTCAACATCCGCGTACCCCACGCGCAGGTCCGCGCGGGCGGACTGTCCGGCGGCAATCAGCAAAAATTACTTATCTCTCGCTGGGTCGCGATTGGCCCACGCATTTTGATCCTCGACGAACCCACGCGCGGCGTGGACGTCGGCGCCAAAAGCGAGATCTACCGGATCATGAACGAAATGGCGCGCAAAGGTGTGGCGATCTTAATGATCTCCAGCGAACTGCCGGAAGTGGTCGGCATGAGTGACCGGGTGTACGTGATGCGCGAAGGCAGTATTGCCGGTGAGCTGAACGGACAAAGCATTACTCAGGAAAATATTATGACGCTGGCAACCGGCGTGAACGACTCCCATCATCAGGCGGTGTCCCATGAATAATCCAACCCCTTCCCAGCCGGTGGCCAAATCCGCTTCCGCGAAAAAAATGTTGATGGGCGATCTGATGCAAACGGTCGGTATCTTGCCCATTTTAATCCTGATTGTGGCGGTATTTGGTTTTATCGCACCCAACTTTTTTACCGAAAGTAACCTGCTCAACATCACCCGTCAGGCGTCGATCAACATCGTGCTGGCAGCGGGGATGACCTTCATCATTCTCACCGGTGGGATCGACCTTTCCGTCGGTTCCATTCTCGGCACCACCGCGGTGGCGGCGATGGTCGTGTCGCTGATCCCGGAGCTGGCAATGTTGTCGATTCCGGCGGCATTGATGCTTGGCCTGGCACTGGGGCTGTTTAACGGCGCACTGGTCGCCTTTGCCGGACTGCCACCGTTTATCGTCACCCTTGGCACCTATACCGCGCTGCGCGGCGCGGCTTACCTGCTGGCGGACGGCACCACGGTTATCAACTCCAATATCAGCTTCGAGTGGATCGGTAACAACTACCTCGGGCCGATCCCGTGGCTGGTGGTGATTGCGTTGGCGGTCATTGCGGTGTGCTGGTTCATTCTGCGTCGCACCACGTTAGGCGTTCATATTTACGCGGTGGGCGGCAACATGCAGGCCGCACGGTTAACCGGTATCAAAGTGTGGCTGGTGCTGCTGTTCGTCTACGGCATGAGCGGGCTGCTTTCCGGCCTCGGCGGGGTGATGAGCGCCTCGCGACTGTACAGCGCCAACGGCAACTTGGGCATGGGCTATGAGCTGGACGCCATCGCCGCGGTGATCCTCGGCGGCACCAGTTTTGTCGGCGGGATCGGCACCATCACCGGCACGCTGGTGGGGGCGTTGATTATCGCTACGCTCAATAACGGCATGACGCTAATGGGCGTGTCTTATTTCTGGCAACTGGTGATCAAAGGGGCGGTGATCATCATAGCGGTGCTAATCGACAAATACCGTACCCGACACCATCAAAGTGCATAGACAAGCTTACTGGCCTACATATTCGTAGGCCTGATAAGCGCAGCGCCATCAGGCGTATAACAACAATACCCTACGTGAGGAAACGAGTATGCGTTTGAAGCCATTAGTTACCGCGCTCTGTGCTGGCGCACTGCTTGCCGCGACGCCGTATGTGCAGGCAAAAGAACTGAAATCCATCGGCGTAACGGTCGGCGATCTTGCCAACCCGTTCTTTGTGCAGATAACCAAAGGTGCAGAGCTGGAAGCGCGCAAGCTGGCGGGGGATAACGTCAAAGTGACGCTGGTGTCCAGCGGCTACGATCTCGGTCAACAGGTGTCGCAGATAGACAACTTTATTGCCGCTAAAGTCGACATGATCATTCTTAACGCGGCAGATTCCAAAGGCATCGGCCCGGCGGTAAAACGGGCGAAAGACGCGGGAATTGTGGTCGTCGCCGTTGACGTGGCAGCGGAAGGCGCTGACGCCACCATCACCTCCGACAACACCCAGGCCGGCGAAATGGCCTGTAAATACATCACCGACCGCCTGAAAGGGAAAGGCAACGTCGTTATCATCAACGGGCCGCCGGTTTCCGCCGTGCAGAACCGCGTAGAAGGCTGCCAGACCGAGTTCAAACGCCACCCGGACATCAAGGTGCTGTCGCATAATCAGAACGCGAAGGGCAGCCGTGAAGGCGGGCTGGAGATCATGACCGCTCTGCTGGCGGCCAATCCGAAGATCGACGGCGTGTTCGCCATTAACGATCCGACAGCGATCGGGGCCGATCTGGCTGCAAAACAGGCGCAGCGTAGTGAATTCTTTATTGTCGGCGTCGACGGATCGCCGGACGGCGAAGAGGCGCTGAAGCGGGAAAACTCATTATTTGTGGCGACCCCGGCACAAGATCCGCAGGTGATGGCAGCCAAAGCGGTCGAAATCGGCTATGACATATTGCAGGGTAAACCCGCGCCGAAAGAGCCCGTGCTGATCCCGGTGACGATGATCGATAAGAACAACGTCGGCAGCTATAAGGGTTGGACGGTGAAATAAGTCGCCACAACAACGCCGGATGGCGGCAAAAATGCCTTATCCGGCCTACAAGATCGCTATGAATTTGTAGGCCGGATAAGCGCAGCGCCATCCGGCATTATATTAAGGAGAATTCTGTCCATGAAACGCTCCGCAATAAATGAGATTCTGGGTCACACGCGCCAGTTTTTTTCCTTGCACGACGTGCATCTCCCACCCTTCGCCAGCTTCCCACCCACCCAATGGCGCAAACTCGACGCCGGAGCCTGGAGTGAAGTCTTTGACCTCAAACTCGGCTGGGACGTCACCGCATTCGGCGGTGATAACTTTGCCGCCCTGGGCTTAACGCTGTTTACCCTGCGTAATGGTTCACCAAAAGGCATGCCCTATGAGAAATGCTACGCCGAAAAAATCATGCACGTCCGCGATGGCCAGGTGACACCCATGCATTTTCACTGGCGCAAACGCGAAGACATTATCAATCGCGGCGGCGGTAATTTGATTGTGGAACTGTGGAACGCCGGAGTCAGAGAACAAACGGAAGACAGCGACGTCAGCGTAGTGATTGACGGCTGCCGGCAAACGCACGCAGCGGGCAGCCAGCTGCGCCTGACGCCAGGGGAAAGCATCTGCCTGACGCCCGGTCTGTATCATAGCTTCTGGGCCGAAGAAGGGTTTGGCGACGTGCTGGTTGGCGAAGTTTCTTCGGTTAACGACGACGATCACGATAACCATTTCCTGCAACCCATCGCCCGCTATAACGACATTGAAGAAGACGAACCGGCGCTGCTGGTGTTGTGTAACGAATATCGCCTGTTCCGCTAACCAAGGAGCGCATTATGCCGTTGATTTCCCTCGCCGATGGCCTCGCCCATGCCCGCGAGCACCGCTATGCCTTAGGCGCGTTTAACGTTCTGGATTCGCACTTCCTGCGTGCGCTGTTTGCCGCCGCGAAGCAGGAACGATCGCCATTTATTATCAACATTGCCGAAGTGCATTTTAAATATATCTCGCTGGATTCTCTGGTCGAAGCGGTAAAGTTCGAAGCCGCACGCCATGACATTCCGGTGGTGCTTAACCTAGATCACGGCCTGCATTTTGAGTCGGTGGTGCGGGCGCTGCGCTTAGGCTTCAGCTCGGTGATGTTCGATGGTTCTACGCTGGAGTACGAGGAGAATATTCGCCAGACCCGCGAGGTGGTGAAGATGTGCCACGCCGTCGGCGTGTCGGTGGAAGCAGAGCTGGGGGCCGTCGGCGGCGATGAAGGCGGAGCGCTGTACGGCCATGCCGACGAGTCGCTGTTTACCGACCCGATGCTGGCACGGGATTTCGTCGACAGAACCGGCATTGATGCCTTAGCCGTCGCCATTGGCAATGCCCACGGCAAGTACAAAGGCGACCCCAAACTCGACTTCCCGCGGCTGGACGCCATTCGACAGCAGGCGGCAATCCCGCTGGTACTGCACGGCGGCTCCGGCATTAGCGACGACGATTTCCGTCGCGCCATCGAGCTTGGCATCCACAAAATCAACTTCTATACCGGTATGTCACAGGCGGCGCTGGCGGCGGTGGAGTCGCGGATGAACAACCGCCAGCCGCTGTACGACGAATTTGCTGAGCTGCTGTTGGGTATCGAAGAGGCCATTACCGATACCGTCTCCGAACAGATGCGCATCTTTGGCAGCGCGGGGCAGGCCTGATGGAACGCAGAGGCATTATCGCCGCAGGCAACATGCTGGTCGATCATGTGCATCAAATTGTGCAGTGGCCGGAATGCGGTTGGCTGGCGGAGATCACCCACAGCGAACGCGCTACCGGCGGTGCGCCTCTGAACGTGCTGCTGACGCTGGCGAAAATGCACACCGGGCTGCCGCTGCAGGCGGTGGGATTGATCGGTCAGGACAGCGATGGCGACTACATTATGGCGATGCTCGAGCAGTATCACGTGAATCGCCAGCACGTGCAGCGCACCACGTCCGCCCCCACCTCGATGTCGCAGGTGATGACCGACCCGAGCGGCCAGCGCACTTTTTTTCATTCTCCCGGCGCAAACCGGCTGCTGGATCTTCCCGCCTTTGAGCAGCTTGATAGCACGATGAAAATTTTCCATCTCGGCTATCTGCTGCTGCTCGACAGCCTGGACAAGCCGGATGATACCTTTGGCACGCGCAGCGCTCGGCTACTGGCGCAAATGCGCGATAACGGGTTTGAAACATCGCTGGACCTGGTGTCGCGCAAGGGCGATCCGCGCTATCAGCCGCTGGTAATGCCAGCGCTCCGTCATCTCGATTATCTGGTGATCAACGAGCTGGAGGCCGGGGAATTCAGCGGGCTGGCGATCCGCCAGCCTAACGGTGAGCTGCATATCCCGCACATCGCCAGCGCTGCACGTGAGCTGCTGGACGCGGGCGTGCGCCAGCGGGTGGTGATCCACTGCCCGGAAGGCGCCTGGGGCGAAACGCCGGATCGAGACGGCACATGGATCCCTTCGCAGTATCTGGCGCAGGAGGAGATCGTCGGCAGCGTCGGTGCGGGGGATGCATTTTGCGCCGGATTTTTGTACGGCTGCCATGAGCACTGGTCGCTGGAAGGGAGTATCCGGCTGGCGCACGCCTGCGCGCGGGCCAGTTTGCTGTGCGCCAATGCCATCGACGGCGCGAAAACGCTGGCAGAGTTAAAAGCTGGGATGGCTGATGCCTGATGCGCTGCGCTTATCAGGCCTACGTAGCCATTATCGCTTTTGTAGGCTGGATAAGGCGTTTACGCCGCATCCGGCAACTGCACACGATCACGCCGCTTTTTCGTGATGCTGGACGTCAGCGGCAAACACGTATCCCAACCCGCGCAGGGTTTTAATCAGCATAGGCTGATGCGGGTTGGCTTCTATTTTGCGCCGCAGTCGCATGATTAACACGTCGATGGTGCGATCAAACACCTCGACGCTATCGCTGCGCGTCAGTTCCAGCAGCTGCTCGCGGCTCAGCACCCGCCGGGCATTTTGTGCCAACGCCAGCAGCAGGCTGTATTCACCCTGCGTCAGGTCGACTTTCAACTGCTGGGGATTACGCAACTGGCAGCCCGCGGTATCCAGATGCCAGCCATTAAAGGAAAGCCCGGTGGTTTGCGCACCCGAGCCTTCAGGCGTGAGCACGCCTACGCGTCTGAGCACCGCCTTCACCCGCGCCACCAGCACCCGCGCATTGAACGGTTTACCGATGTAATCATCAGCGCCCATTTCCAGCCCGACCACCACATCCGACTCACTGCCCATTCCTGTGAGCATCACTACCGGCAGGCCCGGCCTCATCTTTTGCACCTGTTGCAGCACCATCAGGCCGTTGGTGTCGGGCAGCACCATATCCAGTAAAACCAGCGCAATATCCGGCTGAGTCTCAATGCAGCGCAACGCCGCCTGTCCGGAATGACAGGCCGTCACGGCAAAGACGTGTTCGCTCAGCACATCCTCCAGGAGTGCGCAGATTGTTACGTCATCATCCACAACCAGTATCGCCGGCTTCATTGTTTTTCCCCATCTCGCGCCAACTCAAATGAGTGTGAATGATTCTGCACAGAGTGACAGCGATAAGGCACAAGGACGTGCGGGAAACATAGCCCCGGTCACACTGCCGGGCCGTCACACTTGTAGGATTCGTCACGTCAAATATGACGACAGCCTGTTTTTCGTCAGGGTTTTGCGCAAATGATGCCCGTATTATCGGCCAATGCCCCTGCTAAAAACATGGCATAAAAGATGCATAACAAAAACGACAAGCGCGTATGCGCGATTTGATTAACTGGAGCGAGACCGATGAAAAAAGTCGTCACGGTTTGCCCATATTGCGCATCAGGTTGCAAAATCAACCTGGTGGTCGATAACGGCAAAATCGTCCGGGCTGAGGCGGCGCAGGGGAAAACCAACCAGGGTACCCTGTGTCTGAAGGGCTATTATGGCTGGGATTTTATCAACGATACCCAGATCCTAACCCCTCGCCTGAAAACCCCAATGATCCGTCGCCAACGTGGCGGCAAACTGGAATCTGTTTCCTGGGATGAAGCGCTGGATTACGTGGCAACTCGCCTGAGCGCCATCAAAGCGAAGTATGGCCCGGATGCTATTCAGACGACCGGTTCATCTCGCGGAACGGGTAATGAAACCAACTATGTAATGCAAAAATTCGCACGCGCCGTTATTGGTACCAATAACGTTGACTGCTGCGCTCGCGTCTGACACGGCCCTTCGGTTGCAGGTCTGCACCAATCGGTCGGTAACGGCGCAATGAGTAATGCGATTAACGAAATTGATAACACCGATTTAGTGTTTATTTTCGGGTACAACCCGGCGGATTCCCACCCTATCGTGGCGAATCACGTGATTAACGCTAAACGTAACGGGGCGAAAATTATCGTCTGCGATCCGCGCAAAATTGAAACCGCGCGCATTGCCGACATGCACATAGCGTTAAGAAACGGCTCGAATATCGCGCTGCTCAACGCTATGGGTCATGTCATCATCGAAGAAAAACTGTACGACCAGGCGTTCGTGGCCTCACGTACGGAAGGCTTCGAAGAGTACAGCAAGATTGTCGAAGGCTATACGCCGGAGTCCGTCGAAGACATTACTGGCGTGAGCGCGCAGGAAATTCGTCAGGCTGCGCGTATGTATGCATCGGCAAAAAGCGCGGCTATCCTGTGGGGCATGGGCGTGACCCAGTTCTATCAGGGCGTGGAAACCGTGCGTTCACTGACCAGCCTCGCCATGCTGACCGGCAACCTCGGTAAGCCAAGCGTGGGCGTTAACCCGGTTCGTGGCCAGAACAACGTTCAGGGCGCGTGCGACATGGGTGCGCTGCCGGATACCTATCCGGGCTATCAGTACGTTAAGTTCCCGGAAAACCGCGAGAAGTTTGCTAAAGCCTGGGGCGTAGAAAGCCTGCCTGCCCATACCGGCTACCGCATCAGCGAGCTGCCGCACCGTGCGGCGCATGGCGAAGTGCGCGCGGCGTACATTATGGGTGAAGATCCATTACAGACCGATGCTGAACTGTCCGCAGTGCGCAAAGGTTTTGCGGATCTGGAACTGGTCATCGTGCAGGATATCTTCATGACCAAAACCGCCGCTGCCGCAGACGTTATTTTACCGTCTACGTCATGGGGTGAGCATGAAGGCGTCTACTCTGCGGCTGACCGTGGCTTCCAGCGCTTCTTTAAAGCGGTTGAGCCGAAGTGGGATCTGAAAACGGACTGGCAGATTATCAGTGAAATTGCTACCCGTATGGGCTACCCGATGCACTACAACAACACCCAGGAAATCTGGGATGAGTTGCGCGGCCTGTGCCCGGATTTCTACGGCGCCACCTACGAGAAGATGGGCGAACTGGGCTATATCCAGTGGCCTTGTCGCGACACCTCGGATGCCGATCAGGGCACGTCTTACCTCTTCAAAGAGAAGTTTGACACCCCGAACGGTCTGGCACAGTTCTTTACCTGCGACTGGGTTGCGCCAATCGACAAGCTGACCGACGAGTACCCGATGGTCCTGTCGACGGTGCGCGAAGTCGGCCACTACTCTTGCCGTTCAATGACCGGCAACTGTGCGGCGCTGGCGGCATTAGCGGATGAACCGGGCTACGCCCAGATCAACACCGCCGATGCTGAACGTCTGGGTATTCAGGATGAAGAGCTGGTGTGGGTTAACTCGCGCAAAGGTCGTGTCATCACGCGTGCAGCAGTCAGCGATCGTCCGAACAAAGGCGCGATTTACATGACCTACCAGTGGTGGATTGGGGCCTGTAATGAACTGGTCACCGAGAACCTGAGTCCGATTACCAAAACGCCAGAGTACAAGTACTGTGCCGTCAACGTTGAGCGCATTGCCGATCAGCGTGCTGCCGAGCAGTATGTGATTGATGAGTACACCAAGCTGAAAGCCAGTCTGCGCGAAAGCGCGATGGGCTGATCTGCCGGATGGCGGCATGAATGCCTTATCCGGCCTACGACCTGTTTCCACTGTAGGCCTGATAAGATGCGTTGGCATCGCCATCAGGCATTTTCCTTACAACGGTCTCCATTCGGAGGCCGTTTTTTTATGCAAATAATCTCTCTATACTGTTCGTTCCCTACTCTAAATCTAAAAATAAGATGAAACGACTTTTCGCCTTGATGGTGTTATTGACATGTTTTGCCCATGCCGAAGAACCAGGTAGCCAGTTCCTGAAGGCCGCAGAGGCTGGAGACAGACGCGCACAATACTTTCTCGCCGATACCTGGTTTAGTTCAGGCGATTTGAGTAAAGCCGAATACTGGGCGCAAAAGGCTGCCGACAATGGCGATTCGGACGCCTGGGCTCTGTTGGCACAAATTAAAATTACCAATCCAGTCAGTCTGGATTATCCGCAAGCCAAAACGCTGGCTGAAAAAGCGGCCCAGGCGGGCAGTAAGAGCGGCGAAATTACACTGGCACGCATCCTGGTCAATACCCAGGCGGGGCATACCGATTACCCCAAAGCCATTACGCTGTTACAAAACGCCTCGGAGAATCTGGAGAGCGACTCAGCCGTTGATGCGCAGATGCTGCTCGGCCTGATTTACGCCAACGGCGTAGGCATTCCCGCAGACGATGACAAAGCCACCTGGTATTTCAAACGCAGCTCGGCCATTTCGCGTACCGGGTATTCCGAGTACTGGGCCGGGATGATGTTCTTAAACGGTGAGCAGGGTTTTATTGAAAAGAATAAACAGAAGGCGCTGCACTGGTTGAATCTGAGCTGTACGGAAGGGTTTGATACCGGCTGCGAAGAGTTTGATAAGTTAACGAACGGGTAGTGAAGGTGGATTGCCTGATAAGCATAGCGCCATCCGGCAATCCAGAGCGGGTTGCCGGATGGCGGCGTTGCCTTATCCGGCCTACACGGCGGTCTTATCAAATTTGCCCAATACTTCGCGCTCATAGGCCAGCGCTTTTTTACGGTCAAATTTGTGTTCCCACTTGGCGATAACCAGTACCGCCAACGCGTTACCCACCACGTTCAGCGCAGTACGCGCCATGTCGAGGATACGGTCAACACCGGCGATAAATGCCAGACCTTCCAGCGGAATACCCACGCTACCCAGCGTAGCCAACAACACCACAAACGACACGCCCGGCACACCCGCGATCCCTTTCGAGGTCACCATCAGCGTCAGCACCAGTACGATTTCCTGCCACAACGACAGGTCAATGCCGTACAGCTGGGCGATAAAAATCGCGGCGATACTCTGGTACAGCGTCGAACCGTCAAGGTTGAACGAATACCCGGTCGGCACCACAAAACTGGTGATGGAGGCCGGTGCGCCATAGGCTTCCATCTTCTCAATGATACGCGGCAGTACGCTCTCAGAGCTGGCGGTAGAGTAGGCCAGAATCAGTTCGTCTTTCAGGATACGAATCAGGATCCAGATGCTCAAACCGCACACGCGCGCCACGATACCGAGCACCACCAGCGCGAAGAACAGGATGGCGAAATGCACCAGCAGCACCAGCTTCGCCAGCGGCCACAGGGAGGCAAAACCGAAGTTCGCCACGGTGACGGCGATCAGCGCAAAGACACCGACCGGCGCATAACGCATCACCATGTGCGTCACTTTAAACATCGTTTCAGAGATGGAACGGAACACGGTCACCAGCGGTTCGCGGTGAGTGGCCGGCAGTGAAGACAGGCCCAGACCAAACAGCACCGAGAAGAAGATAATCGGCAGCATGTCACCTTTCGCCATCGACGCAACGATGTTGGTCGGCACCAGTGACAAAATCGTACCCATCAGGCCATGCGCGTGGCTCTGCACTTCTGCGGTTGTACTTTGATATTTCGAAATATCCACGGTCGCCAGCTGCGACATATCGACACCGGTACCAGGCTGGAACACATTCGCCAGCGTGATGCCGAGGATAATTGCCACGGTGGTGATCACTTCGAAATAGATAATGGTTTTGGCGCCAATACGACCCAGCTGTTTGGCATCACCGACCCCGGCAATACCGACGATCAACGTGGAGATAACTATCGGCACAACAATCATTTTGATCAGGTGGATAAAGATATCCCCTGCCGGAGACAGCAGGTTAACTACCAGCCATTCGCGGCTGTCACTGTGATAATGCAGGTAACTCCCCAGCAAAATGCCCAGCACCATGGCGATCAAAATCTGCCAGGCCAGGCTGACTTTCAAATTTTTCATAACAACGGACTTCCTCGATGGAGCGCTATTTCACATATAACCTATGGGAATAGTACATACTGAAAGGGTATGAATTGTGTTGCGTTCGTTTATGGAATTTTTTAACGCTTATTATCATTATCATTTGCATGGCATTCAGCGCAACCCTTTAAGAACAGGGCCTTTAGCTGATTTTATGCATAAAAACGCGAGTTTATGCGGGTCATCATGAATAACTTTTTGTTATAAAAGAATATTCATTTGATAAAAAATGAAGAATTATGACTGTGCGTTTTTTTCGCTAATTTGTTCAACTGCTGTTTTTTTGCACAGCAAAAACGACGCAAATCACAAAAAAACAAAAATTATTTTTGTCGATTCTGCAGCAATTTCGCCATATTGATTGAGTCAATCAACTGAGCACGATCCACCCTCGGCGAGTTTAAATCGAGAACTTTTTGCCACTGCAAAATAGCCTGTGCATAGTCAGCCTGCATAAACGCATCAGCAGCCAGCAGCATCAGCGCGGTAACTTCTGTCGGGTCCAGCGCCAGCGATTTCTCAATCATCTCACGGGTTTGCGGCGTCATATGCTGCCCGGACTGATAGTACAGCACCGTCGCCAGTGCCGAATAGATCTCGGCGTTTTCACCGCGCAAACGCAGCGCCTGCTCATAGGCCAGTAGCGCATTATGATACGCGTTTTGCCAAAGATAATACTCACCCAGTTGCGCCCATTGCGTGCTGTCTTGCGGGTTGGCACGTATTTTTGACTGCAGCGAAAGCAGCTGTTTTTCCTGCATATTTTCATCAGAAAACGCATGTAACGGGTCAGCCAGTCGCGCCTGCTCCTGCTGGACCGCCTGCCATTTAGGCGACAACAAATACCCTCCCGTGCAGGCAATCACCATCAGCACAGCTATAGCGGCCAGGCGTTTTACCGGCATCGGACGCAACGGTGCACAACATTCAGGCTGACTCATCGTTCATCCTCTTCTACGCGCTGATGCGTTCTCACCCGCCAGATAATCACGCCCACCAGCAGCAATAACAGGCACGGCAGTGCCCACAACAACAGCGTCTGCTCATTGAGCGGCGGGTTATAGCGGACGAAATCACCGTAACGATCGGTCATCCACGTGGTGATCTCATGTTCACTTTTGCCCTCTGCCACCATGCTATACACCTGATGACGCATACTGACCGCCACCGGCGCATTGGATTCCAGTAAGTTTTGATTCTGGCACTGTGGGCAGCGCAACTGGCTGGCAATAGACAGCGCTTTTTCCTGCTGTTGCGGGTTGTCAAAACGCCAGGTGTCGACAACCTGGGCATGCGTAGCGAAAGTGATGAAAAACAAGACGATCGTTAAGAGTAAAAACTTTCTGCCGGATGGCGCTGCGCTTATCCGGCCTACGGTTTGCGTACCCTGTAGGCCGGATAAGGCGTTTACGCCGCCATCCGGCAACGCTGTGATTAATTTACGCATCGCGCTTTCTCCCCCGCCAGCCGCTGAGCAGCGCGCCGAATACCATCAGCAGCCCTCCGCCCCAAACCCAACGCACACCACTTTGCACGTACAAGCGCATGGCATAGCGCTCCGGTCCGGTTTTTTCGCCGATCACCGCGTACCAGTCGTGCAGCAGGTTCCAACGGATACCCGGCTCCATCATTTGCTGGCGACGCGCGGAATAGAAGCGTCTTTCGGGCTGCAGGCTGCCGATGCGTTTCTCATCCTGCCAGAGCGTAATCAGCGCCTTTTCACTGGTGTAGTTTCCTTTTGCTTCCAGAGAGAGGTGCTCAAAGCGGAAAACATAGCCTGCCAGTTCAACCTGCTGCCCAGGACTCAGATTCAGGCTCACTTCCTGGCGGCTCCCGCTGGAGAACACGATCCCTGCAGCAAAAACCAGCACGCCAGCATGCGCCAGCAGCGCCGGAAGCTGGCTTCGCAGCGGCACCTTCCGGCTTCTGATCGTCGCTATCACGATGACCACCAGCATCAGCAGGCCAAACGGCAGCGTTGCACGGTTGAAGTAAGGCGCGCCAACGGAGAGTCGTCCCCAACCAAACAGGCCGTAAATCATCGGATACAGCGTGCCAATCAACACGATAAGCAGCACCGCGCAAAACAGCAGCAGCGCAACCAGAATCATCATCTCACGCGACCAGCCGCCAAAACGTACCGTGTGACCGACGTCCCGCGCCCGCCAGGCATACAGACCGAGCGATGCCAGGCTTAACACGGTAAACAGCGCAAACAGCGGCGCAGCGCGGACGTTGTCCAGCGCAAAGGCATGAACAGAAACCAGTATGCCGGAACGCACAATCAGCGTGCCCAACAGCGATAAAATCAGCGTGACAATCGCCAGCAGCAGCGACCAGTGCGGGAAGCCTCCACGCTGCCGTGAGACATACAGGCTATGCAGTAACGCACTGGCGGAAAGCCAGGGTAATAAGGAAGCGTTTTCTACCGGGTCCCAGAACCACCAGCCGCCCCAGCCCAGTTCACAATAAGCCCACCAGGAACCAAGGATGATCCCAAGCGTCAGGGCGCACCAGCCGGGCAGCGCCCAGCGCCAGCACACCCAGGCAGTCCGTGCGTTAAAGCCGCCGCGCAGCAGCGAAGCCAGCGCCACGCCGGCCGCCACCATCAGCCCACCGTAGCCCAGATACAGCAGCGGTGGATGCAGAATCAGCCCCAGGTGTTGCAGCATCGGGTTCAGGTCGCGCCCTTCAATTGCCGGCGGGAAGATGCGTACGAACGGATCGGACCACACCACCACGAACAGCAGCAATGACGCGGTCATCATTGACAGGACGCTGAGGGTTAACGGAAACAGCGCGTCCGGCTCACGCCTGGAGCGCCAGGCGAACAGTGCGCTCCAGGCAGAAAGAAACAGCACCCACAGTAGCAGCGATCCTTCATGACCACCCCACACCGCCGCCAGCTTTAATCCCCACGGCAGCAGGCTATAGCTGTGCTGAGCTACGTAAACAACGGAGAAATCACTGGTCAGGAAACAGAACACCAGAATGGCAAAGGCCAGCAACAGCAGCGCAAACTGCGTCCACACGCCCACGCAGGCCAGACGCATAACGCCCTGCCAGCGCTGACGTACGCCCGTCAGCACGGCAAGCGGGGTCAACACGTTGACCCCGAGACTTAACAACAATGCCAGAAAACCGGCTTCAGGAAGGAGTACGTCCAGAAATCACCTTGCCCTACGCAACCGTCAGTTGCCCTGCATACAGAATGAAAAAGCGCAGCAGCAGCACGCCGGTCAGGCTGGCACCACACACTGCCAACACACCGTGAAACGTCGGGCTGCGATTCGCCCACGGTTTCAGCAGCATCGGCAGGATCAGCCCCAACCCGGCCACGCCCAGCCAGAACCACCAGGTCCAGAAACCACCGCCCAACGCCGCAACCAGCGCGCGCATTTTGCCGTCATCGCCCAGCGCCAGCCCGATAAAGAACGCCGCCAGCAGGAAGATTTCCAGCCACACTACCGGGGTTTCCATGCGGTGTACAAAATGCGCCTCGGTGGTGTGCGGGTTACCGCGATGGCGCAATGCCATGGCGATCAGCGCCACCGCCGCACCGGACGAGATCCCGGAAAACAGGAACAGCACTGGCAAGATCGGGTTATTCAGGAACGGATAGGATTTCAGCGCCGACAGCAGGAACCCTGTGTAGGCCCCGAGCAGCACCGCCAGCACCAGCATCACTGTTTCCAGCAGACGATGGAACGGCGCGATCAGCGCCAGCAGTTTTGGCACGATCGTCAGACGAGGCACGAAGCGCTGTTGCAGGGCAATAACCTCTTTATCAAAGATTTTTGCCAGCCACAGCACCAGCACCACCATATACAACTGGAATAGCATGACCCCCATCGACATCACCGAGGTGAAGCTGTAGTGGAACATCAGTTTCCAGAAGGTCCATGGACGCGTCAGGTGCAAGACCAGGATCAGCAGGCCGAGAATAATCGCTCCCGGCCCGAGTACCAGCGTGGTACGCAGTAACGTACTGTCTGAACCGCCCGCTTCCGGATGCAGCCGTCGAAGCAATACCGACAGCGTCACCAGTCCGGCGGAAATACCGATCAGGAACAGATAGATGGCGATGGGCCAGTCCCACACCAGTGATTCAAAATGGAATGCAGAAGCGGGTGTCATTGGCTCACCTCCCCGTATTTAAAGGGAACGCGGTAGACCTTCGGTTTGGTGCCTAACGCCAGCTTGTAACGGTAGGTATTTTTCTGGTGCAACAGACGAGAGATCTCGCTGTTGGGATCGTCCAGATTACCAAACGTCAGCGCTTTCGTCGGACATGACTCAACGCAAGCAGGCTGCTTGCCCGCTTTCAGGTTGGTTTTACGGCAGAAGTCGCACTTATCTGCCGTCTTGTTGACCGGATGAATAAAGCGCACGCGATACGGGCAGGCGGCGATGCAATACTGGCAACCGACGCACAGATCCGGGTTCACATCCACAATGCCGGTGGCAGCATCGCGATACGATGCCCCCGTCGGGCAGACGTCAACACAGGGGGCGTGATCGCAGTGCTGGCACGAATGGCGGAAGAAGCGGTACTTCACATCAGGAAACGTCCCCAGCGGCTCGCTGCGAATAATCGTCAGACGCGATACACCTTCCGGCACGTTGTTCACTTCCCGACAGGCATCCATGCAGGCGGTACAGCCGATGCATAATGATTCATCATGTATCATGCCGTAACGCACGCCGTTAATGTTTAACGTCTTCGCCACGACGCGTCCCGCCGTCCCGCTAACAGCCACCAGCGCGCCGACGCCGGTGATAAACTGGCGACGAGAGCAACTCATGGATGCTCCTTAAGCAAGGGAATCGACGCCGGATTAAAGTTTGGATTGTTACGCTGATCGCTGTGGCAATCGACGCAAATCTTGATCCGTCCTTTATCGCTTAGCGTCTGCATCGTGTCTTGCTTCGGATGCAGTGAGTGACAGCTGGCACACGCTACTTTCGTCACGTGGACATCGTGCGGCCAGAACGCTTTTTGCAACTGCTCAGGCAGGTGACAGGACATACAGACGCTGTTCTGCTGCTCCACGTTGTACATCGGCTCATTAAAGCGCATCACATCCTTCACCCCTTCGCGGTGATTGGGTGACGGCTGGCCGTGACAGTTGGTGCAGGTAACCGGCAGTTTATTATTTGGGTTGATGACTTCGGCATGTTTACCATGCATGCCTTCGGTGTCCGGCTTGTGACAATCCAGACAGGCGGCATCCGGATTACGCTGTTGGGTGACCGTAAAGCGTTGATCCGATTCCTGTGGCGTGGGGGTCGCGGCATTCCCGCACAGGCTCCAGAACAGGCCTGACGCCAGCACCCCAGCAGTTAATAACGAACGTAATACGCTCATATTCACTCCGTTGAGTTATCCGCCCCTTGCGAGGCGGAAAGGGGTTATTGGCTTAACAGACCGTTTTTACGCGCCTGGTCTTCCCACTGCGGAATCACCGTTTTGATGAAGTCCTGCTTCTCAGCATTGATTTGCTGCATGTTCAAACCGATCGCCTTCTGGGCTTTCTCTTTCGTCGAGATATCCGGCAGCGGAATTTCATGGGTGATGCCTTTGGTCGCCAGCAGACGGACCAGTTTGGTACGGGCATCGGCCGCTTTATCCATCGCGCTACCCAACATACGCAGACCTTCTTCCGGCGCATGCATGTGAATCCCGTGCGAGGCGATAGACAGATCCCAGCGCCATTGCGCATGGCGAATATCTTCCAGAATCGGCTTCATTTCAGCTTCCGTTGCACCCGCATCCCATGCAGCCTTCGCTTCGAAGTGGGCATGTACCAGCTGATCTTCAACCTTGATTTTCAGGTCATGAATCGCTTGTTTACGCTCGGCAACCACTTTTTGCAGGGACGCTTTGTCCTGGGTGTGGCAGTTGGCGCAGGTCTGAGGGAAGTTATCGAACGGGTTACCAATTTTATGGTCGGTGTAGATCTTGCCTTCAGCGTTTTGCACTTTCGGCATATGACAGTCGATGCAGGTCACATTATTCTTGCCGTGAATTCCCGCAGTCCAGGTTTCATATTCCGGGTGCTGCGCTTTCAGCATCGGCGTTTTAGACAGGGAGTTGGTCCAGTCGGAGAACGCAATGGCGTCGTAGTATTTCTCCATGTTCTCAACTTTCATCCCCTCGTCCCACGGGAACTTAACGGCTTTGTTTTTACCGTCGAAGTAGTACTCCACGTGACACTGGCCGCAGACCATGGACTGCTGGTCAAAGCGACCGGCTTTATCAAACGGTTTACCGATGCTTTCCATCGCGCGTTCTGCATAAGGACGGGACAACGTCAGCTCAGGCTTCCCTTTGGCGAAATCTGCCGAGGCGGTGTTATGGCAATCCGCACAGCCTAAATTGTTAACAATTTCCGGGCCGCCGCGCGCCCATTTACCGTGGAAATAACCGTCTTCGCCGTCTTTCTGGATCAGGCGCGCCACGTCAGGGCTTTTACAGCTCCAGCAGGCCATCGGCAGCGGACCATCTTCTGCAGTTTTTGGCGCGCCGGTACGTAATGTTTCACGGACATCGGTCACCGCGTAGGCATGCCCACGCGGTTTGTTGTAATCACGCGAGAAAGGATATCCCGCCCACAGAATCACCAGTCGTGGATCCTCTGCCAGCGCATCTTCACGTGCGGACTGCTCCGACGTGGCTTTCCATGAGAGGTATTGATCGGGATGCTGAGGGGCGAAGGTTTCATTCTTCGCTTCAACGGTGACGGTTTTTGCGGGTACTGGGGTTTGTTCAGCGTGAACGGCAGAGATAAATAAAAACGGTAATATCAGGCTGAAGAAACGGAGTACGGGTGATTTTGTCCTTGCCATAGGGGGGTCTCATCCAGATGACGCCATTGTCTGCAATGGCGATTCTTTTATTGTTTTCCATAACAGCAACCACACGTATACTGTCATGACATTGCTCCACCCTCTTTTTAACAAAAAACCACACTTAGAATGTTGTTTTTAATCAATTGTAAGTGCATGTAAAATACCACTTTAGAGTTAGTAACCCCCTCCAGCCTCTCACTCTTTGGTCTATTCCCGACACCGATCACCTTTTTCAAACTTCTTCATATAACTGCATGTTATCGCGAGATTTAATCAATTTTTGCTAGTTCTCTTCAAAAATCAGTTTGCCGCTAATTTGCACAATTCGCTTATTGCGTGATCTGCCGCTCAAATCCCAAACAAAACTCCAAATGCCCCTACATTTAACGTTTATGAGACATATTATTAACATCCTACAAGGAGAACAAAAGCCATGAGCCAAATACATAAACACGCTATTCCCGCAAATATTGCGGATCGTTGCCTGATAAACCCGGAGCAGTACGACGCGAAATACCAACAATCTATTACCGACCCCGACACATTTTGGGGCGAGCAGGGAAAAATTCTCGATTGGATGCAAGCTTATAGCCTGGTAAAGAACACCTCTTTTGCACCCGGCAATGTGTCCATTAAATGGTACGAAGACGGCACGCTGAATCTGGCAGCGAACTGCCTTGACCGTCATCTACAGGAAAACGGCGATCGCACCGCCATTATCTGGGAAGGCGATGACGCAACCCAAAGTAAACATATTACCTATCGCGAACTGCATCGCGACGTTTGCCGTTTTGCCAATACATTGCTGGATTTAGGCATTAAAAAAGGCGATGTGGTGGCGATCTATATGCCAATGGTCCCGGAAGCTGCGGTGGCGATGCTGGCCTGCGCCCGTATTGGTGCGGTGCATTCGGTGATCTTTGGCGGGTTCTCGCCGGAAGCCGTTGCCGGACGTATCATCGACTCAAACTCGCGCCTGGTGATCACCGCCGATGAAGGTGTGCGTGCTGGACGCGGCATCCCGCTGAAAAAGAACGTGGATGATGCGCTGAAAAACCCGAACGTGAAGACCGTTGAGCACGTGGTGGTCCTCAAACGTACCGGCGGAAAAACAGACTGGCAGGAAGGCCGCGACCTGTGGTGGTCCGACCTTATTGAGAAAGCGAGCCCTGAGCATCAACCGGAAGAGATGAACGCGGAAGATCCGCTGTTTATTCTGTATACCTCCGGTTCAACCGGTAAGCCAAAAGGCGTGCTGCACACCACCGGCGGGTATCTGGTTTACGCGGCGACCACCTTCAAATACGTGTTCGATTATCATCAGGGCGATATCTACTGGTGTACCGCTGACGTCGGCTGGGTAACCGGGCACAGCTATTTGCTGTACGGCCCGCTGGCCTGCGGCGCTACCACGCTGATGTTCGAAGGCGTACCCAACTGGCCAACGCCTGCGCGCATGTCGCAGGTCGTGGATAAGCATCAGGTTAATATTCTCTATACCGCACCCACCGCGATCCGCGCCCTGATGGCAGAAGGCGATAAAGCGATTGAAGGCACCGACCGTTCGTCACTGCGTATTCTGGGCTCTGTCGGCGAGCCGATTAACCCGGAAGCCTGGGAATGGTACTGGAAGAAGATTGGCAACGAAAAATGCCCGGTCGTCGATACCTGGTGGCAGACCGAAACCGGCGGTTTCATGATCACCCCACTGCCGGGCGCTACCGAACTGAAAGCCGGTTCGGCAACACGTCCGTTCTTCGGCGTGCAGCCGGCGATTGTCGATAACGAAGGCAACCCGCTGGAAGGCGCGACCGAAGGCAACCTGGTGATCACCGATTCCTGGCCGGGTCAGGCGAGAACCCTGTTTGGCGATCACGATCGTTTTGAGCAGACCTACTTCTCCACCTTCAAGAATATGTACTTCAGCGGCGACGGCGCGCGTCGTGACGAAGACGGCTACTACTGGATAACAGGACGCGTGGACGACGTGCTGAACGTTTCCGGCCACCGTCTGGGGACGGCTGAAATCGAGTCGGCGCTGGTGTCGCATCCGAAGATTGCCGAAGCCGCGGTAGTGGGTATTCCGCATAATATTAAAGGCCAGGCCATCTACGCCTACGTCACGCTGAACCACGGCGAAGAGCCGACACCTGAGCTGTACGCTGAAGTACGCAACTGGGTGCGTAAAGAAATTGGCCCGCTGGCAACGCCAGACGTGCTGCACTGGACCGACTCACTGCCAAAAACCCGCTCCGGCAAAATTATGCGCCGTATTCTGCGCAAAATTGCGGCGGGCGATACCAGCAATCTGGGCGATACCTCGACCCTCGCCGATCCTGGCGTGGTAGAGAAACTGCTCGAAGAGAAGCAGGCTATCGCGATGCCATCATAACCCTAACCGTGAAATGCCCGATGGCGCGCTGCTTATCGGGCCTACAGGTTCAGCATCCCTTGTAGGCCGGATAAGGCGTTCGCCGCCATCCGGCAAAATAAAAAATCCCCCTACCCTCTCTTCATCGGGAGGGAAATTATAAAACCTCCCCCAAAGGATTTCGTGTTGCCGGACTGCGACAGCTAACAGGTCATGCCTGCAGCGTGAAAGACAAAGGGGACCTCTGGAGAGCTCTGCGATGAATGACAATATTTATCAGCGGATAGAAGACAGTGCGCGTTTCAGGGAGTTAGTTGAAAAAAGGCAACGGTTTGCCGCTGTACTATCCATCATCATGCTGGTGGTTTATATCAGCTTTATTTTACTGATTGCCTTTGCGCCTGGCTGGCTGGGGACGCCGCTACATGCGGGAACCAGCGTCACCCGAGGTATTCCAATTGGGGTGGGCGTGATCCTCATCTCCTTCCTCCTGACCGGAATCTATATCTGGCGGGCCAACGGTGAATTCGATCGTCTTAACAATGCGGTTCTGCACGAGGTTAAAGCATCATGAAGAGAGTCCTGACGGCGCTAGCCGCCACGCTGCCCTTCGCCGCAAATGCGGCGGATGCTATTAGCGGTGCAGTCCAACGCCAGCCAACCAACTGGCAGGCGATTGTTATGTTCCTGATTTTCGTCATATTTACGCTCGGCATTACCTACTGGGCGTCTAAGCGCGTGCGTTCGCGTAACGACTATTACACCGCGGGCGGTAACATCACCGGTTTCCAGAATGGGCTGGCGATTGCGGGCGACTATATGTCGGCGGCGTCGTTCCTCGGGATTTCCGCGCTGGTCTTTACCTCTGGCTATGACGGGCTGATTTACTCACTCGGCTTCCTGGTCGGCTGGCCAATCATTCTGTTCCTGATTGCCGAACGTCTGCGTAACCTCGGTCGCTACACCTTTGCGGACGTCGCCTCTTACCGTCTGAAGCAGGGGCCTATCCGTATTCTGTCGGCCTGTGGTTCACTGGTGGTGGTCGCGCTGTACCTGATCGCCCAGATGGTGGGTGCCGGGAAGCTTATCCAACTGCTGTTCGGTCTGAACTATCACATTGCTGTGGTGCTGGTTGGCGTACTGATGATGATGTACGTGCTGTTCGGCGGCATGCTGGCCACTACGTGGGTGCAAATCATCAAAGCCGTGCTGCTGCTGTTCGGCGCCAGCTTTATGGCCTTTATGGTCATGAAGCACGTCGGCTTCAGCTTCAACAACCTGTTCACCGAAGCGATGGCGGTACACCCGAAAGGCTCGGCGATTATGAGCCCGGGCGGATTGGTGAAAGACCCAATATCGGCGCTATCGTTAGGCCTCGGACTGATGTTCGGAACCGCGGGTCTGCCGCACATTCTGATGCGTTTCTTCACGGTCAGCGATGCCCGCGAAGCGCGTAAGAGTGTGTTCTACGCCACCGGCTTTATGGGTTATTTCTACATCCTGACCTTTATCATCGGTTTTGGCGCTATCATGCTGGTCGGTGCAAACCCGGCGTATAAAGACGCTGCTGGCGCGCTGATTGGCGGCAATAACATGGCGGCGGTGCATCTGGCCAACGCGGTGGGCGGTAACCTGTTCCTCGGCTTTATCTCCGCAGTGGCCTTTGCCACCATTCTGGCCGTGGTTGCTGGTCTGACGCTGGCGGGTGCCTCGGCGGTCTCTCACGATCTGTACGCTAACGTGTTCCGTAAAGGTGCTACCGAGCGTGAAGAACTGCGCGTGTCGAAAATCACCGTACTGGTACTGGGCGTGATTGCCATCCTGCTCGGCGTGCTGTTTGAAAACCAGAACATCGCCTTTATGGTCGGCCTGGCGTTCGCTATCGCGGCAAGCTGTAACTTCCCGATCATTCTGCTTTCCATGTACTGGTCACGACTGACCACGCGTGGTGCCATGCTGGGTGGCTGGTTAGGTCTGATAACGGCAGTGGTGCTGATGGTGCTTGGCCCAACGGTATGGGTGCAAATTCTCGGTCACGAAAAAGCCATTTTCCCGTATGAATACCCGGCGCTGTTCTCCATTAGCGTGGCGTTCCTCGGTATTTGGTTCTTCTCTGCCACCGATAATTCCGCAGAAGGTAATCGCGAGCGTGAGCAGTTCCGTGCTCAGTTCATCCGTTCCCAGACCGGGTACGGCGTAGAGCAAGGTCGTGCGCACTAATAGATCTCCTCCCCGACTTCACCGGTCGGGGAGTGTTCGGCACAGATTCAACCTGCGGTAAAACTCGCCACCAGACGGAGTTTTCCATCAATTAGCTTAAACAAATATGACGATGCTCCGTCACAAGACTCTGAGAGGCCAGGCCGTTGTTTATTCGCATCGGTACCCTGAGAAAGCCTTAAAACGCCCTCGTCAAATTCCCCCATAGCAGCCGTGTCGCAGGTTCCGTCAACCACGTGACGCTGACCGTTTTCTTCATAATAAAACGTGCCGTCTTCATCACCCGGAAAGTATTTCCGTTTCTGCTCTTGTGCCGATAGCGCGTTTATCCGGTGTTCTTTGATTTCCAGAGTGTCAGGGTTAACATCAAGACTACTCAAGATGTGTAAACCCTTAATAATCTGCGACGCATTTTTATCAAACACCGCCTCGGTAAGCTGATCCGACTGAGATGATTGTGATTCATCGTAAGGAATAAAATCATCAAGGCTGCCCGGTAATGGGAATACAAAATAAGACTTTAATGCGGCAACGTTTTTCTCACTCAGCGCCTGCTGGAACTGTTGAAACTGAATCAGCGCGCTTTTCTTTTGTTCGGGCGTGTTGAGGGGGGTAACATCTTTCACATCATCAAGGATGAGCAAGACAGAGGTAAAGTGGAGGCCAGTTTGGGCATACATCGTTTTCCCGGTCAGGATGACATCTTTTCCCAGAGAAGGAGCAAGATCGGCGTAACCAGGCTTACTTTTTCCCATCAAAATAAGCTGTACTAGCGGTACACTTTCACTCTCACCGGTAATATCACACTCAAAAGGTTGATCCAACTTTAGATAATCATAAGTTACCGCTTCATCGCCGTCCTTGATGCTTTCGTAATTTGGCGGGCCGGGTAGCGTCTGTTGTATCAATGTTCCCTGAAGTACCACCTTTTGGTCCTCATCAGGACACCAGGCCATAACGACCTGGCTGAACAGGAGAGCAGATAACCACAAATATTTCACACTGAATATCCTTACACTGGCCAACGGAATTAATAACGATTGTAAAATATGAGCGTAAGGCTAAAAAGCGTTCATGGGAAAATCAGAATATCGACATCTTCTCCGGTCTTTTTCGCTGGGGATCACAGTTTTCTCTCTCCAACGTATCCATCACTGTTGATAGCGCTACAGTACCAAAATGAAATTGAAACACTGTTTTTATTACATAAACACGTTAATTCATTTTGAGAAAAGAGGATGCGATGAAGAAATATGCCCTGGTAGGAACCGGCGGGCGAGCGGGCCTGTATATCTCAGCGATTGGTGGGCAATGGAAGGAAAACGCCCGGCTGGTCGCCTTTTGCGACACCAACCAAACCCGTATGAACTACGCGAATCAGCTATTAAAAAATGAGGGGGCCGCTCCGGTATCCACCTGGAAAGCCGCACAGTTTGAAGACATGATCCGCGAAACCCGCCCCGATGTCATCATCGTGACCACTATGGACCGCACCCACGATGACTATATCGTGCGGGCGCTGCACGCGGGCTGTGATGTGATCACTGAAAAACCGATGACCATCGATGAGAAGCGCGCCCTGCGTATTCTCGACGCCATTGAAGAGACCGGACACGAGGTGCGCGTCGCCTTTAACTATCGCTATGCTCCGCATCACAGCAAGGTACGCGAGCTGCTGATGAACGGTGCCATTGGCGACGTCTTTTCGGTTCACTTTGAGTGGTTACTGAATACCGAACACGGCGCCGATTACTTCCGCCGCTGGCATCGGGAAAAGCGCAACAGCGGCGGCCTGCTGGTGCATAAATCAACCCATCATTTTGACCTGATGAACTTCTGGCTGGACAGCTATCCACAGCGTGTTTATGCCGAAGGCAGCCTGCGTTTCTACGGAAAAGAAAATGCCGAACGCCGCGGTGTGACGCAGTTTTATCCACGTGCTCATGGCTATGCGCAGGCCAAGGACGATCCGTTTGCACTGCAAATGGCGGAGAATCCGCAGCTTAAAGCGCTGTATCTGGATGCTGAACACGAAGACAACTATTTCCGCGATCAAAGCGTATTCAGCGATGGCATCACCATTGAAGACACGCTGTCGGTGCTGGTGAAATATCAAAACCAGGTACAGCTCACCTACTCGTTGAACACTTATCTGCCATGGGAAGGACTGAATGTGGTGTTTAACGGCAGCGAAGGTCGCCTGGAGATGAAGATCGTGGAGAAATCATACGTCAATGCAGGCGGGGCGAGGGAAAACGAAGGCAGCCTGGAAAGCTGTGATATTACCGTTTTCCCGATGTTCGCTGCGCCCTGGCAGGCCGACTTCACGCTGGGCGAAGGTGGCCACGGCGGCGGTGATAACGCGATGCTGGCCGATCTGTTTGGCGAGCCGCGACACGATCCGCTGCAGCGAGCCGCCGACCATCGCGCGGGCGCCATGTCAATTCTGACCGGCATCGCCGGGAATCGCTCCATGCAGCAGCAGCGCCCGGTAAATTTTAAAGAGTTTGAACTGATTTCACGGCTGAAATAGCGTACGGGCCGCTGGTCAGAACATCAGCCTCGCGACCAGCGGTGCCACCAGCACCATCACCACGCCGGAAAGCATCATTACCAGGCTGGCAATCACCCCTTCCTGTTGGCCAAGCTCATAGGAGCGCGCGGTGCCTGCGCCGTGCGACGCCGCACCAAACCCAGCCCCTTTCGCCATCCCTTCACGGATGGAAAGACGCAAAAACAGCATGTCGCCCACCGCCATACCGAATACGCCGGTGATCACCACAAACAGCGCCACCAGATCAGGTTGCCCGCCCAGCGGCTCGGCCGCTGCCAGTGCAAATGGCGTGGTCACCGAGCGCACCGCCAGGCTGCGCTGGATTTCATCGGGTAACATAAACAGACGCGCCAGCCATACCGAACTGGTGACGGCCACCAGTGTTGCTGTCACCACGCCTGCCGTCAGCGACATCCAGTGACGCTTAATGACCGCGAGATTATCGTAAACCGGCACGGCAAACGCGATGGTCGCCGGACCCAGCAGCCACATCAGCCAGTGCGATTCACCAATATAGTTTTGCCAGGAGATATGCCCGAACACCAGCATCAGCACCAGCAGCGCGGGCGTGAGGACCAGCGGCATCAGCGGCAATGTCCGAAAACGACGATACAGGCGCTTGTTGGCAAAATAGATACCCAGCGTAATCACCAGACACAACACGCTTAACTGGAAATTACTCACGGTTTAACCTGCTCATTTCATAGCGATAAACTTTATCAACCACCCACGCAGTGGCACCGAGCACCATCAGCGTGCTGATGGCAATAACGGCAAAAATGCGCCAGCCATCCACCAGCAACAGGTGCGTATAGTTCACCACGGCAACAACCGCCGGGACAAAAAACAGCAGCATTTCAGCCAGCAGCCAACGGGCGCCTGCGCGTATCCAGCTAAGCGGGATCACCCGGCACACAATCAGCGCCAGCATCAGTACCATCCCGACCAGGTTGGCGGGAAGCGGCAGATGTAGCCAGGAGACAAGATATTGAGCAAAAACAAATAAACCTGCGTACAACAGAACCTGAACGGGGACCTGGAGTCGATGAATAACCGCAGGCGTCACGCGGCTAATCGCCACAGCCATGAGGGAATGTCCGTAAAAAAGAGAGAGCGCCAGTATAGAGACCCTCCCCCAAGGACTGAAATGAATTAAACTCATTGCAGGCATAGTCTTAAGGAATAATCATGGATATCAGAACGCTGCGATATTTTGTTGAGGTGGTTCGCCAGCAGAGCTTTACCCGCGCGGCAGAGAAGCTGTTTGTCACCCAGCCGACCATCAGCAAAATGTTGAAGAACCTTGAAGACGAGCTGAACTGCACGCTGCTAATCCGCGACGGGCGGCGATTGTTGTTGACCGATACCGGACGTATCGTCTTTGAACGCGGCCTGGCAATCCTCGCCGAATTCCGCCAGCTTGAGGCAGAACTGAGCGATATTAACCATCTGAATAAGGGGATCCTGCGACTCGGTATCCCCCCGATGGTCGGCATGTTAATGGCCGGCCCCATCAGCCTGTTTCGCCAGCGTTATCCCGGCGTTGAGCTGAAAATATCAGAATTTGGTGGCTTAACCGTCCAGCAGGCAGTGATGAACGGCGATCTGGATGTGGCGATGACGGCGCTACCGGTCGAAGAAGAGAGCGGTCTGGCGACCTTGCCGCTTTTCAGCCATCCACTTTGCGTGCTGGTGCCGCGCTCCGGCCAGTGGACAACCTGTGATTCTATTTCCCCCGAGGCGCTGGCCGAGCACCCGCTGCTAATCTACAACGAAGATTTCGCCCTAAGCCGTCAGTTGCTGGAGTTGTTTAGCCAGCACCACGTCAAGCCACGCATTGCGGTACGCAGCGGACAGTGGGATTTCCTGGCCGCCATGGTGCAAGCCGGGGTTGGGATCGCCATTTTGCCGGAACCGATTTGCCAACGGCTGGATAAGCAAACGCTGCGCTGGATCCCGCTGGAGAGTCACTTACGCTGGCAGTTGGGCATGATCTGGCGCGAAGGCGTGTATCTGTCGCACAGCGCACAGGCGTGGCTAAAATGCTGCGAAGGGTTTTGGTTAACGCAGGAGTCGTAAGTTGCCGGATGGCGGCGTGACCGCCTTATCCGGCCTACAATTGCGTTCCGTAGGCCTGATAAGCGTAGCGCCATCAGGCACGTTCACCAGCACGGAGGTCCGTTATCTCACCTGCCCAGTTCTCCGGATACAACCCCAATTTAACATCACGATGAAACGTTGAAAAAGGCCATGACTTCACCTGCTGCGCCCAACCATGTTTCACAGGATTAATATAAATGTAATCCACATGCTGGCAATAATCGCGCACATCCCGGATGGTATGCTCCCAAAAGCGAGGCTGCCAGACATGCTGTGCAGACAACGATCGGGTGAAATGCTTCTTAATCTCCCGCCAGCGGGACGAAAAATCAGCGTCATTTTCAGGCAACGTCCAGATACAATGCATATGCTCAGGCAAAACGACCCACGCATTGATATAAAAAGGTTTAACCTTGTTTACCTCGGAAATAGCACTGCGAAGATGATAGATTTTTGATGTTAAAAGATGGCTTCTGCGGTCTTGTAGATTCACCGTAAAAAACCATGTCCCACCGTTGATGTAGTGACGCCGATAATCAGACATGTTTCCCCCTTTTCTTAACCGTATGGAGAAAAGAGGGAATCGACAAGACAAACAGATCAGTTCAGGAAAGCGGCTCGCAAATTCCGTAATGATAGATTTGCCGGATGCGGCGTAACCGCCTTATCCGGCCTACAATTGCGTTCCGTAGGCCTGATAAGCGTAGCGCCATCAGGCGCTACCGTTTATTGATTCTCTATCAACAGTGCTTCCAGCAAATCCAGATCGTGCAGCAGTTTCTGCAGCGTTTCATTGCTGATTTCACGGGTGGCGCGCAGATGATACAGCTCTGCACGCTCCGAGCGCAGCGCCGCCAGACGGAAACGCCGTTCAAGGTTTTCTTCCTGCAACGAGCTTTCCGCATCATTACGCCCATCGACACGACGGCGCAGGTTACCAATCACCCGCGAGCTCACCTCGGTCAGCAGCTGATTATCAATATTCTCTTCGCTATCCGCAGCCAGACGCTCTTCCATTTTCTGGATGGCCACAATCGCCACTTCCGCCGTCGCGGCGCGGGCAATGCGTATCTCTTTTTGCTGCTGCGAGTGATCCGCCACTTCAAGATGCTGCAACAGGATCGGCAGCATCACCACGCCAACAAACAGCGAGAACAGAATCACACCGGCGGCAAGGAAGATCAGCTCATAACGTGCAGGGAAGCCGCTGCCGTCAGGCAATAATAGCGGAATAGAAAGGACACCGGCCAGCGTGATAGCCCCACGCACACCCGCAAAGGATGCGATCAGGATTTCGCGCGTGGTCCACGAGCCAAACTCCATCGGCTTCTTCTTCAGAAAGCGCATGCTGAAGTTTTTCATGGTCCACAGCCAGCCAAAACGCACCAGCATCAGTGCCGCATAGATCAGCACGATATCGGTAAACAGCATCCACATTTCGACATTCGGATCGGCGTCTGCCGCCGCCAGCGAAGACTCCAGAATACCCGGTAACTGCAGCCCTAACAGCAGGAAGACCATGCCGTTAAACACGAACTCGAGCATGGCCCAGGTACTGTTTGCACGTAAGCGCATCGCCAGCGGAGCACGGCGCATGACACCTGAACGGGTAATCGTCATCCCGGCCGCCACCGCCGCGAGGATCCCGGAAACACCGATATGTTCCGCAATCAGATAAGAGGCAAACGGCAGCAGGAATAACAGGACGATTTGCGTGGCTGGCTCATCGCCACCCCAGCGGCTGAGAAAACGCAGGGAGCGACCGTACAGCCAGCTGACCACAAACCCAGCCAGGATACCGCCAATTGCCACCTTGAAGAATTCAACCGTCGCACCGCCGACGGTAAACACCATCGTGCCCATCGCCACCGCGACAGCAAACTTGAGTGAAACCAGGCCGGAGGCGTCGTTCATTAACGCTTCGCCCTGCAGGATGCCCATGATTTTCTTCGGGATGCGGCCTTCACCGACAATGCCAGAAAGCGCCACGGCGTCAGTTGGCGACAGCACGGCGGCCAGCGCGAAAGCCGGGATCAGCGGAATACCCGGCACCAGCCAGTAAATCATAAAGCCTATTCCGACCACCGTGACCAGCACGAGCGCCAGCGCAAGGCCAAAAATCTCTCGCCCATGCTCGAGAAACTCACGCGTTGGCGTCTTCCAGCCATCGGCAAACAGCAGCGGCGGGATAAACAGAACCAAAAACAGTTCAGGGTCGAACTCCACATGCAAACCAAACGTCGGCCACGCCAGCAAGGCGCCGATGGCGATCTGCATAAGGGGTAAAGGGAGTTGGAAGGGCAATACGCGAGTCACTACCCCCGACAGCGAGACCACAAGGGTCATGATGAGTATGGTAAAAAAGATTTCCATGCGTTCCCTGTTTGCGATGTTTCTTATGATATGCGACGAGAGGCGTCGTGCCTCAATTCTATCTTCCTCAGAGTAACGCAAAAGACAACGGGATGTGTTCCGAAAATAAAAACGGGCGGCAAAAGCCACCCGTTTTCAGGATCATCATGATGTGAGAATCAGATTGCCCAGCCGCCGGCATAGAAGGCCACCAGCGCGATAGAAATGACCACGGTACCGATGTTCAGTTTACGCCATTCACCGGAAACAATGCGTCCAATCACCAGCGTAGCAAAGCCGATCATAATGCCGGTAACGATGTTACAGGTCAGCACGATGAACACAGCAGTCACCAGACCCGCCATCGCATCCACAAAGTCTGCGAAGTCAATTTTCGCTACGTTGCTCAGCATCAGCAGGCCGACATACATCAGCGCCGGTGCGGTCGCGTAGGCAGGAACCAGATAAGAGAGCGGAGAGAGGAACAGGATCAACAGGAACAGCACGCCGACGGTGATCGCGGTCAGACCGGTTTTACCACCCGCCGCCGTACCCGCTGCGGACTCAATATACACTGCCGCAGGAGCCGCCCCCACCAGACCAGAGAACACGCTGCTCAAGGAGTCGGTGGTTAACGCTTTACCGCCATCAATAATCTGTCCGTCTTTATCCAGCAGATTCGCCTGCCCCGCCACGGCACGGATAGTCCCGGTCGCATCGAAGACGGCGGTCATCACCAGCGCCAATACGCTCGGCAGGACGATCGGGTTCAACGCCCCCATAATGTCCAGGCTGCCGATCAGGGAATTCCCTTCCGCATCGCTCAGAGAAGGCATGGCAAAAATACCGGAAAAATGCACGGTAGGGTCGAAAATCAGGCCAACAACAGAAATACCGATGATGGTCAGCAGGATGCCGCCCGGTACTTTCAGTTTTTCAAGGCCGATAATGACCGCCAGGCCAATCAGCGACATGATCACCGGGAAGGTATCGAAATCGCCCAGAGCAACCGGCAGGCCGTCCAGTGGGTTCTTAATCACCAGCCCAACGCCGTTTGCCGCAATCAGCAGCAGGAACAGGCCGATACCAATCCCCGTGCCGTGCGCAACGCCCTGCGGCAGGTTGCGCAGGATCCAGCTACGGATACCGGTCGCAGAAATAATGGTAAACAGGACGCCCATCAGGAACACCGCACCCAGCGCCACTGGCACGCTAATATGCTGCCCCAGCACTAGGCTAAATGCGGTAAACGCCGTCAGCGAGATAGCGCAACCAATCGCCAGCGGCAGGTTTGCCCACAGGCCCATTACAATAGAACCCACGCCTGCTACCAGGCAGGTCGCTACGAAAACTGCAGCCGGTGGGAACCCGGCTTTAC
Organism: Citrobacter sp. JUb117; assembly: GCF_024809055.1. NCBI lineage: Bacteria > Pseudomonadati > Pseudomonadota > Gammaproteobacteria > Enterobacterales > Enterobacteriaceae > Citrobacter > Citrobacter sp. JUb117. The sequence continues at coordinate 73,903 of NZ_JANUFB010000010.1, forward strand.
CCAACATCGCCGGAACCACAATGACGGAGTAGACCATTGCCAGGAACGTCGTTAATCCGGCAACGACTTCCTGACGAACGGTACTGCCGCGGTGCGAAATTTTAAACCAGGCGTCGAGTGAGCCGCCGGTACGCGCTGAAGGCGTAGACATAGAAAACATCCCCTGAGAGTTTATTTTTCGTCAATATGCGTGATGGACAATCCACTGCCTGCTAAACGTTTTCTCCATGTGCCAGGTTTGCGCCAAAAGGGGTGTCGCAAAAAAGCAAACGTTTAGCTTCACGCATAAAAAACGGGTGGTAAAAAAAAGCAAACGATTATCCTGCGATCATACGGCGGTTTTCAACAGAACTTTGCCGCTTTTTATGCATTTCTTCTTATAGCGCACAAGAAATAGCCAACCGATGCGCAAACGTTATCGTTAATGCGCAATCTGGCAACAAATTTCGCTGGGTTATTGCAACATGCGCTACTATTTCAGGCGCAAAGTCGCACAGGAAAACAGGTGAAGATGCAGGAAAAATTTCGGCTAAAAAACCGCCAATTGACTGGCAATTGTCCTGGGGTGACTTACAATTACTTTATCAACACAGACCGGAACCTCCACTACGTGCTCGACTGAGGGGTGTTGATGTCGGGGGAAACCCTCCCGTGAACCAGCGGGATAGAGTGAAAGACAAAGACCGGAACCAAACTAAAGCGCCCAGTTGTGGCGCTTTAGTTTTATACCCATCACCGGTTTCAAACTCATCAATCATCTTCCAGCAATCGCGCCCCAGTCCCCTGCTCACCAAGCTGATCGCCTGGGTTACGCAACGGACAATCACTGCGTGACAAACAGCCGCAGCCAATACAGCCGTCCAGCTCATCGCGTAGTGCCACCAGAGTATGAATGCGTCGGTCAAGCTCTTCGCGCCATTGTGAAGAAAGCTGCCTCCACTCCTTCGCACTGAGCGAGTGGCCTTCGGGTAATACGCCCAACGCATCACCAATTGTTGCCAGCGGAATACCAATCCGTTGAGCAATCTTGATGATGGCCACATAACGCAGCACATCTCGTTTGTATCGACGCTGATTACCGCTATTGCGCATGCTGCTGATTAACCCTTTGCTTTCATAGAAATGCAGGGTCGATACTGCCACGCCGCTACGCTTTGCCACTTCACCAGGGGTGAGCAGCGCTTTAATCCGGGGTAATTTCTTTTCCATAAATCGCTTTACCTCAAGTTAACTTGAGGAATTATACTCGCCGACAGACAAAACGACGAATCGAATACTGAGAAAGAGGCTGCCATATGTCCCATCAGCAAATTATTCAGACACTTATTGAATGGATTGATGAACATATCGACCAACCGCTGAATATCGAAGCGGTCGCGAAAAAATCAGGTTATTCAAAGTGGTATTTACAGCGAATGTTCCGTACGGTGATGCGCCAGACGTTAGGCGACTATATTCGTCAGCGTCGACTGCTGCTGGCCGCCGTTGAGCTACGCAATACTGAGCGACCTATTTTTGATATTGCGATGGATCTCGGCTATGTATCGCAACAAACATTCTCACGTGTGTTCCGCCGCGAGTTTGATCGAACCCCCAGCGACTATCGCCATCGTTTGTAGAATTATTGCCCGCCCTGCGTCAGTATGGCGGGCGAGCGCTTAACCCAGTGCATGAACTCCTGCGGCGGCAATGCTTTCGCAAAGTACCATCCCTGACAAAACTGTACGCCGCGCTCCAACAGCCAGCTGATTTGATCCGCTGTTTCGACCCCTTCTGCAATTGTCTTCAGGTGTAAACTTTGCGCCATTTCGATGATATGTTCGGCAATCATGTGGCTGGTACTGTTGGTGGTCAGCGTACTGATAAACGATTTATCGATCTTCAGAATATCCACATTCAACGAAGACAGATTGTGCAGATTGGAATACCCAGTCCCAAAATCATCAAACGCGACTTCATAACCCGCCTGACGAAATGCCTGAATAACCGGGGTCATCTTCTGCAAATCAATAAATCCGCGCTCGGTGACTTCAACCTTAATTTGCTGCGAACGTACAGAGTAGTCGCGTGATTTTTCAGCAATCAGCGCGATCAGCCGGGATGAATGAAAGTCGGAGGCAGAGAGATTTATTGAGATGTAAAGCTGAGGTTGTGCTGACAGAAAATAGCCCAAATCGTTGAACACTTCTTCGACCACATAATCCGTTATCTTCTCAATCATCCCTTCCTTTTCCGCCAGCGGAATGAATTCTGTCGGACTCATGACCTCACCTTTGCAACCGGGCCAGCGCAACAGCGCCTCGGCCCCAACGCATTGACCATTTTTGATATCAATGATCGGCTGGTAATGCAGGCAAAGCTGGCGTTTTTTGAGCGCGCGTTTTAACAGACGGCGAGGAGAATAGTATTGTTGGCGCGTACGCCACCACATCAGTAGGATCAGGATGCTACAGATCACGCCGAAAGGGAGCGTTAGTACAGCTTCATGATAGAAATTCTGATCAACGCGATCGTCCGTGGTCGAAACAATAACCGCAATGGGCCGCTTTTCTGAATGCACGATGGTATAGAAACGATCGTCTTGCTGGAATGTCGGGGCATCGCCGCGTACCAGCGGCAGTAATTGCGCAACGTTTGACCCTTCACTGGCAGAGAAAAAGCTATCCGTTACCGTATCATAGACACCCCAGGCGAGGTCCGGATCATCAGACATGACCTCGCTGTAGGATAAAGGATTGATAACGACAACGTAGTTTCCTCTTTGCATATACGTCATTCTGTAGCCAGAAAAAAACGGCGTATCGCGATAGTAATAAATGGAGATGTCCGGCGTCCGCTTATAGTCAGCGGTGGGCATAATATATGAGGCTGGCGGCACCATCGACGTTGAGCACAAAAAATGATCGCCCTGCGCATAAATGAGATCGCTGATATATAAACGCCCACGAATAATATTCAGCATACTTTTTTGATGCGCCGGGGTACACATCTCCCCTTGATACAGTTGTGCCATATCACGCGCGAGATCGGCTTGCTGGATCACCAGCTCCGTTTTATTGAGGGCCAGCTGCGCAAAAGTGCGGAGTTGATTGCGGGTTTCGGACGTCGCCCTGGCATGAGCAAACCATAACGCCAGTACCACGGGGAGCAATACCACCGTGAGTGTTCCAAGGAACCTCAGCGTCTTACGTCGCGCACTGTGAGTCATGTCAGCCCTATTTCCCTGTATCGTATATGCCAGTACCCATCAAGGCAGGATGCTATAAACGCCGGCTAGTTAAGTTGTATGAATCTATCAACATTCGCAACCGCCGTCTCTATGTAAAAGTCTGATAATAGCGGATGATGATATTCTTTTTCCGTAAGGCAAACTTAAAGTTAAGCTTATTTGAAAATAGCACACTGTAAAAGTCGTAATGTTTTATACGCGTTATACGGGCTTCGCATAAAAAATACATAAATTTTTTTAAAGATTAATTTAGGATAAAGATAACAAGCAGCGTAAATACACCTTCTATTACGAATGATGCATTCGCTCACCACACCCCATAACCACAATTAAATAAAGGTTATTAACCAATAAAAAGAGCGTCCCGCACTGGTGAACAAACGAACAGATGTGATATAGTTCACAAAAATCATGTAACAGAAACAGTGTTTCATTGATGTGCATGCCCGCCGATAGCCAGAGTGCCACACCTGTTGTGAACAACCCCGTGCTGTCCTGGGCATCAAGACTTTTTGAGGACGTTTTTCATGGCAACAATAACAACTGGCGTAGTTCTTCTGCGGTGGCAACTGCTGAGCGCAGTGCTGATGTTTTTAGCCAGCACGCTCAATATCCGTTTTCGTAAATCAGATTATATTGGCCTGGCCGTTATCAGCAGCGGTTTAGGGCTGGTTTTCGCCTGCTGGTTTGCAACCGGATTGCTCGGCATCACCCTGATGGACGTGTCCGCTATCTGGAATAACATCCAGTCTGTGATGGTAGAAGTGATGAGCCATACGCCGCCAGAGTGGCCGATGGTATTAAACTGATCAAAAGAAAGCGTCCGACTGAACTAAAATTTCAATCGGACGCTTATTTTTAGGTTAAGTGAACCCATTCAAAGCTATGAACTACCACTCCATACGGAAACCCGCGTTAACCTGCCAGTTCATATCAATGTCACCTCCCGCCGATCTTTCCAGATCAACATACAACCGGGAGTTATTGTTCTGAGTGAGATGGATATTGGTACCTATACCATAGTTGATCCAGGAGTCACTTCCCCCTTCGCTCACTTTCAGTGCGGCATCTTTACCCCAAACGGTGACATCACGATCGCCAGCAAACTCATGCAGCAAATCCAGCTTCACGTAAATATCGCTATCCGGGCGCGATTCAAACCGATAACCTCCGCGCAATCCAACACGGCCAATAACGCTGTCTATATCGTTTTGACGGACTTTCAACCCACTACTGGTGGTGTAACTGGCCTCATCCAGATAGGTATACACGAGCTGACCTTGCGGTTCGATAAACGTAGAGTTTCCTAAGCTAAACTCGCGACCGTATTCTGCGCTGGCACTGATTGACCATGTGCTGCTATCTGCAAAGCCAGAGTTGCCGTATGTGTTCCTGTAATTGAAGTCACTTTCATGGCGGCTATATTTCAACACCAGATCCAGGTAATCTTGTTTCTCTGGGCGATTCCATGCAGCATAAAGTGAACCACCGTAGTTCTTGTTATCGCCAGTACCATAAGTGAAGTCGGCATTGCCTCTCATGTAATGCGCGGCAATCCCTCGCGTCCAGACAGACGATTCGCCTTCGTCTTTGTTGTCATAACCGAGTTGCCAGAAGCTATACAGGTTTTTGAAGTAGCTCCCAGTATCACTCTCTATTTCACCACCTTTATAGCGTATCCACAGACCATTTTGCTGCTGATCCTGGCGGAGTTCGCCTAAACGCTTATTCAGGCTGTCGATTTCAAGACGAGCGGTCGCCATTGCGTAGTTCAGCCCAGCATTGGCGATCACGGTGTTACTACCTGCGCTGGCTTTCGTCGAAACACCCGTGATATACCAGTTGGTACCGTACTGGCTTTGCGGATCGCCTTCACGGATATCAGAACGCAGCAGTGGTTTATAGTCATACACATACTCGTTCGTAATATCGACTTTATCGTACGCTTCGAATGTCACATTACTTGCCGCATCGGCAACCCAGATATCTTCCTTCAAATCAGTGAGCTTGTTGATATTCAACGCTTCAATCGCATGTGTACCGCCGGTACTACTTTTAACAACTTCAATGAAGTCGCTGCCGTTACGTCGCTGCTCATCCGTTTTATTGGTATTGACATCAATCAGGAAAATACCGTTGTTCCCTTTCAAATCATGAATTTTAACGGTTTCGTTGATACTCTGATTGGTGTGCAGGTTAAAACCATGCAGGTTTACCGTACCGCCGTCTTTCAGGGTGATGGCACTGATTTCCGCATCTTTACCATCGGGGATCCAGTGGGCGTTATTCGCCAGCGTAAGGTTGAGATCGCCGCTCCATTTCCCGGTTGTTGCGTCAAAGAAGTTTGCTTCATGCCCATGCCAGTATGAATCTGCCCCATTAAGCGTAATATTCATCTGGCTTGTATTAGAATAAAGCTTATCACCGAAGTCGAGGTTACCTAATAGATTAACCTTGTTGCCTCCGGCCTGATTAATATTAACGACACCACCGTCTTTAGCACTGACCGCATCACTTTTTGATGAGCCTTCCGGGTAACCGCTATTGTTCTCCAGGAGTTCTTTAAAGTTACTGGCATAGGTATTAATGTAAACATCTCCACCGTTTGCCGTAATGGTTGAACCCGCACCCCGAGCATAGACTCCGTTATTAGCCAGCGTTGCATCTTCGCCCTGTTTGGTGTGCTCAACTTCAGAACGAATGTACACATTGCCGTTCACAGACACATCCGCGCCACCGCCTACATATAACGCAGTATTGTTGTGTGTATACTTATTGCCAATTAGGAAATTATTTTTAAGACTAAAATTGTCGACAGTCACTTTGGTGTCACTGCCTTCTGCAGACAACCCAAAGAAGGCTAACCCGGCACGATGATCCTGCTCCGTGGTCCCGCTAATATTGACGTTGTAATTACCAATATGATACTCACCACCCTGATCACTCGTGATGTTGCCAATCTTGACCTCAAGACCGTTACCTTCACCTCGCTCAGGATTGTCAATTTTCACCGTAAAATCGTAGTTGTTGTCGCCGGCAATCGTATCTTTGATGCTGAAACCAGGGAGCTCGGGGTCCTTACCGATATAGTTCAGTGTATAATCTTTAGCGAATGCCGCCCCAGAATATAGCGCATTACTAATGCTCACCGACAAGGCTAAAGGCAATATTACCTTAGCGTTATTCTTCCATTGATACATATATAGACTCCGAAGTACAAAAGAATATAGAAATATCAAGACGACTATCAAATCCTCATTAATAAAAAGAGATCGGAGAGCAATACACTTGTATCAATGATGAATTGACAATCTCAGAGCATTATTTAATGCGGTACATCACGCTGTCAATATTTTTTGAATCATGAAATAAATAACTTCGCAATAGTTTATTTAACTTTGACTACTATCAATATTATTAAGTGCATATATTAAAATATTAATTATAAACAATGATTATATTTCGCTTTTTCCTTACAAAATATTCGAATATTATATGTGAGAAGATCGTCAAATACAAAAAAGCCCCATTTTAAATGGGGCTTTTCATTCATTACGGTAATAATCGTTAAATCACGATCAAAATGGTTATGATCACCTGTGAATAATATTTTCAATTAAATTTAATAAAAATCATGGCATTGCTTAATGAATTTATATTTGTGTAATGATTTTAGTTAGACTTTATATGTCGCTATAGGAAAAATTTTACATTTTGGAACCGTGACGCCGTATGGGTCTAGGTATTACTGTCAGTCCACCCAAAGAGAGTGGAGGTAGTCGACCCCAAATGACATACCTCCGTTGACTCAATCATATTATTGTTCAAGGGAAGCATTATGTGTCTATGAAGCAAAAACGATCGGGAACATTATTAAATCTCATCATGAAAGATGATTTCTAAAATGGAAGAAATCAATTAATGAATGCTGAGCTACTCGAGAACATGAAAAACCTTGGGGCAATCACCGAATAAGCCGCCGGCAGACTGATGCTAAGGCCATACAGTCTGGAACCTGCGTCGGAGATGAATATATCCATGTGCTTACCGGACATCAGTCAACACAAGGCTGAAATATGGCTTTCGCCCGCTTCACGATGCTGCGGCAGTCATACCCGGCCACAACACTGCCCGGGTATCTACTATCAGGATCACCGCCAGTCATCTTCGTCGTATTCAACATCAGCGCCCGTTGGGTTTGCTTCAAGATTGTCTGAATCCATACTGAGCCGATACTCGCTGCTGTGCTGGCGCAGATTGATATCAAAATCAGTAATGGAATGGTTCATCTCCTCGGCTTCTGCCAGCACATCGAAACCGTACTCGCTGTTGAAGTAGATGTATAGCCCCCGATAGGCACGCTCTCCATCATAGTTACGGGTACCTGACTCCTCAAGGCCGAACTCAGAGGCACTGATGTCAAGGGCCTCAATCTCCTCGCCATTTTTGTCACACACTTCGATGACCACGCTTCCTGAAAGATTCATTTATACCCCCTCTGGTAAAGGTCAATTTTGTGGTTAAGCATCGACTGAAGAATGTCACGTTCGGGTACCAGAATTGCGTCCAGTTCATCCAGGAAAGATTCCATCTGGTCATAATCCAGTCGCAGGAGTTTATACATAAATTTTGTTCGGTACTCCCATGAGTTTTTGCGATTTTCGCAATAGGAAAACTTCTGGACATTGATGTCAGTTTCATCCCCTTCATAGCAGCACAGTACGCCAAAAATATTGCCCATGAACTTTGTCAGCTCGGCATTGATTTTCATTTCAGTAAGTAAGTTACGGGCATTACTGCACATCACCTGATGATTCGGGTCATAGATTTTTTCACTGAGCTCCCGCAGAGCCGGGTAGAGCATCAGGTCCCGGTTGGTGCTGCCGCGACGTATCAGTCGCAGGGACACCTTTTTGTTCTGCTCTTTTTTGGCGTACTGAGCGTAACGCACAAATTTCAGCAAACGGCCGACATATTTATCCTGAAGATTATTCTGTATTTGCGACCGCCAGTCGAAACTACTGGAACGATCCACAGCGTGGATGGCTGCAAAAGTCACCGCAATGCGCAAATCAGCCTCATCTGCTGCTGGCACTGCGGAAGGGTCTTCCGTTTCAGTCCATTGATTGAAAGCATGGATTACGCCGATGAGTTGTTCGCTTTCCCACCGGTGATAATGACCACTATTAATAAAATCATTTAGCACCATGTTCTTGCTGATGTGCCTGTGAAACGCTTGTGTTGAACTTTCTGCCTGCGTATCGTGCTGTGTCTCAGGGTAATGCAGGAGCAGAGGGTCAATAATACTGTCCAACCACCCACGGTCTTCTGCTGTTCCGGTTGTGTAATTAAAATCCTTGCTAAAAAGGTCCCCTTTAACACGGGGTCTCATACGCAAGATTTCAATGATGTGATTTTCAGTTGCGCGAAGACGATCAGAGGCCGATGCGTTAAATTGACCAAGGCAATAAAAATAGCCTTTTAAAATCTCGCCAGCGAGCCGACTAGGATGATACTTGTCATCCAAGTAATCATAGAATCCCAGTGTCAGATCGCCCTCGTCCTCGTAGGGCTTAATTTGCAGCTTCCATTTTGGAGCGAGTAGGTTTAATGCGCTAACCAGTGCCACTAACTTCTTAAAGGACTCAGTCTTAGTAAACGCAGGGTATTGTTGATCGGCTATCCCAAAGCTCACCATTTTCTTCACTGCCTTCCGCGCATTTTTCGTATCAGTGACCTTTGTATTGGCTTCAAACCTAGGAAACCGAGGTTTAAGTTCTTCTAATATTTCGTTAGCTTTATCCAGAATTGCGTCATCGTTCAAAAGAGGCTTATGCGCAAAGAACAGAGTTTCCGAAGCGAACTCTGTGGTTTTAATATTGACTGTCATTTCAGTGCCTTGTCTGCGGTGAATGTATGTAATCATGATAGCGAGAACGGCGAAAAAATCCCGGACGCTATCTTATATTTTCCCGATATCGGAGCAATTTTGTGAATTGGTGAATTGGTGAATTGGTGAATTGGTGAATTGGTGAATATGAATGTACGGGGTCAGGTGTCGGATTGTCGAACACCTGATTGGGCTGCCCCCCGGTAGACGATTCTGCCCTATAGTTATCACTTCCCTTATACCTATCAGGATAAAAGTTCGAAGGTAACCATGGTTGCTGGCCTGTCGGGTGCCGCATTCCGAGCTAAAGCGCTTGGTGTCCCTAGCATCGGTGGCTGGCATTACTCCCCGGCCGGTGAAGAACGCGGTGTTATCAGCCGTGATAATTTGAAGGTTGCGTATCGAGATCACGCTGTCGGCAAGGGAAGAAGATTACGAATGGCAGATTTTCCCGCTAGATGGCCGTGCAATGGAGAATCTGGAAATCATGCGAAGCCGGTTGCCTGAAGGCCGCAACTCTGAAGCATTTAAAAGCGGTATGGCCCAGATGCGTTTATAGGAGATGGTGTGCCAGACTCGCCTATACTATGACATCGACTTGGACTATGACGCAGCGGCGAATAAGCGACACGACATTATCAAAGGCATGTATATCAGCGGCGAGTTTTCTGCGCTGATGGCACGCATTCGCCAGGAACAGGAAGTGCTGAGGCATGGCCTGAATGTTCAGATTGAAAATGGTGTAGCCGGTGCTTCCTTCCCACTAATAAGTGCCAAAAGGCTTGGGAGGAAGAAGGACGCTTCACGCGGATACTTCTCGACTTTCGGAATCGCGACTTCATGCCAGACGCTGGATTTAACTGGCTAGCAAATTTTAGTCAACAATCTGGCGTTATACAGTAATCAGCCAGAGAGTACCGTTATGAAAATGGATGCCCGCCGCGCGCTGCAAATGAACACGGCGGTTGAAGAGAAGTACAAGTTCAAAAGAGAACGATAAAGTTTGCCGTTCAGGGTGTTACTTAACTTCCTGAGCGATTTTTTGGTTTCTTTTTTTTTCTTGTCCCAATTTTATCAACGTATTTTACAGCCTGTTTATGATCAGTTTCTCCCCTACAGTAAAAATGCACAAAACCATCATTAGTTAGAATTAAAATGTTTCCATCGGGCTCAAAAGAAACACCTTGAATTTTATTCTGAGGCGTACCAACTGATATAGTCTCATAAGGGTCAAAAGTACGATAATCTATGAAATATAAAATCCCTTCATCACTAGCAGCAACTATAAGAGGATCAATAGGCGAGACTTTTATAAAAACTATTGCATTGTCAGATAAGTGTTCTTTTAAGAAGGAGTTGGCACCTCTATCCAGAGTCCACGGTTTATATAAAAAATCTTGTATTAATTGATCATCATTTGTTATGTGTATCAGTGAATCTCTCCTCGTAGAAAATGAGCGCACGGTTTCGCCAAGAGATAAAACCCTCTTCACTTCAAATGTTTTGTTGTTAACAAAGAAAATGTTACCACTTGAACACGAGAGTGTGACAGTCTCAGAATCAATAACGTCTATACCATAGACGTATAATAAACATTCAATATCAACATTATTATAAACAATCCCATTCCCAGCTAATGAAACCGAATGAACTCCATTATCTGAACCTATCCATACAGTATAGTCATCAATAAATTTTGCCACGTATAAATTATCACCAACAAGAACTTCTTTGTGTTCGATGAAATTTATATTATCCAAGATAACAAATTCTGTCATACCTACTAAAATGGTGTATTGGCCATTTGGTGACACTTGGATACATCTAAAATCCCTAAAGTCAAAATCTGGGTTTACTTTCGTATCTCCAACCAGGATCGAATTATCATCAATGGCTAACACCAGACCTACATTAGAGCTATAATCGATACCAAGTATAATATCCTCCTCTAATTTATAAATATTGTATGCACAAGTTTGATTAACTGCAAATATTGCATGGAAATTACCATACACTACTTGCTTCCTGCCCAATAAGCTGATGCCAATCTCTTCCCCACTAAAGGGAGTCCTAATGGAATGGACATATTCATAGTTAGGCAAATCGCCAAAGGTTAGGGATTCATCAAGGCATGAGTAAAACCACGGCCGTTGATCTGCTGGAGATAATTTAGTAACTTTAGCACCAACTGTTTTGAACACATCGTCTATGCCTATATTATGTTTGAGAATGTATTCACTTAAATTTTTCGCATAAAGACTAATCCCTTGCCCCTCGAAGGCTTTCGCTCCTGAACTGGTTGAATAGGCAATCGCAAGATTTTTGTATGTATCAATATTTGGCTCAAAGCCGATACGGCTAGCAAATGATGTATAATCGTTATCTTCCCAACCTCCTACATGATTGCGGCAAGAATCTAAAACAACCACCTTCGCTTTTGCTTTTTTTTCGATTGCCACTAACAGCTTATCAAGGTGGTATGTATACATGGCTATTTGATATGCCGTTTTTCCTGAAAGATCCACTGGCAATAGATACCCTCGACCATTTATTTCAAGTGCATGGCCAGAGTAGTAAAAAAATAATAATTCATATTTTGTACTATTTCTTAAATTTTCAAAGATGTTTTCAAAATCTTGTATTTTTAGATTGTAATATTTATCAACGGTAAACCCTCTACTCAGCAGAGAATGCTCTACTGCTGCAATATCATTATCTGGAGTTTCTAAATTTAAATCTTCAAGGTCATAAACACTATTACTTATTAAGATCGCATGCCTTTTGCTCATCAACTTTAACCCCGCTCTAAAGGCCTTTGTAGTAGCTACTACAATATTAATTCCCCTAATATCATAATTTAACGGCAATTTTTCAATCATCTTTATGCCAGTCGCCAGATTTTTAGCAATTTATGTAAACAATACCGCACACCCAACATGCATCCTCACCGGTGCACTTCCGCTAATCTCCCGCCCTTAACTAAGGGGGTAACGGACTGTGCTTTCCAATTTCAGATGGTCAAATAGAACTTGGATTGTAAGCATCCCGGCCAAACGGCCCATTCACTTTTAGAGGTCTTCCGACATACTGACTATGTCCCCTGAGGAGATCGCTATGAGCAAGATACGATTCACTGAGCACCAGATCATCGCCGTTCTGAAGTCTGTCGAAGCCGGACGAACCGTTAAGGATGTCTGCCGTGAGGCCGCTATATCTGAAGCCAGCTATTACAACTGGAAAGCGAAATATGGTGGGATAGAAGCGGCTGATATTAAAAAGATAAACGATCTGGAAGACGAGAACCGACGGCTCAAACAGATGTTTGCCGATCTCAGCCTTGAATGTCTGGCACTAAAAGACGTTATCGAAAAAAAGCTTTAAAACCAGCGATAAAGCGGGAGCTCGTCAGCTATCTGACGGCACAATTTACAATGAGCATCCGCTAGGCATGCAGGACGTTATCGCTGAGCAGGACGGTGTATTTTTATCAGCCTGATACCCAGCGTGATGAACCGGTGATCCATGCGCTGACTGAGCTGGCAGAACGTTATCCGCGCTATGGTTTTAAGAAGCTGTTCCATCTGCTGGCAGGCAGGGCAATACCTGGAACCATAAACGTGTTCACCGGATTTATTGCCTGCTGAAACTGAATTTTCGTCGCAAGGGAAAACAGCGACTGCCAGTGCGTAATCCAGCACCACTGCCGACGCCGCAAGCGCTAAACCAGAGCTGGTCCATCGATTTTATGCACGACGCGCTGGTCTGCGGCAGGCGCTTCCGGACCTTCAATTTGGTGGATGATAGCTCTGGCGATAGAAATCGACCTGAATATCCCGGCTCAGCGGGTCATCCGGGTGCTGGACAGGGTCGTAGCAAACCGCGGCTACCCCCTGAAAATGCGGATGGACAACGGGCCTGAACTGGTTTCGCTGGCGCTGGCACAATGGGCCGAAGAACATAGCGTACAGCTCGAATTTATCAAGCCGGGTAAGCTTACACAAAATGCTTTTATCGAACGGTTCAACCGGACATACCGGACAGAAATCCTGGATTTTTACCTGTTCAGAACACTGAATGAAGCACGGGAAATTACCGAGCGCTGGTTGATGGAATATAACAACGAGCGGCCTCATGAATCCCTGAATAACCTGACGCCGGAAGAGTACCGGATGATGGCTGAAAAACCGGAAATCTCAAAAAGTGCGTGGAACAAAAACAGGTGTGCTTACATGCAAAGACAACTATGATAACCTCTCTTAAGTCGGTTTTTACACTATGGAACAGGTAATATATGAGTGCTATAGAAAACCAAGAAATAGTTATACAAGCAGTTAACAGTTTACATCCAACAACGTTGTTTCACTTTACTAAAAATGAAGAGGCATTCTATAGAATTTTAACAGAACTTTATTTTAAACCATTCCTTGCCCGTGAGCGAATAGTTGGGGTAAAAGGAAGAAGAGATTTCGCAGTACCAATGGTTTCATTTTGTGATATTAAGCTTTCTCAAATTCAAGATCATAGCAGCAAATATGGTGGGTTTGGATTCGGATTAACAAAAGAATGGGCTGAGAAAAATGATCTCCATCCTGTCCTATATATGAATCAAGGCAGTGAGTTGTTTTCAAAGTATAATAAAAGAATTAGAAAACTAAAGGATATTTTGATTCCTCTATGGTCGAGTCGATATACCCTTGATAATAAAGAGCGTAAGCACTTTGAAAGCCTTAAAGAAGAGTACGCTGACCTTTATAATTTATTACGTTATATGAAAAATTATAAAGGGAAATTAGAACGCCCGAACAAAAAACCTATTGAAAATTATATCTATGCTGACGAAAAAGAATGGAGATATGTCCCACATCCATTTATTGGCGATTTATGGCCTAGCCTAAGTTTAGAGAGAGTGGTGGAGCCTGAAGAGAAGACTGCTTTAAGTAGAAAGTTTTCTGAATTTGGTATTGATTTTTCTTTCGACGATATTAAATATATACTTATCCCAGATGATAGTCATATTTCTAAATTGATAACTTGCCTTATGAGCATAGAGAACTACGAACCTTCTATAATAAGTAAAATTTTAACAATGGATAAAGTAAAACAAGATTTCTAGCACATCTACTTAGAACATTTGTTAATAAATTCACCATTACTAGTTCAAGTAATCAACCTTATAGAAATCCGCTTGAATGAGAGATTAAAAGTAATAATAACCAATATATCCATAACTTTAATTTTGACATAATACTCAATTCATTGATTTATGCCGAGGAACTCATGGAAAATCAGGTTGACATCAAACTCCGAAGATTGATAAGGACGCGGTATAACGCCGCGTTAGAAGATTGGAGTGGATGGAAATGGTTAGAAATCGGGCATGGCGCCGTCACCATATATCTCGTTTAAAAATCAAGCGAGAAAAATACCGAACTGGGGTGGATAAATCGCCGAAAGTTGTAGGGAAAATTTACTGCACCCCTTGTGCTTGTTCTTGTTATTTATGTGGTAATCAAAGAATTCATCACGGAGTTAACATTCAAGAGCAACGGGCTTTGCTGCGTTTTACTGATTGACTTATAAAATATTAATCTTTTCGATAATAAAAAGGCTCCAATCCCTGGAGCCTAAATTGGAAAAAGCTCTCATTAAAGTTATTATTCTCAACTACATCACAGAATATTTTCCCGTGACATATAACCAACAACCGATCCTTTCTCTACCAAAAAATCTAATATTACCAAGACCTCTTCTTTCAACTGTTTGGTTCGTCTAATTCGCTCACGCTCAGTGTTTATATACCGCCTAACCAAACATTCCAAATAATAAACAGTATCATTTTCCAATGTCTTTTCCCATAACCTTTTATTAACCGACAATATTTCTGAAAGCCAGGTTATACCTTGATTAAGATAGCAACTGGCAATGTTATTCAAAGATTTGGCAAGAGAATATACAGTTGAAGGGCAATGACCCATAGTCCTAGATACATCGCAAAAAAATTGACTATTGCTATCTTTAAATGTGTGCCAACCATTAGAATTTTCTTTCCATGGAGATTCTGCAAAAAGGTAACTTTTTATAATCTTATCTACATAACAATACCTATCTCCATCCTTGCACAAAGTAACCACTTTATCAAAAAACAAATCCCAAACCTTCCAAAATTTGTTGTAAGTATTTAATCTATCTTCGGCGAGAATAATTTTTTTAAATAACTCTGAAATAGGCTCTGAACCATTGAAACCATCAAGAAAAGGTTTTATATAATCGGGAATATCGCTCACTGGCGCATGAAGCGTAAAGTAGGCAAATCTTTCCAAGAAAGACTGCCGAATAGCGTAATCAACTCTATCTTCTCGAACACTTGACAATAGGCTTGTAGAAAATATTTTAACAATTGAGGAAACCAATTGCTTATGTTCAATATTAACAGTATCAACTGGAATTAATTGGAAAGCTGTATTCAAAATATGCAGATCAACTTTATCCATACTTCCCAAATCATCTATAGATAGATTATTATCGATGATATTTGATATGCAATGCTTATAATTATTTAAAAACACCTTATTAATATTTATTTTTTTAATGTCATAGTCTGCTTGACGATAACTTTCATGAATGATTTTTCTTGAAAGAATTACATATTTTGGCTTTAAAATCAAAAAACCAAACAATAGAGACTGCATATCATCAAAATAGTCTAGCCATAATTTATGAATCACCATACTAGGAAATACTGAGTAGCGCCCTCTTGCCATCCCAATAGAGTGGTCATTAAACAGTGTTAAAAGTAATATTGTTTTTATAGTATCCCTTTCCATTGGATAATTATGATAAATCACAGGTAAGGCTGAAATTGCCGAGGTTGTTCCATCTAGTACCTGATAATTATAGCCTTCTTTCAACGGTAGTTGAGAATACGCTAGAACAATATCTTTACAGTATTCTCTCTCTTCATTATTCAGCTGATTAAAACACTCTAATAGTAATACAGAACAAACGTCTGCTGGTATATTACTGTTTAATAGTCGGAAATCTTCATCCCCTTCCTCATTAAGCTTGTTTATTATTTCTTTGGTCTCCTGTAAAGCAATTTGCGGATTGTCCTCATACATTCCATAATTCTTATAACGTTCATCCTTTTCTCTTTTATAGCCTGCCCATAGCTTCAGCGTCATATACTTCATATGCTCGGAATTTTTCTTTATTGCTTCCTCACTATATTGCTTTAGTTTAGGGTCAATCTCAGGATTGAATGATATCTCAATCCCTTCATCTTTCTCCTTAGTAGTTATTTTCATCTTTCGCCGATCCATTCTTGCCAAGCAGAGCCTCCACGTCTTATCGGCTTCAGTTTCTTGAGCTTCATCTGGAAGCTGATTATAGTATTTGTCGAAAATATCCCAGAGCACTTGTTGCCTTTCTATGGCATCTTTCTCCGTTACATGTTCACTCCTGAAAATTTGATAATGCAAGGCAAGATTTTCAAGATAAGTATTTCTATGCACATCATCGCAAGCCTTAATTCTATCTTCTTCGTGCAAAGAGTTTCTGTAATCTGCACCGCCAAAGCCGTCCCTGAGGGAGATTAATGCACTTTTATGTGTTCTGTCTAGAACCATTCGATTCATATCAAAATGGAAGAAATCCTTTGTTTGGAATAGTACTTTAGCTACATTGAATGTCTTCTCAGGGAATGCAAGTACAATACTCGTAACTACTGCGGAGATAGAAGCTGACTTGGTATTTCTTAACAAAAAGAGAAGCCAACTTTCCAACACTTTCGAGTCTGCATTTTTAAAATTCTCAAGAAAAAATTTTTCCAATGCCATATGAATTGATGAAAGTAAGTAGGTAGAGGCCTGTGTTCCTCGATATGAGCACCACAGACGATTGCATATATATTGCTTTATAAACTTTCCATCTTCAATAAAGACATCGATTTCTTCAATTTCGTTTTTAGCAAAGCGGGAGTGGGCAAAACATATCGTTGTCTTGTTCGTAAAATCAAGAATAAAGTCTATTGTTTTTTTGAACTGTGATTGTAGTAACCAATATATAGGAGTCTGATATGGACTTTCTGGATAATAGTCATGATGAGACCTAAATAGACCGAACTCATCTTCAATATCCATACGGTGATAACGTTCGCCTTTTTCTTTAAGTGGCCGATACCAGAACAGATCTGCCAATTGTAGAACATATTCTGGGAGAGATGCCCAAACCGGATGTGAATCTAAGTCAGTAAGGATTAAGGTCGTAAGATCGAAATATGGGGTGCCGTGCTCGTTCCACCTATTTTTAAGAACCTTAACTAAAACCTCTTCCATTTCAGGTTTAATCATGGCCGCCCCATGAAGAATCGTATGCAGAATATTTTTCTCATTATCCCTTCCGGATAAATAGACATCCTCATCTACAGTCCATTGATAATATTTTAGGGCTATCAAACTAGATAATCGGGTCGTTTCACCCACTTTGTTTCTTTGATTCCACTCTTGAATCACCGGAAGTATAAATTTAATATTTCTGATTCCGATTTCATCTAAATTTTCATGGATAAATTGGACCACACTCTGCCAACCAGTTCCCTTAGGCTTAGTAAGAACATATTTAATGGAAAGCAGATCTGAATTACTTACACCTAACTGTTTAAGCAGTTCGTAATCAACGTCCTTGCAAGCAAGCCTCAATAAGAAAGTAAGTCTTTTTAAAAGATTCTGGTCACTACTAAGTAAATATCGTTTAAAGTAATTAAAAAATATGCCTGAATTGTCGGAAAGAAGGACAGCCACCCATAACTCGTCTTTCCAAAATTTTGATATTCCTTCTCCACAGACTATTTCTGCGATAAAAGGCTTTATGGACTGGTCATCTAAAAGCAATCGTTCAGATACCCAATTCCGAAAACTACGGCGAACAGGAAGTGATTCTCCTATCTTTTCGAAGAACTCGTTATTGTTCGCTTTACGGATATAATCGACGGAAATTTTCTTTTCTAATGCCCATTCCTCGTATATATCATGTGTAATGAAGTAACCAGCAGCTTCATAGCCGACAATACCGTCTTTAACTAACGCATCTAAAATTCCAGTATCACATGCCGGGGAGACAAAAAATTGGCCCTCGCTAGCCCGCTGAAAAGCAGTCGCTAAGAAACACTGCTCCCGAGAAGGTTTATTTTTGACGATAATCTTATTCCAAAGTTTTTCTTTGAAGCTCGCATAATCGGTGCTTTCACTGGTATAGAACCTCAGATATTCACTTAAATAAAATAGATTTTTGATTAGTTCTAATAATCGAACATCTTGAGGAAGGCTAAATCCATTATTATCAGATAACTCTATTAGCTCGCCGCGTTCAAGGTTCTTTATTACTAAGTTTCCAGGAGTTATCTTATAAATATCTATGAAAGCATAGTTTAGATCTGCCAAGTAGTTGTTACGGGTTGTGAAAACAACCTGCCATTTGTCCTTTATTAAAACTGTCAGGAATTCTTTAAAAGGATCGATATTGGTCAGTTCTAAAAGCTTTTCAGCAGAATCTACGACTATGACTTTACGTAATTCGTCTTGATGAGCATTAGAGAAATCGTCTAAGCCATGCGCACCGAATAGCTCATTAATGCTGTCCTTTTTAAACTCGCTAGCCTTAAAGACATAGAAAGGAGTGCATTGTTTTTCTGCTTCATAAATTTTTTTGATAACTGCTGTTTTTCCAACCCCACCTTCTCCGCTGACGATGACAATTTTTTTCTGAACTAGATTCTCATGTAGAAGTTCTATGTAATGTCGTCTGTCAATTTCAATACTTCTGTCTTTGAACTCTATATTGGTTTGAATTTCATATAAAACATTTTCTGTGTGCTTGCGCTTTTCTTCTAATAAATCAAAGATGCTTTCATTAAGGGAGAAGAAATGTTTTGCAATCTTTTCATTCTCAACTATTACAAACGGTGATTCAAAAAAACTAGCAACTCGCCATACTATTTCTATACCCGACTCATATGCTTTCTGATCAACTTCAATTTTTATTTTGGGATCGTTACTATTTCCGACAGCATCCAAATAATTATCAGCGTTCTTATCGTCTTCAGGTTCATGGGACTTTCTCCCCTGCCCCCATTCTTGATTAGTATAGAAAATGATTTTACTTAATCCTGGATAAGCCTTTTTGCTTTTCCCAATCATTTCTATAAGATCAGCTTTGTTATCCGACAATTTTGTGTCATAGAATTTAGATTGCCAACCGATAAGTTCATTATCTTTGGTTATTGGGTTAGTTTCGATACCAGATTGATTCTTATATCTAAATATACCTGCGGGCATTTTGAATTCTTGACAGAACAATAAGTAGCAAAACCACTCAAAATTATCTTGAGGATTCTCATTAAATTTAGCTTTAAAGTTATCCCAGTTTGGTTTGACCATTTAATTATTCTCCTATTTTTTGTAAATAACTGCCCCTACACAGAGAAATGCACCCTCGATATCGTACTCAGCAACTATCTTCTTTCTCCATCAGAGCGCTCACGGTCAATCTTTGTCAGCTGCGCATTAAGTTGATGTTCTGTCATTCCATGTTTGTATGCATTGTATTGCCAGATCACAAACTGTTGTTTGTACCTCCGGTTCTCTTTCTTAAGCTCTTCGATTTCGCTTTCAAGATTCACAATCCTCGCGGCTGCAATGTTCAAACTAGCTGGACGCGGATTTTTGGGGCCACGGCCTTTAAGCGCCTCTTTCTTTGTTTGATAGGCAGTCACTATTGCCTCATGTGCATTAAGGGACTGTCTTGACGGTAACTTTCCGACCAATGGTTCTGCCGCCTCACAAATTGCTGACCATGACAGTTTTGGTTCCTTCCATCCTCGAATTAGATTCACGATGGCGTTAATGTCTCTATTGTCCAGATGCTTAGCCAAGGCCACCTCCTAACAAAGTTGTCAAATCATCTAACATCGCAGCTTCTTCACTTTCTTTGCCTTTTAGCTCAATGGCCTCAATAGACGTCTTTGCGACAACGCGGCGAAGCTGGCTGAAATCATTGCCCCGGAGCTTAATCTGGGCACCATTTTCAATGTCTGGATTATCAAAAATAGCGACTAGCTCACGAAGCCGTGTGACAGTTTTCTTGTGGTATTGATACCAGCGATCAGCCCCCATCTCGCCACTTTCTACCGCTGCATCAGCAATACAAAGTATTTGTTCCAACGTCACCAAACGTTTCTTAATTCGATCCAATATTTCTGTATGCTCGCCTTTGATACAAACCTGCTCGGTACAATTGATGCAATCTCGGAACTTCTCGCAAGGACCCATGGTGTAATCATGTACGCAGCAGCCATACTCCGTCACATGGGCTGCGGCATGCTCTAGGGTGTTGAACTCCAACATAGTCACAGGAAGGTGCTTTACCACCTCTCCAGCAGGCCCAAATAGACCTTTTGAGGGATCGAGGCGTTCAGACATGCCAACCAGCTCATATTCGGTCATGTGGTTGTAAGTTCGATTCTGGTTCATATCTGCCCGCCCCGACCACTTGGCAATTTCCAAGTTTGAGAGCCCACCACGCTGGGCTATGGTGTTAAGTAAGTGCCGAGCCTGGTGTGAGGTTAATTTAATCCGTTCTCCGTTTTCTGCACGGTAACTATGGCGATCAAAGATACTGACATGTTTTCCATTCAAAGCCTCTCGAGGCGTCAGATCATTATTAAAGAAGTTATTAGTCGGTTTATGCAATTCAATCGGTATACATCCGCGGTTCCCGTGGAACTGATTTACATTAAGTGCAAACAAAGCATTGCTGAACTTAATTCCCTTGTCTTTATCAAACCACGGAAAGCCATCAGGCAAGCGCGCCATAACATGTTGCCACAGGCTTTTTAGTGTGTGCGCACCATCTTCTTGAGCTAACCCTCGATTGTAGAGGGAAGAACGACATTGTTTTTTGGATTCACAAGCAAGACCGAGAGCCATACAGGACTGTTCCATTGTCAACGGCTCATCATCAGTGACATCAGGGCAGTTAGCATGGCGGTAAAATTTATCCGGATGTATCTCAATCCACCTGGCCAGCTGTCGAGCATTCTCAGATAACATTTTAGTTCTGGTGATGGCTGTTTTAGCGACGCCAACCATTACAGTGGGTATCCATTTGATACCCCCTTCGTAGCCTTTACCAGCAAAGAAACGCCAACCATAGCGTTCTATATCTTCGCTATCGGTTTCAAATACCTCACAATCTGCAGGAAGAGCTAACACCTCAGAAATGCGCGAAGGAGCAGACATCAGCATAGCAAACACCGATGTTGTAAATATGTCTCTTCCATCCATTGGATCATCTGCAAAAATTTCCGCGAGTGCGTTGAGAGCAATATCACTCGGTAGTTTCTTTTCCCTATTTTTTTTAGCCTCTCTGCCTGTTTTGTTTTTGTCCTCTACACGCCTAATGGGATTAACCCAATTTTGCACAGCACTTGATACAAGTCGATTTTCAACGACAAACTTAGCCATCCGCTCAATCTCTCGGCCACAATGATATGCAGCACCATCAGAGTAATGCTGCCTTGCCAATTCAGCGGCTTCATCCAGTACTGAAATAGACAGGCCATCAATATTTGCATTCCCATTTACTTGAATTAAAGCCGCCTCAATCGCACGGAGGGCCTTACTTTCATTCTTTGTCCCCGTGGGATGATGCCCCTGCTGGTAACGGAAATAGGCTTTGGCGAAATCAATGAACGCAGGGTCTTGTACCTCTACCTGCATAGGTGTTCGCGTAATAATGCCTAGTTTGGCAAACACTGTTATATTTGGCCAAACAGGAGCTTCCCAATTTAGATCGGAACCGAATACAATCAATTGTTCTCGGCACTTGGATATGAATACTCCAAGGTTCTGTGCTGCTGTCAGCGTAGCCTTTGACTTAAAATGGAAAATCTCATCCATTGCCGATTGCTCCCTGTGGACTAAGCTCTTCACGACGTTTTGCACAACGCATGATCACATCGGCCACCGCGATAATGCTGCGATCAAGTACGGCAGCAATCTGGATATCGCCGGTTATCTCTTTCACCCGTTCACGCTCATTGAGCAGCCCCTGATAGACGTCCTCATGGGGGCCCTCCAGCCAAGGCTGGAAATGCATGCAGGTGTAGCAAGGAATAGGAACATTGGCACCACAAAAGCCATGCTCCCCGCAAGTACCTACACCATGGCCCATCTCGGTCCTAATACGACTGGCAGGGTCGTTACCTCGATGCGCTCCCCTCTCTGAATCGACAAGTACCCCGACAAAGGCCTGGGCGTATGGTGCTAATTGGAAGCCAACCGCCTCATCAAGCTTTTTCACATGTTCGGGAATGTTCTTGATGTAAACGCCGGCGTTTTGGGTATCCGTATGGTCAAGTAATTCCGCAATCACCAACTCGCCGAAACCCTCCCTAGCAGCTCGAGTGCCCGTGGTATAGCGAAAACGACGGGCATTGATATGTAATAACTCACCAGTACGTTCTGACCGGATATCGGATTTTTCTATGATGTACTTGAGTGTGTTGGTTATCTTTGCTGCGGGAATGTGGAGTTTGTCGGTGGCAAACAGTTGACGGAATTTATAAGGAGACTGGACGGTATCTAACACATCAAGATCTGGAAACAGAGGGATTTGCTGCCGGTCATCTTCCTGCAATTCAAACCCCAGACGATTCTCAACCATTGCAATTGCATTCTTTGCCTGAGCGCTCAGAATTACCCATAGTTCCGGTGATATCGCAAAGAGCTTGAAGTTTATTCGAAAAGAACTGCTGCGCTGCTTGGCTCGCGGCACATTCAAAACATAGAATGGCTCTCCCTTTTCATTTTTACCGCAAAGCACATCCGCCGCATGAAGCAGCGAGATCTGGATGGGTCGTCGTCCTGTATGACTGATGCTAAGTGCCATGGCCAACTCAGCTATGGTAATTAAGTTCTTTTCATAAGCCCGAACAGCCCCCTCGTTAAATGCTGTCAGCTCGTTATCCGTCAGTGGCCCTTCTTGAGGATCCTGACGCTTAACCGCATCTCCCTTACGATTACCCTTTATCCTCCAGCCGTCCAGCAAACTGATCACATCTTTGCTGATACCGGGATAACCAAGCTGGTGCCAAGTTCGAAGAAAGCCACGTATAGTTGCCAGATACCATTCCGTCGCAGGCAATAGTCTCGCCCGATAATTAATCAATACCGTATCAGTAATTTCTCTCGCATGAGTCTCTCGCAGCATGTGCTGAAACCGCATAATAATGTTCAGAGTATGAGAAGCAGATAGAGTAGAACCATAAAATGCTAGCGTGCGTAGGCAGCCATTGAGCACCTCACCTGATAAGTAATGGTGAATATCGACAAGAGTGGCGTGGGTATTTTTATCCAATATCCACGATGTATCATATAAGTGAAAGAAGTAGCCATTGGCCCTAGCACAGATTCGCTCGGACACTAATGCCGGTAGGAACTTACTCGTCATCATTCTTCATGTCCTTTGGCAAGCGAGTGCCGTTACCTTCCTGCAATGCCAAAGCGGCCTCAAACCCTTTTTGCTGAATGAAACGCTTGTTGTAAGTCGCTGCGGTTCCCGAACCATCTCTCCAACCCATTAAGTACGAACGGAGCTGCTCTTGGCGTTCCTCGCTGACTTGCTCATTCATGGCATCCATTCTTTCTGAAAACTTGCGATTCCAGGTATGGCGGAACGAGTGCCCTGTCGCTGCATACAATTGCGGTGATACAGCCCTGACCACGGAAAAAATTTTATGATATCCCCCTTTAGAGATAGGGTTTCCCACTGTTGGCCCTAGCTTATAAGTGACAAAGAGGTAGTCATTTTTCTTTGCATTTCGGACTTTACTGCGATCTTGGATGATATAACTATGTAGTTCTTGAACTAGGGACTCAGCCAACGGTAAGAGCCGGTCTCTCGTTTTAGCATGGGGCTGATTGGTTCTAGAATCCGCTAGCTCATCTGCTCGCCTAAAGATACGGATCCTGTTAGTACTAAAATCAATATCTTGTATTCTGATGTTTAATAATTCCCCACCTCGAATACCAAGATAAAACAGAAGCAAGATCATCAGCCGATTACGACGCTGAACATCTATTGAGAAAGGATTTAACTCTGATCCAGGCTTGATAACTTCAAATAGCGAATCCAATTGAACATCATTCAATGACCTGTCTTGCCATTCACTGTTTCTGCGCTTTTTCGACGGTCGACGTGTCTTTATGTGCTGCAACATTTCATTGATCTGTTCGACAACGTTCGGTTCTGCAGTATTTAAAATATGCACTGCATACCAGCCTAAATATTTGGCATATGTTGTCAGCCGGGAATGCAGTGTTCCGTTATCAACAGCATAGCTACTCGCATCTTCCAACCAAGGTGTAGAAGAAGCAACTAACAGCTTCTTTCCTTGCTTGCGCTGAGCAAAATCCCGCAGATCGTCCAGTTCGTAAGGTTTGAAGAAGTTTTTGGTCAAAAAGCGCTGTTCGAGGTCAATGCCACGACTATCTAAGAAGCGTAGCAGCACAACAAGGTTGCTAGCTGCTGCTAGCATAGTTGAAAAAGCATCCGCTCTGTTGCGGATTTGGGTTGTTAAATAAAGAGCAGGATAATACACGGGAAGGCAAGAAGAACGATCCACCACCATGCAGTATCGCTCGCCACTGTCCATGACAAATGTTGTAACCTTATAGTTATCCTTCATGTGCCCATACCCCATACACTTTACATAATTGCAAGGTACACAGTATGTTAGGAAGATATCAATTAAGACTTGACACTTTTGAGACGCGGGAAACAAAAAGCCCCTGCATTAACAGGGACTTGATATATAATTAATTACATAAACGTCTTAGGTCAATCCTAGAACGGAATGTCGTCGTCAAAGTCGATTGGCGGTTCGTTAGACGGCGCTGCCGGAGCGGACTGCTGCGGACGAGACTGTGCACCGCCGCTGAACTGGTTGCCACCCTGCGGCTGCTGAGGCTGACCCCAACCACCCTGTTGACCGCCACCTGCATTACCGCCCGCCGGTGCACCGCCGCCCTGACGACCACCCAGCATTTGCATGGTGCCGCCGACGTTCACAACAACTTCAGTCGTGTACTTCTCGACACCTGACTGATCGGTCCATTTGCGGGTACGCAGCTGACCTTCAATGTAGACCTGAGAACCTTTGCGCAGATATTCGCTGGCGACTTCCGCCAGTTTGCCAAACAGCACAACACGGTGCCATTCAGTCTGCTCTTTCATCTCGCCGGTCGCTTTATCACGCCAGGATTCGGAAGTAGCCAGCGTAATGTTGGCAACTGCACCACCATTCGGCATATAGCGTACTTCCGGGTCCTGGCCCAGATTACCGACGAGAATCACCTTGTTTACGCCTCTGCTGGCCATGATCGTGTCTCCTGAAAAACGTTTCTTAATAAGTGTAAGCGCGGGATTGTAGCATTTCCAATAGCGCTTTTACTACGTTGAGAGGTGGATTCCAGTAAACAACCTCAGCCAGACATTGTTACACAGACACCTGCGTTTTGCATTCCAATACTGTATATCCATTCAGGTCAGGTTGTGTCATAATTAACCGTTTGTGATCGCCGGTAGCACCATGCAGCCAGGCAAAAAAGCGTTTAATCCGGGAAAGATGAATGGATAAGATCGAAGTTCGGGGCGCCCGCACCCATAATCTCAAAAACATCAACCTCGTCATCCCGCGCGACAAGCTGATTGTCGTCACCGGGCTTTCGGGCTCAGGCAAATCCTCGCTGGCTTTCGACACCTTGTATGCCGAAGGGCAGCGTCGTTACGTTGAATCGCTTTCCGCGTATGCGCGTCAGTTCCTGTCGCTGATGGAAAAACCGGATGTCGACCACATTGAGGGGCTGTCGCCAGCCATCTCAATTGAACAAAAATCGACATCCCATAACCCGCGATCCACGGTAGGCACCATTACCGAAATTCACGACTACCTGCGCCTGCTGTTTGCCCGCGTCGGTGAGCCGCGCTGTCCGGATCACGACGTACCGCTGGCAGCGCAGACCGTTAGCCAGATGGTGGACAACGTGCTGTCACAACCGGAAGGCAAGCGCCTGATGCTGCTGGCACCGATCATCAAAGAGCGCAAAGGCGAACACACGAAAACGCTGGAGAATCTGGCAAGCCAGGGTTATATCCGCGCCCGTATTGACGGTGAAGTGTGTGACCTGTCCGATCCACCAAAGCTGGAGCTGCAAAAGAAACATACCATTGAAGTGGTCATCGACCGCTTTAAAGTCCGTGACGACCTGTCACAGCGTCTGGCGGAGTCTTTTGAAACCGCGCTGGATCTCTCCGGTGGCACGGCGGTGGTTGCCGATATGGACAACCCGAAAGCGGAGGAGCTGCTCTTCTCCGCCAACTTTGCCTGCCCGATTTGCGGCTACAGCATGCGCGAGCTGGAACCCCGCTTGTTCTCGTTCAATAACCCGGCGGGCGCATGTCCTACCTGCGACGGTCTCGGCGTGCAGCAGTATTTCGACCCTGACCGCGTGATCCAAAACCCAGAGCTGTCGCTGGCTGGCGGCGCGATCCGTGGCTGGGATCGCCGTAACTTCTATTACTTCCAGATGCTTAAGTCACTGGCAGAGCATTATAAGTTCGACATAGAAGCCCCATGGGCCAGCCTGAACCCAACGGTTCACAAAGTGGTGCTGTACGGTTCCGGCAAAGAGAATATCGAATTCAAATATATGAACGACCGCGGTGATACTTCCGTACGTCGTCACCCGTTTGAAGGTGTGCTGCACAATATGGAGCGCCGTTATAAAGAGACGGAATCCAGCGCGGTACGCGAAGAATTATCTAAGTTCATCAGCAACCGACCGTGCGCCAGCTGTGAAGGCACGCGCCTGCGTCGTGAAGCGCGCCACGTGTTTGTTGAGAACACACCGCTGCCTACTATTTCTGACATGAGCATCGGTCATGCGATGGATTTCTTCAACAATCTCAAACTTGCCGGTCAACGGGCGAAGATTGCGGAGAAAATCCTTAAAGAGATTGGCGACCGCCTCAAGTTCCTGGTTAACGTCGGTCTGAACTACCTGACGCTGTCGCGTTCGGCCGAAACGCTCTCCGGCGGCGAAGCCCAGCGTATCCGTCTGGCAAGCCAGATCGGTGCGGGCCTGGTCGGCGTAATGTACGTGCTGGATGAACCGTCCATCGGTCTGCACCAGCGCGATAACGAACGCCTGCTGGGTACGCTTATCCATCTGCGCAATCTGGGTAATACCGTGATTGTGGTTGAGCACGATGAAGATGCAATTCGCGCCGCTGACCATGTGATCGATATCGGTCCAGGCGCGGGCGTCCACGGTGGACAGGTGGTGGCGGAAGGTACGCTCAATGACATTATGGCAGTGCCTGAGTCACTGACCGGCCAGTATATGAGCGGCAAGCGCAAGATTGAAGTGCCGAAACAACGCGTGCCCGCTAACCCGGAAAAAGTGCTGAAGCTCACCGGTGCGCGCGGCAACAACCTGAAAGATGTCACCCTGACGCTGCCGGTTGGCCTGTTTACCTGTATTACCGGCGTATCCGGTTCCGGTAAATCAACGCTGATAAACGACACGCTGTTCCCGATTGCTCAGACCCAGCTCAACGGCGCCACGCTGGCTGAACCTGCACCTTATCGCGACATTCAGGGGCTGGAGCATTTCGATAAAGTTATCGACATCGACCAGAGCCCCATTGGTCGTACGCCACGTTCCAACCCGGCAACCTATACCGGCGTATTTACACCCGTCCGCGAACTGTTTGCTGGCGTGCCGGAATCACGCGCGCGCGGCTACACGCCGGGGCGCTTTAGCTTTAACGTGCGCGGTGGACGTTGTGAAGCCTGTCAGGGCGACGGCGTAATCAAAGTTGAGATGCACTTCCTGCCGGATATCTACGTGCCGTGTGACCAGTGCAAAGGCAAGCGCTATAACCGCGAAACGTTGGAGATCAAGTACAAGGGCAAGACTATCCACGAAGTGCTGGATATGACCATTGAAGAGGCACGTGAGTTCTTTGATGCCGTCCCGGCGCTGGCGCGTAAACTGCAAACGCTGATGGACGTTGGCTTGACTTATATTCGCCTTGGGCAGTCCGCAACAACCCTTTCTGGCGGCGAGGCCCAGCGCGTGAAGCTGGCGCGTGAGTTATCAAAACGCGGTACAGGACAAACGCTGTACATCCTCGATGAGCCGACTACCGGTCTGCACTTTGCGGATATTCAGCAGTTGCTGGACGTGCTGCACCAGCTCAGGGATCAGGGCAACACCATCGTGGTCATTGAGCATAATCTGGACGTGATTAAAACGGCCGACTGGATTGTCGATCTCGGTCCGGAAGGGGGTAGCGGCGGCGGAGAAATCCTGGTTGCCGGTACGCCGGAAACGGTTGCAGAGTGTGAAGCCTCACACACTGCCCGCTTCCTCAAACCACTGCTGTAGTTACTCATGCCCGATGGCGCAAGCTATCGGGCCTACAGGATAGACGTATTGGGTTGTAGGCCAGATAAGGCGCTTACGCCGCATCCGGCAAAAAGGCTCAGAACTGCGCCAACATCCTGCGTTTATCTTCTGGCAGCGTCTTGATAGCCTGTTGATATGAGGCGTCCACCAAATAGTAAATTTGTGAATCTGGCAGCGAACCATCCAGGTACACCGTGCTCCAGTGCGCCTTATTAAGATGTCGGCTTGGCCGGACATCGCTATGCTGCTGGCGCAATAACTCGGCCAGTTCAGGGCTGGTTTTCAGCGACACAGCAGGGCGTTCTTCCACCTCTTTTACCATCGCAAAAAGCACATCTTCGACTTTAATTTGCGTGGCTTTCCAGTCGCTGTGCACGCTCTGTTCGGCACCTGTTTTCGCCATGCAGTATTGCAGCAACTCCGAGTTCGTCATCTTTATTCCCCTTACCAGCAGCTCGCCTAATGAGAACATCTTTTACTCAGTGTGCAGCAACTCTGCCAAAGGTAAAAGCCAGCAACGCAAATTTGTTTAAAAAATCACCAATAAAGAACCTATACCCTCAGTATTCTGAGTTTACAATCACCTCTTCGCCATATGCCCCGGCCTGCGGCAGTGGTTTATAGGTGGAGTTGGAGGCGCGCAAAATGCGAATACCGCGAATACCTACGTCGCGCGCGGCGGTAATGTCATTGTCGGAATCGCCGTAGAACATGCGGATGTTTTTATCCTGTAACCACTGCGTTTTGGTGTTCTGCCCGGCTTTATCACCGGCAAAGATAACCGGATTCATATTAGCGGATGGAATGTGGAAGTTATCGGACAGTGTTTTAGACACGGTTTCGGTTTTTGTCGGGCTACGTCCCGTGACAAAGAAGATGCTGTCACCGCGACGAACATGCATATCAATCAACTGACGCGCGACTTCTTTTGGAATACTAAATTCATCCCAGCCATTGTTCATTTTTTCCCAGAACGCCGGATTCTTCAGGTAATCCTCACTCTCCGGGGACCAGGTTTTTTTGCCACGCCAGAAACCCGGGCTGGAAAAAAGAACGGTGTCATCAATATCGAATCCGACGGCCATTGGCGGGCGTCCGGTCAGGCTGTTTTCAATCTGAGCAACAGAGACCCAGTGAACCGGAGACTGCTCAGCGAGTTTTGCAACGTTAGTGCCTGGATTAAGCTGCGAGGGGGAAGAAACTAAAGCCTGGGCGGAATGGTTTAACGTGAACAATAAGCAAACGGCACTAAGTGCCAACGTAATCTTGCGCATATTTTTCCCTAAGTAGTCAGCTAGTTATCATTTTTTTATTAACAACTGGTCAAAAAACTATCTGACCTTACCCCCTGGGGAAGGTGAAAGGAAGGGGTTTCTCTCGTTTTGTTACAGAAAAAGAGGATGATCACACAGAAAAAGCGTGCCTGATGGCGCGACACTTATCAGGCCTACAAACGAAAAATACAATGTTTTGTAGGCCGGATAAGGCGTTTACGCCGCCATCCGGCAACACTGTGCGAGAAATGACAAATCCGGTTACATGACAGCAGCAAACGCTTTTGCCACACGCTGGACGTTACCGTGATTCAACCCGGCGACGCACATACGGCCGCTGGCGATCAGGTAAACCCCGAATTCATCACGCAGGCGATCGACCTGGGCGGCGCTCAACCCGGTATAGCTGAACATACCGCGCTGTTGCAGAAGGTAGT
The DNA here is from genome assembly GCF_024809055.1 of Citrobacter sp. JUb117. Classification (NCBI taxonomy): domain Bacteria; kingdom Pseudomonadati; phylum Pseudomonadota; class Gammaproteobacteria; order Enterobacterales; family Enterobacteriaceae; genus Citrobacter; species Citrobacter sp. JUb117. The sequence continues at coordinate 104,262 of NZ_JANUFB010000010.1, forward strand.
CAAAGTTACGGCCCGGTATCTCGGCATGGAGAACATTGACCAATTCCTGACGCATCGCCAGGATGCGGGTACGCATCGCTTCTACTTCCGCCAGCCAGTTGGCTTTAAGCGCATCATCGCCCAGCACGGCGGCAACTACCTGCGCACCAAAGTTAGGTGGGCTGGAGTAGTTACGACGCACCGTGGCTTTTAACTGCCCCAGCACGCGACCCGCAGTCTCGGCGTCTTCGCACACCACGGAAAGGCCGCCGACACGCTCACCGTATAAAGAGAAAATTTTAGAGAACGAGTTGCTGACCAGGGCAGGTAATCCAGCGCTGGCAATGGCGCGGATCGCATAGGCGTCGTCTTCCATTCCCGCGCCAAATCCCTGATAGGCAATATCAAGGAAAGGGATTAGATCGCGCGCTTGCAGAATCTCGATAACCGCATCCCACTGCGCGGGCGTCAAGTCCGCACCGGTCGGGTTATGGCAGCACGGATGCAACAGTACAATGCTGCGAGCCGGTAAGGTGTTCAAGGTTGCCAGCAGGTCGTTGACGCGCACGCCGTTAGTCGTGTTGTCATACCAGGGGTAAGTACTTACTTCGAATCCAGCCCCTTCAAAAATCGCGATGTGGTTTTCCCATGTCGGATCGCTGACCCAGACGCCAGAATCAGGGAAGTAACGCTTCAGAAAATCCGCACCTACTTTTAGCGCACCTGATCCTCCCAGCGTCTGAATCGTCGCCACGCGCTGCTGCTGAAGAACCGGGTGTTCTGCACCAAACAGTAGTGGCGCAATGGTGTGGCGATAGCTGTTCAGGCCTTCCATCGGTAAATACAGCGACGCACCCTGCGGCTGAGCATTGAGCCGGGCTTCCGCTTCGCTTACGGCGTTAAGCTGAGGGATTATCCCGTCTTCGTTGTAATACAGACCGATGCTGAGATTCACTTTGTCACGACGTGAATCTTCCTTGAAGCGCTCCATGAGCGATAAAATCGGGTCGCCGGCGTAGGCGTCAACTTTTTGAAACACGTGGTGGTTCTCCAGGTTTACAGGCAGGGGATAAGAACACAATAAACCGGAAGCGGGAGAAGATCGAGAGGATGTTGAGAGGATTATTGCCGGATGGCGGCAGAACCGCTTTATCCGGCAGACAGCCAGATTCAGTCCACGTACTTCATCGCTACCCTTGATGTCAGGCGCGTGATAAGTTCGTAAGCACTTACTTTCGTTATTTCAGCAATGCGTTCAACGGGCAGACCATCGCCCCACAGAATCACCGGATCGCCGGCTTTTTCCTGCGCTTCTGGTCCCAAATCAACGCAGATCATGTCCATTGCCACACGACCAACAATCGGCACTTCCCGACCATTGACCAGTACCGGCGTGCCGGACGGCGCTGCACGCGGATACCCGTCGCCATAGCCCATCGCCACCACGCCCAGGCGCGTGTCACGCGCGCTTTCCCACGTTCCACCATAGCCAACAGGTTCGCCCGCTTTGTGCTCGCGCACGGCGATCAGGCTGGAGGTAAGCGACATCACCGGCTGGCAGCCAAAATCAGTCCCGGCGGAATGATTCTCCAGCGGCGATACGCCATACAGAATTAGCCCCGGACGCGCCCAGTCGAAATGGGACTGCGGCCACAGCAGGATACCGCCAGATGCGGCAATAGAACGCTGTCCCGGCTTGCCTTCACAAAAACGATTGAAGATATCGAGCTGCTTTTCCGTCGCGCCGCATTCGGGTTCGTCTGCACGGGCAAAGTGGCTGACGATGTTGACCGGCTGACGCACGTTTTTACAGTGGGTCAAGCGTTGATAAAACGCCTCAGCCTGCTCCGGACGTACGCCAAGACGGTGCATCCCGGTGTCGAGCTTCATCCAGACGGTGACGGGTTCCGCCAGTTCAGCCGCTTCCAGCGCCGCAAGCTGCTCCTCATTGTGCACGGCAGTATGCAGCCGCTGTGCGGAGATGGTCGGCAGATCGGAGGCATCGAAAAAACCCTCCAATAGCAGGATGGGTTGCGTGATCCCACCCGCGCGCAGTCGCAGAGCTTCTTCAAGACGAGCGACACCAAAAGCGTCCGCATCAGGGAGCGTTCGCGCGGTCTCTAACAGACCATGGCCGTAAGCGTTCGCTTTCACCACCGCAACCAGTTTACTGGCAGGTGCCAGTTCACGCAGACGTTGCAGGTTGTGTCGCAGAGCGCGGCGGTTAATGACAACAGTTGCCGCTTGCATTTGAATTCCTTAATAAATGGACGACGGAGCGTTACTCATCGTCATACTGTGGTCCGGCATAATTATCGAAGCGTGACCACTGGCCGTTAAACGTCAGGCGCACCGTACCGATTGGGCCGTTACGTTGCTTACCAATAATAATTTCCGCGATGCCTTTTAAGTCGCTGTTTTCGTGATAAACCTCGTCACGATAAATAAACATGATTAAGTCGGCATCCTGCTCGATAGACCCCGATTCACGGAGATCCGAGTTGACCGGACGCTTGTCGGCGCGTTGTTCCAGAGAGCGGTTAAGCTGCGACAGCGCCACCACCGGCACATGCAGTTCTTTTGCTAATGATTTCAGCGAGCGCGAAATTTCAGCAATTTCCAGCGTACGGTTGTCGGAGAGCGACGGCACCCGCATCAGCTGCAGGTAGTCGATCATAATCAGTCCGATACCGCCGTGTTCACGGGCGATACGGCGTGCGCGCGAACGCACTTCCGTGGGCGTCAGGCCGGAGGAGTCATCAATGTAGATGTTTCGTTTCTCCAGTAAGATCCCCATGGTGCCGGAAATTCGCGCCCAGTCTTCGTCATCCAACTGACCGGTACGGATTTTAGTCTGGTCTACGCGCGACAGCGATGCCAGACAACGCATCATGATCTGTTCGGAGGGCATTTCAAGACTGAAGATAAGTACCGGCTTATCCTGCAACATCGCCGCATTTTCGACGAGGTTCATTGCAAACGTCGTTTTACCCATCGACGGACGCGCGGCGACGATAATCAGGTCCGACGGCTGTAGACCGGCAGTCTTTTTGTTGAGGTCGTCGTAGCCGGTATTCACCCCGGTGACGCCGTCATGCGGCTGCTGGAACAGCTGTTCGATGCGCGCGACGGTGGCGTCGAGCACCTCGGTAATATTTTTCGGGCCTTCGTCTTTATTGGCGCGGCTTTCGGCGATTTTAAAAACGCGGGATTCCGCGAGATCCAGCAAATCTTCACTGGAACGCCCTTGCGGATCAAATCCGGCCTCCGCGATTTCATGGGCTACCGAAATCATGTCGCGCACGACGGCGCGTTCGCGGACGATATCCGCATAGGCGCTTATGTTCGCCGCACTTGGCGTATTTTTAGATAACTCAGCCAGATAGGCAAAACCGCCGACGCTGTCGAGTTGCCCCTGCACTTCCAGCGACTCGGCCAGGGTTATCAGATCGATGGGTTTGCCCATCTCCTGCAAACGATGCATTTCGGTGAAGATATGCCGGTGCGGTCGGGTGTAAAAATCCTCCGCGACGACACGCTCGGCAACATCGTCCCAGCGTTCGTTATCCAGCATTAAACCGCCCAACACCGACTGTTCCGCTTCAATCGAGTGCGGCGGTACTTTCAGCCCGGCGACCTGCAGATCGCGGTCACGAGCATCAGTCTGTTGTTTGTTGAAGGGTTTATTTCCTGCCATAGTGAATGGAGTTACCGAGATAATGATTGGGTCGAAAGATTACCACATTTCTGGAGGAAGCATGGCAACACGTATTGAATTTCACAAGCACGGCGGCCCTGACGTACTGAAGGCTGTGGACTTTACGCCCGTTGATCCGGCCGAGCATGAAATCCAGGTCGAAAACAAAGCGATTGGCATCAATTATATCGATACCTACATCCGCAGCGGACTGTATCCGCCCCCTTCTCTGCCCAGCGGACTCGGTACCGAAGCGGCCGGCGTGGTCAGCAAAGTCGGTAGCAAAGTAACCCACATCAGCGTTGGCGATCGCGTGGTCTACGCCCAGTCAATGCTCGGCGCCTACAGCTCCGTACATAATGTCCCCGCCGATAAAGCCGCCATTTTACCTGATGCCATCTCGTTTGAGCAGGCTGCCGCGTCCTACCTGAAAGGGTTAACCGTTTTCTATCTGTTGCGTAAAACCTATGAAATCCAGCCTGACGAGCCGTTTCTGTTCCATGCCGCCGCAGGCGGCGTTGGTTTGATTGCCTGCCAGTGGGCAAAAGCATTGGGGGCGAAGCTAATTGGTACCGTCGGCACTGCGCAAAAGGCGCAAATTGCATTACAGGCCGGCGCATGGCAGGTGATTAACTATCGCGAAGAGAGCATTGTCGAGCGGGTTAAAGAAATTACGGGCGGTAAAAAAGTCCGGGTAGTTTATGACTCGGTGGGTAAAGACACCTGGGAAGCCTCGCTGGACTGCCTGCAACGCCGGGGATTGATGGTGAGTTTTGGTAATTCTTCCGGGCCGGTGACCGGCGTTAACTTAGGCATTCTGAACCAGAAAGGCTCGCTGTACGCCACACGCCCTTCTCTGCAGGGTTACATCACCAACCGCCATGAATTGACCGAAGCCAGTAATGAGCTATTTTCACTGATTGCCAGCGGCGTGATTAAAGTCGATATCGCGCAAGGTCAGACGTTTGCGTTAAAAGATGCCCAGCGGGCGCATGAAGTACTGGAAAGCCGGGCCACGCAGGGGTCGAGTTTGCTGATCCCGTGAAACTTCTCCCTTAAATAATTCAAGCAGCCAATACGCCTGCGGTTTGAATTATGACGGGGAAGAAAAGAATTAGGGCTTCCCGTAGGAAGCCCTTTCTTTTTTAGTTCGGCTGTATGTAGGGTACAGCTCGATGAATTCGTTAACCGCGCAATAGTGACAGATTTAATAATCAATTCCTATTTGGTTCTAAAGGCAATGTTGCAGGTTGTGATGTACCGCTCAATACCTTAGTAAAATCGACGGTTATTGCGCTGATAGTGCGGGACTTTTGGCGCTTTTATGGCCTTGATAACCCACACCACGGCGACAGCCAATAACAGCCATGGCAGCAGTTTAATCATCAGCGCAAACATCCCGCCGAGGAACATCACGGCGGTCGCCACCATCAGCGCAGCCAGAATCCCCAGCAGCGACACGCCGGTGACCATCAGCATGACAAAAAAGCCAATCACAAAAAGTAGTTCCAGCATGATGCTCTCCCATAATGAATTTCTGCTTAAACCATTACAAAAATCATGCCAGAATTAATTGATTGATTTATAAAGAAAACGCCCCGCGACAGTGCGCAGGGCGTGGTGAAATTGACTAACTTTTGGTGAACAATTAACGTTTGTCTGCTACCAGCTTCAACGCATGTTCCAGCACGTTGATATCCGCACCGGCTTTGTGCGCATTTTCGCTCAGGTAACGACGCCACTGACGCGCGCCCGGAATGCCCTGGAACAGCCCCAGCATATGGCGGGTAATATGTCCCAGATACGTTCCCTGGCTCAGTTCCCGTTCAATATACGGGTACATGGCGCGCACCACGGCAACAGGGTCCACGTCAGCACCCGTTGAACCGAAAATTTCGCGATCCACGGATGCCAGAATACCGGGGTTCTGATAGGCTTCACGTCCCACCATCACGCCATCCATATGTTCAAGGTGCGCTTTCGCTTCTTCCAGCGATTTAATGCCGCCGTTGATCGACATGGTCAACTGCGGGAAATCACGCTTCAGCTGGTACACGCGGGCGTAATCCAGCGGTGGGATTTCACGGTTTTCTTTCGGGCTCAGCCCGGACAACCAGGCCTTGCGCGCATGAATGATAAACATCTCACATTCTCCTTTGCCGGAGACCGTGTTGATGAAATCACACAGAAATTCGTAGCTGTCCTGGTCATCAATGCCAATACGGGTTTTGACCGTCACCGGAATCGATACCACATCGCGCATCGCCTTGATGCAGTCGGCAACCAGCTGCGCATTGCCCATCAGGCAGGCACCAAACATCCCGTTTTGTACGCGATCAGAGGGACAGCCCACGTTGAGGTTTATCTCGTCATAGCCCCGCGCTTCCGCCAGCTTCGCACACTGTGCCAACGCGGCTGGGTCGCTACCACCAAGCTGTAAGGCTATCGGATGCTCTTCGTCGCTATACGCCAGATAGTCGCCTTTACCATGAATGATTGCCCCGGTGGTTACCATCTCCGTATAGAGCAGCGTCTGGCTGGACAGTAAGCGCAAAAAGTAGCGGCAGTGTCTGTCCGTCCAGTCGAGCATCGGCGCGATAGAAAAACGATGTGCAGGGAAAGCGGTGGACTGAGATTCAGGCAGCATGGCGAATAATTAAGCATCCGGTTAAAAAAGGGGCGCCACTATAGCATAGACCGCGACGATAGTGAGCCACATCGTCACGCCCCCCCTCATGCTATTTCGATCCGGGTTTACCGTCGTGGGAACCAAAAAACTGTGGTGGATGGTCAACCCAGCGATCCTCGCGCGTGGCCGCATACACCGGATTCAGTGGGTAATAGATACGATTGAATTTTTTATTTGCCTCGCCGACGACCAGCAGTCGCACCTCTTCACTGGTGTTATTGATAAAGGTGTGACACACGCCGGTTCCCGCTGGAAATCCGACGCTATCCCCCGGTTCCAGCTTCCATAAATAGCCGTTAATCCAGGCCTCCGGATACCCTTCCAGCACGTAGATAAACTCTTCTTCGTCGCTTTCGGCGTGAGGGTACGAGGTGCGACGGCCCGGAGGCAGGCGTTCATGGTGAATGCCGAGGCGACCCAAGCCCAGTTTACGAGCAAGCGGTGCGCCGATAGAAAACAGCTCATCGCTTCCGGGATAGGTAGCGTCATCAGCCCCCTCCACCTCACGCCAGTGGCGAATACAATCCGGTCTTTTCATTTTATATTTTCCAGTATTGCGATGCGTCAGGTATAGCACACCACGGCTGATCTCGGCGTTTTATGCAGAACATGATAAAGTAAGGGATTAACCTTCCACGCAAATCGAGGCGCAAAAATGGAAAGAACCCCTACGCAGGAGTTGCTGGCTCACGCTGAAAAACTCTGTGCGCAACGTAACGTGCGACTCACGCCGCAACGCCTCGAAGTGCTGCGCCTGATGAGCCTCCAGGAAGGGGCAATCAGCGCATATGACCTGCTGGATTTATTACGGGAAACTGAACCACAGGCTAAACCGCCTACCGTCTATCGTGCGCTCGATTTTCTGCTCGAACAAGGTTTTGTCCACAAGGTAGAATCCACTAACAGCTACGTGCTTTGCCATTTGTTCGATCAGCCCACCCACAGCTCCGCGATGTTCATTTGTGACCGCTGCGGCGTGGTGAAAGAAGAGTGTGCGGAGGGCGTGGAAGACATCATGCATACGCTGGCGGCCAAAATGGGCTTTGCCCTACGTCATAACGTAATTGAAGCGCATGGACTGTGTCAGGTCTGTGTGGAAGTTGAAGCCTGCCGTCATCCTGGCGACTGCCAGCATGATCACACGATTCAGGTAAAAAAGAAGGTCGGGCGTTAAGCGAGAGAACGTACATCCTTGTACATTCAGGCGGGAGGGGATAATTACCAACGGTAGTCGTTGCGGGTTTCCCAATCCTTCACTTCTTTCTCCGCCTGATCTTTCGCATAACCGTAACGTTCCTGGACTTTACCCACCAGCTGGTCACGCTTACCTTCAATGACCGTCATATCATCATCGGTCAGTTTGCCCCATTGCTCTTTCACTTTACCTTTCAACTGCTTCCAGTTACCACCGACTTCGTCTTTATTCATCATCAAATCCTCATCGTTAGGTTGTGAATAGCGAGAGTGCTGCGTCCAGACACGCTATGTTTTTGCTGGACGTGAGAATAAGTGTAGTCAGTGATTCTGAGTTCTATTTATTATTCGGAATTTTTAACCATACGAGTCAGGAAAACCAGGTGCCATTTCGCCAGTGATGCCGCCAGATAAAAGCCAGCGAGAGTCCGCGCAGCGCCAGAAAAACAGCGAGTGCCAGCCACAAACCGTGGTTGCCTAACAGCGGTAACGTGAATAAGGTTAAGCCGAATCCCGCAGCGGCAACGGCCATACTGTTACGCATTTCCGCAGCACGCGTTGCGCCAATAAACATGCCGTCCAACAGGTAACACCAGACGCCCACCAGTGGTAACACCACCTGCCAGATAAGGTAACGATCGGCCAGTTGCTGAATCTGCGGTAGTGAGGTCAACGACGCAATAATGTGCTCGCCAAACAGGGCATAGACCAGTGAAAAAAGGAGCGCCACAATGCCCGACTGTCGACACGCCGCGCGCCAGACATCCAACAGTTGACTGCCATCCCGCGCACCATAAGCCTGACCAGAGTGCGCTTCCACGGCATAGGCAAATCCGTCCAGCGCATAGGCGGTGAAGGTCAACAGGGTCATCAGAACGGCGTTGACCGCAATAATATCGCCCCCGAGACGCGCCCCGAGTACCGTAATCGCACCAAAACACAGCTGCAGCAACAGCGAACGCAGCATGATGTCGCGGTTAAGCGCCATCAGACGGCGGAAGTTTCCGCGCCATGCCTGTTTCAGCATCATGAGCGAAACACCGCGCAGGTGGAGAACCTTGCGCACCATCAGCAGGCCAATCAGCAACGTGACATATTCGGCAATCACCGTCGCCAGCGCGGCACCCTGCACGTTCATATGCAGCCCCATCACCAGCCATATATCGAGCACAATGTTGAGGATATTGCCGACAATCAACAGGATCACCGGTGCTCGCGCGTACTGAACGCCCAGCAGCCAGCCGAGCAGTACCAGGTTCGCCAGCGAGGCAGGCGCGCTGAGCCAACGGATTTCAAGGAAGCGCCGGGCCTGTTCCAGTACCGCTTCGCTCCCCCCCACGATGTGTAACGCCAGATCGATAATCGGCGTACGAAATAGCGCAATTGCCGCCCCCGCCCCCAAAGCCAGAATCAGCGGCTGCACCAGTGCTCGGGCCAACGCCTGCGGATTTTTTGCGCCAAATGCCTGAGCCGTCAGCCCGGTGGTACTCATGCGTAGAAAGAGCAGCAGCATAAAGAGAAAACTGGTTGCCGTCGCCCCCACGGCGACACCACCCAAATAGACCGGGCTATCCAGATGACCAATCACAGCTGTGTCCACCAGTCCCAGCAGGGGAACGGTGATATTGGAGAAAATCATTGGCAGGGCAAGGTGCCAGAGTGCTTTATCAGAGGAGGTAAAAAAAGGCATACAGGAGAGCCTGAGAAGACGTTAGAGATACTGGAAAAAGTCGTACAGGCCCGGTAAACAGAGTGCCACCGGGCACGTTGCCGGATGACGACGTAAACGTCTTATCCGGCCTACAGGAAATCAACAGACCGTTACAGCCATTCACCGTTACGGATAACGCCGACGGCCAGTCCTTCAATGGTGAAGTTCTGCTCACGCAGGTCGACAACGATCGGTTTGAACTCGCTGTTTTCTGGCAGAAGCTCGACCTTATTGCCCTGTTTTTTCAGGCGTTTAACCGTCACTTCATCATCAATGCGGGCAACAACCACCTGGCCGTTACGCACGTCCTGTGTCTTATGCACTGCCAGCAGATCGCCATCCATAATACCAATGTCTTTCATTGACATACCGCTGACGCGCAGCAGGAAATCAGCATTAGGTTTGAACAGGGATGGATCAACCTGATAGTGGCCTTCGATGTGCTGTTGCGCCAGCAGCGGCTCACCTGCAGCAACGCGGCCTACAAGCGGTAATCCTACCTCTTCTTCATGCAACAGACGAATACCACGCGATGCACCAGAGACGATTTCGAGCACCCCTTTACGCGCCAGCGCTTTAAGGTGTTCTTCAGCCGCGTTTGGGGAACGGAATCCCAAACGCTGCGCGATCTCCGCACGCGTCGGTGGCATACCTGTCTGGCTGATGTGATCCCGAATGAGATCAAACACCTCTTGCTGCCTGGCCGTTAACGCTTTCATTCCGCCCCCTGGGTGTATATACAGTTATGCTGTGAGTATATACAGCTAAAGGCGATTTTGGAACCGCAAACTGCACAAAAAACAGGAGATTTATGAAGTTGTGGAATCCTTATCGAAAATGGGACCACAACAGGATTCCCCAGGTGATCAGGGCGACAAAAATAGACAGCAGAACAGCTGCCGACCCCATATCTTTCGCTCGACCGGAAAGTTCGTGATGCTCCGATCCAATACGGTCGACCACTGCTTCAATAGCGCTGTTTAAGATTTCAACGATCATCACCAGCATTACTGAACCAATCAACAACACACGGGTAATGGCGTCGACGTCCAGCCAGCAGGCGATGGCGACGCCCAGCAGTACGGCAACACTTTCCTGACGAAATGCCGCTTCATTTATCCATGCGGCGCGAAAACCTTTCCACGAGTAGCCAGCAGCTTTGATAATTCGGGTGAATCCAGTGGTATTATTGGCCATCAAAAGAACCTTTTTACATTATTAGCGTCAATGTCATTGTAACGTTACCCCGTTTGTTTCAGGGTGTGGCAAAGCAGCGCGAAGTATGACGGGATACACCAGAAATTCACTAAACTTTCTGATATCCTTGCAGCGCATTTGCATTATTAACCAGAGGCTTTACATCGTTTATGTCCGGCTGGCCACGAATTTACTACAAATTACTGAATTTACCATTAAGCGTCCTGGTAAAAAGCAAGTCTATTCCGGCAGAACCTGCCCCGGAGTTGGGACTCGATACGTCTCGTCCCATTATGTACGTCCTACCGTACAACTCAAAAGCAGACTTGCTGACGCTACGTGCCCAATGTTTGGCGCACGATCTTCCCGATCCCCTGGAACCGCTGGAGATAGACGGGACTTTACTGCCGCGCTACGTGTTTATTCACGGCGGTCCGCGTGTGTTCACCTATTACACGCCAAAAGAAGAGTCCATCAAGCTGTTCCATAACTATCTCGATCTGCATCGCAGCAATCCTGACCTGGATGTGCAGATGGTGCCGGTTTCGGTGATGTTTGGCCGCGCGCCTGGCCGCGAAAAAGGTGAAGTCAACCCGCCGCTGCGCATGCTGAACGGCGTACAGAAATTCTTCGCCGTTTCCTGGCTCGGTCGCGACAGTTTTGTCCGTTTCTCGCCGTCGGTCTCTCTGCGCCGCATGGCAGACGAACACGGTACGGATAAAATCATCGCCCAGAAACTGGCGCGCGTGGCGCGTATGCACTTTGCCCGTCAGCGTTTGGCCGCTGTTGGCCCGCGCCTCCCTGCCCGCCAGGATCTGTTTAATAAGCTGCTGGCCTCAAAAGCAATCGCCCGTGCGGTAGAAGATGAAGCCCGCAGTAAAAAGATCTCCCACGAAAAAGCGCAGCAAAATGCCATTGCGCTGATGGAAGAGATCGCCGCCAACTTCTCCTACGAGATGATCCGCCTGACAGACCGTATTCTGGGATTCACCTGGAACCGACTGTATCAGGGTATTAACGTTCACAATGCAGAACGCGTTCGCCAATTGGCGCACGACGGGCATGAAATTGTCTATGTCCCCTGCCACCGCAGCCATATGGATTACATGCTGCTGTCGTACGTTCTGTATCACCAGGGGCTGGTTCCTCCGCACATTGCGGCCGGGATCAACCTGAACTTCTGGCCGGCTGGCCCGATTTTCCGCCGCCTGGGTGCGTTCTTTATTCGTCGTACCTTCAAGGGCAATAAGCTCTATTCCACCGTCTTCCGCGAATACCTCGGCGAGTTGTTCAGCCGCGGTTATTCGGTTGAGTACTTTGTCGAAGGTGGCCGCTCACGTACCGGTCGTTTGCTGGATCCGAAAACCGGCACGCTGTCGATGACCATCCAGGCAATGCTGCGCGGCGGTACGCGTCCTATCACCCTGGTGCCGATTTACATTGGCTACGAGCACGTGATGGAAGTCGGCACCTACGCGAAAGAACTGCGTGGCGCGACAAAAGAGAAAGAGAGCCTGCCGCAGATGCTGCGTGGCTTAAGCAAGCTGCGTAATCTGGGTCAGGGCTACGTCAACTTTGGCGAACCGATGCCATTGATGACCTACCTCAACCAGCACGTGCCGGAGTGGCGTGAGTCTATCGATCCTATCGAGTCGATTCGCCCTGCCTGGCTGACGCCGACGGTCAATAACATTGCCGCCGATCTGATGGTGCGCATTAACAACGCCGGTGCGGCCAACGCCATGAACCTGTGCTGTACCGCGCTACTGGCATCCCGCCAGCGTTCCCTGACCCGCGAGCAGTTAACTGAGCAGCTTGATTGCTACCTCAGCCTGCTGCGTAACGTACCGTATGCATCAGATGCAACGGTTCCGACGCAGAGTGCCAGTGAGCTTATCGATCACGCCCTGCAGATGAACAAGTTTGAGGTCGAGAAAGATACCATCGGTGACATCATCATTCTGCCGCGCGAGCAGGCGGTATTGATGACTTACTACCGCAACAACATTGCGCATATGCTGGTACTGCCGTCACTGATGGCGGCGATTGTGACTCAGCATCGCCGGATTTCACGCGTCGCATTGCAGCAACATATTGATGCGCTGTATCCGATGCTGAAAGCCGAGCTGTTCCTGCGCTGGGAGCGCGATGAGCTTACAGGGGTGATCGACGAACTGGCTGGAGAAATGCAGCGTCAGGGTCTGATTACGTTGCAAAACGATGAGCTGCAAATCAACCCGGCACGCTCCCGCACGCTACAGCTGCTGGCCGCAGGTGCGCGTGAGACTCTGCAGCGCTACGCCATCACCTTCTGGCTGCTGAGCGCGAATCCGTCGATCAACCGCGGTACGCTGGAGAAAGAGAGCCGCACCGTCGCTCAACGTCTTTCCGTACTGCACGGTATCAACGCACCGGAATTCTTCGATAAAGCGGTGTTCAGCTCCCTGGTGCTGACCCTGCGTGACGAAGGCTACATCAGCGACACCGGAGATGCCGAGCCGGAAGAGACGATGAAGATATACCAGATGCTGGCCGAACTGGTGACGTCGGATGTCCGTCTGACCATCGAGAGCGCCACTCAGGGTGAGTAAGCATAAAAAAACCGGTCGAAATGACCGGTTTTTATTTTATCGCAGACTAAAACTCAAAGATGCCAGTAACTCATCGCAAGGCCTAAGAACAACACCAGGCCCACGTAGTTGTTATTCATAAACGCTTTAAAGCAGGCATCCCGCTCGCGGTTAACGATCAGCTTCTGCTGATACACAAACAGCGCCCCTGCCACCAGCAAAGACCAGTAATAGCCCAGCGCCAGTCCGTTCAGCCAGCCCACCAGCGCCATCAGCACCAGTACGCCCACTTGCAGAAGACCAATAATCAGTTTGTCGTTTTGGCCGAACAGGATAGCGGTCGATTTAATGCCAATCTTCAGGTCATCATCGCGGTCGACCATCGCATATTGGGTGTCATAAGCCACTGCCCAGAGAATATTGGCCAGAAACATCAACCAGCAGCTGAGCGGCACCGACTCGCTCACGGCGGCAAACGCCATCGGGATAGACCAGCCAAACGCTGCACCCAGCACCACCTGCGGCAGGTGCGTATAGCGCTTCATGAAGGGATAAACCCATGCCAGCGCCAACGCGGCAATCGACAACAAAATGGTCATCGTGTTGAGCGTCAGGACCAGCAGGAAGGCGAGCAGCACCAGCACAACAAACAACGTGCGGGCTTCTTTCTCCGTCACGGCACCGCTTGGCAGCGGTCGGTTCGCGGTGCGTTTCACATGACCGTCAAATTTGCGGTCAGCGTAATCATTCACCACGCATCCGGCGGCGCGCATTAACCAGACGCCAGCCACAAACACCGCCAGGATCCACAATTGCGGAACCCCAGGGGTCGCCACCCACAACGCCCACAGCGTTGGCCAGAGCAGCAGTAAGGCGCCGATTGGCTTATCCGTACGCATCAAGCGGTGAAACGCCAGCAGCTTATTCTGCGTCAGACTCCACTCCATCTTTATCTTCCTCTCAGTACAACGGCGATGCAGGTAAAAAAAGCTCGGTAAGCATCAGTGGCTTACCGCTCAGCCGCAGGCGGGAACGACGCCCCCACAGCTCTGCATCGCGGCCAATCTCAATAAAATCTCGGGTCAATGTCGATGACGTAAACAGGTAGCGCCCGAGCGGGGTTTTCCCCAGATTTTGCAAGGCCAGTTCAGGGCCACACAATGTCGATTCCGGCACCACGGTGCGCCCGGCAAGCCAGGGTTCACCATCCGCGCAGAGCAGGATTTCACGTAACCAATAGCGGGATTCTGTCGGCAGTAGCGTCAGTTCTTCGGCCACCTCATTTTGCCCAACAAATCCTTCTCGTATCAACGTTACGCTGACCTGCTTTCCCTGCTGCTCAAAACGTTGGGTCATGGAGTCTTCCAGTAACAACCAGTCAAGCAGTTGGGGGTCCAGCGTCGGGATCGCATCAAAATAACGCAGCGCACGCAGTTGCGTTAACGCAGGGTGTGGCATGCCTTACTCTCCGATTTATCACGTTCAGGCATTGTATCGCAGAAAAGGCATTACGGGGTGAGCAAACATGATTAAGTGATCGGCGGAGCAACACAAGCGTAACAAGTAGCATGGAAGGATAAAAAAAGGTGCGCCAGGAGACGCACCAGTTGTTGCAAAATCAGCAATGTGGGGAGACGGTTACCCCTTGCCTTTTACACTGCTGATAAAGGTGGAACGGGCAGATTTGGATCCCAGACGTTCAGCTTCATCAAGCAGCTTCAGCGCTTTATCGACATCGCCTTTGGCCACAGCTTCCTTAATCGCCTGGTTAAAATAGCTTTCCGTGTCGTTCAGCATCGGCTCGCTTTTCTGCGGGGCTGGTGCGGCGACCGGGGCAGCTGCCACCGCAGCCGGAGCCGCATAGGCCGCTGCTGGTGCGGCAGTATTGCCCACCGTCACCGGTCCCGGACCGGATGAGCCAAACAGCGGCCCGACCAGCACGCTGGAGGAGGAGCTGGTTTTGACTTTTAGTTTCAGCAAGCCATCTGTGGTATGACGGGCGATCGGATCCGGGATATCCGGCACGGCGTTACCCACGCCCTTGGCATAGGCTTTTGCCGGGTCAAGCAGAGTCGTGGTCTGCTGGAGATCTTTCTCGGTGGTGAAGACCAGAACATAGAGCTTCTGCTGGCCCAGCGCTGGCGTCAGGCGCATGACCCCTTCCAGGCGATCCGCGCTCATCACGCCGGGCTCCTGATAGGTGAAATAGCTGCTGGGGAAGAAAGCAGATGGCGTCATGCTCTGATCAAGAATCAGGACGTTTGGCGCAAATACGCTGGTTTGTTTGTTCACTTCACTGGAGAGCGTCAGTGTCAGCTCACCAATATTGGCCGGTACGCTATAGGCGGCAACCGGACCGCTAATTCCCGCTACGTCCAGACGCTGACCGGCGGTCGCAAGCTGTGTGGACTGAACCTTAGATTGATCAACAGGCGTCCAGGCTAATTGTTGCAGTGCGGCAGTGGGGATTGCGGGTGCACCGGTGGTGTTCTGTGGCACAAAATTCACATCGGCCAGGCTGATGCCGGGCGCACTGGCAAATAACCCTGCAGATAAACAAAGGGCAACGAGACTTTTCTTCATTTTCATTGTTATCACCTCAGATAGCATGGGTTCAGCGGTGGCCAGGCAATAGCGCGCTAAACCTTAAGTAAGAGGGGCTTACGCCCCTCTTTCGGTCTTTACGTCAGGTTAATGCTGGATTACCACCAGATTTCCATCTGGGCACCGAAGGACCACTCGTCGCTGTCGCCACGGCTGGTGGTGCTGAGACCGGAGTTGGTTGCTGCCGCGAATTTGGTAACGTCGTTACCATTTTTCACGTAGCCCCACTCTTCATCCCATTTGGCATAGGTTGCGAAGACGCGGATTGCCGGACGAGACCAGATGCTGTCGCCCGCCTGCCATTGTTGCGCCAGGGTGACTTTGTACTGGCTGTTGCGATCGCTGGTCTGCTGCGATTTCACGTTGTCATAGCCCACTTCCAGCAGGGTGCTCATGATCGGCGTCCATTTGTACATCGGACGGATACCCACGGTGTACCATTCGGTACCCAGGTCGTTATCCATGTCGAGGTTCTGGTACATACCGACGTACATCAGGTCCCATTTGTCGCCCAGCGAGATAGCACCGTGGTCCAGCACGCGGAACAGGCTACCGTTGTTATTCACCACGTTATTGGCGAAGTTTGTCGTAGAACCGTCTGGATTGGTAACTGAGCGGGTAGAAGAACCGTAAGAGCCCTGGTTCAGGCCTTTACCCTGCGTGGTCATGGAGTCTGTCGCATACTGAACAACAAACTTGTTATAGCCTTTCAGCATGCTCTGAGTATGTTCAGCGGTGAACATCCAGCCATCTTTTGATGCGCCATCTGCCAGGCTGTAGTCGTCGGTGGTGTTAGCACGACCGTAGTCCACACCCAGTTCCAGCATACCGTCCGGGTTAATCGCCATTTGCGCTAAACGCACGTCGAACACGTCGTTGGCGGTGTCTTTGGTACGATCATAAATATTCTGGCTGCTGAACGCGTAAGAGCCGCCCGCTTCCTGAGAACGGGTCGCTGCCAGCGCCAGTTTACCGAAGCCCAGATCGATGTTTTCAATACCGGCACCAGGACCTGAAATATCCCAGTAGTAGAAGTCGATCATGTGCACATCATGACGCTGGTAGAAGCGCTTACCGGCCCAAATGGTGGAACCTGGCAGCCATTCAATCAGGTTTTTACCCTGCACGTTTGCTTCACGGAATGCCGGGTCAGTTCCTTCCCAGTCATTCTGCTGTGCGACGGAGTAGGCGACGTTGGTGTCGAAGTAGAAGCTCTTATCGCCCTCTTTCCACACTTCCTGACCCAGTTTAATTTCCGCATAGGTTTCACATTCGTTACCGAGACGGTATTTACTTTGTGCACCGGTTGCCTGGAAACACTGTTGTTCGCCGCCACTACCCGTCCAGCCGATACCGGAACGAGCATAACCATGGAAATCCACGGCCATTGCCTGAACAGACATAATGCCTGCTGCTACAGCAACCGCCAGAGGGAGTTTGCGCAGAGTAATCATCATTCTATCTCCTGAGATCATTGCTTTTCTTTGAACGCTTCACCTTGACGGATTTGCGCTTTTTTTTAATGGGACACCTTAAACGCCCGGCTCTTGATGCAACCGACGACATGCAGTGCCATCTTCACGGAACAGATGGCAACGCTCTGGCGGCAGGCCGATAGCGAATGTGGCACCCTCTTCTACCAACACCACGTCATTCTGGCGGTACACCAGGTTTTGACGGATGGCGGGGATCTGGATATGAATTTGCGTTTCGTGGCCCAACTGCTCGACCACCTGAACTTCACCTTCGAGGGTGACGTCAGCGATATCGCTGGGCAGCAGATGTTCCGGGCGAATACCTAAGGACATGTTGGCGCCAACCTGCACGGCACGGCTTTCTACCGGTAGCCAGATTTGCTGGCGGTTAGGTAATTCAACCTGCACTTGGTCGATTGCGGTTGCGGTGACTTTCACCGGCAGGAAGTTCATCTTCGGTGAACCAATAAAGCCCGCCACAAAGCGGTCGGCTGGGTAGTGATACAGCTCCAGCGGCTTGCCGACTTGCGCGACGCGGCCCGCATCCAGCACCACGATTTTGTCGGCCAGCGTCATCGCTTCGACCTGATCGTGGGTGACGTAAATCATCGTGCGGCCCAGACGTTTATGCAGGCGGGAGATTTCAATACGCATCTGCACACGCAGTGCCGCATCCAGGTTAGAAAGCGGTTCATCGAGCAGAAACACGCGCGGTTCAGCCACCAGCGTACGGCCAATCGCCACGCGTTGACGCTGACCGCCAGAGAGTGCTTTTGGCTTACGCTCAAGCAGGTGCGCCAGCTGCAGGACTTCAGCGACCTGATTCACCCGCTGGTTCATGACGTCTTTTTTGGCACCGGCTAGTTTGAGACCGAAAGACATATTCTCGGCGACGGATAAATGGGGATACAGCGCGTAGGACTGGAAGACCATACCCACGCCGCGTTCGGCGGGCGGGATGTCGTTCATTCGGGTGTCCCCGATAAACAGGTCGCCGCTGGTGATGGTTTCCAGCCCGGCGATCATACGCAGCAAGGTCGACTTACCGCAGCCTGACGGTCCGACAAATACCACGAACTCTCCTTCGTGAATGTCGAGATTGATATCCTTCGATACCACCACGTCACCCCAGGCTTTCGTTACATTTCGCAGCTGTACGCTCGCCATGCCCTTCTCCCTTCGTTACAACCTGTCATCGACAGCAACATTCATCATGGGCTGACTATGCGTTATCCATTAGGAGCGTGAATCCTCCACCCCCCAGCTTTTTTATGGGGGAGGAGGCGGGAGGATGAGAGAGTCGCGTCTGAGACCCGGGCCGTACGCCGCCAAGGAATTTCGTGATGTCGCCCGCAAAAATCAGTGGGTTTTTATGTGCGCCAGCACGCATTACTCACATTTCTGTAACACAGATCACATAAAGAGTGGGTGGGGCGTAGGGGTAAGGAGGATGGAAAGAGGTTGCCGTATAAAGAAACTAGACACCGTTAAGCCACCTCTGTGTATCCAAGCGCACATCACCAAAAAGGATGGGGAATATGAAAATCAAAACCGGCGCACGCATCCTCGCATTGTCTGCATTGACGACGATGATGTTTTCCGCCTCGGCTCTCGCCAAGATTGAAGAGGGCAAACTGGTTATCTGGATCAACGGCGACAAAGGCTATAACGGCCTCGCTGAAGTGGGTAAAAAATTCGAGAAAGACACCGGCATCAAAGTCACCATTGAACATCCGGATAAGCTGGAAGAAAAATTCCCGCAGGTTGCCGCGACCGGTGACGGCCCGGACATCATCTTCTGGGCACATGACCGTTTTGGCGGCTACGCGCAATCGGGTCTGTTGGCTGAAGTTACGCCAGACAAAGCGTTCCAGGACAAACTGTTCCCGTTCACCTGGGATGCCGTACGTTACAACGGTAAGCTGATCGCCTACCCGATCGCCGTTGAAGCACTGTCGCTGATTTACAACAAAGACCTCGTGCCAAACCCACCGAAAACCTGGGAAGAAATTCCTGCGCTGGATAAAGAGCTGAAGGCGAAAGGCAAATCTGCCCTGATGTTCAACCTGCAAGAACCGTACTTCACCTGGCCGCTGATTGCTGCCGACGGCGGATACGCGTTCAAGTTTGAAAACGGCAAATACGACGTCAAAGACGTGGGCGTGGATAACGCTGGCGCGAAAGCGGGTCTGACCTTCCTGGTTGACCTGATTAAGAACAAACACATGAACGCGGATACCGACTACTCCATCGCTGAAGCGGCCTTTAACAAAGGCGATACCGCGATGACCATCAACGGTCCGTGGGCCTGGTCGAACATCGATAAGAGCAAGGTGAACTACGGCGTAACGCTGCTGCCAACCTTCAAAGGCAAAGCGTCTAAACCGTTTGTCGGCGTACTGAGCGCCGGTATTAACGCCGCCAGCCCGAACAAAGAACTGGCGAAAGAGTTCCTCGAAAACTACCTGCTGACCGATCAGGGTCTGGATGAAGTGAACAAGGACAAACCGCTGGGTGCCGTCGCGCTGAAATCCTTCCAGGAAGAGTTAGCGAAAGATCCACGTATCGCGGCCACCATGGGTAACGCCGAGAAAGGCGAAATCATGCCGAACATCCCGCAGATGTCTGCATTCTGGTATGCCGTTCGTACCGCAGTGATCAACGCCGCCAGCGGTCGTCAAACCGTTGATGCTGCGCTGAAAGATGCACAAGGTCGTATCACCAAGTAATGCTGTAGCGCACGTGCCGGATGGCGGCATGAATGCCTTATCCGGCCTACAAATCACTGTAGGCCTGATAAGCGCAGCGCCATCAGGCATTTTTGCCGACAGATGTTCAAAGTTGTAGAGGAAGATCCCCATGGATGTCATTAAAAAGAAATACTGGTGGCAAAGCGACACGCTGAAATGGTCAGTGATGGGTCTGCTGGGTCTGCTGGTGGGCTACCTTGTTGTTTTGATGTACGCTCAGGGGGAGTACCTGTTTGCCATCATGACGCTTATTTTAAGCTCTGCTGGCCTGTATATTTTCGCCAACCGTAAAGCCTATGCCTGGCGCTATGTCTATCCTGGCGTGGCTGGTATGGGGTTATTTGTTCTGTTCCCACTCATTTGCACCATTGCAATTGCCTTTACCAACTACAGCAGTACCAACCAACTGACCTTTGAGCGCGCCCAGGAAGTCCTGATGGACCGTTCTTATCAGGCGGGTAAAACTTACAACTTTGGTCTGTATCCGGCGGGTACGGAGTGGCAACTGGCCCTCACCGACGGTGAAACAGGTAAAAATTATGTCTCCGACGCCTTTAAATTTGGCGGCGAGCAGAAACTACAACTGAAAGAAGCCGAAGCGCTGCCAGCAGGTGAACGTGCCACGCTGCGTATCATCACGCAAAACCGCC
Organism: Citrobacter sp. JUb117; assembly: GCF_024809055.1. Taxonomy (NCBI): domain Bacteria; kingdom Pseudomonadati; phylum Pseudomonadota; class Gammaproteobacteria; order Enterobacterales; family Enterobacteriaceae; genus Citrobacter; species Citrobacter sp. JUb117. The sequence goes on from NZ_JANUFB010000010.1 coordinate 124,778, forward strand.
AGGCGCTGACCCAACTGACCGCCGTGCTGCCGGATGACAGCAAGGTGATTATGAGCTCGCTGCGCCAGTTCTCCGGTACGCAGCCACTGTATACGCTTGCTGATGACGGCACGCTCACCAACAATCAGAGCGGCGTAAAATACCGTGCCAATAACGATATTGGTTACTACCAGTCACTCGCGCTAGACGGTAGCTGGGGTACAGAGAAACTCAGCCCAGGCTATACCGTCGCCATCGGCTGGGATAACTTCACCCGTGTCTTTACCGATGAAGGCATTCAGAAACCGTTCTTCGCGATCTTTATCTGGACCGTCGTCTTCTCAGTGCTCACCGTCATCCTGACCGTTGCCGTCGGTATGATTCTGGCCTGTCTGGTGCAATGGGAATCGCTGAAAGGCAAAGCGATTTATCGCGTGCTGCTGATTCTGCCTTACGCCGTGCCGTCGTTTATCTCGATACTGATTTTCAAGGGGTTATTTAACCAGAGCTTCGGTGAAATCAACATGATGTTGAGCGCGCTGTTCGGCATCAAGCCGGCCTGGTTCAGCGACCCAACCACCGCGCGTTCGATGATTATCATCGTCAACACCTGGCTGGGCTATCCGTACATGATGATCCTGTGCATGGGGCTGCTGAAGGCGATTCCCGACGATCTGTATGAAGCCTCGGCAATGGATGGCGCTGGCCCATTCCAGAACTTCTTTAAGATTACGCTGCCGTTGCTGATCAAGCCGCTGACGCCGCTGATGATCGCCAGCTTTGCCTTTAACTTTAACAACTTCGTGCTGATTCAGCTGTTGACCAACGGTGGCCCGGACCGACTCGGTACCACCACGCCAGCCGGTTATACCGACCTGCTTGTCAGTTACACCTACCGTATCGCCTTTGAAGGCGGCGGCGGTCAGGACTTCGGTCTGGCGGCGGCGATAGCCACCCTGATCTTCCTGCTGGTTGGCGCGCTGGCGATTGTGAACCTGAAAGCCACACGTATGAAGTTTGATTAAGGGAGATAACGACAATGGCTATGGTCCAACCGAAATCACAAAAGTTACGTTTATTCGCAACGCACTTAGGTCTGCTGATTTTTATCGCGGCAATTATGTTCCCGCTGCTGATGGTCATTGCCATCTCGCTGCGCGAAGGTAACTTCGCCACCGGCAGTCTGATCCCGGAAAATATCTCCTGGGAACACTGGAAACTGGCGCTGGGCTTTAGCGTGGAACACGCGGATGGCCGCGTGACGCCGCCTCCGTTCCCGGTGCTGCTGTGGCTGTGGAACTCGGTGAAAGTGGCCACCATTACCGCGATCGGTATCGTGACCCTCTCCACCACCTGTGCTTACGCCTTCGCCCGCATGCGCTTCCCAGGTAAAGCCACGTTACTGAAAGGCATGCTGATTTTCCAGATGTTCCCGGCGGTACTGTCGCTGGTGGCGTTATATGCCTTGTTTGACCGTCTGGGCCAGTACATTCCGTTTATCGGTCTGAACACCCACGGTGGCGTGATCTTCGCCTACCTTGGCGGCATTGCGCTGCACGTCTGGACAATCAAGGGGTATTTCGAAACCATCGACGGTTCACTGGAAGAAGCGGCCGCGCTGGATGGCGCAACGCCGTGGCAGGCATTCCGCCTGGTGCTGTTGCCGTTGTCGGTGCCGATTCTGGCGGTGGTGTTCATTCTGTCGTTCATCGCCGCAATTACCGAAGTCCCGGTCGCCTCACTGTTGTTGCGTGATGTGAACAGCTATACCCTGGCAGTCGGTATGCAGCAGTATCTCAATCCACAGAACTATTTGTGGGGCGACTTTGCCGCTGCAGCCGTGCTTTCTGCTATTCCGATCACCCTGGTGTTCCTGCTGGCCCAGCGCTGGCTGGTTAACGGCCTGACGGCAGGCGGTGTGAAAGGCTAAGTTTCATCGATGTACCCGCCCGGCAACGGGCATGCCACTGCAACCCTCAACTTATGTTATCCCAACCTGTGACTGTTTTTCGGCGCTCTACGGAGCGCCCTTTTTTTATGTAATTTTGCATTGCGGTTACGATTATTTTCTTTCGTGCTCGCCATCACTGCAATTTTATTTCTCGCCTGAGCGGACATTAATTAAACAGAGTGAAGATCACAGAAAAGACAAAACGTAATTGCAATGTAAAAAATGATAATTGTCATACCTGCCTGTTAAATCCACCATCACAACACTGATAAAAAGAGCTGTATCTTCTAAGGCAGGTCTGAATGAATACCCAATATAATTCCAGTTATATTTTTTCGATTACATTAGTTGCCACATTAGGAGGACTGTTATTCGGCTACGACACCGCCGTCATCTCCGGTACCGTCGAGTCCTTAAATACGGTTTTTGTCGCCCCACAACATCTGAGCGAATCCGCCGCAAACTCACTGTTAGGCTTCTGCGTCGCCAGCGCGCTGATTGGCTGTATCATCGGTGGTGCGCTGGGTGGCTATTGCAGTAACCGCTTTGGTCGTCGCGATTCACTCAAAATCGCCGCGATCCTGTTCTTTATTTCCGGCATCGGTTCCGCATGGCCGGAATTAGGATTTACCGCCATTAATCCGGATAATGCTGTTCCTGTTTATTTAGCCGGATACGTCCCCGAATTTGTTATTTATCGCATTATTGGTGGTATCGGCGTCGGTTTAGCCTCCATGCTCTCACCGATGTATATCGCAGAACTGGCCCCGGCACATATTCGTGGAAAACTGGTTTCCTTTAACCAGTTCGCGATTATTTTCGGGCAACTGATGGTCTACTGCGTAAACTATTTTATTGCCCGTTCCGGCGACGCCAGCTGGCTGAATACCGATGGCTGGCGTTATATGTTTGCCTCTGAAAGCATTCCTGCCCTGCTGTTTTTAATACTGTTGTATACCGTACCGGAAAGCCCACGCTGGCTGATGGCGCGCGGCAGACACGAGCAGGCGGAAGGTATTCTGCGCAAAATTATGGGCAGCAATCTTGCTACCCAGGCGATGCAGGAGATCAATCAGTCACTGGAGCACGGTCGCAAAACAGGCGGGCGTCTGCTGATGTTTGGCACTGCGGTCATCGTCATCGGCGTCATGCTGTCCATCTTCCAGCAGTTCGTCGGCATCAACGTTGTGCTCTACTACGCGCCGGAAGTTTTTAAAACCCTGGGCGCCAGCACCGACGTCGCGCTGTTGCAGACCATCATCGTGGGCGTAATCAACCTGAGCTTCACCGTGCTGGCAATCATGACGGTCGATAAATTTGGCCGCAAACCGCTGCAAATTATTGGCGCGCTGGGTATGGCCATCGGCATGTTCAGCCTCGGTACTGCGTTTTATACCCAGGCTTCTGGTCTGGTGGCGCTGCTGTCGATGCTGTTTTATGTTGCGGCATTCGCCATGTCCTGGGGCCCGGTGTGCTGGGTACTGCTGGCTGAGATTTTCCCCAACGCGATCCGTGGCAAAGCGCTCGCCATTGCGGTGGCCGCCCAGTGGCTGGCAAACTACTTCGTCTCCTGGACCTTCCCGATGATGGACAAAAATTCGTGGCTGGTTGCCCATTTCCACAACGGTTTCTCCTACTGGATTTACGGTTGTATGGGCATTCTGGCGGCGCTGTTTATGTGGAAATTCGTACCGGAAACCAAAGGCAAAACGCTGGAAGAACTTGAAGAGCTGTGGGAACCCACAGCAGAGAAAGCGAAACCTGCGTCTGCGCAGTAATCAACGAGAACAACACGCCGCAGCCCATGCGGCGCGTTGTTGTTTACTCACGCTTCAGCCGTTTGGAATTACACAGCCACAGCGTGATCACCAGCAGCAGGATCGCTGCGGAATAGATCAACACGTCCATGGGAGCTTTATGATCGACGATGATCAACCGCACAATCGCCGTGATCCCGATATAAACAAAGTAGCGCAGCGGAAAGTGAAAACCTGACTGAAAGTACTTCACAATCAGCGCGATAAATTCAAAGTAGAGGAAGTAAACCACCAGCCCTTCCACCAGCTCATATTTGCTGGTTTGTTCCGGCGCGAACAGCACATCCGCCAGATGCAGCGTCTCTTTGCCGAGGAATACCACCAGAATCAGCCCCAGACTCAGTAGCCCAAGATTCAACACAGTCTGTAACATCGTGGAGATAAACTCCACGCGCGGACGAGATATCGGCGTCATAGCAGCCCCTTTTGCTCAATGGCGAAGTTCCTGTATAACGCAAAAATGTGACGGAGAACTACATTTTTTGTTTATGTTTTGTTCACACAACGGTTCTTGCCGGATGGCGGCTTTGCCTTATCCGGCCTACCGTAGGCCCGGTAAGCGTAGCGTCACCGGGCGATCAACATTCACATCAACGGAAGTTCTCACTCCTGTCACTGGTCATATCGTACAAACCAAACTTACGCCCAAGCTGCTGACCACCGTCGCGCGTCAACGGCGTCCAGCCAATTGCCGCACGGCTGCGGGTTGGTCCCGAGGAGAAGAGATCCAGCGGCACGGAGACATACACGCCTTTGGTGAAATCACCTTCCCCATACTCATCCGGTGATGCATCGGTGAGGGTTGCATAACCGCCGACCACCACGCCGCTGTCGAAGCGTTTGGCGATTTCCAGGGTCCCGCCTTTATCGCCCGCCAGGTACTGCCCCACGCTGGCTTTTACCAGTACATCCTGGGTGAACGACGGGTTCCAGTACGCCGTCAGATGTCCGGTCTTCACGCTGTAGTCGGTGAATTTCATCATGTCCTGCGCACTGCGCCAGTCACGCTGCTTCACATAGTTGGCGTCAACGCCAAACGCCCAATTGCTGTCCAGTGGACGGTACAGCACTTCAGCCCCTGCGCCGCCAAACATGGTTTCCAGATAGCCACCGTACACTTGTCCGTAAAACCCGTTGCCGAGTGACTGGAAGTAGTTGGCCTGCAGGTTATTCACATACACATCGTTCTGCACGTAGTCACGGACGTGAGTACGGACCCGCGGCAAATGTGAATCACTGGGCGGATTGGTATAGTTAAACTTGTCGTAGTTATTGGCCAGGTTAGCAAACAGACTGCCGGTCGTGAGCAGATGGTCTGTCACCCACAGATCTGCCGTTCCCATGACACCCAGCTGATACATATAGAAGTTTTCCGGGCCGCCCACGGACTGGTTGAGTACCGGATCAATGTGAAAATCAAAGCGTGATTTATCGATATACCAGCCCTGCTCGGTGGTCTGCGGCACCACGGGCTCCACGCGCTTTTGCGCCAGCGGTGTTTCATGGCCCAGCGGCTCGCCTTGCAGATGATCCTGCAGACTCGCAACATCTGTTTCGGTGGTGACCTGCGGTAAATTCAGGCGATTTTCCGTAATACGGATCGTACGGATCCCCTCAGGGAGATCGTTCATTACGATCCGATTTGCCCGTTCGATCCCTTCCCGCGAGTCACGGTATTTCACCTGTTCGCCGGTCACGTACAGCGTATCGCCCTGCACCTGGAGTTTCGGATCCGCCAGCCCGGCGTTGTATTTCAGTAGCGTGAGCTGATTCGCCACCACCGAATGTTGCAGGATGGCATCCTGCGGCTGGGGCTGATATTGCGGTCGCGCGTTGTCGTTATACGTTGGTCGCAGATCGTTGAAGTTCGTGCGTAGCGTGACGCCGAACATAAAGGTATTACCGCGCTCGTAGCTGAGATTAACGTCGGCCCAATCGGTGACGCGGTAAATGGCGCCGACGTTAAACTTGCTCTTCTGATCCAGCTTGCCGGCAAAATCCTGCTGGTAGTTGTTACCTTCATATTCCAGCTTCAGGCGCAGCGGCTGCCAGGGCGTCTGGTATTCCACGCCGCCAAACAGTGACGCAGGGCCGTGGAACATCTGGCTACCGTCGATGGAGCCCGCCTGTTTATAGCTGTTATCGCGATAACAGAATTTATCGCTGTACGAGCACAGCGGATTACTCACATTGCCGCTGGTACCAAGATATCCCCAGCCAAGACCAAGCGAGAAATCAAACGGCCCCCAGGCTTTGTTGGCCACGATGTATTCCGCATCAAACAGACCGGTTCCGCCGATATCCCGTGCGCCAACCGCGACCTGCGGCATCCAGTAGCTCTCTTCCCACAATCGCAATTTGAGATCGAACGCTTTGTCTTTATACGTCTGATCGCCTGAAAATGACTCCACGCTGCTGTATTTTTTGGTGCGCACATCGGTATAGCGTAAGGTCGTTTCCAGCCACGGGAACAACTGCACCGACGCGGAGTAGTAGCGGTACTGATCGTTATCGCGGTAGTTGAGGCTCATTTCCCCTTCACGCGCCATCCGCGCGGTTGGCGTTTGCAGCAGCCCCACGCCGCCAAAGTCAGACTGGGAAGGCCCAATCGGCGCAGGGTACGTTTCACCGTGGCAGGCCGTGCTGATACCCAGCGCCAGCAGGCTGAGCAGATAAGTTTTTCTCATTATTCAGGTATCCGCTGGGTCAGAGTGCGAAGAATGTCGGCATTGATTTGATCCGGGGCGCGGCTCCAGACAGAGTCAGACAGCCCAACAAAAATGATGCTGCCGGGCATCGGCTCAACGTGACGTTTATTCCAGTAAGCGACCGGTACTTTTTGCGTGCGTCCATCGGGATAGACTACCCACGCATAGCTGCGATCTGCACCGCTCAGCAGACTTTGTCCGGCGAGATAGCTGGCGATATCACGCCCTGGCATAAACGGCTGTTTACCCGGATGATTGATCGCGCCAAACAGGGTGATTTCCGTTGGCTGAGGCCCAACCCACAGCGTGTAGTTGCCCTGCAACGGCGGATTCCCCCGTTCACTCACCCGCACCGCGTCCGGGTCGAGATTCACCCGCTGTCTGCCGGTTACCTTCAGGGTCTGAATTTGCTGGCGTAGCGTGTTGATAGCGGCTGCATCGTCGCCGCCTTCTTCTGCACTCAGCGCCGCCAGCCGTCCCAACAGCGCCTGTTGCTGGCGCTGCGCGGTAACCGTCGCCAGCTCTTCCCCGATCACCGCCGCGGGCCACCAGCTATTCGCCAGCGTGGGTTGACCCACCAGATCGATAAGATGTTCCGCGCCGGTCAGCGTTTTCGGTTCTGCACTGCCTGAGGTGATCACTTTTACCGTTCCTGCGGCAAAAACAGATGCCGCACAAAGGCTAAAAGTCAGCGCGGTAATCATTCGTTTCATCATGATTTTGCCGCCTTGATCAGCGTGGTCTTCACCGGGAAATAATTCGCACCCAGATACTGCTCTGACTGGCGAATCATCCCGTCACTGTCGATCCAGTAACGGTTATGCCAGCGAGTCCGATCGGTGGTGACTTCTTCGTCCAGCACGCGTACCGGGGTATCTTCGCTGGCAACCCGAATGCTGTCAGTGCCGTCCCATCTGAAGACCGAACGGGCGGTGGCGTAGCGCACCTGCTTATGCTCGGTCCAGCCTATCGTGCGGGTCCAGGTGACGCCATCAACAATCTGGTTTGGTTTGATAAGCGGGTCCGCCGCCAGATTATTCACCGCGATCAGGTTGTCTCCGCCCAGCAGCGTTTTCACCAGACGCCCGTGTTGCGTTACGAGCATGGCCTGGTCCTGGGTGACCCATTTCTGCTGCCCGTTTTCAGCGAAAGCGAGCACCACAAACAGCTGCGGACCGCCGTTAAGCTGCATGTACTGGCTGGCGTAAGGCATGTTGTGGATATCATCATCCGTCATCTGTACGCCAGGAGTACCCAACACGCTTTGCCACAGCGAATGACCCAGCCCTTCGGTGGTAGCTGAACACGCCTGTAATAACAGACAAACCAATATGAGCGCTGGTCGCATCACGACGTTTCTCCGCATTATTGCCGGGTGGCGCGACGCTTACCCGGCCTACAAATCCCACAGGCTTTTGGAAATTCAAAATAACCACACCGAAGTGTGGTTATGGTTAATCCCCTTCATACTTCAGGGGCTACGTACCGGAATTACTGGGTACTGGTGGTCGTGGTGGTGGTGGTTCCGGTATTCGAACCATCGCCACCGCCGGTTGCCGCCAGGGCGACCCCCACCGCGGAGCTTACGGTGCTCACACTGGTTGCGGAGGAACTTCCTGCCGAAACCGACGCGGCTGCCGACCCTGCCGCCTCCCCCACCTGAACGGGGGCAGCATAGACAGAGGTCGTCGCAAGCGCAGATATAGCCAACAGGCCATACAGTACTTTTTTCATCACAATATCCCTTCATTGTATGAATGGAGATTTACCCAAAAGAATTTCGGGCGAGATCGAGTATACACAACCGAAAGTGTGTAAATTACGCCGCGCAGGAATTTAGGATAATTAGAAAAAAGTGGGAGCTAACATTATTAAAAAATACATAAATCAATATAAATCAATCACATGAAATAAATACACAAATAATGCAATATCCGTAAAATCTGAAAATCATTGTGTTAAATCTAACGTGGTATAATTATTTTAGGATTAAACTCAATTAAATCCTATGTAATGAGGAAGACAAGATAAATTATCTTATAAAAAAAGCCGATAATAATATCGGCTTTTTTTATAAGTAATCAGCAAATTCATTCGAATTGCAGCAAGGCGGCAAGATCGTTAATCCCCGGGAGCATAGATTACTATGTGACCGGGGTTAACGAACGCAGCCAACACCGCTGCGGTTCGAAGGAAGAAGCTGATTAACGCCAGGACTTATAACGGTTAATCAAACCGTTAGTCGAGCAATCATGGCTGTTGATCTCTTGATCATCGTTCAACTCAGGCAGAATGCGGTTCGCCAGCTGTTTGCCCAGCTCTACGCCCCACTGGTCGAAGGTGAAGATGTTCAGGATAACGCCCTGAGTAAAGATTTTATGCTCATACAGCGCAATCAGCGCACCCAGGCTGTACGGAGTGATTTCGCGCAGCAGGATAGAGTTCGTAGGACGGTTGCCTTCGAACACTTTGAACGGCACAACGTGGTCCAGCGTCGCCGGATCTTTACCCTGGTCGCGGTATTCTTGTTCAACCACTTCACGAGACTTGCCAAACGCCAGCGCTTCGGTCTGGGCGAAGAAGTTAGACAGCAGCTTCGGATGGTGGTCAGACAACGGGTTATGCGTGATAGCCGGAGCGATGAAATCGCACGGCACCATTTTGGTCCCCTGGTGGATCAGCTGATAGAACGCATGCTGACCGTTGGTCCCCGGCTCACCCCAGATGATTGGGCCAGTCTGGTAATCCACCGCATTGCCGTTACGGTCAACGTATTTACCGTTGGATTCCATGTTGCCCTGCTGGAAGTAGGCCGCAAAGCGGTGCATATACTGGTCGTACGGCAGGATGGCTTCGGTTTCGGCACCATAGAAGTTGTTGTACCAGATACCGATCAGCGCCAGCAGTACCGGCAGGTTTTTCTCCGCTGGGGTAGTGGAGAAATGTTTATCCATGGCGTGCGCGCCGGACAGCAGTTCAACGAAGTTGTCGTAGCCCACGGACAGGATGATCGACAGACCAATCGCTGACCACAGGGAATAACGACCGCCAACCCAGTCCCAGAACTCGAACATGTTGGCCGTATCGATACCGAACTCACCGACTGCTTTCGCATTGATGGACAGCGCCGCGAAGTGTTTTGCCACGTGTTTTTCATCACCGGCGGTCGCCAGGAACCAGTCGCGCGCGCTATGGGCGTTGGTCATGGTTTCCTGGGTGGTGAAGGTTTTAGAGGCGACCAGGAACAGCGTGGTTTCCGGGTTCACTTTCTTCAGTACTTCGGCGATGTGCGTACCATCGACGTTAGACACAAAGTGCATATTCAGGTGATTTTTGTACGGACGCAGCGCTTCGGTCACCATGAACGGACCGAGGTCGGAGCCACCGATACCGATGTTCACCACATCCGTAATCGCTTTGCCGGTGTAGCCTTTCCAGCTGCCGGAGATAATCGCTTCAGAGAAGGATTTCATCTTCTCCAGCACCGCATTCACTTCCGGCATCACATCTTTGCCGTCCACGATGATCGGGGTATTGCTACGGTTGCGCAGCGCCACATGCAGCACTGCACGATCTTCCGTACGGTTGATCTTCTCACCGGAGAACATGGACTTGATAGCACCGCTCAGGTCGGTCTCTTTTGCCAGGTCCTGCAGTTTCGCCAGCGTTTCTTCGGTGATGCGGTTTTTGGAAAAATCCACCAGCATCAAATCGTCAAACGTTGCGGAAAACTTGGCGAAACGATCGCTATCTTTCGCGAACAAGTCCGCGATCGTAACGTCTTTCATCTCTTCAAAGTGTTTTTGTAGTGCCTGCCAGGCTGAGGTCTGCGTTGGATTGATGTTTTTCATTAGCAATACTCTTCTGATTTTGAGAATTGTGACTGAGATCGATTGTAACGCCAGTCACAGAAAAGTGTGATTGTTTTAGTGCCGTTGTCCTGGCGTCCATCAAACAGGGGTAATTATAAGCTCGGTTACTCAGGGCTACAGCAGCATGAAAAATCCGCATAATCCCAGCATTGACAGTACAGGCCATGCCTTTTATTTATATACATAAAGTCATTCGATATGCGTCAAGGCGGCAAACCTGCTCGCCACAGGAGCTTACTGAAGTAAGTGACTGTGGTGAGCAGGTGCAGCCAACGAAGAGGCAGATTGAAGGACGAAATGTAATACGGTATTTGCGCCTGCACCGGTTTCCGTTCTGCCCTTGTGCCATGGTCGCTCTATTCATTCCCTGACACGAGGTAGTTATGACTGATGTAGTTGTCTCCAAGTTTGGCGGTACCAGCGTCGCGGATTTCGACGCCATGAACCGCAGCGCTGATGTGGTGCTTTCCGATGCTAACGTCCGTTTAGTGGTGCTTTCCGCTTCAGCGGGTATTACTAACCTGCTGGTCGCTTTGGCTGAAGGGCTGGAGGCAACTGAACGCTTCGAGAAACTCGACGCTATTCGTCAGATCCAGTTCGATATTCTGGAGCGTTTGCGTTATCCAAACGTGATCCGCGAAGAGATCGAACGTCTGCTGGAAAATATCACCACGCTGGCGGAAGCGGCTTCGCTGGCGACCTCAACCGCGCTGACTGACGAACTGGTCAGCCACGGTGAACTGATGTCCACCCTGCTGTTTGTCGAAATCCTGCGCGAGCGTAACGTTCAGGCGCAGTGGTTTGACGTGCGTAAAGTGATGCGTACCAACGATCGTTTTGGTCGCGCAGAACCAGATGTCATGGCGCTGTCTGAACTGGCAACGCTGCAGCTGGCACCGCGCCTTGAAGAAGGTCTGGTGATCACCCAGGGCTTTATCGGCAGCGAAAGCAAAGGCCGCACTACCACGCTGGGGCGCGGCGGCAGCGACTATACCGCCGCCTTGCTGGCAGAAGCCCTGCACGCCGCACGCGTCGATATCTGGACCGATGTACCGGGCATTTACACGACCGACCCGCGCGTGGTGCCAGCCGCAAAACGCATTGATGAAATTGCCTTTGAAGAGGCCGCAGAACTGGCGACCTTCGGCGCAAAAGTCCTGCACCCGGCGACGCTGCTCCCTGCCGTACGTAGCGATATTCCGGTGTTTGTCGGCTCCAGCAAAGACCCCAAAGCAGGCGGCACACTGGTGTGTAATAAAACCGAGAATCCACCGCTATTTCGTGCCCTGGCGCTGCGTCGCAAGCAAACGCTGCTGACGCTGCATAGCCTGAATATGCTGCATTCTCGCGGGTTTTTAGCGGAAGTGTTCGGCATCCTGGCGCGCCACAATATCTCGGTGGATTTGATAACAACCTCAGAAGTCAGCGTCGCACTGACGCTGGATACCACCGGTTCAACGTCCACCGGCGATACGCTGCTCACGCAATCCCTGCTGATGGAGCTGTCCGCGCTGTGCCGGGTCGAGGTAGAAGAAGGTTTGGCATTGGTCGCCCTGATCGGGAACGACCTGTCTAAAGCCTGCGGCGTGGGAAAAGAGGTGTTCGGCGTGCTGGAACCGTTCAACATCCGCATGATTTGCTACGGCGCATCCAGCCATAATCTGTGCTTCCTGGTGCCGGGCAGCGAAGCCGAGCAGGTCGTACAGAAACTGCATCATAATTTGTTTGAGTAATACCAGCCGGATGGCGGATGCGGCGAAACGCCTTATCGGGCCTACGGTGAATTCGTAGGCCCGATAAGCGGCAATACCATCGGGCAACACAGTCATGACATCACTGTCTCATATAACAGTCGGTCCAGTTCCCTGACATCGCCTTCCCGGCTATCCGGTAACACCGGTGGCGTTTCGCCTCGCGCCAGCTCCTCGCGGATAAACGCATGCAGCAGTGGACGGCGCAGTCCATATTCCGCTTCCCCTGCCCGCTGCTTGCGTTCCAGCAGGTCGTCTATCTCCTGACGCAGCGGCGCATCCAGCTCGCTCCCCGCCAACAGTTCGGCAAAGCGCATGGGCGGCACGCCTTTTCCCGCTTCGACCCAACGCACGGCCAGCAACGGACGCAGCACGTAGAAGTATTTTTTTAGTCGCACTTCATTGCCTTGCAGATAGCCACGGAAGTTTTTTCGCGCCATCGAATAGTAGTGCCAGCGGGCACGCACAGGCGAAAACCATTTTGGCACCAGCGCTTTCAACGCAGACACCGTCGCGTCATCCTGCTGATAAACCACCGGCGAATCCAGCCACTCGATAAGCGTCGGGTTAGCCCCTTTCAGCAGACCCAAAGCTTTACGCCACTCCCAGCCGCACACGTCCAGTTCATCGTCTATGGGCAGTTCAATAACATCACGCGGCGCTTCCACCCGCAGATACCATTCTGGCGGATGAACGTACAAAAATCGCACGTCGTAATCACTGTCCGGAGAGGCGAATCCCCAGCCACGGCTGCCGGATTCACAGGCGTACAGCACCTTCACGCCATAGCGCTGTTCCACCTTTTTTAGCTGGCGCACTACCCGTTCGCGCATCGCGGCGTTCACTCCGTTATTGCTCATTTTACTTATCCTTTTATATTCACCAGACCGTGAAGAACCTGGTCCAGACCGCCAAATACCGAGATTTTATCGATACGCTCCGCCACTCTCTCGAGGGTTTCCAGCTCTTTTAAACGCAGCGCCACTGGGTTGTTTTCCATCACTTTCGCTGTGTTCAACAACGAGCGCGTGGCGGCCGTTTCTTCACGTCGACGAATGACGTTGGCCTGCGCCGATTTTTCGGCCTCCACCAGCTGCGACAGGATGGTTTTCATATCGCCTGGCAGCACGATATCTTTCACGCCCAGCGAAGCAACCTCAATGCCAAACGGCGTCATGCGGTTTTTCACCTGCGTGCTTACCACGTCATCAATCACCTGCTTATCTTCCAGCAGTTCGTCCAGCGTTCGGGTACCAACCGCCTCGCGCAGCGCAAACTGCAGCTCACGGTACAAGTGATCCAGTGGTTTTGTCAGTTGGCCAAACGCCTGTAATACGCCGCTGTAGCGCCAGTTCGCCGCCAGATTCAGACGCAGGTTGACCTTATCTTTGGTCAGGATCTCCTGCCCGCCGACCTCCAGTACCTGCAAGCGGGTATCAACGACTTCCGCTTCCACCAGATGATTCACCTTCCAGTACGCACTCAACCCCGGCGGCAACAGTGCCTGCGTCTCACCATCAATTTTCAGCACACCGACGTGCCAGGCCGGAACCTGCACCGTTAAGATCGCGTCACGACCTTTTACCGCACCGCTACGGCGTGGCTGTAACACGGCATTCATCACGTCCGTTGGGACCTGAACCTGACGCGTATCCATGCGTACCAACGTTAACGCCTCCTCGGCTCGCCAGTACAGGCGACGGGTTGAAGGCGGTAAAATTTCCTGCAAGACGCCGTTCACATACAGCGCACCGGCTTCGGTCTCGGTTAAATCTGCCGCCACACAGTACTGTTCCACCCACGCAGGCTGGAAGCGACGCAGATACTCCGCCAACGCCTCAGGAACATCGCTGCCATCGGCATTTACCACCAGAACATCCGGTGTGTTAAACCACGGCAAACGGTGTTCACCTGCATTCAGCACCTTGTAGTAGTCACCCTGGCGGGATAACAGACCAAGCTGGCCTTTACGAATAGTGATTTTCTTCATCCTTTTTTATTCCTTATTGTGAGTCAGGCGCGGGTGCAGGGGCGAAGCGGCAGGGGAATTCCCTTTTGCCTGTCGCACGGCGTCATTACCGGCAGCCTGTTTTGGGCGGTGCTGACTGCACACGAACCCGTTTTATTTCTATGATTAACAACCAGTTTTCATTTGGAGGATGAAATTGGGAATCGAACCCACTTGGTGGTCATCGGCTGACGGAACACCCCGGGAAAACAGCCTGTGCCGTTCCTGACGTGCCGGCGGGGTTTAACCCCCTGCGTTTTCAGCGTTGTTGACGTATCAGGTATTGCCAGAAGCGTGCCAGAAAGAAAAATCATCAAATTTATTTTTTATTCCATTGATTAATATAGTTTTTATTTTTAACCCTCAGATTAATGATTGCCGTTGCGCAGAGATTTTTTTATCTTACAATATCGATATTTATCTTTATGGATAAAGTATGAAAAAGCGGCGGGTGGTGATTGGCGTTCTGGGCACGGTGCTGGATAAGCGCGGAAAACGGGCGAATCGGTTTAAGAAATGGCGCCCTACGGTTGGACTGTGCCAGCAGGCTGATTTCCCCATCGACAGACTGGAACTGCTCCACCAGCCGCGCGACGAAAGCATGGCACAGCGGCTGATTGAAGATGTCGCCCTGCTCTCTCCTCATACCGAGGTGCGCCCGCATGCGGTGACCATTAACGACCCGTGGGATTTTGAGGAGGTTTACGCCGCGTTCCTCGACTTCGCCACCCACTACACATTTGATACTGAAAACGAAGAGTATCTGGTGCATATCACTACCGGCACACACGTGGCGCAGATTTGTTGGTTCCTGCTGACGGAGGCGCGCTATCTGCCGGCCAGCCTTTTGCAATCCAGCCCGGCACCGCGAGGTTCATCTGATGAGGCCGTCGCCGCAGGTGTCTGCTCGGTTATCGATCTCGATTTAAGCCGCTATACCGCGCTAACCAGCCGCTTTCAGCGTGAGCAGCAGCAATCGGTCTCCTTCCTGAAAGCTGGTATCGAAACCCGTAATGCCACGTTCAATACGCTCATCGACCGTATTGAGCGCGTGGCGCTGCGCTCGACCGACCCGATTCTACTGACAGGTCCCACCGGCGCGGGGAAATCGTTCCTCGCCAAACGGATTTTTCAGCTACGCCAGTCACGCCATCTGGTGGCCGGTAAACTGGTAGCGGTTAACTGCGCCACCCTGCGCGGCGACAACGCGATGTCGACATTATTCGGACACGTCAAAGGCGCGTTTACCGGCGCACTCACGCCACGCACCGGGCTGTTGCGCGAGGCTGACGGTGGGGTGTTATTTCTCGATGAGATTGCCGAACTGGGGCTGGACGAGCAGGCTATGCTGCTGAAAGCGATTGAAGAAAAAACCTTTTTTCCGTTTGGTGGCGACAAAGAGGTGCACAGCGATTTCCAGTTGATTGCCGGGACGCATCGCGATATGCAGCAGTGGGTTTCAGAAGGTCGTTTTCGTGAAGATCTCTACGCGCGCATCAATATGTGGCGCTTTGCCCTGCCCGGTCTGGCGCAGCGGCGGGAAGATATCGCACCCAACGTAGAGTATGAGCTCCAGCGCTTTTCCAGCCTCAAACAGGCGCAGACTCGCTTTGATAAAGAAGCGCGCGAGCGCTATCTGGCTTTCGCCTGTTCACCAAAGGCGCTATGGCGCGGCAACTTTCGCGAGCTGAGTTCATCTGTTGCACGCATGGCGACGCTGGCCGAACAGGGGCGCATCACGCTCGCGCTGGTCGAAGAGGAGATCGCGTTATTGCAGGAAAGCTGGCAGCTCACCGATTCACAGCCGGAATTCGATCTGGACATTGACCTGTTTGATAAGCGTCAGTTAGAAACGGTGATCGACGTCTGCCGACGCAGCGCATCGTTGTCTGAAGCGGGCCGCGAGCTGTTTGCCGTTTCCAGGCTGAAGAAAGCCAATCCTAACGACGCCGACCGCCTGCGCAAATATCTGGCCCGTTTTGGGCTGAGCTGGGAAAACGTCCGTAGCCAATCATAAAATTAAAAAAAGTACCGGGTGACGCATGCTTACCCGGTCTGGATGCTATCAGCCAGCCCAGGATTACCGTACACTGGGTTAATCGGCAAACTGAGGGCAACCGTATGGCACTCCCCCGCATTACCCAAAAAGAGATGACCGAGCGCGAACAGCGCGAACTGAAAACGCTGCTCGACCGCGCGCGTATTGCACACGGTCGACTGCTAACCAACGCGGAAACCAACAGCATTAAGAAAGAGTACATCGATAAGCTGATGCTGCAGCGCGAAGCTGAGGCTAAAAAAGCCCGCCAGTTGAAGAAAAAGCTGGCTTATAAACCGGATGCGGAATCCTCGTTTTCCTGGTCAGCGAATACGCCAACGCGCGGCAGACGTTAACGCCCTTTCTTCTTACGCCCCGGCTGAACAAAACGTTTACCGTTGGATGCCGGGCGCGCTTTCTCTTTCTCAGCAGCTTTTTCGATTTTCACCACCGGGCGCTTAATGCCTGCAGTTTTTGGCTTCGCTTTCGGCTTCGGTTTCGCTTCCGAGGAAGAGTTCTCAATCAGCTTGAACAGATCGATCAGCTCATCATCGGTCAGGTCACGCCATTCACCCAGCGGCAAACCAGACAAGCCGATGTTCATGATCCGCGTACGTTCAAGTTTTACCACTTCATAGCCAAAGTGTTCGCACATCCGACGGATCTGACGGTTCAGGCCCTGCACCAGGGTGATACGGAAGACAAACGGTGCCTCTTTCCTGACCTTACATTTCTTGGTGACGGTACCGAGAATGGGGACGCCCGCCCCCATGCCACGAATAAAGTCATCGGTTACGGGTTTATCGACCGTCACCAGATACTCTTTCTCATGATCGTTACCGGCACGCAGGATTTTATTCACCAGGTCGCCGTGGTTAGTGAGAAAGATCAGCCCCTGGGAATCTTTGTCCAGACGACCAATCGGGAACACGCGCTTACTGTGGTTAACAAAATCAACGATGTTATCGCGCTCACCATCTTCAGTGGTGCTGACAATACCGACCGGTTTGTTCAGCGCGATAAAAACCAGATCTTCCGCTTCACGCGGCTCAATCAACTGACCGTTCACTTTCACGACGTCGCCAGGCATCACCTGATCGCCAATGGCGGCGCGTTTGCCATTCAGGAAGACATTCCCTTGTTCGATAAAGCGATCCGCTTCGCGACGCGAGCAGATTCCGCTTTCACTGATGTATTTGTTTAATCGGATGGATGAGTCGGGCAGCATAATTTCTCCTGTATACACTTCATCCTTCAAGCTGTTTCTGCGTTGGCTGCCCTCACTCACCCAGGTCACATAGCAATCTATGCTCCCAGGGATTCGCTCCCTTGCCGCCTTGATACAGTTTGAATGATTTTGTGTATTAAAAGCGAAATATACCCTACCTTGCGGGGGATAAAAATAATCGTGAACGCCAGTCCCGACACTATTTGCGATCTGTCACGCCTTTCAACATAATCAGCCCCGTCATGGCGCTCTAATAACCATTAATCAGAAAATCAATTGCATCTCGAAGTTCAGCCCTGTTTGCGGTCAGGTCTCCCACACAGTTACCCATATTTTTCACAGGTATGCCTGTCATCATGTGCGTCATCACCACATAGGCTTGCCCACCAATACTAACAACAGGACAAATTTTAGCTGGAGGTACTTCGTCAGGGAACTGACTGAGCGCTATAACGGGTGCAACCAGTACATGCCGCAAAACAGCGGCCACCGGATGCTGTAAGCTAATTAAAAACGGATAAACACCTTTTCCACTTCCAGTGTTCTCATAAGCGCAATACTGCTCCATCAGAATGTCCTTTGAAAATCACTGAACGAACCGTTTTCTTCCACCCATTGATTTAATACTTCTATCGATTTTTTATTATCCCGCAACCATTCTTCGCGTCTGTTCTCACGAAATTTTTCGATTAGGGCTTCGGTTAAAACAGCTGACAGATTGATTTTAAGCTTACGTGCCTCTTCCAGTATCTCTGGAGCCAGAGAGACATTAACTGATTTTTTTACCTTAGATACAGTGCGCATGATAACCCCTATAGTAATGCGCATGACATACCTAAGGTTAGCGTAATAAGCGAGCATTATCTATTCCCCGACCAGCAAATCATCATGTCACAGTAGGGTGGTTGCACAGACCTGTCACGCCCCGAAGAAAAAGTCTGCGAGGCGCTTTCCTGTTTCCTCCAACCCAGGTATGCCCGCATCACAAACTTACTTAATATCCACTCTCAACTTGTCAATTCAGAATGTAGTTTATAAAATACATGGAACGTACTCATGGAAATTCTTCAGACAATGGTTTTCCAGCGTTGGGAGCAAAACCTACGGGACAGGAGAGCTAAAACGCTCATTGCTACACGCCTTTTTCGTTTGGCTAATGGTTTAGCTGGTGATGTCAAACCTGTTGGAGAAGGCATCAGCGAAATGCGCATTTCCTACGGTCCTGGTTACAGGATTTACTTTAAACAGCAAGGCTGCCACATCATCATTTTGTTATGTGGGGGCGATAAAAGCTCACAAGCCAACGATATCACTATGGCAAAAATGCTCGCCCGTTCACTGGATTATCAAGAGATCCGCCACCATGAATAAACTTACTCGGTACGATCCCGCAACTGCGCTGGTTGATGATGAAGAAATTGCCGTATTTATGGCGGATGCCCTCGAAACAGGCGATGCAGCGTACATTGCAAAAGCCCTGGGCGTGGTGGCTCGCGCTAAGGGAATGGCGAACATCGCGGCAGAAACGGGATTATCCCGCGAACAACTTTATCGCTCTTTTAGTGAGAAAGGTAACCCAACGCTGAAAACTACGCTTGCAGTGATGAAGGCGCTCGGTATTGAATTGACACTTAAAAAATAGCCCCTGCTTCTATCTCCCCCCTTCCAACATCGTGAGCCATATCAGTGAGGCGTTATACTGACGGTGGTAACATGACCGCGGTTTGTAATTTTTTGATTACATGGAGAAATGATGGAACTGCTTTTATTGAGTAACTCGACGCTGCCGGGCAAAGCCTGGATGGAACACGCGCTACCGCTGATTGCTGAGCAACTGAACGGTCGCCGTACTGCGGTGTTTATCCCGTTTGCTGGCGTGACGCAAACCTGGGATGAGTACACGGCGAAAACGGCCGCCGTCTTTGCTCCCATGGGCGTCGACGTCACGGGTATTCATACCGTTGCCGATCCGGTGGCGGCAATTGAAAATGCAGACGTGGTGATTGTCGGTGGTGGTAACACCTTCCAGTTGCTGAAAGAGAGTCGCGAACGCGGGCTGCTGGCGCCGATTGTTGACGTGGTCAAACGCGGCGCGCTGTACATTGGCTGGAGTGCAGGTTCCAACCTCGCCTGCCCAACCATCCGTACCACTAACGACATGCCGATTGTCGATCCAAAAGGCTTTGATGCCCTGGGCCTGTTCCCACTGCAGATTAACCCGCACTTCACCAACGCGTTGCCGGAAGGCCACAAAGGCGAAACGCGTGAACAGCGTATTCGCGAGCTGCTGGTGGTTGCGCCAGAGCTGACGGTAATTGGTCTGCCAGAAGGCAACTGGATCAAGGTGAGCGATGGTCAGGCGGTTCTTGGCGGTCCGAACACCACATATATCTTTAAAGCGGGTGAAGACGCGGTTGCCGTTGAAGCAGGCCACTGCTTTTAGTGGATTTGTTGTCTGATGCCGGATGGCGGCTGCGCCTTATCCGGCCTACAAGATTGACGACAAAATTGACGGTTATCCGTAGGCCCGGTAAGCGTAAGCGCCACCGGGCAACATTTCACCTGTCCCCGTTAGTAATCATCCCGTTCGTCGTCTTCGTCCGGTTGCTCCAGCACGCTGTAGGCAACGGAGCAAAATAACGAGTTCAGACGCTGCATGTCGCCTAACAGCGCGAGGTGCAGGGAACTGGTTTCGATGCTCTGCACGTTTTGCTGATGCAGGCGATCGACGTGTGCGTGCGAATAACGACGGTTAAGAATACGAAAACGGTGTTTGCTGCGACGCAGTCGACGGGCGCTGGTCACGTCACCAGAGAAGAACACTGACATCGCCAGCTTCAGGTTGCTGAGCAGCTGATCGTAGAGCGCATCCAGCTCTTTCAGACCTTCCAGAGAAAAGGCCCGACGCGCGGCCAGCGACTTATCGGCAATCTCGCTCCCCATGCGTTCGACGATATCGGAAGCCTGCTCCAGGTTGAGCGACATCTCGATAATCTCCGCCCAGCGCTTTGACTCCTCTTCCGCCAGCTCATCTTTTGGCATCCGCGCCAGGTAAAGTTTGATCGCGGTGTACAACACGTTGATATCGTCGGCCATCCTGCGCAGCTCTTTTTCCTCGCGCGGCTCACCGTGCATCACCCGCTTCAGCCCTTCCATCATCTGCTCCATGGCGTCACCAATACGCAGGGCTTCGCGAGCCGCATTCGCCAGTGCGAGCGTAGGGGTATCGAGTGCACTGACGTCCAGATGCTTGGGCTTCAGATGGCCGTCCAATTCCGGCTCATCGCGGATAATACGTTTGCAAAAGCGCGCCATCGGCTCGGCGAACGGCACCATCGCCACGCAGCGCACCAGGTTGTAGAAGACGTGGAAGTAGATAACCAGTTCGGATTTTGGCAGCGGCAGTTCATCCATCAGATTCGCCAGCGGATGCACAAACGGCAGAATAATCAGGCTGCCCACCAGCTTAAACAACAGGCTGCCGAGCGCCACGCGGCGGGCGGCGGCATTGGCGGCACTGTTATTGAGCATCGCCAGCAGGCCGGAGCCGAGGTTCGCACCAATCACCAGACACAGCGCTACCGGGAACGAAATAATACCCGCGGCTGTCAGCGTTGCCGTCAGCAGGACCGCCGCCAGGCTGGAGTAACTGATAATCGCGAACATGGCGCCAATCAGCGCATCGAGCATGATATCGCCGGTGAGCGAGGCAAAAATAACCTGCACCCCGTTGGCCTGAGTGATCGGCGTGACCGCCTGCACAATCAGCTCCAGCGCCAGCAAAATGAGCCCCAGCCCGATGCCTACGCGCCCCAGTTGCCCAACGCGGGACTGCTTACGTCCGAGGAAGAAAACAACGCCAATGAAAATCAGCAGCGGCGACAGCCACGAGAGGTCAAAGGTCAGGATACGCGCCATCAGCGCGGTCCCGACGTCAGCACCAAGCACAATCACCAGCGCAGGCGTCAGCGCCACCAGATCCTGGGCGACAAACGACGTCACCAGCATGGTGGTGGCGTTACTGCTTTGCACCAGAGCAGTAACGCCAATGCCCGCGCAAAAGGCGAGCGGCTTCTTTTCAACGCTACGGCTGAGCACGGTACGCAGGCGTGCGCCAAAGACGCGCATCACGCCGGTACGCACGATATGGGTACCCCAAACCAGCATCGCCACGGCAGAAAGCAGGTGTAACAGAGTTAGCACGGAATCAGGTTCTCCTTATCGTTATATGCTCCTGAGGCTCATGACACCAACGCGCACAAGTTCCCTTCAGTATAAGGGTTTAAACGTAATAAAGAGACAGGGCACTCATTGAGCGCCCTGTTTGTTGTAAAGAAAGATAACAGTTTTGTGAATCAGTCGGCGTCGTAGCCTAAGTTAGGCGCTAACCAGCGCTCAACTTCTGCCACGCTCATGCCTTTACGGAAGGCATAATCTTCAACCTGATCGCGTTGAATTTGTGCGACGGCGTAGTACTTGCTGTCAGGATGACTGAAGTACCAACCGGAAACCGATGCACCAGGCCACATGGCAAAAGATTCAGTGAGTTTCATACCGGTGTGCGTTTCTACATCCAGCAGTTCCCAGATGGTCGCCTTCTCGGTGTGCTCAGGGCACGCCGGATAGCCCGGAGCCGGACGAATACCTTGATAGTTCTCGCGGATCAGTTCGTCATTACTGAGGTTCTCGTTCGCCGCATATCCCCAGTAAACTTTACGCACCCGTTCATGCAGATATTCAGCGAAGGCTTCCGCCAGACGATCGGCAATCGCTTTCACCATAATTTTATTGTAATCATCATGCTGTGCGTCGAACGCGTCAGCCAGCATGTCTTCTTCCAGGCCGCCGGTGACGGCGAAAGCGCCAATGTAATCCGCTTTGCCGGAGGTTTTCGGTGCCACAAAGTCAGACAGGCAGTAGTTAGCAAAACCAACCTTCTCCGTCTGCTGGCGCAGATGGTGGCTGACGGTCAGGACGTGCGTCCGCGTTTCATCCCGGTAGATCTCAATGTCATCACCTACGCGGTTAGCCGGGAACAGGCCAACGACACCACGCGGGTTCAGGGTTTTCTCGGCGCTCAATTTATCCAACATGTCGTTGGCATCTTTGAACAGGCGTTTAGCCTCTTCACCCACCACCTCATCTTCCAGAATGCGCGGATATTTCCCGGCCAGCGACCAGGTCATAAAGAACGGTGTCCAGTCGATGTAGTTGCGCAGCGTTTCAATGCTGGCTTCAACTTCCTGCACGCCCAGGCGGTGCGCCACTGGCGGGGTATAGTTTTCCCAGTCGAAGGCCAGGTCGTTATCACGCGCGGCCTCCAGCGTCACCGGCGGGGTACGCGGTTTTTTACGCGCATGCTGAATACGCACAGTTTCGTACTCTTTACGCGTGCGGGCGACAAAGTCATCGTGTTGGGTATCAGACAGCAACGCAGCCACCACGCCGACGGTGCGCGAGGCGTTCTGCACATAGACCGTCGGGCCGCTGTAGTTCTGCTCGATTTTCACCGCCGTGTGCGCTTTTGAGGTGGTCGCGCCGCCAATCAGCAGCGGAATAGTAAAGCCCTGGCGCTCCATCTCTTTCGCTACGTTGACCATTTCGTCCAGCGACGGGGTGATCAGCCCGGAAAGGCCAATCAGGTCAGCATTCACTTCGCGTGCGGTGCGCAGGATTTTCTCTGCCGGCACCATCACGCCAAGATCGATAATTTCGTAGTTGTTACACTGCAGCACCACGCCAACGATGTTTTTACCGATGTCGTGCACGTCGCCCTTGACGGTGGCGATCACCATCTTGCCGTTGCTGGAGCCTTTCTCTTTGCTGGCTTCAATGTACGGTTCAAGGTAGGCCACCGCCTGCTTCATCACGCGAGCAGACTTCACCACCTGCGGCAGGAACATTTTACCGTCGCTGAACAGGTCACCAACCACGTTCATGCCGTCCATCAGCGGCCCTTCGATAACCTCAATCGGGCGCGCAGCCTGCTGACGGGCTTCTTCGGTATCCTGCTCGATAAACTCGGTAATGCCTTTCACCAGCGAGTATTCCAGGCGTTTTTTCACGTCCCAGCTGCGCCATTCTGCCAGTTGCGTATTGGCCGTTTCGTCAGTTTTGCTGCCGCGATATTTCTCTGCCAGCTCCAGCAGGCGTTCGGTACCGTCATCGCGGCGGTTGAGGATCACGTCTTCAACCGCATCGCGCAGTTCGGCAGGCAGATCGTCATAAATCGCCAGCTGACCAGCGTTCACAATGCCCATGTCCATGCCGTTGCGAATGGCGTAGTACAGGAACACTGCGTGGATCGCTTCGCGCACCGGGTCATTGCCACGGAACGAGAACGACACGTTGGAGACACCACCGGAGATTAGCGCATGCGGTAGTTCGCGTTTGATGTCTTCACAGGCACCGATAAAGTCCTGCGCGTAGTTGTTGTGCTCTTCGATGCCGGTCGCGACGGCAAAGATATTCGGGTCAAAGATAATGTCTTCCGGCGGGAAACCCACTTCTTCGGTGAGAATTTTGTACGCCCGGCGGCAAATCTCAATTTTACGCGCGCGGGTGTCGGCCTGGCCCTGTTCATCAAAGGCCATCACCACCACGGCAGCACCGTAGCGACGGACCAGTTTGGCATGGTGGATAAACGGCTCAACGCCCTCTTTCATCGAGATGGAGTTAACGATGCCCTTACCCTGAATGCACTTCAGCCCTTTTTCAATGACGTCCCATTTCGAGGAGTCGATCATGATCGGTACGCGAGCAATATCCGGTTCACCGGCGATCAAGTTGAGGAAACGCACCATCGCCGCCTCGGCGTCAAGCATCCCCTCATCCATGTTGATATCGATAATCTGCGCACCGCTTTCCACCTGCTGGCGGGCAACATCCAGCGCTTCGCTGTATTTTTCTTCTTTAATCAGTCGCTTAAATTTGGCAGAGCCGGTGACGTTAGTACGTTCACCGACGTTAACAAACAGGCTGTCATCACCAATGTTCAGCGGCTCAAGGCCTGAAAGACGGCAGGCAACCGGCAGTTCCGGCAGTTGACGCGGCGGTAAACCTTCAACCGCACGGCTCATGGCGGCAATATGTTCCGGCGTGGTGCCGCAGCAGCCGCCGACAATGTTCAGGAAACCCGCTTCAGCCCATTCGCGGATTTGCTTCGCCATGGTGTCAGCGTCGAGATCGTATTCGCCGAAGGCATTTGGCAAACCGGCATTCGGGTGCGCGGTGACATAGCAGTCGGCAATCCGCGACAGTTCCTGTACGTACTGGCGCAGCTCGTCCGGGCCTAACGCACAGTTGAGGCCGAAGGTCAGCGCGTCAGCATGGCGCAGTGCGTTATAGAAGGCTTCGGTGGTCTGCCCGGAGAGCGTACGCCCGGAAGCGTCGGTGATGGTGCCGGAGATCATAATCGGCAGCTCAACGCCCAGGGCTTCAAATTCGGTTTTTACCGCAAAAATAGCGGCTTTGGCATTAAGCGTGTCAAAAACGGTTTCGATCAGGATCAGGTCGCTACCGCCTTCCACCAGCGCTTTAGTGGATTCACGGTACGCGGCCACCAGCTGATCAAAAGTAATATTGCGGTAGGCGGGATCGTTGACGTCCGGTGAGATAGACGCGGTGCGGTTAGTCGGACCGAGAACACCCGCGACATAGCGCGGTTTATCCGGCGTACGTGCTGTCCATTCGTCGGCGCAGGCGCGCGCCAGTTTTGCCGCGGTGAAGTTGATTTCCGCCGACAGGGATTCCATCTGGTAATCCGCCATGGCGATAGTCGTCGAGTTGAAGGTGTTGGTTTCAATGATATCCGCGCCCGCTTCAAAGTAGGCATGATGAATCGCGGTGATAACCTCCGGCTTGCTCAGCACCAACAGGTCGTTGTTGCCTTTCAGATCGCTCGGCCAGTCGGCAAAGCGTTGGCCGCGGAAATCGTCTTCACTCAAACGATAACCCTGGATCATGGTGCCCATACCGCCATCCAGCACCAGAATACGTTCTTTTAACTGCTGACGTAATTGTTCAACTTTGCTGCTCACACTCACTCCCGACAACGCTCAACCAGACCGAAAAAAGGCCAACAAAGCATACTGGCATAAACCAGTGAGGTGGAAAAGCAAACAACGACCAACATGAGACATGTTCAGCTTCACTCATCCGATCAGTACAGGAACTCTTGCATTATAATTGAATAAAACGAAAATGATTTCCACGATACAGAAAAGGAGTCTGCCATGGTTGCCACTGTCCCCGCGAAACGCGGTAGAAAACCCGCCGCCACAACTACGCCTGCAACCGGGCAGGTTCAGTCTTTGACCCGAGGTCTGAAGCTGCTGGAATGGATTGCGGAATCCAACGGCAGCGTAGCGCTGACCGAGCTGGCGCAGCAGGCCGGTCTGCCCAATTCCACCACGCACCGTTTGTTGACCACCATGCAGCAGCAGGGTTTTGTGCGTCAGGTGGGTGACTTAGGACACTGGGCCGTGGGCGCCCATGCGTTTATCGTCGGCAGTAGCTTCCTGCAAAGCCGCAACCTGCTGGCAATCGTCCACCCTATTCTGCGTAAGCTGATGGAAGACTCCGGTGAAACAGTGAACCTGGCGGTGCTGGACCACAGCGACCATCAGGCGATTATCATCGATCAGGTACAGTGCACACAGCTGATGAGAATGTCTGCCCCTATCGGTGGCAAACTGCCGATGCACGCCTCTGGCGCGGGGAAAGCGTTCCTGGCGCAACTCAGCGAAGAACAGGTTACCAGCCTGCTGCACCGCAAAGGCCTGCACGCGTATACCCACGCCACGCTGGTCTCACCGGTGCATCTGAAAGAAGATCTCGCCCAGACCCGTAAGCGCGGTTATTCGTTTGATGATGAAGAACATGCGCTGGGCCTGCGCTGTGTGGCGTCATGCATTTACGACGAACATCGCGAACCGTTCGCCGCCATTTCGATCTCCGGCCCGATCTCCCGCATTACCGACGACCGCGTCACCGAGTTCGGTGCGATGGCAATCAAAGCGGCCAAAGAGGTCACACTGGCATACGGTGGGATTCGGTAAGATGGGACTGCCGGGTGGCAGCTACGCCTGGCCCGGCCTGCTATCCAATGTTGGGGCTGATTTGTAGGTCTGATAAGCGCAGCGCCATCAGGCACGGCGCACATTGCCGGATGGCGGCGCAAAGGCCTTATCCGGCCTACGGTCGGTTTCATAACGCACGCTAAACCGCTGGCGGCGCCGATAGGCGTAAACGTCTTCCACGTGCCCTTCACGGATCCGCGTTTGCAGACCTCGCCAGTAGTCGGCGCTGAACAAATCGGCATGCATCTCTTCAAATAACGGTCCAATACGCGGATCGGCGCACAGCCAGTGACGAAATTCTTCCGGAAATACATCTCCCGGCGAGACGCTGTACCACGGTTCGCTGGCCAGCTCATCCTCCGGGTAACGCGCGGGCGGGATATGGCGGAAATTCACCTCCGTCATGTAGCAAATTTCATCATAGTCGTAGAACACCACCCGCCCGTGTCGGGTCACGCCGAAGTTTTTAAACAGCATGTCACCCGGGAAAATATTGGCGGCAGCCAGTTGGCGAATAGCGTTACCATATTCTTCTATCGCATCCCGCAGCTGCT
Source organism: Citrobacter sp. JUb117 (assembly GCF_024809055.1). Classification (NCBI taxonomy): domain Bacteria; kingdom Pseudomonadati; phylum Pseudomonadota; class Gammaproteobacteria; order Enterobacterales; family Enterobacteriaceae; genus Citrobacter; species Citrobacter sp. JUb117. The sequence goes on from NZ_JANUFB010000010.1 coordinate 151,764, forward strand.
GGCCTTCGACCTGCTCCAGCCAGATATTTAGCGGCACCATCCGCCGTTCGATATACAGATGACGAATCACGATCTGCTCGCCGAGATCGGTCATTTTTTCGGGTACTTCCTGCTGCAACAACGCCATCAGCGCCGGGGAAATTTGTCGTTTATCCAGCACAAAATTTTCGAATTCCTGGGTATCGGCCATGCGTCCAACGCGATCGTGCTCTTTGACCAGTTGGTAACAGGCGCGGACGTGGGCCGCAGACATCTCTTTTTGCGGCGCAAATTTGTCTTTAATAATTTTGAAGACCCGATCGAATCCAGGCAGAGTAAACACCAGCATCACCATGCCGCGTATTCCCGGCGCTTCGATAAACTGTTCATCGCAGTCGGCCAGATACAGCAGATATTCACGGTAGCTTTCGGTTTTCGCATGCTTCTGACAGCCAATCGCCATATACAGCTCGGCGGTGGTTTTACCGGGCAGGATCTCACGCAGCCACTCGACCAGTGCCGCAGGCAATGGCGCGTAGACCATAAAGTAAGAGCGGGCAAAACCAAACACAATGCTGGCTTCCGCCGTAGTCGTCAGACAAGTATCGACAAACAATTCGCCTTCGTCAGTGCGGTGAATAGGCAGTAAAAACGGCAGCGTGACCTCTGGTGTGATCAGTTTTCCCACCAGCCAGGCGGCCTTATTGCGATAAAACAATTCGTTCGCCACCTGCAAATGGCAGCGCGCCAGCACCGCTTCGCCAACAATTTCCGTCAGGTGCTCGATGATGTAGTGAATATCACGCTGTTTATTCTGCCATGGCAGACGAAGGGGGAGATCGCTGAGCACGCGCGTGAGCAGCCCTTCCCAGCCTGAATCTGGGAAAAAGTCTTTCGCCAGCGGGCGCGGGATAGTACGAAATCGACGTTCTGACTGAGAGCTGAAAATAAACAACCGCTCGGGCGTCAGCGAGCGGTGATCAAATAACCGGCAGTACACGGAGTTAAAAAAGCTCTCGGCAATCTCAAAGCGCGGATAGTCCGGCAGCAACTGGGTGTAATGCTCTTTTACACGAAGTAAAAATGCCGCATCGGTACTTTTGCCGTCGGTAATGCAGCGCAACTGTTCCACTACCAGACCAACGTGATGATCGTAGAGATGGATACGGCTTTTCATCGCCTGCTGCACAGCATGCCAGTCAGCGTGTTCAAAACGCTGCTGCGCGCCGGACGTCACTTCCAGAAACCGGCCATACTGCGCATCAAAACCTTGCAGGATGGTTTGGGCAATCAGCAATTCCAGGCCACGCGACATCTTTTGCCCTCGTTCAGAATCGAATAATGCCGGATGGCGCATTCGCGTATCCGGCCTACACAGAACTGTAGGCCCGGTAAGCATTACGCCACCGGGCATCAGGTCGATCAGAACTGTGATTCTTCAGTGGACCCGGTCAGCGCAGTAACGGATGACGCGCCACCCTGAATGATGGTCGTCACTTTGTCGAAATAACCGGTACCCACTTCCTGCTGGTGGGATACGAAGGTGTAGCCATCTTTCGCCGCCGCAAATTCTGGCTGCTGAACTTTCTCAACGTAGTGGCGCATGCCTTCGCCCTGTGCATAGGAACGCGCGAGGTCAAACATGTTGAACCACATACTGTGGATACCCGCCAGGGTAATGAACTGATATTTATAGCCCATATCGGACAGCTGTTGCTGGAAGCTGGCAATGGTTTTGTCATCCAGGTTCTTCTGCCAGTTAAACGACGGCGAACAGTTGTAGGCCAGCAGTTTGCCCGGATATTTAGCATGGATAGCATCGGCAAAGCGGCGCGCCAGTTCGAGATCCGGTGTGGAGGTTTCGCACCACACCAGGTCAGCATACGGGGCGTAGGCCAGTCCGCGACTGATCGCCTGCTCAATACCCGCATGGGTACGGTAGAACCCTTCGCTGGTGCGCTCGCCGGTAATGAACTCGCTGTCGTAAGGGTCGCAGTCAGAAGTAATCAAATCCGCCGCGTCAGCATCGGTACGGGCAATAACCAGCGTCGGGACGCCCATCACGTCTGCCGCCAGACGGGCCGCCACCAGTTTCTGGATAGCTTCCTGAGTCGGTACCAGCACCTTGCCGCCCATGTGACCGCATTTTTTCACCGAGGCGAGCTGATCTTCGAAGTGAACCGCCGCTGCACCGGCTTCAATCATCGACTTCATCAATTCAAACGCGTTCAGGACACCGCCAAAACCGGCTTCGGCATCGGCAACGATCGGCAGGAAGTAATCCACATAGCGCGGATCGGTTGGCTCAATACCGGTTGACCATTGGATCTGATCCGCCCGACGGAAGGTGTTGTTGATCCGATCCACCACGGCGGGCACAGAGTTCGCCGGGTACAGCGATTGATCCGGGTACATGCTGGAGGCCAGGTTGGCGTCTGCCGCCACCTGCCACCCGGAAAGGTAGACCGCTTCAATACCGGCTTTCGCCTGTTGCAGCGCCTGACCACCAGTCAGTGCACCGAGGCTGTTGATATAACCTTTCTTCGATCCGCCGTGCAGCAAACGCCACATTTTCGCTGCGCCAAGCTGCGCCAGCGTACATTCCGGGTTGACCGAGCCACGTAACTTCACCACTTCCTCCGCGCTGTACGGGCGGGTAATGCCTTCCCAGCGTGGTTGTGTCCATTCTTTCTGTAAGTCTTCGATTTGTTGAGTACGGGTTTTCATGTGCAGATGCTCCATATTATTCTCCTGGCTTCCCAGGCGTTATTGGTGAAGGCAGTTTGGTCACGGTCAGCGCGCAAAAACCGGAGCGTACTTATAGTACGTGAGGATTTTGAGCACTGCCCGGGGCTAAAATGGCGAACAAAATAGCCTGGGCTGTTAAGCCAGTAAGCGGTAGCCTGGCAAGGTAAGGAAGTCGATCAGTTCGTCAGAGGTGGTGATTTGCTCCATCAGGCGTGCGGCGTCATCAAAGCGCCCGCTGCTGTAGCGGTGTTCACCCAGCTCGTCCTGAATCACCCGCATTTCTTCGGCCAGCATCTGACGGAACAGCGGTTTGGTCACCGGCTTACCGTTGCTGAGGGTTTTCTGATGGTGGATCCACTGCCAGATGGAGGTACGGGAGATTTCGGCAGTTGCCGCATCTTCCATCAGGCCATAAATCGGTACGCAACCGTTGCCAGAGATCCACGCTTCGATGTACTGCACGGCAACGCGAATATTGGCGCGCATGCCTTCTTCAGTACGTTCCCCTTCGCACGGAGCCAGCAGTTGTTCTGCAGTAATCGGCGCATCCTCTTCTCGGGTGACAAACAGCTGATTTTTGTTGTTGCCCAGCACATCGTTGAAAATCGCCATTGCGGTATCTGCCAGTCCAGGGTGAGCAACCCAGGTCCCGTCATGACCGTTACTGGCTTCCAGCGCTTTATCCGCTTTAACTTTTGCCAGCACCTGATTGTTGCGCTCAGCGTCTTTGCTGGGGATAAACGCCGCCATACCGCCCATCGCAAAGGCACCGCGTTTATGACAGGTTTTAATCAGCAGACGCGAGTAGGCGCTGAGGAACGGCTTATCCATCGTTACCACCTGACGATCGGGCAGAACACGATCCGGGTGATTCTTGAGGGTTTTGATGTAGCTGAAAATGTAATCCCAACGACCGCAGTTGAGGCCGACAATATGGTCACGCAGCGCGTGCAGGATCTCATCCATCTGGAAAACGGCTGGCAGTGTTTCGATCAGCAACGTGGCTTTTATCGTGCCGCGTGGCAGATTAAATCTGTCTTCTGTATAACTGAAGACTTCACTCCACCAGGCCGCTTCTTGCCAGGCCTGCGTTTTCGGCAAATAGAAGTAAGGACCACTGCCTTTAGCCAGCAAGGCTTTGTAGTTGTGGAAGAAATAGAGGGCAAAGTCGAACAGACTGCCGGGAATCGCTTCCTCACGCCAGGTGACGTGTTTTTCCGGCAGATGCAGGCCACGTACACGACAAACCAATAACGCCGGATCGGGCTTCAGTTGGTATATCTTGCCAGCGTCGTTGGTGTAACTGATGGTACCGTTCACCGCATCGCGCAGGTTGATTTGCCCGTCGATCACTTTACCCCACTCGGGAGCCAGTGAATCCTCAAAGTCAGCCATAAAGACTCTAACGTTGGCGTTGAGCGCGTTAATCACCATCTTGCGTTCAACGGGTCCGGTGATTTCCACGCGACGATCCTGTAAATCATCAGGAATACCGCGAATCTTCCAGCCACCTTCACGAATGGAAGCTGTTTCCGAAATAAAATCAGGCAACTTACCGTCATCAATATCCTGCTGCTGCTGAATACGCGCGGCGAGAAGTTTATTGCGTTTTGGCGTAAATCGAGTCACCAATTCGGTCAGGAATTCCACCGCCTCTGCGGTCAAAATCTGCTGTTCCTGCTCGCCATGCGGCCTGGTAAAAACCAGCTCATCGGTTGTTGTTGCCTGTTGATTCATTGCGTAGTTCCTCGTCATTGATCCAAACACATCCCCAATGCGAACGAAGGATCGTTGTGCGGTTTTCGTTCAGCACAACTAAGACTACCCATTTAAATTTCAAAATCAAAAACAATTTCCATTTTTAATTTAATTATCAATTAACTTATTGATAACAATCATAATAAAAATTAATCACACCGTGAGGTGCGTTTCGGAAATAAAAAAAGCACCCGAAGGTGCCTGATTCAACATGCTGAAACGCTTAAGGATCGTTTGCTACAGAAGATTAATCCAGCGTTGGATTCATGTGGCGCAGATCGTATGGCGTGATCTGGTAGACGTAATAGTTGAGCCAGTTAATAAACAGCAAATTGCCATGGCTACGCCAGCTTGCCCGAGGTTTGTTTTGTGGGTCATCTTGCGGGAAATAGTTGTACGGAACGTCCGGGGTCAACCCCGCTTCGGCGTCACGAAAATATTCACCGGCCAGCGTATCGGCGTCATATTCCGGATGACCCGTCACGAACGCAATACGTTTATCTTTACTGGCAAACAGGTAGGCATCGCCCTCTTCCGTCTCGGCAAAAATCTCAAGATCGGTGTAATCCCTGATCAACGCAGCAGGGAAATCAGCATAGCGTGAGTGCGGTGCAAGGAAGGCATCATCAAAACCACGTGTCAGCAGGGCATGGGGATGAAGGATGTGGTGTTCGTATACACCTGAAAGCTTGTCGTTGCGGGTTTGCTTGGGGATGCCATAAAGGATATTCAGTGCGGCCTGCACCGCCCAACAGACAAACAATGTTGATGTGACGTGGTCTTTCGCCCACTCCAGTACCTGTTTGATCTGCGGCCAGTAGGCCACATCGTTAAACTCAACCAGGCCTAACGGTGCCCCGGTGACGATCAGTCCATCAAAGTTCTGATCGCAAATATCCTCGAAATTACAGTAAAAGTTATTCAGATGCTCCGTCGGCGTATTGCGCGACTCGCGGGCATCAATGCGTAATAGCTGAACGTCCACCTGCAGCGGTGAGTTCGACAATAACCGGAGAAACTGGTTTTCCGTTTCGATCTTCTTCGGCATCAGGTTGAGGATAAGCACCTTCAGAGGACGAATTTCCTGACCGGATGCGCGGGATGTCGTCATGACAAAGACGTTTTCCTCACGCAAGAAATTGACGGCGGGTAGCTCGTCCAGCACGCGAATTGGCATAACCTGATAACCTCACAACATACGTTTAAACGTTTAGACATCCAGATAGCTGACAATAACCAGGAATCGTGTGAATGTCGAGCCTGCATGCTCAAGGTGAGAAAGTTTCACGACTCACTCGCTGTAGAATAGTGCAGTAAGAGTCAAAAGGAGAATGCTTTGTCGTTCACGGGCAGGATAAAGGACATTTTACGCGGACAGAAGAGAGGTTTTGCTGGGCAGATAAGGCGCTGACGCGGCTATCCAACCGCTTTTACATACAACAGACGCAAAAAAGCCCATCCTGACGGATGGGCTTCTTCACTTGTTTGATGCCTGGCAGTTCCCTACTCTCGCATGGGGAGACCCCACACTACCATCGGCGCTACGGCGTTTCACTTCTGAGTTCGGCATGGGGTCAGG
>NZ_JANUFB010000011.1:0-121983 GCF_024809055.1 Citrobacter sp. JUb117
GGGTTCTCAGTGGAACCCCGCTGACCCGGCGGCTTGTAATCCGTTGTTCCGTGTCAGTGGAGGCGCATTATAGGGAGTTATTTCAGGCTGACAAGGGGAAATTTAAAATAATTTTCCGAGTGCGTATTATTTCACCAAAACGGATTAAACTGCCAGTTTTTCGAGCGTTTTGAAGCCATAACGCTGGAGGACTGGCAGTAATTGTTCAGCTTCAGGCGTCATTGCCATACAAAAGGCAATATTCTCGTCAGCTGATTTTGCGTCAGGTGCTTCATGTTCTAACAACCAAGCCGTGCGACGCGCAATCGCGGCACCGGAATCCACCAGTCGCGTCCCTTCAGGTAGAACCTGTAAAAGTTCTTCCTGTAATAGAGGGAAATGCGTACATCCGAGAACAACCGTATCCGGCGGTTCCGACATCCGCAACCATGGTCGCAGAATGCGGCGCAACTCATCCAGAGGAACTGCTTCTCCGTGCAGCTTCGCTTCCGCCAGTTCCACCAACTCAGCGGAACCCAACATCGCGATCTGACACTCGTTCGCAAAGCGCGCAATCAACTCATGCGTATATGAACGCTTCACCGTCGCTCGCGTCGCCAGCAGCCCCACTACACCGTTAGCCGTAAGGCGCGCCGCCGGTTTAATTGCAGGTACCACGCCGACGACCGGGAAAGCGAACTTTTCGCGTAACGCAGGGAGTGACACCGTGCTGGCGGTATTGCAGGCGATAACAGCCAGTGAAAGGGAGTAGCGCTGCTGAACGGCAGTCACAATCTCAACAACACGCTCGACAATAAATTCCTCGCTCTTCTCTCCATAAGGAAAGGCAACGTTATCGAAAGCGTATATATAGTGGAGATCCGGCAAGAGGTTGCGGATCTCATTGTAGACCGACAACCCACCGACGCCGGAATCAAACACCAGCACGGTGGGACGTGGATCAGAAGGTGTAGCTGCCAGACAAGGTGTATTCCCGTCCTGCAGTTGGGTAGCCATAAACTGTCTCGTAATCTTTATCGAACAGGTTGGCGATTTTACCACGAACTGTCAGCTGTGAGGTGATCGGATATGACACCGCCAGATCCCACAAACTCACTCCACCCATTTTCACCGGCTGGTAGGTAACATAGTCCGTGTCATAGCGAGTTCCCAGATATTGATACGTCAGACCCCAGTCAAAATCATAGACCTGCCAATCGAGCTGATACTTCACTTGCTGCTTTGAATGACGCACCAGCGGCTTGTCGGTAATCGCATTGCGCGCATCAACATAATCATAACTCAGCGTATGCGCCAGCGGACCCGTATCGAAACTCGCCGTTGCTTCAACGCCTTTAATCCGCACTTTTCCTTCGTTATAGTATTCATCAGCGTGGGGGTCGAGAGAGATCATGTTATCAATATCGTTGCGATACCCTGACAAACGCCAGTTTACATCCGCCGTTAACCCTTCAAACGCCCCTTCCCACTGTTTGCTCTCTTCAGGATTCAGATTTGAATTACCGTAATAGCCGTACAGCTGCCCCAGATTAGGTGCTTTATAAGAGGTGCCATAAGAAGCAATGAAACGATAGCCGTCAATGAACGCCCATCCGGCGCTGGTTTGCCATGTGCCATGCCGACCAAACTGGGAGTTGTCGTCGCTGCGCGCCGCGCCTTCGAAGGTGAAATCGCCAAGCTGTTGCAACCCGGTCAGATAAATACCGGTATTACGCTGATCGTAACCGTCCGTAACATACCCGGTGCCTGGCTCTGTGGTTTGCTTTTGCCAGTCGACGCCAGCGCCCACATTGCCGTGGCCAACCACCATACTGTTTGACCACTGCACGTTATATTGCTTCATCTCATCCAGGGTTGCCGAGGAGTCGTAGCGACCATAGTCCGGGTCATAGTTGTAGTCTTTGCTGTGACTGTAGCTGGAAACCAGTTGTGACTGGATTTGCTCGCCATTAAAGCGCAGTCCGGCATCCCAGCTCTGGCTGTAGAGCTTACGCGTATCGACTAACGGAGATCCCGGAGAATAATAGGAGTCATAATTGGTGCGGTTATCATAGCCATAGCCGCGCACAAACCCGCTCCAGGTATCGGAGAAGTTATGTTCCAGTGCGCCGTACAGCGTCTTACTTAAAAAACCATCTTTATCGGGCTGCGCTTGCTCACCAGTGCTACCGTAGGCGACAACGTCAAAACCTTTGGTATAGGCATAATCCCCCATCAGCGTCACGCGCGTATTCTCACCGAGCTGTTGCTGCGTCGAGATGTCGTAATTCTGATAACCATTACTGCCCACACCGGCGGTCAATTCTGTCCCCGGCTTTTCTCGCGCGGTAATGATATTCACCACGCCGCCGATCGCATCAGAACCATAAACAGCGGAACGCGGCCCGCGAATGTATTCAATGCGTTGCACCAGCGATATCGGGAACTGGCTGAGATCGGCAGCACCACTCACCCCAGCTAAATTCAGGCGCACGCCGTCAATCAGCACCAGTACATGGCTGGCGTTGGTCCCACGAATAGAAATAGTCGAAAGTTGCCCCATGCCGCCGCTTTGTGCGATATCGACACCCGGCAGGCGGCGAAGAACGTCATTTACAGAGGTAGATTGCCAGCGATCGATTTCCTGGCGCGTAACAACGGTGATGGGAGCAAGCACTGCACTAAGGGGTTGCTGAAAACGGTTAGCCGTAACGACGAGAGTGTCTGGGCTAGCATCCTGCGCCCAACCAGAAAATGCCGCGACGGAAAGTGCCGTCAGCAGCAATGATTTTTTGATCATTGTAAAGCATCCACAATATAAGAAGGATGCCGCAGGTCCCACCGATAGTACGCGATGATGAAAACCAGATGCGACGTTAGCCGGCAGGTCTTCGGGCTTGGAAGGTTATTCAATATAGCGAATAAAAAGAAATGAAGACTTCCCACCCAAAGGCAGTGTCTGCTTACGCTCTCATTTCACCTTTCCTTACCGCTGCGCGTCAGCTCCAGATTTACACTGGATTCCCTTTTAACTCACAGGACCGGAACGCGGATGCTACAGTTTGTTATAACCGACTGTCCAGACTGCGTATCACAATATTAGAAATCATCAATAACTGGACATCTACTGAGCAATCCCTACAATCCCCGCGTACTTTTATTTTTCAGGACGCATCATGACCCCCGAACACCTCCCGACAGAACAGTATGACGCGCAGCTAGCCGATAAAGTGGCTCGTTTACAGAGCTTAATGACGCCATTTACTGATCAGGCTCCGGAAGTGTTTCGCTCGCCGGTCAGTCATTACCGCATGCGCGCTGAATTCCGCCTGTGGCATGACGGTGACGACCTGTATCACATCATGTTTGAAAGCCAGACCAAAAGCCGTATTCGCGTCGACAGCTTTCCTGCAGCCAGCGAACTCATCAACACGCTGATGACAGCCATGATTGACGGCGTTCGTCACAATCACGTCCTGCGTCATAAATTGTTCCAGATTGATTACCTCACCACCATGAGCAATCAGGCGGTGGTATCCATGCTGTACCATAAAAAGTTAGATGACGAATGGCGTCAGGAAGCCGAAGCACTGCGGGATGCGCTACGCGCGCAAAACCTGAATGTGCATCTGATTGGCCGGGCGACCAAAACCAAAATCGCGTTGGATCAAGATTACATCGATGAACGTTTGCCGGTTGCGGGTAAAGAGATTATCTACCGCCAGGTTGAGAACAGCTTCACGCAGCCGAATGCCGCCATGAACATTCAGATGCTGGAATGGGCGATTGATGTCACCAAAGATTCGCAGGGCGACCTGCTTGAATTGTACTGTGGCAATGGCAACTTCTCGTTAGCGCTAGCGCAGAACTTCAACCGCGTACTGGCCACTGAAATCGCTAAACCGTCCGTGGCTGCCGCGCAGTACAATATTGCGGCTAACCATATTGATAACGTGCAAATTATTCGTATGGCTGCAGAAGAGTTTACTCAGGCGATGAACGGGGTGCGCGAGTTCAACCGTTTACAGGGCGTCGACCTGAAGAGTTACCAGTGTGAAACCATTTTTGTTGATCCACCGCGCAGCGGCCTGGACAGCGAAACAGAGAAGATGGTGCAGGCGTATCCGCGTATTCTGTACATCTCCTGCAACCCGGAGACACTGTGTAAGAACCTGGAAACGTTGAGCCAGACGCACAATGTGTCACGTCTGGCGCTGTTCGATCAGTTCCCGTATACGCACCACATGGAGTGCGGAGTATTACTGACCGCGAAGTGATTTTTTTGTAGGCCGGGAAAGCAAAGATACCCCCGGCCTACAAATACTATTCCGCAATTTCTTGCTTACGGTTACGCACCTTAAAGCCGATCCAGAACACCAGAATCACTGACAGGACCGCTGGGAAGAAGTTCGAGCCGATATCCGGGTATTCCGCACGCACCACGGTGCTGTACAACAGAACGCCAAGAATAAAACAGGCCGCAGCCAGACCCGGCAGCCCCACAGGCATTGTGCGATTCTGGTAACGTTGATGCAGGCAGTAAACCGTCAGCACCAGCGAAATAATCGGGAATACAGAGAATGGCACAATGGAGCTAAACAGCGCCGCAAATGTACCATTGATCGATAAGCCAGCAACCAGCGCCAGCAGCAGCGTACCTTTATCTTGACCTGACTGTTTCATTGCTCGTCCTTCTCGTTACTCGGAGTGATGCGTCATCTTCTCTTGTTCACGGCGATACCAGTAAAATGCGCCTTTGGCGATCATGCGCAGTTGCAATACCAGCCGCTCTTCCAGTTGTCGACGCTGTTCGGCGCCAACATCCAGCGCTTCTGCCCCCGCACTGAAAACAATCGTCACCATGGCTTCGGCTTGTGCTTCAGTAAACGCACGAGGCATATGGTTTTCGAGTTCCAGATAGTCCGCAAGTTCCGCAATGAAATGCTGAATTTCGCGAGCCACGGCGGCACGAAACGCCGCGGAGGTACCAGACCGCTCGCGCAATAATAAACGGAAGGCGTTGGGATTGTTGCCGATGAACTCCATAAATGTTGAGACCGAGGTGCGGATCACACTGCCGCCCTTGGCGATACGCTGACGCGCCTGGCGCATCAACTGGCGTAGCATCAGGCCGCTCTCATCCACCATCGTCAGGCCGAGCTCATCCACATCGCGAAAATGGCGATAAAATGAGGTTGGCGCAATGCCCGCTTCACGAGCAACTTCACGTAAACTGAGGCTGGCAAAACTGCGCTCTGCACTCAATTGACTAAATGCGGCCTCAACCAGCGAACGCCGGGTTTTTTCTTTTTGTTGCGCTCTAACGCCCATCACGATGTCTGAATCCTTCCTTATACCTTGCTGGCACTATACCAGAGATTAGGCGGTTGGCATGGCTTTGTGAATGATTGTTTACGCGCAGTTTGTGCTTCGACTTCGCAAAAAAGCACAACGATAATTGGGTTATCCTGACAACGATGTTACTATTCTGTTGCTTTTATGTATAAGAACAGGTAAGCCTGACCATGTCACATTCCTACGATTACGATGCAATAGTAATAGGTTCCGGCCCCGGCGGCGAAGGCGCTGCAATGGGTCTGGTTAAGCAAGGCGCGCGCGTCGCCGTTATTGAGCGCTATCATAACGTCGGCGGCGGTTGTACCCACTGGGGCACCATCCCATCTAAAGCACTCCGCCACGCCGTCAGCCGTATCATTGAATTCAATCAGAACCCACTCTACAGCGACCATTCCCGGCTTCTTCGCTCTTCTTTTGCCGATATTCTTAACCATGCCGATAACGTCATTAATCAGCAAACGCGTATGCGGCAAGGATTTTACGAGCGAAACCACTGTGAAATTTTGCAGGGGAATGCCCGTTTTGTTGACGAACACACCCTCGCTCTGGAGTGCCATGACGGTACGGTGGAAACGCTCACGGCAGATAAATTTGTTATTGCCTGCGGTTCGCGTCCCTACCACCCAAATGATGTCGATTTTTCTCATCCGCGCGTTTACGACAGTGATTCTATACTCAGCCTGCACCATGAACCTCGCCACGTTCTGATCTATGGCGCGGGCGTCATTGGCTGTGAATATGCGTCGATCTTCCGGGGAATGGACGTCAAAGTTGATTTGATCAATACCCGTGACCGTCTGCTGGCGTTTCTTGATCAGGAGATGTCCGACTCGCTGTCTTATCACTTCTGGAACAGCGGCGTGGTGATTCGCCATAACGAAGAATACGAGAAAATTGAAGGCTGCGATGATGGCGTCATCATGCACCTGAAATCCGGAAAGAAACTAAAAGCCGACTGCCTGCTGTACGCCAACGGTCGTACCGGTAACACCGATTCATTAGCGCTGGAGAATATTGGCCTGAAGACGGACAGCCGCGGCCAGCTAAAAGTGAACAGCATGTACCAGACGGCGCTGCCACATGTGTATGCCGTAGGGGATGTGATCGGTTATCCGAGCCTTGCTTCCGCAGCCTACGATCAAGGCCGTATCGCCGCCCAGGCGCTGGTCAAGGGTGAGGCCACCGCGCACTTGATCGAAGATATTCCGACAGGCATTTACACCATTCCCGAAATCAGCTCCGTCGGTAAAACTGAACAGCAACTGACGTCAATGAAAGTCCCTTACGAGGTTGGCCGCGCCCAGTTTAAACATCTGGCACGCGCACAAATCGTCGGGATGAGTGTCGGAACATTGAAGATTCTGTTCCATCGGGAGACCAAAGAGATTTTAGGGATCCACTGCTTTGGCGAACGCGCTGCCGAAATTATTCATATCGGTCAGGCAATAATGGAGCAAAAAGGTGGTGGTAACACCATCGAGTACTTCGTTAACACCACCTTTAACTACCCAACCATGGCGGAAGCCTATCGGGTAGCTGCACTGAACGGCTTAAACCGCCTGTTTTAACGTGTTGTCGAAATGGCCATCCATTGCACCACGGATGGCCTCTGCCAGCTGTTCATAACGGCTGCGCAGCGGCGAACCCGGACGGTACACCAGACCAATGGTACGACGCGGTTCTGGTTTAATGCACGGCACATACACCACACCATCACGCTTACGCTCCGGTGGGACAGCCAGCGCGGGCAGTAAGGTAATCCCGCTGCCTGCCGCCACCATATTGCGCAGCGTTTCCAGACTGGTTGCCCGGAAATGGGTGTCTTCATCGGCCCCGGCTTCAAAACAAAAGCCCATCGCCTGGTCACGCAAACAGTGACCATCTTCGAGCATTAACAGTTTTTCACCTGCCAGATCGGACATCGGTACGCGGTCGCGATTTGCCCATGGGTGATCTTCATAGATCGCCAGCATCATCGGCTCATCAAACAGCGGTACCTCGATAAACGCTTCACTCTCTTTCACCAGCGCCAAAATCACGCAGTCGAGTTTACCGCTGTCCAGTTGCGCCAGCAGCTGATGCGTTTGCGCCTCATGCAGGTACATTTCCAGTTTCGGGAAGGTCTGGTGCAACATAGGAATAATATGCGGCAGCAGGTAAGGTCCTACCGTTGGGATCAAACCAATATGTAGCGGGCCAGACATTGTCTCACCCTGTTGGCTTGCCATCTCCTTGAGCACTTTGACCTCGCGCAACACGGTGCGCGCCTGATCCACCAGCAGTAAACCCGCTTGAGTGAACAGCACTTTACGACTCGTCCGCTCCAGCAGCATAACGCCAAGCTCATCTTCGAGTTTGCGGATTTGCCCACTCAGCGTTGGCTGGCTGACGTGACAGGAGTCTGCCGCTCGTCGGAAGTGACGGTGTTCGGCAAGTGCTACCAGGTATTCAAGATCACGAATATTCATTATTCATCCTCCATTGCCACGATAGTTCGTAGCGATAGGTAGCATAGCAACGAACGATTATCCCTATCAAGCATTCTGTTTAATAATGCACCACAGAAACGGAACGGTACCCCTTTAACCCTTGAAGCTACTGTCCGTTCTCATACTCGAAATAACTAAAGCCAACGTGAACGTTTGCGGACCTCTGGTCCGCTTTTTTTTTGCATAAAAAAGCCCGGCTTGATGCCAGGCTCAGATAACTATTTGCCGGATGGCGACGCGAAGGCGTTTACCGCCATCGGGCAAAACACACGTTACGCCAGGCGCGCCTTCGCGTAGTCGATCGCCTGCGCTACCTGCTGCGGTGAAACGCCCCCTTTCGCCACACGCTTATCGAGGCACGACTGTAGCGAGAGGATCGGGTACACGTCATCGCCAATCACGGCGCTGAATTTTTGCAAATCAGCCAGTGACAGTGCTTCCAGCGGTTTGCCCTGACGAATCGCCTCAACTACCGTTTCACCCACGATATGGTGTGCTTCACGGAACGGGACGCCTTTCGCCACCAGATAATCGGCCAGCTCCGTAGCGTTGGCATAGCCCTGCTGCGCGGCTTCCTGGCAACGTGGGCGTTTTACCTGAATACCGTCCAGCACCAGCGCCGCCATATGCAGGCAGTCCAGCCAGGTATCGAGTGCATCGAACAGCCCTTCTTTGTCTTCCTGCATATCCTTGTTATACGCCAGCGGCAGTCCTTTCAGCGTCATCATCATGCCAGTCAACGCACCTTGCACGCGGCCACATTTGCCACGAATCAGCTCTAATGCGTCCGGATTTTTCTTCTGCGGCATTAATGATGAACCGGAGGTTACGCGATCGGACAGTTCCACAAAACCAGCTTCCCCGGTATTAAAGAAAATCAGATCTTCAGCAAAGCGTGACAGGTGAACCATACCGATAGAGGCATCTGAGAGGAGCTCCAGAACATGGTCACGATCGGATACGCTATCCAGACTATTGCGGGTCGCCGAGGCGAAACCCAGCCAGCCAGCCAATTGCTCGCGATCGATTTCATAGGCAGTACCCGCCAGTGCACCGCAGCCTAACGGGCTGACATCCAGACGCTTGAGTGTATCCTGCAGACGGCTCTCATCACGCGCCAGCATTTCAACATAGGCCAGACACCAATGAGCAAACGTCACCGGCTGGGCACGCTGCAGGTGGGTATAACCCGGCATGACGGCATCCTGATTATTCTCTGCTGTCACCACCAGCGCGCTTTGCAACTGACGGTTAGCAGACAACAATTCAAGCACCGTGTCTTTGCACCACAGTTTAAGATCGGTTGCTACCTGGTCATTACGGCTACGCCCGGTATGCAGTTTTTTACCCAACGGCCCGACTTTATCGATGAGCTTGCCTTCTACCCAACTGTGAATATCTTCCGCATCGCTTTGCAGGATCTGTTGCGGGTCGAGGCGTACTTCTTCCAGCAGAGTATTCAACGCCTCTTCCAATTGACATTGTTCATCAGCAGTCAACACACCGACCGTGACCAGCGCTTTGGACCAGGCCACAGAGCCGACGATATCCTGCTCGGCCAAGCGGTAGTCGAAGCGCAAAGAGTCGTTGAACTGTTTGAACCGCTGATCTGCTGCCTGTGTAAAACGCCCACCCCAAAGTGCCATAACGAATTTCCTTAATATGATATTTTGCCCGGTGGCGCTACGCTTACCGGGCCTACAAAACCCATGCAGGCCGGATAAGGCGAAGCTGCCACCCGACACAGTAATAGTTAAGCCAGAATACGCGTACCGATCGGCGTGCCGTTAAACAGCGCCGGGAGTTGTTCGGCATGACGCCAGGAAGCGATATCCACTGGACGTCCCAGCGTACGTGCCGCGTCCAACGCCGCGTTCACCTTCACAATCATGCCATCGGTGATAATACCCTGCTCAATCAGCTGTTCTGCTTTGGCTGCGGTCATTTCGGCAATCCGCTGGCCTTTACCATCCAGAATACCGCTGACGTCAGACAACAGGATCAGATCCGCACCCAGCGTTGCCGCCAGCGCCGTCGCAGCCTGATCGGCATTGACGTTCATCAGTTGCCCTTCTTCCGTGACGCCTATCGAGCTGACGACCGGTAGAAAACCGTTTTCCAGTAGCGTGTTAATCAGCTTAGGAGAACCAGGCTGTGCCAGTCCAACATGACCTAACGCTACATCGAGCTGGGTCACTTTTACGCTGTCACCATCGCCAAGGTACAGACCAACAGCGTCAATATGGTGTTTCTTCGCCCACGCCAGCAGCGTTTTATTCGCCGTTCCGGCCAGGGCACCGGTAATGATGTCGATCTGGTCGGCTGGCGTCACGCGCAGACCATTTTTCTTTGTCACCGGCAAGTTGAGCCCTTTCATCAGCTCGTCAACCACGCAGCCGCCACCGTGCACAATGACCAGCGGACGCTGGTGCGACTCGCGATAATTGACCAGAGCGGTAAACAAACGCTCCAGCGCCTCTTCGCTATCCAGTAAAACGCCGCCCAGCTTGATAATTAATGGATTCATCATTGCACCCTTAAAGAAGAGACTGCGTTTCAGCAAAGCCGAAACGGATATTTGCGCACTGCATCGCCTGTGCGGCAGCGCCTTTCAATAAATTATCTTCGGTTGCCACCACAATCAGGTGCTCGCCCTGAACGGCAAAACCGATATCGCAGAACGGTAAACCCACCACATTTTTCAGGGCCGGGACACCGTTGTCATACAGACGAACCAGCGGTTTATCACCATAGGCCTGCTGCAGTGCTTGCGCCACCTGCGCATGGGTCACGCCCGGCTTCAAACGACAGGTGATGGTTTCCAAAATTCCGCGCGGGAAGTTGCCCAGATGCGGAGTAAAAATCACGTCCGCCCCCAAATGTGTGGCGATCTCCGGCTGATGGCGGTGGGTAAATACACCATACGGTTGCAGGCTCACTTCACAGAAGCTGTTCGAGATGGCAGCTTTACGTCCTGCTCCGCTCACACCACTGGTGGCGTTAATTACCGGCCACTGGCTGAGATCAAGCAGATTGGCATCAATCAGAGGCTTAAGCGACAACTGCGCCGCCGTAGGATAGCAACCCGGTACGGCAATTAGATTCGCGTCTTTAAGTTTGCTTGCACTCCACTCCGCCAGCCCGTAGACCGCTTGCTCCAGCAGCTCAGGATGCTGATGAGTAAAGCCATAATACTTTTCATAGAAGGCGCCGTCGTTAACACGGAATGCACCAGAGAGGTCAAACACCACGCAGCCCGCTTCCAGAAACTGTGGCGCCAGGTCATGACTAACCTCATGGGCCGTCGCCAGAAACACAACGTCTACCCCTGCGCTAAACTCGCGGATATCCGACATGGGTTGCAACGGCAAATCAACAATGCCCTTTAACTGCGGATGTAAATCAGAGATTAATTTTCCTGCATCATTGCTTTGCGCTGAGACAGTCAAAGCGGTTATGTTCATATCAGGATGGCGATTTACATAGGTCACAAGCTCTGCACCAGCATAGCCACTGGCGCCCACAATCAGCGTATTCAACATCGGGGCTGTTCACCTTCTTATATTCGGTTGCCAGGTATAAGCCTTTATCACCTCACCTTACACTTGGTGGGTTTTATTTCGCTCAACATTATTGTATTTTTATTCACAAATACTGCATGAATATTGATACTATCATGACCCGAGGTGTGTCAACAATGAAAAACAATTTACCGCCATTTATCGAGATTTACCGCGCTCTGATTGCCACACCATCGATCAGCGCCACCGAAGAAGCGCTCGATCAAAGTAATGCAGGTTTAATCACTCTGCTGGCGGATTGGTTCAAAGATTTAGGCTTCAGCGTTGAGGTACAACCGGTTCCCGGCACCCGTAATAAATTCAATATGCTGGCAAGTACAGGCACCGGCGCAGGCGGCCTGCTGCTCGCCGGTCATACCGACACCGTACCGTTTGACGACGGACGTTGGACGCGCGATCCGTTCACCCTGACCGAACATGACAACAAGCTCTACGGACTGGGTACGGCGGATATGAAAGGTTTCTTCGCGTTTATTCTCGATGCACTGCGTGATGTCGATGTGAAACAGCTGAAAAAGCCGCTCTACATCCTGGCCACCGCCGATGAAGAGACCAGTATGGCGGGCGCACGCTACTTCTCTGAAAATACGGCGATTCGCCCGGATTGCGCGATCATCGGTGAGCCAACATCCCTGCAGCCAATTCGCGCACACAAAGGCCATATCTCCACGGCGGTGCGCGTGCTCGGCCAGTCTGGCCATTCCAGCGATCCAGCGCGCGGCGTGAACGCCATTGAACTGATGCACGATGCCATCGGCCACATTATGCAGTTGCGCGACTCGCTGAAAGCACGCTATCACCACGATTCATTCACCGTGCCTTACCCGACGCTGAACCTCGGCAGCCTGCATGGCGGCGATGCCTCCAACCGTATTTGCGCCTGCTGCGAACTGCACATGGATATCCGCCCGTTGCCGGGAATGACGTTAAGCGACCTGAATGGCTTACTGACGGACGCGCTGGCCCCGGTGAGCGAACGCTGGCCTGGCCGACTGACGGTTTCCGAGCTGCACCCGCCGATCCCGGGTTACGAATGCCCGCCGGATCACCAACTGGTCGAGGTGGTGGAAAAACTGCTCGGCGAGAAAACCGATGTGGTGAACTACTGCACAGAAGCACCGTTTATCCAGACGCTGTGCCCGACGCTAGTACTGGGACCAGGTTCCATTAATCAGGCACATCAACCAGATGAATATCTGGAAACACGCTTCATTAAGCCAACCCGCGAATTAATTACCCAGGTTGTGCATCATTTTTGCTGGCATTAACCGAACGTCGCCTTGCTAATCCTTTAGTGGTAAGCAAGGCGATTCTTTTAACATTTGCATAAGCAACGCTTATTTGACGCGATGTGAATTAAATAACGTAAATTCCCGCCATTTTTTCGTTTGCTGAACCGATTTCGCAGCAATTGACGTCAGGTGTTTTACGTGGCTTTATAAAAGACGACTAAAAAGTTAAGTCCGAAAGATTTCGCGTTGCAGCCATTGCCGCTGGGACGCGAAAGATACAGGACATATTCAAAACAGATGGGGTGTCTGGGATCATATGAACGAACAATATTCCGCGTTGCGTAGTAATGTCAGTATGCTCGGCAAAGTGCTGGGAGAAACCATCAAGGATGCGCTGGGAGAGAACATTCTCGATCGCGTAGAAACAATCCGTAAGCTGTCTAAATCATCCCGCGCTGGCAATGAAGCGAACCGTCAGGAACTGCTCACTACGCTGCAGAATCTGTCTAACGACGAGCTGCTGCCAGTTGCCCGTGCGTTTAGTCAGTTCCTGAACCTGGCCAATACCGCCGAACAGTACCACAGCATTTCGCCAAAAGGCGAAGCTGCCAGCAACCCGGAAGTGATTGCCCGTACCCTGCGTAAACTGAAAGACCAGCCTAACCTCGATGAAGCGACAATCAAAAAAGCCGTGGAATCGCTCTCTCTGGAGCTGGTCCTGACCGCACACCCAACCGAAATCACCCGCCGTACGTTGATTCATAAAATGGGTGAGGTTAACGCATGCCTCAAGCAGCTTGATAACAAAGACATCGTCGATTACGAACGCCACCAGTTGATGCGCCGCCTGCGCCAGCTAATCGCCCAATCATGGCACACGGATGAAATCCGTAAACTGCGTCCCAGCCCGGTTGATGAAGCCAAATGGGGCTTCGCCGTGGTTGAAAATAGCCTGTGGGAAGGTGTACCGAACTATCTGCGTGAACTGAATGAACAGCTGGAAGCGCATCTGAACTACAAGCTGCCAGTCGATTTTGTCCCAGTCCGATTCACCTCGTGGATGGGCGGTGACCGTGACGGTAACCCGAACGTAACGGCAGATATCACCCGCCACGTGCTCCTGCTCAGCCGCTGGAAAGCGACCGATCTGTTCCTGAAAGACATCCAGTTTCTGGTTTCTGAACTGTCGATGGTCGAAGCCACGCCTGAGCTATTAGCGCTGGTGGGTGAAGAAGGCGCGGCAGAACCCTATCGCCATCTGATGAAAATGCTCCGTTCGCGTCTGATGACGACCCAGGCCTGGCTGGAAGCGCGTCTAAAAGGCGAAAAATTGCCGAAACCTGCAGGTCTGCTGACACAAAACGAGCAGCTATGGGAACCGCTGTACGCGTGTTATCAGTCACTGCAAGCCTGCGGTATGGGCATCATCGCCAATGGCGAACTGCTCGATACCTTGCGCCGAGTGAAATGTTTTGGCGTCCCGCTGGTGCGTATCGATATTCGTCAGGAAAGCACCCGTCATACCGAAGCGCTGGGCGAACTGACCCGTTACCTGGGCATTGGCGACTACGAAAGCTGGTCAGAAGCAGACAAACAGGCCTTCCTGATCCGAGAACTGAACTCCAAACGTCCACTGCTGCCGCGCAGCTGGGAACCGAGTAACGATACCCGCGAAGTCCTCGATACCTGTCGAGTGATTGCCGAAGCACCTCATGGTTCTATTGCTGCCTACGTGATCTCGATGGCAAAAACACCGTCGGATGTGCTGGCCGTTCACCTGCTGCTGAAAGAAGCCGGCATTGGTTTTACCATGCCGGTAGCGCCGCTGTTTGAAACGCTGGACGACCTCAACAATGCTGACGATGTAATGACTCAGTTGTTGAATATCGACTGGTACCGCGGTCTGATTCAGGGCAAGCAGATGGTCATGATTGGCTACTCTGATTCCGCAAAAGACGCAGGCGTGATGGCGGCGTCCTGGGCGCAATATCAGGCGCAAGATGCGTTGATCAAAACCTGCGAAAAAGCCGGCATTGAACTGACGTTGTTCCACGGCCGGGGGGGTTCAATCGGCCGCGGCGGCGCTCCGGCCCATGCGGCACTGCTCTCACAACCACCTGGCAGCCTGAAAGGCGGACTGCGCGTCACTGAGCAGGGTGAGATGATCCGCTTCAAATACGGTCTGCCGGAAGTGACCATCAGCAGCCTGTCTCTGTACACCGCCGCGATCCTGGAAGCCAACCTGCTACCACCGCCGGAACCGAAAGACAGCTGGTGCCATATTATGGATGAGCTGTCAGATATCTCCTGCAAGCTGTACCGTGGTTACGTGCGTGAGAACAAAGACTTTGTACCTTACTTCCGCTCAGCAACTCCCGAGCAGGAACTGGGTAAATTACCGCTCGGCTCACGTCCAGCTAAGCGCCGTCCGACCGGTGGGGTAGAGTCTTTGCGTGCCATTCCATGGATCTTCGCCTGGACACAAAACCGCCTGATGCTCCCGGCCTGGCTGGGCGCAGGTACCGCACTGCAAAAAGTGGTTGAAGACGGTAAACAGAGCGAACTTGAAGCGATGTGCCGCGACTGGCCATTCTTCTCCACGCGCCTTGGCATGCTGGAAATGGTGTTCTCGAAAGCGGACCTGTGGCTGGCAGAATACTACGATCAGCGTCTGGTCAAAAAAGAGCTGTGGCCGTTAGGTGAAGAACTGCGCCACCGTCTGGAAGCCGACATCAACGTGGTACTGGCAATCGCCAACGACTCACATTTGATGGCCGACCTGCCGTGGATTGCCGAGTCAATTCAGTTAAGAAATATTTATACCGATCCGTTGAACGTGCTACAGGCTGAACTGTTACACCGTTCGCGTCTGGCAGAAGAACAAGGTGAAGCCCCCGATCCGCGCGTTGAACAAGCGCTGATGGTCACCATCGCCGGTGTCGCAGCGGGTATGCGTAATACCGGTTAAGTAAGCCCCCTGTCACCCTCGTGCAATTGCGCGGGGGTGACCTCAAAAACGCTTGTCATAACCGTTTCATTTCAAATATATTCTCGCCTTGATTCATTTATTTTATGAATGAATCATCAACGAAACGCGATCTTAACGTCGCGACGCTTCAGATCTCCTTAAGATTTAGCCGCTACTCTTGGCGACACGATTAATGACAGGCTCACACTATGCAATCCTTACAACTCCAGACTAAACCCCCGTTTAGCTGGAAAGCCCTAGGTTGGGCACTTCTCTATTTTTGGTTTTTTTCTTCATTACTGCAGGCCATTATCTATTTTAGCGGTTATAGCGGATCGACCGGATTACGTGACTCATTATTATTTAGTTCGCTATGGTTGATCCCGGTATTCTTATTCCCTAATCGTATCCGTATTATTGCCGCCGTCATTGGCGTCGTGCTGTGGGCCGCGTCGCTCGCCGCACTGAGTTATTACGTCATTTACGGGCAGGAGTTCTCACAGAGCGTGCTGTACGTGATGTTTGAGACTAATGCCAACGAAGCCAGCGAATACTTAAGTCAGTATTTCAGCCTTAAAATTGTCTTCATCGCGCTGGCCTATACCGCCGTAGCGATTCTGCTGTGGACGCGCCTGCGCCCGGTTCATATTCCCTCCCCCTGGCGTTATCTGGTGTCGTTTGCGCTGTTATACGGCTTGATTCTGCACCCGATGACCGTCAATACATTTATTAAGCATAAACCTTTCGAGCAAACGCTGAACGGTCTTGCTGCTCGTATGGAGCCCGCCGCACCGTGGCAGTTTATTTCTGGCTATTATCAGTATCGTCAACAACTAACCTCATTGAACAGTCTGCTGAATGAGAACAATGCGCTACCGCCACTGGCGCATTTTAAAGACAACTCTGGCGATGCTCCGCGCACGCTGGTGCTGGTGATTGGTGAGTCAACTCAGCGTGGGCGCATGAGCCTGTACGGCTATCCGCGTAAAACCACGCCGGAACTGGACGCACTGCACAAATCCGATCCTAATCTGACCGTATTCAATAATGTTGTGACCTCTCGTCCTTACACTATTGAAATCCTGCAGCAGGCGCTGACCTTTGCTAACGAGAAGAACCCGGATTTATATCTGACACAGCCGTCGCTGATGAACATGATGAAGCAGGCGGGGTATAAGACCTTCTGGATCACTAACCAGCAAACCATGACCGCCCGTAACACCATGCTGACCGTATTTTCCAAGCAGACGGATAAGCAGTTCTATATGAACCAGCAGCGAACGCAAAGTGCGCGCGAATATGACAGCAACGTGCTGGCACCGTTTAAAGAAGTGCTGGCCGATCCGGCGCCGAAAAAATTCATCATCGTTCATCTGCTGGGAACACATATTAAGTACAAATTCCGCTATCCGGATGGTCAGGGGAAATTCGACAACAATATCGACCACGTTCCTGCAGGCCTGAGCAACGATGAGCTGGAAGCCTATAACGATTACGACAGCGCTAATGTGTATAACGACCACATCATTGCCAGCCTGATTAACGACTACAAAGCCACCGATCCGAACGGCTTCCTGCTCTACTTCTCCGACCATGGCGAAGAGGTGTATGACACGCCGCCGCATAAAACGCAGGGGCGTAATGAAGACAACCCAACGCGTCATATGTACACGGTGCCGTTCCTGCTATGGACGTCTGAAAAATGGCAGGCTGCACACCCGCGTGACTTCTCACAAGATGTCGATCGTAAGTACAGCAGCTCTGAACTTATTCATACCTGGTCTGATTTAGCGGGCTTTACCTACGATGGATTCGACCCGACACGTGCCATTACCAACCCGCAGTTCAAAGAGACAACCCGCTGGATTGGTAATCCGTACAAGAAAAACGCCCTGATTGATTACGATACTCTGCCTTACGGCGATCAAATCGGTAATCAATAACAGGCTGCCGGATACGCTACGCTTATCCGACCTACAGCTCGCAATGACTTGTAGGCCGGATAAGGCATTAGCCGCCATCCGGCAATAATCACTTGAGGGCGGTTGCTTTCAACGTTACTGTGGCCCTGTCTGTTGCCAGCAAGGGATTCACATGTATCACGACGTCAGCCACCTTCTCTCCCGCCTGATTAACGGTCCCCTCCCGCTGCGGCAGGTGTGTTTCGCCAGCACCAACGGTTCAATGCCGGAATTAGCCTATCAGGTTGATTTTCCCCGTCTGGAAATTGTACTGGAAGGCGAGTTTGCTGATGTCAGCATCGGAAACAAACTTACCTCTGG
This sequence comes from Citrobacter sp. JUb117, assembly GCF_024809055.1. NCBI lineage: Bacteria > Pseudomonadati > Pseudomonadota > Gammaproteobacteria > Enterobacterales > Enterobacteriaceae > Citrobacter > Citrobacter sp. JUb117. Next base: position 17,890 of record NZ_JANUFB010000011.1, read on the forward strand.
TGATGTGCTGTACGTCCCGGCAGGTGGTTGGAATCTCCCGCAGTGGCACACGCCGGTCACCACGCTCAGCATCCTGTTCGGCAAACAGCAGTTAGGTTTCAGCATCGTTCAGTGGGATGGAAAACAATGTCAAAACCTCGCCAAACAACACGTTGCGCGGCGCGGACCGCGTATTGGCTCCTTCCTGCTGCAAACGCTACATGAGATGCAGATGCAGCCACAGGAGCAACAAACGGCCAGGCTGATCGTCGCCAGTCTGTTAAGCCACTGTCGCGATCTGCTGGGCAGCCAGATCCAGACCGCATCACGTAGTCAGGCGCTTTTCGACGCTATTCGCGACTATATCGACGAACGCTACGCCTCGCCGCTGACCCGCGAATCCGTCGCCCAGGCATTCTACATTTCACCGAATTACCTCTCACACCTGTTTCAGAAAACCGGGGCGATTGGTTTTAACGAGTATCTGAACCATACGCGACTGGAACACGCTAAGGCGCTGCTGAAGGGTTACGACCTGAAGGTGAAAGAAGTGGCACACTCCTGTGGATTTGTCGACAGTAACTACTTCTGTCGCCTGTTTCGTAAGAATACAGAGCGTTCTCCGTCAGAGTATCGTCGGCAATATCACAGCCAGTTAACGGAAAAAGAGGCACATCGGCAGTGAAGCCGTTGCGTAGCGACACAGACTGAGCACAAATCCATCATTTACTGGATTTTTGTAATATTCAAGAACCCTCAAAACTCTCTATACCCCAGAATAAACCCATAGCTAATTAACATGTGATGTATCTCTCACTTTGACAGACACATTACATTTATCCAGTTTTTGGCAGATTTGTCAGATAGCGCACGACTGTAAAACGCTCTTATCCTGTACGCAGAACAGCATTCCGGCAACGGGCGGCTAACCGAATATTAAGAGGGTGTTTTGTATGGAACTGTACCTGGATACCGCCAACGTGGCGGAAGTTGAACGTCTGGCACGCATCTTCCCGATTGCTGGCGTCACTACCAACCCAAGCATCGTGGCGGCAAGTAAAGAGTCCATCTGGGATGTACTGCCGCGTCTGCAAAAGGCAATAGGCAAAGACGGCATTCTGTTCGCGCAGACCATGAGCCGTGATGCGCAGGGGATGGTGGAAGAAGCTAAGCGCCTGAGCCTCGCCGTACCAGGTATCGTCGTTAAAATCCCGGTCACCGCCGAAGGTCTGGCGGCCATCAAGCAACTGAAAAAAGAAGGTATTACCACCTTAGGCACCGCCGTGTACAGCGCAGCGCAAGGACTGCTGGCCGCGCTGGCGGGAGCAAAATATGTCGCCCCTTATGTGAACCGTGTTGACGCCCAGGGCGGAGACGGTATCCGCACGGTACAGGAACTGCAAACATTGCTGGAGCTGCATGCGCCAAGCAGCATTGTGCTGGCAGCCAGCTTTAAAACGCCACGCCAGGCGCTGGATTGCTTACTGGCAGGATGTGAAGCAATCACCCTGCCATTAGATGTAGCGCAAAAAATGCTCAATACCCCTGCGGTAGAGTCTGCAATAGAGAAGTTTGAGCAGGACTGGAACAACGCATTTGGTCGGATCACTCTTTAAGGAGATAACGTATGGATCGCATTATTCAATCACCGGGTAAATACATCCAGGGTGCCGATGTTATTACTCGTCTTGGCAGTTACCTCAAACCACTGGCGGAACGCTGGCTGGTTGTTGGAGACAAATTTGTCTTAGGCTTTGCCCAACCCGCCCTGGAAAAAAGCTTCCAGGATGCCGGTCTGGCGCTGGAAATCGCCCCGTTTGGCGGCGAATGTTCACAAAACGAAATCGATCGCCTGCGCGGCGTCGCGGAACAAGCGCAGTGTGGCGCGGTATTAGGCATTGGTGGCGGTAAAACGCTGGATACCGCCAAAGCACTGGCCCACTTTATGGGCGTGCCGGTTGCCATTGCACCGACCATTGCCTCAACCGATGCCCCCTGCAGCGCGCTGTCGGTAATTTACACCGATGCAGGTGAGTTCGATCGCTATCTGCTGCTGCCGAACAACCCGGACCGGGTCATTGTGGATTCCAAAATTGTCGCGGGGGCACCGGCTCGTTTACTTGCCGCCGGCATTGGCGATGCGCTGGCAACCTGGTTTGAAGCCCGCGCCTGTTCACGCAGCGGCGCCACCACCATGGCCGGTGGTCAGTGTACTCAGGCGGCACTGGCGCTAGCCGAGCTGTGCTACAACACGCTGATCGAAGAAGGCGAAAAAGCGATGCTGGCCGCCGAGCAGCACGTGGTGACCCCAGCACTGGAGCGCGTGATTGAAGCCAACACCTACCTGAGCGGCGTCGGTTTTGAAAGCGGTGGGCTGGCCGCAGCACATGCTATTCACAACGGCCTGACGGCCATCCCGGATGCACATCACTATTATCACGGTGAAAAAGTGGCATTCGGTACGTTAACGCAGTTAGTACTGGAAAATGCGCCGGTAGAAGAAATTGAAACCGTGGCGGCACTGTGCCACTCCGTTGGTCTGCCAATCACCCTTGCCCAACTGGATATCAAGCAGGATATTCCGGCCAAAATGCGCATCGTGGCCGAAGCAGCCTGTGCCGAAGGCGAAACCATTCACAACATGCCTGGCGGAGCCACGCCGGATCAGGTTTACGCCGCGCTGCTGGTGGCAGATCAGTACGGTCAGCGATTCCTGCAAGAGTGGGAATAAGCACGGTTTGACCGGATGGCGGCTTCGCCCTATCCGGCCAACAAAATCCACATGCCTAACGGCCAATAAAAATCCCCGCAATTGCGGGGATTTTCTGTATGCCATCCGGCCTCTTGCTTTACAGCAGGTCGAAACGGTCCAGATTCATCACTTTCACCCATGCCGCGACAAAGTCTTTCACAAACTTCTCGTGGGCATCGCTGCAGGCATACACTTCAGCCACAGCACGCAGGACCGAGTTAGAACCAAACACCAGGTCAGCGCGGGTTGCCGTGTACTTCACTTCGCCGCTCAGACGGTCGCGACCTTCAAACAGCTCCTGTGACGCATCAACCGCCTTCCACTCATGACGCATATCCAGCAGATTGACAAAGAAGTCAGTGCTGAGCACGCCTGGGCGATCGGTAAAGACGCCATGCTGGCTACCATCGAAGTTTGTTCCCAGCACACGCATACCGCCCACCAGCACGGTCATTTCCGGCGGGGTTAACGTCAGTTGCTGCGCTTTATCGATCAGCAGCGACTCGGTGGTCGAAACCTCAGGACGGGAACGATAATTACGGAAACCATCGGCAATCGGCTTGAGCAGTTCAAACATCTCAATATCAGTCTGATCCTGACGCGCATCCACACGACCCGGCGCAAAAGGTACATTGATACTGACACCTGCCGCGCTTGCCGCCTTCTCTACACCAACGACGCCTGCCAGCACGATGATATCGGCTAACGAGGCGGTATGCGCCGATTTATAAATACCTTCCAGCACCGGCAGAACACGGGCTGCCGTCGCATTCACATCCCAGCCGCGTTGCGGATTCAGCGCCAGACGCGCCCCGTTAGCCCCGCCGCGTTTATCGCCCCCGCGGAACGTTGACGCAGAAGCCCATGCCACCGACACCAACTCGCCCACGGAAAGCCCGGAAGCCGCAATGGTCGCCTTCAGGTTAAGGATATCTTCTTCGCTTGGGTTGAAGAACGCGTGCGGCAGCGGATCCTGCCAAATCAGATCTTCCTGCGGGACTTCTGGTCCAATGTAACGTGATTTTGGCCCCATATCCCGGTGCGTCAGCTTAAACCACGCGCGAGCAAAGGCTTCGTTAAACGCCTGCGGATCGTTGAGGAAACGACGGGAGATCTTCTCGAATTCCGGATCAAAACGCAGCGTCAGATCGGTAACCAGCATCGTCGGCTTACGTTTTTTCGACGGATCAAACGGATCCGGAATAATTTCAGGGGCATCGACCGCTTCAAACTGGATAGCACCGGCCGGGCTGCGGGTCTGTACCCATTCGTATTTGAACAGGTTCTCGAAGAAATAGTTGCTCCACTGGGTCGGCGTTTGCGTCCAGACCACTTCCAGACCGGAGGTGATGTTGTCTGCACCCACACCGCTGCCGTAGCTGCTGGCCCAACCTAAGCCCTGGGCCTCAATCGGTGCCGATTCTGGATCGGGGCCGACGTGCGATGCAGGACCTGCACCGTGGGTTTTACCCAACGTATGACCACCGCCAATCAGCGCCACGGTTTCTTCGTCATTCATCCCCATGTTGCCGAAGGTGGCACGAATCGCTGCTGCCGCGGAAAGCGGTTCGCCGCTGTGATCCGGCCCTTCCGGGTTCACGTAGATAAGTCCCATCTCAGTTGCACCCAGCGGGGCTTTCGCCAGCTCTTCCGGATGGCGGTGCGTCAACCAGGCTTTTTCGTCACCCCAGTTCACATCAAGATCCGGTTCCCATACGTCTTCACGACCGGCACCAAAGCCAAAGGTACGGAAGCCGGAGTTCTCCAGCGCCACGTTACCCGCGAGGATAAACAGGTCGGCCCAGGAAATTTTCTGACCATACTTTTGCTTAACAGGCCACAACAAACGACGGGCTTTATCCAGGCTCACGTTGTCCGGCCAGGAGTTCAGTGGTGCAAAACGCTGCTGTCCGCGACCTGCGCCACCGCGTCCATCAATGGAGCGATAGGTCCCTGCGCCGTGCCATGCCATACGGATAAACAAACCGGCATACGTGCCCCAGTCAGCGGGCCACCACGGTTGAGATTCGGACAGGAGGGCTCTGAGATCCCCTTTCAGGGCAGAATAGTCGAGTTTGCTAAATTCTTTGCGGTAATTGAAATCTTCACCCAATGGGTTCGAACGGTTGGAGTGTTGGTTCAAAAGGTCTACGCGGAGTTGATTCGGCCACCAGTCGCGGTTATTTCTTCCTGCTCCCGCGCTGGGATCGTGACCGCCTTGATGGAAAGGACACTTACCGGCAGTTGATGCGTTTTGGCTATCGTCGGACATGCTCATCTATATGCTCCCTTTACAGTGTTCTAGCTACGATATACACCACCAGAGATAAGATATAGTCGAAAAAACCCACAGATTCGATAGCTAAATCCTTTTATATTTTTAGTTACAGAGATGTAGATCAAAATGATCAACAAAAAGCCCTCCGTAGAGGGCTGATGTTACAATTAAGCAGGCCTGACGCCCAGCGTATGGCATATCGCGTAGCTCATCTCGGCGCGATTGAGCGTATAGAAATGGAAATCTTTCACCCCTTCACGGCTTAAAATCTTCACCATGTCCATGGCAATGTTAGCGCCCACCAGCTTGCGGGTTTCCGCATCATCATCCAGACCGTCAAACATCGTCGACATCCAGGAAGGGATGCGCACGTTGGTCATGTCAGCGAATTTTTTCGCCTGCTTAAAATTAGAGACCGGCAGGATACCCGGGATAATTTCCACATCGATACCTGCGGTTACGCAGCGGTCACGAAAACGCAGATAGCTTTCCACGTCGAAGAAAAACTGGGTGATCGCGCGATTCGCTCCGGCGTCGACCTTACGCTTCAGGTTGAGCAGATCGGCCTGGGCGCTTTTCGCTTCCGGGTGGACTTCCGGATAGGCCGCAACAGAGATATCAAAGTCTGCCACTTCTTTGAGTAACCCAACCAGATCGGCGGCGTACATATCCGGTTTGCCGCTGCCTGGCGGCAGGTCGCCGCGCAGGGCCACAATATGACGAATCCCGTTGTTCCAGTAATCCTGAGCGATAGTTCGCAGCTCGTCGCGAGTAGCATCAATACAGGTCAGGTGCGGGGCGGCTTCAAGACCGGTGCGATCCTTAATCCCCTTAATGATGCTGTGCGTGCGGTCACGCTCACCGGAGTTTGCGCCGTAGGTCACGGAGACAAACTTGGGCTTCAGACTGCTCAGGCGATCGATTGAGTTCCACAGTGTTTGCTCCATTTCACTGGTGCGCGGCGGGAAAAACTCAAACGAAACGTTAATCTGACCCTGGACTTCAGCCAGGCTCTGATTCAGGGCTTCCCGCTGGTTGGCGTGAAAAAAGCTCATACCTTACCTCATCAATCTTTTGTCGTTATATGTTGTGTTGTGAACTGCTATACGTTTAGACGTCTAGATGTAAAAATGACGGAAAAGCGCCGTAACGTCAACATAAAAATCATCGTGAAAGGTGAGGAATACTCAGTGAAGATGAAAATAATTCACTTTAGCGTGCAGAAAGGAAGGACGCCGAGAGTAATGAAGGAAGCCATTGCAGGCGAGATTCTTGTTCAGGCGGTAATATCAGTCCGACAGTGATGCACAATTCCGTGTCGCATAGCGGACGAAAAACCACTCCCTGCCGCTGGATAGCTGCAAACGATGCCGGAAACAGGCTCACCCCCTCGCCACGCGCAATACGCGCGAGCAGAACATCATGCTCCAGCGGCTCTTCAATACAGACAGGCGAGCGGGATCACGGTGAGTCCAATAGCCTCCAGCGGCAGCGCCACACTAGCCGCGTCCAGTTTTCCACGCCGCACCTGGCGCGTTAGGTAACGCCACACCGCAGCTAAAGGTGCACATTGCCGCCGCACTGCACGTGGGGTTAACGCAGGAGGAGATTACTGAAGTGATTATGCAGATGGCGGTATACGCAGGCTTTCCCGCTGCGCTGAACGGGCTGTTCGCCGCAAAAGAGGTGTTTGCGAAACAGTAAAGATGCCGGATGGCGATGCTTGCGCATCTTATCCGGCCTACACGGCATTACCCTTACTACGTAGGCCGGATAAGCGTAGCGCCATCCGGCAACACACAACACACCCTACAGCAACTGCGCCAGACGATTAATATCCGACTGAATCGCCCCGGCGGTCACATCACGACCCGCCCCCGGCCCACGGATCACCAGCGGGTTATCGCGGTACCAGCGGCTTTCGATGGCGAACACGTTATCGCACGGCAGCAGCGCCGCCAGCGGGTGCTCAGGACGGACCGCTTCCACCCCCACACGCGCTTTGCCGTTGGCATCGAAACGTGCCACGTAGCGCAGTACCAGCCCCATTTCACGGGCGGCCTCCAGCCGCTGAACCATCTGCTCATTCAGCTCATCGCCATTTTCAAAGAAATGGTCAATAGAGCCTTCTTCACAGTGCGCAGGTACCAGTGACTCCACGCGAACCTGGTCCGGCTCGATGTCGTAGCCCGCTTCACGCGCCAGGATCACCAGCTTGCGCATCACATCTTTACCAGAAAGGTCAACGCGCGGGTCTGGCTCGGTCAGCCCCTGCTGCCACGCCTGATCCACCAGATCGGTAAACGGAACAGAACCGTCAAATTGCAGGAACAGCCACGACAGCGTGCCGGAGAAGATCCCGCTGATCGACAAAATGGTGTCTCCGCTGTCAATCAGATCCCGTACGGTATGATTGATCGGCAATCCGGCACCGACAGTGGCGTTATACAGCCAGTGACGACCGGTTTTCTCAAAGGCGTCGTGGATTTGGCGATACTTATTACTCGTGCTTGCGCCAGCCAGTTTATTGGCGCTAATCACGTGAAAACCGTGGCTGGCGAAATCCAGATACTGATCCGCCAGTTGTTCACTGGCGGTGACATCCAGCACGACTAAATCGTCATACGGGTGCGCGCGCATCCACAGGAACAAGGATTCTTCATCCTGCTCTACCGCTTCATCATCAAAGAAGGCTAACGCGCGGCTGGCGTCCAGTCCTTCGTAATTCAGCAGGCTACGGCGGCTATCCACCACGCCTGCCAGCACGAATTCAAAACCGGTACGCGCAGACAGCGTGCTCTGCTCACGGGCAAACAGCTCCAGCCAGCGAGAACCGATATTCCCCTTGCCAAACAGCACCAGGCCGATGCGTTTTTCAGCGCGGAAAATTGACTGGTGCAGACCCTGGATCAGGCTTTCGGTCGGGCCAGTACGCAGCACGGCAACCAGGCTGATACCCTCTTCTGACTGCCAGGTAAACTCAACCGGCTGGCCCTTCAGTTGTTGCCAGAAACGGTGGCAGTGCAGCGGGTTACGCGTCACCCCAGCACCCACCATCGCCACCAACGCCAGGCCTTGACGCAAACGCAGCTCGCCCGGCAGGCCTGCTTCATCAAGAATTTTCAGCGCGCCGTCAGCGACTTCAGAGGTGTAGCAAAATTGCAGTAGTTGGCGATCAGGATGCACACCCACCGCCAGCGGACGCACCTGTGCACGTTTTAAAATCTGGTCGATATCTTTGTAAGCCAGCTTAAAGTCCTGACCTGTGGGCACCTGGAACTCAATCAGGCAAACGTCGTCATGGCTGGTGACAATACGCGCCCCGGTACCGGAAGCCAGCACGCGTTCAATGCGCGTCGATCCTTGCTCCGGCGTATAGCTACAGCGCAACTGGAGATCAATATCGCTGCCGGAAACCGGCTGTAAGGTACGGGCATGGAGAACCGGTGCCGCCAGACGCGCCAGTTCGCTGGCTTCATCAAGGCGCAGCAACGGCAGCAAACACGCATCTTTTACTTTGCGCGGATCCGCGCTGTACACCCCGGCGACATCGCTCCAGATAGTCACGCGGGAAACACCCGCCAGTGCGCCAACCTGGGTCGCAGAGTAGTCAGAACCGTTACGCCCCAACAGCACCGTTTCGCCCGCATTACTGCGGCTGATAAATCCGGTCACCACCAGGCGTTTCCCCGGATGCTGCGCCAACAGCTGTTGCAGTAAGGGATACGAAAGGCCTTCATCCACCTGCGGTTGAGCGCCGCGTTCCGCGCGCAAAAACTCGCGCGCATCCAGCCAGGCAGATTCCAGACCCTGCTGGTTAAGTACGGCAGACATCAGACGCGCTGACCACACTTCACCATGTCCGACTACTTCAGCGTAAACCGTATCGTTGACGCCGCCGTCGAGTAAACCGGCCAGACGCTCCAGATCGTGAATAAACTCGCCAATCAGCCCATCGGCCACGTCTGGTGGTAACAGACCGCTAATAAGCTCGCTCTGATAGCGGCGTAACGCCTGCTGAACCTGATGCGCAGAAAGGCGATCGGTCTGGCTTAACTTCAGCCAGCTAATCAACTGGTTAGTGGTACTGCCCGCCGCGGAAACAACCATCATGTCGTCAGGCTGCGAGTACTCAGCCATAATGCCTGCGACACGTAAATAACATTTCACGTCAGCCAGACTACTACCACCAAATTTGTGCAGTTGACGACCCTTCGCCCCTGCCTGCGCAATCACACTCATGTTTACCCCTTGTTTGCAGCCCGGAAGCCATTTTCCAGGTCGGCAATTAAATCTTCGCCATCTTCAATACCGGTGGAGATACGCAGCAGCGTCTCAGAAATGCCGGCAGCAGCACGCGCTTCTGGTGCCATCCCCGCGTGGGTCATGGTCGCGGCATGGGAGATCAGGCTTTCGACGCCCCCCAGTGATTCTGCCAGCGTAAACAATGATAACCCGCCAAGGAAGTCGCGCAGCGTTTGCTCATCACCATCCAGTTCAAAACTCAACATCGCGCCAAAGCCTTTTTGCTGACGCGCGGCAATTTCATGCCCCTGATTATCCGGCAGTGACGGGTGATACAGTTTTTTCACCAGCGGCTGGGTTTGCAAATAGTCGACAATCGCCTGGGCGTTGCGTTGTGCCACCTCCATACGAGGTGACAGCGTACGCAGGCCGCGCAACAGCAGATAACTATCAAATGCGCCGCCGGTGACGCCAATATTATTCGCCCACCATGCCAGCTCAGTGACCAGTTCTGGATCTTTTGCAATCACCACGCCAGCCACGACATCTGAGTGACCATTTAAATATTTCGTGCATGAATGCAACACCAGATCGGCGCCCAATGCCAGTGGATTTTGCAGTGCCGGGCTTAAAAACGTGTTATCAACGACGCTTACCGCGCCAGCCTCACGCGCCAACTGGCAGATTTTCGCAATATCGACCACGCGTAACAGCGGATTACTTGGGCTTTCTACCAGCACCAACGTCGGTTTCTCCGCCAACGCGGCCTTCAGCGCGGCTTCATTGCCTTGATCGACAAACAGCACGCGATAACACCCACGCTTCGCCAGACTGTCAAACAGGCGATAGCTGCCGCCGTAACAGTCGTGCGGCGCCACCAGCAGGTCGCCCGGCTTTAGGAACACCGTAGTTACCAGATGAATTGCCGACATACCGGTACTGGTCAGCACCGCGCCCGCACCGCCTTCCAGCTCCGCCAGCGCACGCTGGACAACATCACGCGTCGGGTTACCGCGACGTGAATAGTCATGGGCCCGAGGCTCGTTGAATCCGGTAAAATTATAGGTGCTTGAAAGGTGAATCGGCGGGACAACGCAACCGTACTGCTCGTCGTCATTTAATCCGCTACGCACTGCGATGGTGGCCTGTTTACGCGTCATATTGAGGAGTTCCTGGCTGAGCCGGTGAATAGTCAGACCCCAGAGTAATCATTGTTACAATAGCCGTCAATACATCTGGACATCTAAACTTCTTTGCGTATAGATTGAGCAAATTCAAAATAGCCGTTAAAATTATATGCATTAGCGTACATCTGCGTCGGCTAACTTCGTGTCAGGGCCGCGCCACTACGATAAACTACGCACAGTTATGGTCCGGGCTCAGGTTCTGGCCTCAAATTTAATGACAAAGAGGATTAAGTATCTCATGGCTGAATGGAGCGGCGAATATATCAGCCCATACGCTGAGCACGGTAAGAAGAGTGAGCAAGTCAAAAAGATTACGGTTTCCATTCCTCTGAAGGTGTTAAAGATCCTTACCGATGAACGCACGCGTCGTCAGGTGAACAACCTGCGCCACGCCACCAACAGCGAACTGCTGTGTGAAGCGTTTCTGCATGCCTTTACCGGACAACCGTTACCCAACGATGACGATCTGCGCAAAGAGCGCAGTGATGAAATCCCGGAAGAAGCCAAGGTAATTATGCGTGAACTGGGGATCAACCCGGAGACGTGGGAGTACTAACTAGTTAAAACGGCGGCTGACGTTGCAAAAGATGAGAAGACGCGGGACTGCTCCCGCCTCTTCTCATCCTGTTTCTCCTAACGCATAACGCGCGATACAGAGCCTCATACCTTCACAAGGTTACTTACTAATACCATTAAGCTTATTCAATGTTTCTTCCATTTTGAGCGTTTCTTTACGGTTCAACGGATAGAAATAAATCAGCACGACCGCCGCCAAAAACAGGCATAAAGCCGGCAAGAGATTCGCCATCGTATAAATATTTTCCTGCACAATGCTGGTTTGCACAGCACCGCCCGTTGATGACGATTGATAACCAATGATCGCCAGCATAAAGCCGCCAATGGCCCCTGCGCACGCCTGACCCACCTTGCGGGCAAAGAAGTTCACGCCATAAACGGTACCATCCTCACGATCGCCGGTGACATACTGGTGGTAGTCGCAAACATCGGTCATGAACGCCCAAATCATCAGGTTGAATAACCCCGCCCCCAGCGTCGCCAGGAACAGGAAAACCAAATAGACTTTCGCGTCGGTGATATGGGTAAAGTACATGATCACGTACATGACCACCGAAAAGAGCAGCGCACCTACGCTGGCTTCTTTCTTACCAAATCGCTTCGTGAGCCAGGATGCCGAGGGTGGCAGCAAAATCAAGGAACCAAAGGTAAACAGTAACGCGACAGACATCGCCTCTTTATTGTGGAAATAGTCATTAAACAGATAGGTCATATTGGTGCCGGAAAGCCCCTGATTAATCACGATCAGCAGATCCACAACAACTAAAACAATCAATGCTTTATTGCGTATCAACCCTTTCAGAAGCACCGACACGGGCATGCTATCTTTTCTTTCCACCCGCACGCGTTCCGTCGTTAAATGGCAGGTCAGCGTTAAAAAGATAAAGCCCAGTATTGCGCAACCAATGGCGATCCAGAAGAAGTGCTGCCCGGAAATCACCTGGCTTCCATCCACCAGAGTGGTGTACATCAGGATAGGAATAAAAAAGCCGGTTGCCCCGCCGCCGATTGCGGACCCAACGCTGCGGTAGGTTGAAAGCGATACGCGATCTTCCGGATTAGAGCTAATCGCCGCAGACATGGCACCATAAGGAATACTCACAGTCGATAGCAGTGAGCCGTAAATGAAATAGGAGACGCAGATGTAGATAATTTTCGCCGTATAAGAAAAGTCTTGTACAAACGGCAGAAACAGGACGACCGCAATGATACAGAATGGATACTTCATGCGGCGTACCCAAGGGTTAAAACGCCCGTACGCCGTCAGTTTAGACGTATCACATAAGCGCCCTACGCCAACATCGACAAACGCATCAAAGAGTTTGGTCACAAAATAAAGTGAGCCAACAATAACGCCAGAAACACCGAGTACGTTGGTGTAATAAATCATTAAAAAGCTATTCACTAACCCAAGAATAAAACAGGTTCCCAGGTCACCACATAAATAACCAATTTTATCTCTGAATCCGAAAGGTCTGACGGCAATACTGCTATTGCTTCTAATCATAGTTCCATCATTGGACATGATGTCAACTCCTTAGATACACTATTCACGCAAATTATGCTTATATCCCGATACTCAGCGTAATAAACCGATGAGAAGAGTATTAGCGATCAGAAGTTATAACCGAGACCGACACGATAACGGGTCTGACGATCGTCTGTCGTTGTTGTGTTATAACCTGATGAAACATTACCGATTTCAACAAAAGGAACCCAGGAACCTATGTTATAAGCAACCCGGAAGTTATACTCATAATCTTCGCTTTTGTTGTTATATAAATCTTCACTATCGGCAATTTTATAAATGCCGTTCAGTTCAAACATCCAGTTATTGATGTTATAACCAACCCAGGCTTCAGGGCGATAAACCATACGGTCATCTTTACCCTCCGTGTTTCTACGCATGTACTCTTGACGATAGCGGAACGCGGTCCACCAGTTGTCATTGATGTTATACTGCACGCGAATATAAGGCTTATAAATCGTGATGTTATCGCCAGTCTCGATTGCAATACCCGGCTGCCAGGTAAGCCCCTGCGAAGTAAATTGATAGCTTGCTGTATACTCGTTGCCGTTACTTTCCATATTGTTCCACGCATCATTCGATTGCGAGTCATCGGAACGTGAGATAGCTTCGACTGCCACACCAAAACCGGTAGCAAAACGGTGAGACATATAAACACGGTCATAGTTACGGCCATCGTCATAATATTCATGGCGGTAATCAACATAGCCTGCGTGTGCAGCTGCAGAGAATAATGGAATAAGTAATAATGCGGAGTTTAATTTCATAAACGTCCCTTCCCATAAACAATTAAGGAATGAATCCATATGACCTCCCTAAAAAGGATAATCAAATTGGATCTATGAATAATTTTATATTTCCCAAAAATTGTATTTAAGCTGGAGGGACAAAACCTTTTAAATTTTGCCAAAAACTCAAATCAGTGGCAAAGACGTAAAGATAAAAACGATAAAGATCACCAATAGAAACATTTTACCGATAAAATAAAAACACCGTTTTATTTATGCATTGGTTTTACATTCACCGCAAGCATACATATTTCAGCACTGATTCACAGATACAAAAAAAGCGCCTTACGGCGCTTTTTTCCGACAGCAAAAAACTTATTTGCTGGTACCCGGTACGCTGAAACGCTTGTTGAAGCGGTCAACACGGCCACCGGTAGCAACATCACGCTGTTTGCCAGTATAGAACGGGTGGCATTTACCGCACACGTCGAGGTTCAGATCGTGACCAACGGTAGAGCGGATTTTCATGACGTTACCGCAAGAGCAGTTTGCAGTAATTTCTTCGTATTTCGGATGAATATCTTTTTTCATGGGGAGAACCTCAGTTAAGGCCGCGTCGCTCTTCCAGCCCTAACGCCAGACACCACGCGATGTTAATTATTCCCCGTCACCTTTCACACTGCTGATGCGTTGCCTGCGTTCAATCACTCTGGTCACATAGTTCACTATGCTCCCAGAGATTCGCTCGCTTGCCGCCTTCCAGCCGCGCGAAACTCTCGGGTAATGGTCAGTATTTGACGCAATCAATTTGCATCAAAGGCGGCGAATCATACAGAAATTAGCCTGCTCATGCAAACTGATCCGCATTCCGCTCCTCACTAATGTGTATACTAACCCGCCAGAATTCAAGTCAGGATGATTCAATGCCCGTTGCTCACGTTGCCTTACCCGTCCCGCTACCCCGCACCTTTGACTACCTCTTACCGGAAGGTATGAGCGCCAAAGCCGGGTGTCGCGTGCGTGTACCCTTTGGCAAACAGCAAGAACGCATTGGCATTGTCCTGTCAGTTAGCGAGAACAGCGAACTGCCGCGGAGCGAATTAAAAGCGGTCATTGAGGTGCTGGACAGCGAACCGGTCTATTCGACCTCCGTCTGGCGCTTACTGCTGTGGGCCGCAGATTATTACCATCATCCCATTGGTGACGTGCTGTTTCACGCCCTGCCGATGCTACTGCGCCAGGGGCGTCCCGCCACCAACACGCCAATGTGGTACTGGTTTGCCACCGAAGAAGGCCATGCCACTGACCTGAACAACCTGAAACGCTCACCGAAGCAGCAGCAGGCGCTGGCAGCACTGCGACAGGGAAAAATCTGGCGGGATCAAGTGGCCGACCTCGAATTTAATGATGCGGCATTGCAGGCGCTACGCAAAAAAGGTCTGTGCTCCCTGGCAAGCGAAACGCCTGGATTCAGTGACTGGCGCACGCACTACGCCGTCTCTGGCGAGCGTTTAAGGCTGAATACCGAACAAGCCACCGCCGTTGGAGCTATTCACAGCGCATCGGACAGCTTTAGCGCCTGGCTACTCGCCGGCGTCACAGGTTCTGGCAAAACGGAAGTCTATTTAAGCGTACTGGAAAATGTCCTCGCTCAGGGCAAGCAGGCGCTGGTAATGGTGCCGGAGATCGGCCTGACGCCGCAAACCATCGCCCGCTTTCGTGAACGCTTCAATGCTCCGGTCGAAGTCCTGCACTCTGGTTTAAATGACAGCGAACGTCTTTCTGCATGGCTGAAAGCAAAAAACGGTGAAGCAGCAATTGTCATCGGTACCCGCTCATCGCTGTTCACCCCGTTTAAAAACCTCGGCGTAATTGTCATCGACGAAGAACATGACAGCTCCTATAAACAGCAGGAAGGCTGGCGCTATCACGCCCGCGACCTGGCGGTTTACCGTGCGCACAGCGAGCAGATCCCGATTATCCTCGGCTCAGCCACACCGGCGCTGGAAACGCTGTGCAACGTACGACAAAAAAAATATCGCATGTTGCGCCTGACGCGTCGCGCCGGAAATGCCCGTCCCGCGACGCAGCACGTGCTGGATCTGAAAGGTCAGCAGGTACAGGCCGGACTGGCCCCGGCGCTGATCGCCCGCATGCGTCAGCATCTGCAGGCTGATAACCAGGTTATCTTGTTTCTTAATCGCCGGGGTTTTGCCCCTGCGTTGTTGTGCCACGACTGCGGCTGGATTGCTGAATGTCCACGCTGCGATCACTACTACACGCTGCATCAGGCACAGCATCATCTGCGCTGCCACCACTGCGACAGCCAGCGCCCGATACCGCGTCAGTGCCCCTCCTGCGGCTCTACGCATATGGTACCGGTTGGACTCGGCACCGAGCAGCTCGAACAGGCCTTAGCGCCGTTCTTTCCCGGCGTGCCGATTTCACGTATCGATCGCGATACCACCAGCCGTAAAGGGGCGCTTGAGCAGCATCTGGCGGAGGTCCATCGCGGCGGAGCACGCATTCTTATCGGGACGCAAATGTTGGCGAAAGGCCACCACTTCCCGGACGTCACGCTGGTGGCGCTGCTGGATGTGGACGGGGCATTATTCTCTGCTGACTTCCGCTCCGCAGAGCGCTTTGCCCAGCTCTATACCCAGGTATCCGGGCGCGCAGGACGTGCCGGGAAACAGGGCGAAGTGGTATTGCAGACGCATCACCCTGAACATCCGTTGCTGCAAACCTTATTGCATAAAGGCTATGACGCCTTTGCCGAGCAGGCACTGGCCGAGCGACAAACGTTGCAGCTCCCACCGTGGACCAGCCACGTGATCGTGCGGGCTGAAGATCACAACAACCAGCAGGCACCGCTGTTTTTACAACAGTTACGTAATCTGATTCAGGCCAGCCCGCTGGCCGACGATAAGCTGTGGGTATTGGGCCCGGTTCCCGCGCTGGCCCCCAAACGTGGCGGTCGCTATCGCTGGCAAATTTTGTTGCAACATCCGTCACGAATTCGACTGCAGCATATCGTCAGCGGCACGCTGGCGTTGATCAATACCCTGCCCGAAGCACGCAAGGTCAAATGGGTGCTGGATGTCGATCCCATTGAGGGATAAGCCCTCATGATGCGAGGCGGATCGTAAAATTAAATATCCATCACACTTTTTATGAAAATTCTGTAACTGCTTCGATTCACTATCTGATAAAAATGTTTCAGATGAAGGTTACCCAGGGACAGAGCTGCTCCAGCAGCGCCCTGGCGAGGAGAAAGAGTGAAACCGAACAAGCAGGTCACTGCCGCAACGATGAAAGATGTTGCCCTGAAGGCGAAGGTCTCCACGGCAACCGTTTCCCGTGCATTGATGAATCCAGACAAAGTCTCTCAGTCAACCCGTAACAAGGTTGAGCAGGCCGCTCTGGAAGTAGGATATTTACCGCAGTCAATGGGCCGCAACGTTAAGCGTAATGAATCACGTACCATCCTGGTCATCGTCCCGGATATTTGCGATCCCTTTTTCAGCGAAGTCATTCGCGGCATTGAAGTCACCGCCGCCGAGCAGGGTTATCTGGTGCTGATCGGCGATTGCGCGCATCAGAACCAGCAGGAAAAGACCTTTCTTAACCTCATTATTACCAAGCAAATTGACGGCATGGTGCTGCTCAGCTCACGCCTGCCATTTGATGCCAGCGTAGAAGAACAGCGCAATTTACCGCCGATGGTGATGTCCAATGAGTTCGCACCTGAGCTGGAACTGCCCACCGTTCACATTGATAACCTCACCGCCGCCTTTAACGCGATGAACTATCTGCTGGAGTTGGGGCACAAACGCATCGGCTGTATCGCCGGACCAGAAGATATGCCACTGTGCCACTATCGCCTGCAAGGTTACGTTCAGGCGTTACGCCGCAGCGGGATTACCGTCGATCCGCATTTTATTGCGCGCGGTGATTTTACCTACGAAGCGGGGGCTAACGCGCTAAAGCAACTGCTTGAACAGCCTCAACCACCGACAGCCGTCTTTTGCCACAGCGACGTCATGGCGCTGGGCGCACTTTCCTACGCCAAACGCCAGGGACTGAAAGTGCCTGACGACCTGTCGATTATTGGCTTTGATAACATTTCACTGGCGGAATATTGTGATCCACCGCTGACAACCGTCGCACAGCCGCGTTTCGATATCGGACGTGAGGCTATGCTGTTACTGCTCGATCAACTCCAGGGGCAAAATGTCAGCAGCGGGTCACGTTTACTGGACTGTGAACTCATTATTCGGGGCACCACCCGGGCACTGACGTAAAGTAAAGTGCTTTCGGACTCCCCTGTCTGGTCAAAGGCCCGCCGCTTAAGTAACATGGCGGGCTGACGAACGAATAAATACAGCGAAACGATAGTGGCACAACGAGATTATGTACGTCGCGGCCAACCGGCACCTTCGCGGCGCAAAAAGAGCACCTCACGGAATAAGCAACGCAATACGCCTGCGGTTTCACCCGCGATGGTCGCTATTGCAGCAGCCGTACTCGTGACCTTTATCGGTGGTCTGTACTTCATTACGCATCACAAGAAAGAAGAGTCCGAGACGCTGCAAAACCAGAAAGTTACCGGCAATGGCATTCCGCCGAAGCCGGAAGAACGCTGGCGATACATCAAAGAACTTGAAAGCCGTCAACCAGGCGTGCGTGCACCAACCGAACCCTCTGCGGGCGGTGAAGTGCTGAATGCCGATCAGCTGACCAATGAGCAGCGTCAGTTGCTGGCGCAAATGCAGGCTGATATGCGTCAGCAGCCTACTCAGCTCAACGAAGTTCCGTGGAATGAGCAAACGCCTGCGCAGCGCCAGCAAACGCTGCAGCGTCAGCGTCAGGTGCAGCAACAGCAATGGAGCAACGCGCAGCAGCAGGCTCAGCAGCCACGCCCTCGGGCAACGGAGCAGACTCAGCAGCAGCAAACGCGTACCGCACAAGCCGCGCCGGTGCAGCAGCCTCGTCAAACGCAGCCCAAACCTGCGGCCCAACAGCCATACCAGGATCTGCTGCAGACGCCTGCACATACCGCTGCCGCTCAGCCGAAGACGCAGCCAGCAGCACCGATTACCGAAGTGCCGAAGCAGACTGCTGAGAAAAAAGATGAGCGCCGCTGGATGGTGCAGTGTGGGTCGTTTAAAGGGGCTGAACAGGCAGAAACCGTGCGTGCACAGCTGGCTTTTGAGGGCTTTAACTCCCGTATTACCACCAACAACGGCTGGAATCGCGTGGTTATTGGCCCACTCAAAGGCAAAGAAAACGCTGACAACACCATCAGCCGTTTGAAAGTAGCGGGTCACACAAACTGTATTCGACTGTCTGCCGGGGGTTGAAACCCCCAAAATCCCCCCCATCTATACTTGCATTACGCCCCGTACATCTGTGCGGGGCCTGAATTCCGTATTTGTAACCAAGGGGTCTGCTCGTGACAACAATAGTAAGCGTACGCCGTAACGGCCATGTGGTAATCGCCGGTGATGGTCAGGCCACACTGGGTAACACCGTAATGAAAGGCAACGTGAAAAAAGTCCGCCGTCTGTACAACGACAAAGTCATCGCGGGCTTTGCGGGCGGCACTGCGGATGCATTCACGCTGTTTGAACTGTTTGAACGCAAACTTGAAATGCATCAGGGTCACCTGGTGAAAGCTGCCGTTGAGCTGGCGAAGGACTGGCGTACCGACCGTATGCTGCGCAAACTCGAAGCGCTGCTGGCTGTTGCCGATGAGACTGCATCACTCATCATTACCGGTAATGGCGATGTCATTCAGCCAGAAAACGATCTGATTGCCATCGGCTCCGGCGGTCCCTACGCCCAGGCTGCGGCACGTGCTCTGCTTGAAAACACCGAGCTTGGCGCCCGCGAGATTGCTGAGAAAGCGTTGGATATTGCAGGGGATATCTGCATTTATACCAACCACTTCCATACCATCGAAGAATTGAACTCCAAAGCGTAAGGATCCCCCATGTCTGAAATGACCCCACGCGAAATTGTCAGCGAACTGAACAAACACATCATCGGCCAGGATAACGCCAAGCGTTCCGTGGCGATTGCTCTGCGTAACCGCTGGCGCCGCATGCAGCTCGACGAAGAGCTGCGCCATGAAGTTACGCCAAAAAACATTCTGATGATTGGCCCAACCGGCGTCGGTAAAACCGAAATCGCCCGTCGTCTGGCAAAACTAGCCAACGCACCGTTCATCAAAGTTGAAGCCACGAAATTCACCGAAGTCGGCTATGTGGGTAAGGAAGTTGACTCCATCATCCGCGATCTGACCGATGCTGCCATTAAAATGGTCCGCGTCCAGGCGATCGAGAAAAACCGCTTCCGCGCCGAAGAAATGGCGGAAGAACGTATTCTCGACGTACTGATTCCACCAGCTAAAAATAACTGGGGACAGTCTGAACAGCCTCAGGAACCTTCCGCTGCACGTCAGGCATTCCGTAAAAAACTGCGTGAAGGCCAACTGGACGACAAAGAGATTGAAATTGATCTCGCCGCTGCGCCGATGGGCGTAGAAATTATGGCACCTCCTGGCATGGAAGAGATGACCAGCCAGCTGCAGTCCATGTTCCAGAACCTGGGCGGCCAGAAACAAAAACCGCGTAAGCTGAAAATCAAAGAAGCCATGAAGCTGTTGATTGAAGAAGAAGCGGCGAAGCTGGTAAACCCGGAAGAACTGAAGCAAGACGCTATCGACGCCGTTGAGCAGCACGGGATCGTGTTTATCGACGAAATCGACAAAATCTGTAAGCGCGGTGAATCCTCCGGTCCGGACGTGTCCCGTGAAGGCGTGCAGCGCGACCTGCTGCCGCTGGTCGAAGGCTGCACCGTCTCGACCAAGCACGGCATGGTGAAAACAGATCACATTCTGTTTATCGCTTCCGGCGCGTTCCAGGTGGCGAAACCGTCCGACCTGATCCCGGAACTGCAGGGTCGTCTGCCAATTCGTGTAGAATTGCAGGCACTGACCACCAGCGATTTTGAGCGTATCCTGACTGAGCCTAACGCCTCCATCACCGTCCAGTACAAAGCACTGATGGCAACTGAGGGCGTTAATATTGAGTTCACGGAAGATGGCATTAAGCGCATCGCTCAGGCCGCCTGGCAGGTCAACGAAACCACCGAGAACATCGGTGCCCGTCGTCTGCACACCGTGCTTGAGCGTCTGATGGAAGATATTTCCTATGATGCGAGCGATTTAAACGGCCAAAGCATCACAATTGATGCCGAATATGTGAGCAAACATCTGGATGCGCTGGTCGCAGATGAAGATCTGAGCCGTTTTATCCTATAATCGCGTTCAATGCATTTTCATCACTGTTGATGGGGCTGATAAAGCCCCATTTTTATTGGCGCTAAATATGACTGAACAACAACAAATTAGCCGCTCACAAGCCTGGCTGGAAAGTTTACGACCTAAGACCTTACCGCTCGCCTTCGCGGCGATCATCGTCGGTACGGCATTAGCATGGTGGCAAGGGTATTTCGATCCGCTGGTAGCTCTGCTGGCATTGATAACGGCGGGGCTGCTGCAAATCCTGTCCAATCTCGCAAACGACTATGGCGATGCTGTCAAAGGCAGCGACAAGCCTGACCGCATTGGACCGCTGCGTGGCATGCAAAAAGGGGTGATCACCCAACAGCAGATGAAGCGCGCATTAATGGTCACCGTGGCCTTAATTTGCCTGTCCGGCCTGGCACTAGTGGCGGTGGCCTGCCACACGATGGCTGATTTTGTCGGCTTCCTGGTGCTCGGTGGCTTGTCGATTATCGCGGCGATCACCTATACCGTCGGCAATCGCCCCTATGGCTACATCGGCCTCGGTGATATTTCCGTGCTGGTTTTCTTCGGCTGGCTGAGCGTGATGGGTAGCTGGTATTTGCAGGCCCATACGCTGATCCCCGCGCTGATCCTGCCAGCCACCGCCTGCGGTCTGCTGGCTACCGCCGTGCTCAACGTCAATAACCTGCGTGATATCAACAGCGACAGGGAGAACGGTAAAAACACGCTGGTGGTGCGTCTGGGGGCCGTGAATGCACGTCGTTACCATGCCTGCCTGCTGATGGGGACGCTGGTTTGCCTGGCGCTGTTTAATCTGTTTTCGCTGCAAAGTCTGTGGGGATGGCTGTTTATCCTCGCCGCTCCGCTGCTTTTCAAACAGGCGCGTTACGTGATGCGTGAGATGAACCCTGAGGCAATGCGCCCGATGCTGGAACGCACCGTAAAAGCGGCACTATTAACTAACCTGCTGTTTGTGGTTGGAATTTTCCTAAGCCAGTGGTCTGTTTAACTGACAAATATCAATTAACAATTTCAATTTTTAGAATCGCATAACGCCTCGCAACCCTTACAAATAGAGGGTCGCGAGGTTTTTCCATGTTTTTCATATTTTCCGGAGATACCTCGGGGGGATACCAACGAACGGTAAACACCGTGACCTATAAGTACTAAAATCAGCGTTTCCCAGCTTACTTAACCGATCACGGGGCCTGAAGCCCAACCGTACGAGAGCATACGCTAAGTGCATTTTTTAAGCAGATTGGGCGAGTAAAGAAAATGAGGGTTTTATTTACTTTCTCCATTAATGCCAGTATCCGTGCGGTTTCCGGCATTAACTGTGCTAATAAACCCGGTAATCTAATCAACGTAAACCTGACCGACAACGCCACGACTTTGTAGATTTAAATTCATAAAGTTACGTTCTTAGCGTACGATCTCGTACGGTTGCTCCCCAAACCAGAGGGGCTTAACGCTAGAAGCGGCGTAGCCGCAGTTTGTGACAATTTCTGATATTTCCCGCATTTTTTAACAGGAAAAAATTTACTTTAAGGCGTATTAAGGTGTTTTTTACCAATGGATGATGTCTCCAATGATAAGGGAAATGAACGAGATAGACCGGGGCGGGTTACGGCTGTTTACGCTTGGTGAGATTAACTTGGCCCGTACCCTCTACGCTTTCACCATCCGCTATAACGAAGTCTGGATCCACCGCAGCAGCTATCTACCTTTCAACCTCCAAAAGAACAACTACGCCATGACGCCCAACGGCGAATTGTACTTTCAGGAAGGTACTTATGAGCCTGACTTTTCACAGCCGCATGTTAATAACGATCGCGTTGGTGGGCAGCATCTTTTTTTACATGAAATGATGCACGTTTGGCAGCATCAGCGCGGGATGATGGTAAGGATGCGGGGCCTGTTCTCTTGGGCAGTTGATTACTATTACACGTTAGATAAGGCTATACTCTTGGATTACGGCTTAGAGCAGCAGGCTGCAATGGTGGCTGATTATTGGCTGCTTAAAACGTATGGATTCGGCAACCGCTCTGATTTGTATCGCCTCAAGGATTACGATCCATCTGAGCCTGTCCTTAGCCTCATATCCCGCTATGAGAAAGTATTAGGGAGGTTCCCGCATTGAAACACTACTTTCTCATTCCTGCCTTTTTTGCGCTGGCTGGGTGTGGCGCTGGCGACAGCGTTCCCCCATGGCGTAGTTTCCCTATTATAAATAATTCGCTTTGCTTCTCTGTTAATAAATCGGACGTTCTGAGCCGATACGGCGTTTATTCTGAGCAGGGGAATGAATACAAGACATTGGCGGAAAATTCGCATGTAGCTCTCTCCTATCCTGAAACGTGCTTAAAAATACCGATAACGCCGGGCTATATCTATGCGGCTTCATACACGTTGAACGGAAAGAATTACCGTTACAACTTTTTCATTGACAGAAACGGGCAAATATTAAGCACAAAATAAGGAGATCTATAAATGTCATTACCAGCTTATATGTATATTTATGATGAAAATGGACAGCTGATCAAAGGCAGTTGCATGGCGCTGGGCCGTGAGGGTGCAATTGAAATCATGAACAGCAGTTACGGTGTGTACCAAAACACATGCCGCAACACTGGTAAGCTGATGGGTTCGCGCGAACACAACGCTTTTACCCTGCACAAAGAGATCGATAAGACCTCGCCATATTTTGCGGTTGCAGTCTGCCAAAGTAAGCGGCTGCAAAAGGCAGTAATCCACTATTACGACATCAACGAGGCGGGTGTCGAATACGAGATTTACCGAATTACGCTTAACAACATCGTAATCATGTCCGTCAATGCTGCTCATGCTTATATGCCGGGTTCCCACACTCCGGGCATGATGGAAAATATCGCCATCACCTACTCAGGCATTGAGTGGTTTTATATCGAAGGGAATATCAAATACGACGATGACTGGAGCCGCCCGGTTGGTTACAACCAGCAGCAGAGGTAAATCGAATTGGCAGGCAGATCTGCTGAAATAAAGACCACTTAGCAGACTGTCTGCAATACTCGTCGCTATTCCCGAACACGCTTACTTGCAATACGAGCGTACTTGGCCATCAAATCAACGTAAATCAAACCAATAATTCAACAACTTTATAGATTTAAATCATAAAGTTACGTTCTTAGCGTACATTTCCGTACGGTTGGGCTTCACCCCCCATCAACACATCAGTTTTATAGCCTGCTATAGCCCATTGTCTTACGGTATCAAGGGCCTTGAGCCAGTTGCCTAAATCATTATTTCTGATTTTAGTTGTTCTCCGTGTATTTCCATTCCAAAGCATTTTTGTACTTAAAATGGTTGTGGGCGGATCCGGTAACAATCTCCCACCATCTTTATCACGGTAGCTATCATATGCATAGCGATAGACAGCACGCAGAACACGTGCCCATAAATCAGCCTGGGCTTTACTGCCTTTTTCTTCACGCCTGAACGGGCCACCAAACCATATGCCCGCTCTCTGGCCTGCTCAATAGTCATATCCAGGAACTTGCCCAACGTCACACGGTAAAATTTTCCGTCGCGCTTTCGGGACACACAAAAACTTTTGCTGCCACTAGACGTAACGCGCAGCCGCACCCATTAACGACACTATCAGCATATTCAAGGCGTTTGCCGGCATCAGGGAACGGGGAGTTGCATCAGCACGGCTTTGGTGAATCTGATCGTTCTCATAGGGCTTTCTTTTATGCTCCAGCAATCTTCCGGAGATACCTCGGGGATACTTTACAGATGGAAATACGGGTAATTGTAGGTCAGTATCGGCTGTTTTAAAAATCAGCAATTAACTGTTTTTCAATGAAAAATACGAATAGTTATTGATCTGGACACTAATTAACAATTGATGATTTTGCCAACAGTACACATAGCGCGATATACTAAAAATTCTCGCAGCAACTGAACGTTGAGCCTATGAAATACGATACATCCGAGCTTTGTGACATCTACCAGGAAGATGTCAACGTCGTGGAACCACTGTTCTCTAACTTTGGGGGACGGTCGTCGTTTGGCGGACAAATCACCACGGTAAAATGTTTCGAGGACAACGGGTTGCTGTACGATCTGCTCGAACAAAATGGCCGTGGTCGCATTCTGCTGGTCGATGGCGGCGGCTCTGTCCGTCGTGCGCTGGTTGATGCCGAACTGGCGCGCCTGGCGGTACAGAATGAATGGGAAGGTCTGGTCATCTACGGTTCAGTACGCCAGGTAGACGATCTGGAAGAACTGGACATCGGTATCCAGGCAATTGCCGCTATTCCGGTGGGTGCCGCAGGTGAAGGCATTGGGGAAAGCGATGTGCGCGTCAACTTCGGTGGCGTGACGTTCTTCTCCGGCGACCACCTGTACGCCGACAATACCGGGATGATCCTCTCAGAAGACCCGCTCGATATCGAGTAATCGAAAAAGGCCATCAGCAAATTTGATGGCCTTTTATTTTCATTCATCCGATTTGTAGTGGATGACTTTCACATCATAATTCCCAGCCCTAGCTTCAACAACGACACTCATCATCTCGCGACTTGCAGGATAAGATTCAATGTATGCGTTTAATTTTTCCTCTGCTCTCTGAACATCACTCTTTGGTATCCCCGTAAAAACTATTTCACTGCGTTGAAGATGGCTACCTTCATCTGCATGGCTTACAAAAAACCAGTCGCTGGATACCCTTGGAACCTGTTTAAGAGGTTCTGGCGTTAACAGCTGATAAATTAATAAATTCTTCTGCGCATAGTTTTTTTTTGTAAAAATGCTCGCCATGAAATAACAATACAACAGCGCAAAGAAAATCATAAAACCAATAATAATACCTGATATACGAGACATCATATGCTGAGTTCCCAAACATAATCAGGATTTGCAACAGGTTTTATTACATCCATAAATAAAGGTAACTCCCCTGAATTGGGTTCATGTTTCGTCCCCTTATCTAAAGGATCGGGAAACAGTAACGGAATGACGCTTTTATTCTTAAATTCACCAACCGGACCATAGAAGTCCCATATCCGATAAGCCTTTTCTTTCGAGCATATCTGAAGATAAGAGGTGTAATCTGCGTAATGTACTGCTTGGTAAAAACCAAATAAATTCGATACCAAATCTTCGGCACTATAGCCACTATCAGTTAAATAAACGTAAGGCCAAAAATCCTGTAAGGATTCAAAGCGATGTGACGTACTTAAGAATATCGATAAAGCAACACCTTGCAGAGTTCGTTCCTGCAATCCTCGTCGCACCATAAATCTACGATATATGCCAGTATTAATATTTAGGCCATGAATGCTTTTGGACATACTTTGATGATAATTTACTTCATAAAATTCGCTATCACCACCACGAGCCCTTGTCATTTCAAACCAGAGCTTTTCAGCTCCAGCCGGATTGGCATGACCTAAATCAATCCATCCTAGATTCTCTGTATAGATAAGACCGTATCTAATATCTCTGGTGATAAATCGATCCGAATTATCAATAATATCATTTCTTTTTGTCATATCGTATTCTTTGAAATTTGGGAATTACGATATCCTAAAGTCTACATAGTAAAAAGGCATCCATAATGGATGCCTTTCTCAAGAAATCAGAATTAGACTTCTTCCATACGCCCCAGGAGAGCATGCAGACGATCCTGCCAGCCGCTCTGCTGTTCTTTCAGGCTGTTGTTCTCACGCTCCAGCTCTTCACGCTGCTGCTGTGCAGACTGAACTTCCTGCGACAGTGAGTTGTTTTTTTCTTTCAGCTCTTCGATTTCCATCTGCAACAGCGTGATGGTATCAATCGCCTGCTGTACTTTTGCTTCCAGTTTCTCAAACACTTCTAATGACATCGTCATACCTCTCCTGAATTGCAAGGCGTTGATGGATATAAATCCTCGTCCCGATAACGGTGACGCCTTAATAAAAACGCGCGTTCTCTACTTAGCACCGATTGTATGAAGCCGCGCCATCCCTGTCCAGCAGCATCCCGCGTAGATTGCGGTTTGCAACACTTTTAATCCTTGTCCTGGCGACAAACACCCTATAGCTCAAAAGTGTTAACATATTGGTTAATGAAATGATTCAGCTCACACTAGTTATGTATTACAAATACCTCGTTATGGCGCGAAAACGCTCATTTTGTTGATGCAGCACACACATTTTAATTTCGATATTTCTCGTTTTTGCTCGTTAACGATAAATTAACAGTGTGCCTACCGGGCTCCGGGGATGTCAGTGACCTTCTCGCACACAATAAACATTAATCTCTCTTCAGGATCCGATTATGAGTCAAACATCAACCTTGAAAGGCCAGTGCATTGCTGAATTCCTCGGTACCGGGTTGTTGATTTTCTTCGGTGTGGGCTGTGTTGCTGCACTCAAAGTCGCTGGGGCGACTTTTGGGCAGTGGGAAATCAGTATCATCTGGGGTCTGGGGGTAGCGATGGCTATCTATCTGACGGCAGGCGTTTCTGGTGCACACCTGAATCCGGCGGTCACAATCGCACTTTGGCTGTTTGCCTGCTTTGATAAGCGTAAAGTCGTACCTTTTATCATTTCACAAATTGCCGGCGCCTTTTGCGCAGCGGCTTTGGTTTACGGGCTTTATTACAATCTTTTCATCGATTTCGAACAAACCAACCATATCGTGCGCGGTAGCGCTGAAAGCCTCAATCTGGCAGGGACATTCTCAACATATCCAAACCCGCATATCAATTTTGTGCAGGCCTTCGCAGTTGAAATGGTCATTACCGCTATTCTGATGGGGCTGATTTTGGCACTGACCGACGATGGTAACGGTGTGCCACGTGGTCCACTGGCGCCGCTGCTGATCGGTTTATTGATCGCAGTTATTGGTGCCTCTATGGGACCACTGACCGGTTTTGCAATGAACCCGGCACGTGACTTCGGACCGAAACTCTTCGCCTGGATGGCTGGATGGGGTGAGATTGCCTTCACGGGCGGTCGCGATATTCCTTACTTCCTGGTACCGGTGTTTGGCCCGATTACCGGCGCGATTTTGGGCGCATGGGCATATCGCAAACTGATTGGTCGCCATTTGCCGTGCGATGTCTGCGCGATTGAAGAGAAAGACGTCGCGGCCAACACTCAACAAAAAGCTTCGCAGTAATGTGACTACGGGACAAAAATCATGACTGAAAAAAAATATATCGTTGCGCTCGACCAGGGCACTACCAGTTCCCGCGCGGTCGTAATGGACCACGATGCGAATATTGTTAGCGTTTCACAACGCGAATTCGAGCAAATCTACCCGAAAGCCGGTTGGGTAGAACACGACCCGATGGAAATTTGGGCGACTCAAAGCTCTACGCTGGTAGAAGTGCTGGCGAAAGCCGATATCAGTTCCGACGAAATTGCCGCGATCGGGATTACCAACCAGCGCGAAACCACTATCGTCTGGGAGCGTGAAACCGGTAAACCTATCTATAACGCCATTGTCTGGCAGTGTCGTCGTACCGCGGATATTTGCGAGAAACTTAAGCGCGACGGTATGGAAGACTATGTCCGTAACAACACCGGGCTGGTCATTGACCCGTACTTCTCTGGCACCAAAGTGAAGTGGATCCTCGACCACGTAGAGGGCTCGCGTGAGCGCGCTCGTCGCGGCGAACTGTTGTTTGGTACCGTGGACACCTGGCTTATCTGGAAAATGACTCAGGGGCGCGTACACGTAACGGATTACACCAACGCCTCACGTACCATGCTGTTCAACATCCATACCCTGGACTGGGACGACAAAATGCTGGACGCGCTGGACGTCCCGCGTGCCATGCTGCCGGAAGTGCGTCGTTCTTCTGAAGTCTACGGTCAGACCAACATTGGCGGTAAAGGCGGCACGCGTATTCCTATCTCGGGTATCGCGGGTGACCAGCAGGCCGCACTGTTCGGTCAGCTGTGCGTGAAAGAAGGGATGGCGAAAAACACCTACGGCACCGGCTGCTTCATGCTGATGAATACCGGCGAGAAAGCCGTGAAGTCTGAAAACGGGCTGCTGACCACCATCGCCTGCGGTCCGACCGGGGAAGTAAACTATGCGCTGGAAGGCGCGGTGTTTATGGCCGGCGCATCCATTCAGTGGCTGCGTGATGAAATGAAACTCATCAGCGATGCGTTCGACTCCGAATACTTCGCCACCAAAGTGAAGGACACCAACGGTGTGTACGTCGTTCCGGCATTCACCGGTCTGGGTGCGCCATACTGGGACCCGTATGCGCGTGGTGCCATCTTTGGCCTGACCCGTGGCGTTAACTCCAACCACATCATCCGTGCAACGCTTGAGTCTATCGCTTATCAGACCCGTGACGTGCTGGAAGCAATGCAGGCCGACTCCGGTATTCGTCTGCACGCGCTGCGTGTCGACGGTGGCGCGGTCGCCAACAACTTCCTGATGCAGTTCCAGTCCGACATTCTTGGCACCCGCGTAGAGCGCCCGGAAGTCCGTGAAGTGACTGCACTGGGTGCCGCATACCTGGCAGGTCTGGCCGTTGGCTTCTGGCAAAACCTGGATGAACTGCAGGAAAAAGCGGTCATCGAGCGTGAATTCCGCCCGGGCATCGAAACCACCGAACGTAACTTCCGTTACAGCGGCTGGAAAAAAGCGGTTAAACGCGCCCTGGCGTGGGAAGACCACGAAGAGTAACCCGTCATTGCGGATGGCACGGCCTACTGATACGAATCTGACGTAGGCCGGATAAGACGCGTTAGCGTCGCCATCCGGCAATATCTTCGTGCGGGGCAATCCCGCACACACATCAATAATCCCGCCCTCTCCCCTGTGCTACACTTCGCGCCATTCCTTTCTGCTACGAGTTTGCAATGAGACGAGAACTTGCCATTGAATTTTCACGCGTAACCGAAGCGGCAGCGCTGGCTGGCTATAAATGGCTGGGACGCGGCGATAAAAATACCGCCGACGGCGCAGCGGTGCACGCCATGCGTATTATGCTCAACCAGGTCAATATTGACGGCACCATCGTGATTGGCGAAGGTGAAATTGATGAAGCGCCGATGCTGTTTATCGGTGAGAAAGTCGGTACCGGTCACGGCGATGCCGTAGACATTGCGGTCGACCCTATCGAAGGTACGCGCATGACGGCAATGGGCCAGGCGAATGCGCTGGCGGTCCTCGCAGTTGGTGACAAAGGCTGTTTCCTCAACGCGCCAGATATGTACATGGAGAAGTTGATTGTCGGCCCTGGCGCCAAAGGGGCTATCGACCTGAACCTGCCGCTGGAAACAAACCTACGTAATGTCGCCGCCGCACTCAACAAGCCGCTCGGCGATCTGACCGTGACGATTCTGGCCAAACCTCGCCACGATGAGGTGATCGCAGAGATGGCGAAGCTTGGCGTTCGCGTGTTCGCCATTCCCGATGGCGACGTCGCAGCCTCCATTCTGACCTGTATGCCAGACAGCGAAGTTGACGTGCTGTACGGCATTGGCGGCGCACCGGAAGGTGTCGTTTCTGCCGCCGTCATCCGCGCGCTGGACGGCGACATGCAGGGTCGTTTGCTGGCACGTCATGACGTCAAAGGCGACAGCGAAGAAAACCGCCGTATCGGCGAACAGGAACTGGCCCGCTGCCAGGCGATGGGCATTGAAGCCGGTAAAGCGCTGCGTCTGGACGAAATGGCACGTAGCGATAACGTTATCTTCTCCGCCACCGGGATCACCAAAGGTGATCTGTTGGATGGAATCAGCCGTAAAGGCAATATCGCCACCACCGAAACGCTGCTGATCCGCGGCAAGTCGCGCACGATCCGTCGTATTCAATCCATCCACTACCTTGATCGCAAAGATCCTGATGTGCAGGCGCATATCCTGTAACAAATTTGTTTGATTGAGCCTTCCAGTCCTTCGGGGCTGGAAATCTTTCGTGCAACGAACGAAGATAAGGCAATCAAAGCAGACAGGAGGACACCATGGCAGATTGGGTAACAGGCAAAGTCACTAAGGTACAGAACTGGACCGACGCCCTGTTTAGTTTGACCGTGCGCGCGCCGGTTCTCCCCTTCACTGCGGGTCAGTTCACCAAGCTTGGTCTGGAGATCGACGGCGAACGCGTCCAGCGCGCCTATTCCTACGTGAATGCACCAGACAACCCCGATTTAGAGTTTTATCTGGTGACAGTGCCCGACGGAAAGCTGAGTCCACGTCTGGCCGCGCTAAAACCTGGCGATGACGTACAGGTGGTCAGTGAAGCCGCGGGGTTCTTTGTGCTGGATGAAGTCCCCGATTGCGATACGCTGTGGATGCTGGCAACCGGCACGGCGATCGGCCCGTACTTATCCATTCTGCAACTGGGCAAAGATGTCGATCGCTTTAAAAATCTGGTGCTGGTCCATGCTGCCCGTTATGCCGCCGATTTAAGCTACCTGCCGCTGATGCAGGCGCTGGAAAAGCGTTACGAAGGGAAATTACGTATTCAGACCGTCGTCAGCCGTGAAACAGCTGCAGGTTCGCTTACTGGCCGCGTTCCCGCACTGATTGAAAGCGGTGAGCTGGAAAAAGCAGTCGGTCTGCCGATGGATACCGCCACCAGCCATGTGATGCTCTGTGGGAACCCACAGATGGTACGCGATACCCAGCAGTTGCTGAAAGATACCCGGCAGATGACCAAACACCTGCGTCGCCGACCGGGCCATATGACCGCTGAGCATTACTGGTAAGGGTGTTTGCCTGAAGTCACTTTTGCCGGATGGTGGCTTCGCCTTATCCGGCCTACGGGTGACACTTTCGCCATCTGGCATTGTATTCACGCTTTGTACTTCACGTCCTGCGTATCCTTACCAAACTTATTCTCGCCCTGGGTGCCAACAAACGCGCCCAGGTCAATCAGCATGCCGACCAGAATCAACGTGGGGACAAAGCGTCCGACGACCCACGGCAAGACGCTGGGTAACATCGTCCAATTTCCTGCCAGCAGCATCCACGCCAGAATCATCAATAGCGCCCATGCGCCAGAGCGTCCCCGGTCATGCAGGCGTTTTACCGTCACCGCCGCTGTCGGCCATAACAAGCACACCAGGCAAAAAGCCGCTGTCTGAATATCGAGAAGTTTTTTACTCGCCAGCGAGAACAGAACCAGCATACCGACAATCCAGAGGCCGACCCAAATCCAGAAATCACGGCGTCCAATACGCCCTTTAATTGAGAATAACCACTGCTGTATGGTCATGTAAGTTCCTTTATTATTACCTTCAAGAACAGCTTACCCTTTTGACAAGCCCGACGGTTTTGCTCTATGGATTTCGAGTGGTGGGAAGGCGGCAAGTGAATGAGTCCCGATGAGCTTACTCAAGTAAGTGATTCGGGTGAATGAACGCAGCTAACGCACCTGCCACTTGAAAGACGACGAGTATATCGTTTTAATCGTGGTCAGTCATAATGAAAGGTACGATTGATGAAGCAAGGATTTACTCTGTTTTTATTATTGTTTTCAGCCCTGTCCGCAAGCCCTGTGGCTCGGGCGGAAGCGCCCTCGACGGCAACCACTGCCCCCTATCTGCTGGCGGGTGCGCCGACGTTTGATCTGTCGATCAGCCAATTTCGTGAAAACTTTAATACGCAGAATCCGAAGCTTGCATTAAATGAATTCCGCGCCATCGACAGCAGCCGCGATAAGGCAAATCTCACCCGAGCAGCCAGTAAAATCAATGAAAACCTGTATGCGTCATCAGCCCTTGAGCGCGGGACATTGAAAATTAAAAGCATGCAGATAACCTGGCTGCCGATCCAGGGGCCGGAACAAAAGGCCGCCAAAGCCAAAGCGCTGGAGTACATGAGTGCCGTCATCCGTACCGTAGCCCCCTTATTGACCAAAGAACAAAGTCAGAAAAAACTGCAAAAATTGCTCACCGCAGGCAAAAGTAAGCATTACTACGCAGAAACCGAGGGTGCAATTCGCTATGTCGTGGCAGATAACGGCGAAAAAGGGCTGACCTTCGCTGTTGAACCGATTAAGCTGGCGCTATCTGAAAATCTCGAAGGGTCGAATAAATGACAAAAAGCAAAGCCTTCATGATGATCAATCTCTATACTGTTTCACAGACCATGCTGCCCTGACGGGCGGCCATCTTCCTTAATTCGCTGACAAGCGTGGAGAAATGAAATGCGACATCCTTTAGTGATGGGTAACTGGAAACTGAACGGCAGCCGCCACATGGTAAACGAACTGGTTGCTAACCTGCGTAAAGAACTGGCTGGCGTTGCTGGCTGTGCAGTAGCAATCGCTCCACCGGAAATGTATATCGACCTGGCGAACCACGCCGCTGCCGGTAGCCACATCATCCTGGGCGCGCAGAACGTTGACCTGAACCTGTCTGGCGCATTCACCGGTGAAACCAGCGCTGAAATGCTGAAAGATATCGGCGCGAAATACATCATTATCGGTCACTCTGAGCGTCGTACTTACCACAAAGAGTCTGACGAACTGATCGCTAAAAAATTCGCCGTGCTGAAAGAGCAGGGTCTAACGCCGGTTCTGTGCATCGGTGAAACCGAAGCAGAAAACGAAGCGGGCAAAACTGAAGAAGTGTGCGCACGTCAGATCGACGCAGTACTGAAGACTCAGGGCGCAGAAGCATTCGAAGGCGTGGTTATCGCTTACGAACCTGTATGGGCTATCGGTACCGGCAAATCTGCAACTCCGGCACAGGCTCAGGCTGTTCACAAATTCATCCGTGACCATATTGCTAAAGCTGACGCAAAAATCGCTGAACAAGTTATCATCCAGTACGGCGGTTCCGTAAACGCAGCTAACGCGGCAGAATTGTTCGCGCAGCCGGACATCGACGGCGCGCTGGTGGGTGGTGCTTCTCTGAAAGCCGACGCCTTCGCCGTGATCGTTAAGGCAGCTGAAGCCGCTAAACAGGCTTAAGTTGTTGTAAGGGGGGCATTGCCCCCCTTGTCATCTCCGCGTTACCAATATCCCAGCCAGTGCCACCAGAAGGCACCCGTTACCCCCCAGATAGTCAGGTTGGCCACACTCATCACCAGCCCTGTTTTCCACCACTCAGCCAGCGTAACGTAACCCGAGCCAAAAATGATGGGCGCAGTACCTGTGCCGTAGTGCGTGAGCGACATCATCAACGAGGATGAGAATCCCAGCATCAGGCCAAGCAGCGCCGGAGGCGCACCGAGACCTAATCCCGCCGCGAAGAACGCCGCGAACATCGCCGTAATATGCGCGGTAGTGCTGGCAAAAAAGTAGTGCGAATAGACGTAAAGCAGAACCAGCAGCAGTGTGGCGATACTCCAGTGAACGCCGAGATGATCGATGGCACTTCCGACGCTGGTCGCCAGCCAGCCGACCAGGCCCAGTTTGCTCAGGAAGTCCGCCATCATTACCAGCGCAGCAAACCAGACTATCGTATCCCATGCCCCACGGCATTTGAGAATATCATCCCAGCTGAGTACCCCGGTCACTAACAAAATTGATAAGCCGATTAACGCCGCGCTGGTGGGGTTGACGGTCCAGGCACTGCCCATGATCATCGCAGGAACACCCGCCCACAGGCAGAGCAGCAAAACGAAAACCGCGAGGGTGATTTTCTCTGCCAGCGCAAGCGGGCCAAGCGCATCGAGCTTTTGCCGGGCGAACTGCGGTGCGTTCGGCGTGCGGGTAATGGCCGGCGGGTAGAGCCACCAGATAATAATGGGCATCACGATCAGTGAGATGACCGCAGGCAGAAGCGCAGCGATGGCCCACATTCCCCAGGTCATATTCAGTACCCCATCCGTCCCTTTGGTCAAAAAGCTGACAATCAATGGGTTAGGCGCGGTCGCAGTAATAAACATCGCCGAGGTGATCGGGTTAATGTTGTAGTTCACCAGCGCCAGATAGCGGCCGGTAGAACCGTTTTCCTTATCTCCTGGCTGAGACCCGAGGCTTTCGGCAATCGCCCGCATGACCGGGTGAATAATCCCACCACCGCGCGCGGTATTGCTTGGGGTTACAGGGGCTATCAGCGTTTCCGCCAGGGTTAACGCCCAGGCAATACCCAGCGTCCGTTTGCCAAACAGGGCAATAAATCCATAGCCAATGCGCGCGCCCAGCCCCGTTTTCAACAGGCTTTGCGACAGCATGATGGAGATACCGATCAACCAGATCAGTTGGTTAGAGAAACCGCTCAGCGCATCACTCAGCGCCGCAGTCGGTTTACCAGGGTGAGTGACGCCGGTCATTGCCACCAGCATAATCGCTACAATCGCGATAGCGCCAATAGGCATGGCTTTGCCAATGATGGCCGCGATAGTGCCAATAAACAACGCCAGCAGATGCCACGCTTCGGGGGTAACGTCAGGAGGGCAAGGGATAACAAACCAGATAGTCAGGGTAATCACGATCGAGATAATGGCAGGCCAACAGCGTATAGGGGTCAATCTGTCCATGAGACAATCCTTGAGTTTCCAGCACGCAAGTATGCACATCGATATTACCCGGTATCGACATGCAGAATGCGATTCACCTTCTCAATACATAAATTTTTACGATTACAAGACGTTATAGCTTCCCCAGTACGCTAAACCACAGATAATCCAGCGGCAGCAGAACCAGGTACGTTGCCATAGCCAGCGTAATGCACAGCAGCATTCCTGCCCGTGCAGGCACTTTGCCTAGCGCCATCGCCACCACAATTGGCGATGCCTGATACGGCAGCAACGGAGTGGAATAGCCCAGCACCTGAATCATAATCACCGACAGCAGCGGAAACCCGGTCGCATCGGCAAAGCTCTGTGCCAGCGTGGTATACAGCGCCGGAACGCCGTTGGCGGTCATAATAAAATTGAGCGCCGTGGTAATACCGGTTAACGCCAGAAAGCTGGTAAAGGGTTTATCCGCGTCCAGCGGCATCACGTGTAGCAACGCCTCCCCCACCGCGCTACCGATGCCGGTTTGCGTCACGGTGATCGCCAGCCCCAGGATCCCCGCCACGTAAATACAGGTGCGGATGTTCACCCCGCTGGAAAACTCGTCCCCGTTAATAAAGCCTACCCGTGGCAACAGCGTAATGATTGCCGCCGCCAGCCCAGTCCAGGCCGGACCAATACCGTGCCAGCTTTCGCTGACCCACATCAGCAACACCACCGCTAACATCCAGGCCAGCCGTTTTTCATCGCGACTCATCGGCGCAGGTGGCGTCACATCCATAGGGGCATGGGGCTTGCCGGGGAACAGCCAGCAGATCAGTCCAACCAGCAGCGCGCCTTTTAGCCAGCCGAGGACCGGCGTATGTAGCATTAAATAGGGTAGATAATTCAGATGGATACCGTAAGAACCTTCCGTTGCGCCACTCATCACCAGATTCGGTACGTTGGCAGGTAGGATGGTGGCGGAAAGCTGGAACGTCCCAAAACCCACGGCTAACGCCAGACCGTACCAGGCGCGGGTACCGTCGACAATGCCAGCGCGTTTCGCCATCGCCGCGACAATCGGCATCAGCAGCGCAATACGCCCCATATTGGACGGCATCACAAACGCCAGCGCATAGCTCAGCAGCACTACGCTTGCGACCATTAACGGCCAGGAATCGGTCAGCCGGGACGACAACGCCCGCGCCGCCCTGTCCGCCAGTCCCGTTTTACGTATCGCGATGCCCAACACGAAACCGCTGAAAACCAGCCAGAACGCCGACGAAGCAAAGCCGCCAAAAATCACCTCCGGTGGGGCGATTTTCGCCACCATTGCGACAGAGAAGAATATCAGCGCCGTAATGAACTCCGGTAACAGCGACGTAGCCCAGAGCAGAATGGTGATGCCAACCACCAGTGAAGGGATAAACAGAGGGTGCGTAAGCCAGAGCGACATGCCTGTCTCCTGTTGTTTTTTTCAACAAGAATACGGGGACAGGCACAGAGAGTAAACGCCAGATTAGGTGGGTTACCGCAGGATCTGGCACTGATGATCCTGAATTTCCTCGGCGGAGGCGAGATTCAGCGACAGCAGATCGCGCTGGGTCGCCAGCAGGACAAAGGACTCATCACTCTGACGCACCATCGCCAGCGCATAGCGCCCCATATGATCACGCGCATCCGGCACCTCTTCCGCCAGCATCATAAACGGGCTGCGCTGTGCCAGTTCGTTTTCCGTCACGCGGCGCGCCAGATACTCGTGCCCACGTAATCCCCCCGGCAAAGGCAGCCAGCGGGTGCTGATTTTCGCCATATTGTCATCCAGTTGCGTTCTAACGTCAGGACGCAGGCAAGAGATATGAATGTGGAAATGGTTTTGCGTGCGGCCAGACGGCGAGTTGATCGTGAGTGATACCGCTTTATCAGGAATTTCCTGACCGTATTTTTGGCTCATAAAACCGCGCGCTTGCCAGGCGAGCCAGAAAAAATTCGGCGTGCCTGATTGCAACAGCAGCGGGCTTTCCGTGCCGTTAATGCGGTAAGTGGGCATCAATAAGTATTGCAGAGGGCCGTTACGGTCTTTGAACACCACATACCCGGCATCCGGTTTCACCTCCGCACACGGCGCAGGGTTATGCCGTTGCAGCTGGTTCGGCAGGCATTGCTCAAGAACAATCTGGCGTAATGCATCCGGGTTACCGTTGAGTTTCCAGTAACCTATGCCCGCAGCGGCAGCGATAATCATCACCACCAGTAAAAAATAGCCTGCTTTTTTCATTACGCGTTTCCTGTATCCCATTGAAGGGTAAGCGTAACGTAAAATGATGACAAATAAAAAAGCCCGGTCGCGTTATGCCACCGGGCCTGCAAACACATCTGCGTTAGCGTTTACTGATTTGGTCAAACGTACCGCCGTTAGAGAAGTGCTCTTTCTGCGCTTTGGTCCAGCCACCAAACTCGTCGTCGATGGTGAACAACTTCAGCTTCGGAAAGGCATTTTCGTATTTCTTCGCCACGTCAGCATCACGCGGGCGGTAATAGTTTTTCGCCGCAATTTCCTGACCTTGCGGAGAATAGAGATACTTCAGGTAGGCTTCGGCCACCACTTTGCTGTCTTTCTTTTCTACCACTTTGTCGACAATAGACACGGTCGGTTCTGCGAGAATGGATTCGCTTGGCGTGACGATCTCAAACTTGTCTTTACCCAGTTCGTTCGTCGCCAGCAGCGCTTCGTTTTCCCATGCGATCAGCACATCGCCAATTCCGCGTTCAACAAAGGTATTGGTAGAGCCGCGCGCGCCGGAATCCAGCACTTCCACGTTTTTAAACAGAGCTTTGACGAAGTCCTGAGCTTTGGCCTGATCGTTGTTATTGTGGTGCAGGGCATAACCCCATGCCGCCAGATAGTTCCAGCGTGCCCCGCCGGAGCTTTTCGGGTTTGGCGTAATGACTGACACACCCGGTTTAACCAGATCGTTCCAGTCATGAATCTGCTTTGGATTGCCTTTGCGCACCAGGAAGACGATGGTGGAGGTGTAAGGTGCAGAGTTGTCCGGCAGGCGTTTAATCCAGTTTTTATCGATACGGCCACGCTCAGCAATGGCGTCCACGTCATAGGCCAACGCCAGGGTAACCACATCGGCTTCGATACCGTTGATGACTGAGGTTGCCTGTTTACCGGATCCACCATGTGACTGACGGATCACCACGTTATCGCCCGTTTCCTGTTTCCAGTGCGCCGCGAAGGCTTTGTTGTACTGTTCGTACAGCTCACGCGTTGGATCGTACGATACGTTAAGTAACTGAATATCCTTTGCCAGAACGCTGGTCGATGCCAGCAATAATGTTAACCCTACGCCCCATTTGTTCATCGCCCAGCTCTCTTATTTAATGTTGTGATGAGCAGAGCGTGCCAGAAAGCGATCCAAACTTTAAAGAATAAAAAAAGATTTGCTATAACGTGGGGGAATATATGGAGTCGGGTGTTTGCCTGATGGCGCTACGCTTATCAGGCCTACAATTTGCATCATGTAGGCCGGATAAGGCGCAAGCCGCCATCCGGCAATTGCAATCAGTACAGTTTTTTCGCGCAGTCCAGCCAGTCACCTTTGAACGGACGCTTCATATTCTCGATAGCGTCGATGATGTCGTGGTGAACCAACTGTTCGTTCTGAATACCGACGCAGCGACCGCCATGACCTTCAAGCAGCAGATCAATGGCATACGCCCCCATACGGGATGCCAGAATACGGTCGTAAGGCACCGGGGAACCACCACGCTGGATGTGACCCAGTACGGTTGAGCGCGTTTCGCGTCCGGTTTCTTTCTCGATGTAATGCGCCAGTTCATCAACGTCACACATGTGCTCGGTGATCGCCACAATCGCGTGTTTCTTACCTTTGGCGATGCCAGCTTTGATTTCAGCGACCAGATCGTCACGGCTGAATTCAACTTCCGGAACGACGACGAATTCGCAGCCACCGGCAATTGCTGCCGCCAGAGTCAGGTCACCACAGTAGCGTCCCATCACTTCAACGATGGAGATACGTTGGTGAGAAGAAGAGGTGTCACGCAGACGGTCAATCGCTTCTACCACGGTACCCAGTGCGGTGAAGTAGCCGATAGTGTAGTCGGTGCCTTTAATATCGTTGTCGATAGTACCCGGCAGGCCAATGCACGGGAAACCCATTTCAGTCAGACGTTTTGCACCCAAGTAGGAACCGTCACCACCGATAACAACCAGGGCGTCAATCCCACGCTTCTTCAGGTTTTCGATAGCCACAGCGCGCACGTTTTCGTCGCGGAATTCCGGGAAGCGAGCAGAACCGAGGAAAGTACCGCCACGGTTGATCATGTCGGACACGCTATAACGGTCGAGCTGAACCATACGGTCTTCATACAAACCCAGGTAGCCATCATGGATCCCCATGACTTCCAGTCCTTCCGTCAACGCTGCACGTACAACACCACGGATTGCTGCGTTCATGCCCGGCGCATCACCGCCGCTTGTCAACACACCGATTTTCTTAATCATGACTACCTCTGAACTTTGGAATGCAAAATGAAATCTGCTGCCGGAAGTCGATTCCGCATATCGAAACGATCCAACGAATATGCAGATAGTATAACAATCACTTCCTGCTGAATTGATTCAGGTCAGGCCAAACGGTGGTAATTTATACACAAAATGCTGGCCCTGCTCACTTTTTTACAACGAATTATGAAAGCTCAAACATCTTGCCTTCCTTGGGTACGACTGAACAGGGATCCTGATGAATAATCACATCCGATCCCGGGAAACGCCGCAAAATCGCCTGCTCAACCTGTTCAGCCACTAAATGCGCCTGAACGAGCGGCAGATTATCTTCCATTTCCAAATGAATCTGAATAAAGCGGGTCGGCCCTGACTGCCGCGTGCGAAGATCGTGAGCGCCGCTGACTCCTGGCCATGACGTCACTATATCAATAATTTCCTGACGTTCTTCATCGGGCAAGGCGCGATCCAGCAAGGATTGCACCGCCTCGTAGCCCATACGCAATGCGCTATATAGAATATAGATGCCAATCCCGAGCGCAAACAAGGCATCCGCACGATGCCAACCGTACCAGGCCAGACCAAGCGCGACGAGAATAGCGCCGTTCATCATAACATCAGACTGATAATGAAGCATATCTGCCCGAACGGCCTGACTTTGCGTACGCTTAACGACCCAACGCTGAAACGTGACCAGTATGATAGTACAAATTAACGCAATGACGGTGACGATTACCCCAACGCCCGGATCTTTCATCGGCGTCGGTTGAACAAGATGCTGAATACCAGTCAAGAATAAAAATAGCGCCGAGCCAGAAATAAACATACTTTGCGCCAGCGCCGCCAGCGATTCTGCTTTCCCGTGCCCGAACGTGTGTTCATCATCGGCTGGCTGTAAGGAATAGCGCACCACCAGCAAATTGGTTAACGACGCGGCAATATCGACCAAAGAGTCCACCAGTGCAGCCAGAATACTCACCGACCCGGTGTACCACCACGCAAAAATTTTGATCAAAAGTAACAGCGAAGCCATCACGGTCGCCGCGATAGCCGCCCGGCTCACCAGCCGCCCATAAGTTTGATTCATAAGCACTCCCATCAGGATATGCCGCTAGTATAACGGATGAACTAAAACAGTCAGACAATAAGAAAGTGTCAAATTTCGGGCAAAAAAAACCATACGCAATGTGTGGAAAAGCGGGGATGGAATGTTGCAGCAAACATAGCACATTAAAATAAAAAATTACGCCCCCTCTTATAGCCGGACCAGTATGGCAATACGTCATCTGAATACGTTTTATTCTGAATTTTTAGGACCTCTCAACAACTTTTCCATTACTCCTTTACTTTAGGTGTAAGATAAATACTCAATCAACATATCTTGAGGGATTAAGATAGTGTATTACCCTAATTCTATTGACTGGAAACCGATCCAAGAAGGGGGACTGCGTAGGTTAAGGCTTGGCGAGATAAATCTTGCAAACTCGCTCTTTGACTTCAGCATTCTTTACCATCAAGTTTGGATTCATCTGGAAAGTTACCTTCCTTTTGATACTCAAAACCCAGGTCAGGCGATGACGCCTGACGGCGAAATGTGGTTTAGAACCATAAAATACGAAGATGATTTCTCGATGCCAACAAAACAGCCAACACCAAATGCCCAGCATCTTTTTTTGCATGAAATGATGCATGTTTGGCAGCACCAATATGGAATGTGGGTACGAACACGCGGGGCGTTCTCATGGGCTGCTGATTATACATACAGTCTAAATGAAAAAAATCTACTTGATTACGGACTGGAGCAGCAAGCATCCTTAGTCAGCGATTACTGGTTGTTAAAGCACTATGGGTTTGATGGGCATAGCGATCTCTATGTTTACCGCGATTATGACCCAGAAGAACCGGCGCTGGAATTAATGCAGAAATATGAAAAGGTACTCGGGAGCTTTCCGATATGAAGAAATCGCTCTTTTTTCTCCCTTTACTTTTATTTCTGGCCGGGTGCCCGGGGAAAGGCAGAGAGGGTGCAGAGTCCGGTGAACGACGGGCGATCTACGTAGATGGCAATCGTGTTTGCTTTACCATAGATAAAAACGATGTGTTAAACCGCTATATTCTGTCAACTAATGGTAGAGAAGGTAAAAAATTATTAGTCGGCGATTTTAAACATCTCACCTACCCAAGTACCTGCTTCACGGTTAATTTAGAAAAAGGGGTGGTGTATGGTGCAAGCTATACCTTAAATGGAAAAAATCACTACTACACATTTATCATTACCCATGATGGTACTGTGTTGGATTTAGGAAAAAGCTGAGCACTATTGTCAGATCACACGGCTCTACATAAAGGCTGTGAGTTACATTGAGGTCAGCCACACATAACAAAAGCTTTTATAAGCGCTAAATACCTTCTGCAAGTCGCTGTTTATCTTTGGCAGTTCACTGGAATTTTGGGCAAAAAAAACCCCCACATCATGTGGGGGAAGACAGGGATGGTGTCTATGGCAAGGAAAACAGGGTTACTACTGGGAACGTGAGTTGCTACTACTCAATAAATTCAACGATGAGCTTTTTTGCCATTGCGCGACATCGCGCAGCTGCTCCATTCGTTGTTCATGTTTCTCATTTAAAACCGCTTGCTGCTCGGGCGTTAACAGGCGATACATCTGGTTGCGGACCTTGGCGATTTCAACCTGGCGGGCAACCTGCTGTTGTGCCATCTTTTCTGCCTGAGCGCGCACAGCGCTTTCATCAAAATTGTCTGCGGTGACAAGACGATGCATTGTCTCCATTTCGCTAACATTAACAGGAGGCTGCTCATGTCTGGCCTGCTGCATTAAATCTCGCATCTGTTGACGTTGATGTTCGGTTAAACTGATACCGTCAAACATGTGGCTCTGCGCATTACGTTGCGAAGAGCTTTCACCCAGGTGCCAGTGATCGCCTGTGACGACTTCAGCTGCATGGCTAAACGTACTGAGTGCCAGCGTTGAGGCCATGACGGCAGCGGTAACTTTGCCCATCACTTGCTCCCAAAATCTTTTCTGTCGCGATTCAACGAGAGACAGTTTACGATTCGGGCTGCAAACATGCGTCAGGGGGTGTAAAACAACGTAAAGTCATAGATTAGCGCCGCCTGATGTCGTAATTTCTGCCTCGGAGGTACGTAAAAAATGAATAAAATACTGCTAGTTGATGATGACCGAGAGCTGACATCCCTGTTAAAGGAGCTGCTCGAAATGGAAGGTTTCGATGTGCTGGTTGCCCATGATGGGGAGCAGGCACTGGAGCTTCTGGATGACAGCATCGATTTACTTTTGCTCGACGTCATGATGCCGAAGAAAAACGGCATTGATACACTGAAAGCACTTCGCCAGACACACCAGACCCCCGTAATCATGCTGACCGCCCGCGGCAGCGAACTGGATCGCGTACTCGGCCTTGAGCTGGGCGCGGACGATTATTTACCCAAACCGTTTAACGACCGCGAACTGGTCGCGCGTATCCGCGCCATTCTGCGCCGCTCCCACTGGAGCGAACAGCAGCAGAACAGCGATAACGGCTCGCCGACGCTGGAGGTGGATGCGTTAAGCCTCAATCCAGGTCGCCAGGAAGCCAGCTTTGACGGGCAAACCCTGGAGTTAACCGGTACCGAATTCACCCTGCTGTATTTGCTGGCGCAGCATCTCGGCCAGGTGGTTTCTCGTGAGCATTTAAGCCAGGAAGTGCTGGGCAAACGCCTGACACCGTTCGATCGTGCTATCGACATGCATATCTCGAACCTGCGTCGTAAGCTGCCGGAGCGTAAAGACGGGCACCCGTGGTTTAAAACCCTGCGCGGTCGCGGCTATCTGATGGTCTCCGCTTCATGATAGGAAGTTTAACCGCACGCATCTTTGCCATCTTCTGGTTAACGCTGGCACTGGTGCTGATGCTGGTGCTGATGTTACCCAAGCTCGACTCACGCCAGATGACCGAGCTACTGGATAGCGAACAGCGCCAGGGGTTGATGATTGAGCAGCACGTTGAAGCTGAACTGGCGAACGATCCGCCCAACGATTTGATGTGGTGGCGTCGCTTGTTTCGTGCGATAGACAAGTGGGCGCCGCCGGGACAGCGGTTATTACTTGTTACGACGGAAGGACGCGTGATCGGCGCAGAACGCAACGAAATGCAGATCATTCGTAACTTTATTGGTCAGGCCGATAACGCCGATCATCCGCAAAAGAAAAAATACGGTCGTGTTGAAATGGTTGGGCCTTTCTCCGTCAGAGATGGCGAAGATAACTACCAGCTGTACCTCATTCGGCCTG
Organism: Citrobacter sp. JUb117; assembly: GCF_024809055.1. Lineage (NCBI taxonomy): Bacteria > Pseudomonadati > Pseudomonadota > Gammaproteobacteria > Enterobacterales > Enterobacteriaceae > Citrobacter > Citrobacter sp. JUb117. The sequence goes on from NZ_JANUFB010000011.1 coordinate 61,717, forward strand.
CCAGCAGTTCACAATCTGACTTCATCAACCTGCTGTTTGACCGACCGCTGTTACTGCTGATCGTAACCATGTTAGTCAGCTCTCCGTTGCTGCTTTGGCTGGCCTGGAGTCTGGCAAAACCGGCACGTAAGCTGAAAAATGCGGCGGATGAAGTGGCACAGGGTAACCTGCGTCAGCATCCTGAACTGGAAGCCGGTCCGCAAGAATTCCTGGCGGCAGGTGCCAGCTTTAACCAGATGGTGACGGCGCTGGAACGCATGATGACCTCACAGCAACGCCTGCTGTCGGACATCTCTCACGAGTTGAGAACGCCGTTAACGCGTCTGCAACTGGGGACCGCGCTGCTGCGCCGTCGTAGCGGCGAGAGCAAAGAGCTGGAGCGTATTGAAATGGAAGCGCATCGACTGGACAGCATGATCAACGATCTGCTGGTCATGTCGCGCAATCAGCAGAAAAACGCGCTGGTCAGTGAAACCGTGAAGGCGAATCACCTGTGGGGTGACGTGCTGGATAACGCCGCCTTTGAAGCCGAGCAGATGGGCAAATCGTTCACAGTTAACTTCCCGCCAGGGCCGTGGCCGCTGTACGGTAACCCGAATACGCTGGAAAGTGCGCTGGAGAACATTGTTCGCAACGCCCTGCGCTACTCACACACCAGGATTGAAGTGGGCTTCGCGGTGGATAAAGATGGGATTACCATCACCGTGGACGATGATGGTCCGGGCGTGAGCCCCGAAGACAGAGAACAGATTTTCCGTCCGTTCTATCGTACCGATGAAGCGCGCGATCGCGAATCTGGCGGTACTGGTCTGGGTCTGGCAATTGTTGAAACCGCTATTCAGCAGCATCGTGGCTGGGTCAAGGCCGAAGACAGCCCATTGGGTGGTCTGCGCCTGGTGCTCTGGCTGCCGCTGTATAAACGTGCGTAATTGTGCATGTTGCGCCGGATGACGATGCTAACGCATCTTATCCGGCCTACAGGTTCAATAATCGCCTTATTTTCCCCACAATCTCCGCGAATTATCTTCGATCTTGCCGCTTAAGCGGCGTTTCTGCATGGTTCTGGTCCAGCTCTTTGACAGCCCCGCCGCCGACAGCAAACGGTGATACTGGTCGTCATCAAACGGCATATGCCAGGCAATGGCGATGGCCTCTTGCACGCTAACGTCACTCACACGAGACGCCAGTACCAGCGGCGCATCCGCCGATACCATGCCGGGTGCGATAACGCTGCACAACCAGCCGGTCTTGCCCGCATCCTGCATCTGGCTTGCCATGTCGCTAATAGCAAAATGAAAATTCAGCTTAAAACACGGCGAGCGTGGCTGTGTGACCTGAATCAGCGCCTCACCCCACTGGAAGATATCACCAATAAAAACATTCTCTTCCGTCATGCCCTGCGTTGACAGGTTCTCGCCAAAAGCGGGCGCAACGAACAACTCTGCCTGTTCAGGAAAAGCCTGTCGCCAGTGTAGGTAGTGTTCACGCGGATAGTGGCACAGCGCGCGGTCCGGCCCACCGTGAATTTTCGTTTCTGCCTGTTCATCCCCTGCCAACCCTAATTCGGTCAGCATCAGCTCGCCATCGACCTGAACTTTCGCAATCGCACTGGGGCGGCTTCCCGTGTAATCCCGAATCTTGCCTGCAAATACATCAACCGGATATCGCATCTGTTCCCTCTCCCGATAACTTTTCCCCATTACACCCTATTTATTCTACCCTATTCGCTCAAAATGAGAGCACGGTTGGTGTGAAACGTAGGGACACATGCTATCAATGTAAGTTGGTTTTGAAACAACATTTCAATTAAGGAGTCGACAACGTGACGGGTCAATCGCAATTTGCTGGCGTCTGGTGTCCTTCCATTACGCCAATGGACAATGACGGCAAGATCGATTTCAACGGTCTGAGCCAGCATCTCAAACGCCTTACCGAGGCACAGATCGACGTTATTTTGCTGATGGGAAGCATTGGGGAATTTGCCTCCTTTACGCTCGACGAAAGGCTGCAGTTGATCCGTGAAGCCCGAGCTATGAGCTCGCTGAAGATGGTCGCCAACGTCTCATCCACCTGCCAGAATGATGTGCTACTGATGGCGCAGGAAGCGTATCACGCGGGATACGATGCCGTCATGATCCTGCCACCTTACTATTACGGACAAACGGCAACGCAGCTGCTGAGCTACTTCCGCCAGTTAGGGCAACAACTCAGCGGTCAATGGTTTGCCTATAACTTCCCGGCCCGTACCGGTTGTGATTTAACACCTGAGCTGGTTGCTACCCTGGCCGGGGAATTCCCGAACTTCGCCGGTATCAAAGACACCGTGGACTGCCAGTCCCATACCCGCAGTATGATTCAGACCACCCGCGCTGTACGCAAAGATTTTGCCGTACTCTCCGGTTACGACGAATATTACATCCCCAACCTGCTGGCAGGCGGCGCAGGGATTATTTCTGGCCTAAATAACGTGATGCCTGAGCTGTTTGTCCACGCACGCGAGGCGTTTAAACAGGGCGACCTGGCAGCGTTGCGTGATATTCAGGATAAGATTGGCACGTACATGTCCATCTACGCTATTGGCGAGGATTTTGTCACCACCATTAAAACCGTGGTGTCGCGTAAGTTTGGCTATTGCACCAGCGTTTCGCGTAATGCAGGTGGGGAGTTAAACGAGGACCAATGCCGAATAATTGATGAGGTGTTTGGGCGTTAATATTACCCGGCCCGCATCATGATGTGGGCCGGGTAAGTGCATCAGGCAATACAGCGTTACCGCTCTACGCCATCAGGTTGTATGGGGCTTATTTTTTCGCCGCGAAACGCGCGGCAGCTTCGTCCCAGTTAACCACGTCCCAGAATGCTTTGATGTAGTCCGGGCGACGGTTCTGGAATTTCAGGTAGTAAGCGTGTTCCCAAACGTCCAGGCCCACGATCGGGAAGCCGGAAGCGCCAGAGATAGCCTCACCCATCAGCGGGGAATCCTGGTTGGCAGTAGAAACCACAGCCAGTTTGTCACCTTTCAGTACCAGCCATGCCCAGCCAGAACCGAAACGGGTTGCCGCTGCTTTTTCAAATTCAGCTTTGAAGTTATCAACAGAGCCAAAGTCGCGTTCGATAGCCGCTTTCAGGTCACCCTGCAGCGTAGTACCGGTTTTCAGACCTTTCCAGAACAGGCTGTGGTTAGCGTGGCCGCCTGCGTTGTTACGCAGTACGGTTTTCTTATCCGCTGGCAGCTGATCCAGTTTAGTGATCAGCTCTTCAACAGGCAGGCTAGCGAATTCAGGCAGGCTTTCCAGCGCAGCGTTCGCGTTGTTTACATAGGCCTGGTGGTGCTTGGTATGGTGGATTTCCATCGTCTGCTTATCAAAGTGCGGTTCAAGGGCATCATAAGCGTACGGCAGGGATGGCAGTGTATAACTCATAATCATCTCCAGTATTGTCGGGCGGCCAGTGTTAACGCCGCGTAAGCAGTTGAGTCATTATAGTTAATTAAATGATATTGAAAATGATTATCAATGCCGTACTTTTTACAGGGCTATTGCAAGATGAAAATGTGAGCGCCACCGGGAAAATCAGGCGAATTTTGCCAACCTGCGTAGGAAACAGGCAGCGACATAAAGGACATGGGAGACAAAGCACGAGATAGTCTGCGGATTATCTCACAAGGAAATATTGCTATGTCTGTCAACATCGCCCTTTTCGGAATCGGCCTCGACACATACTGGCCCCAGTTTGCTGGCCTGGAGTCACGCTTGCAGGGTTACCTGCAAACGATTGATGAGCGTCTGACGGCGCAACAGGCCACCGTCATTAATGGCGGCCTGATTGATAACGTCGATAAAGCCGATGATCTTATCAGGCGATTACAACAGCAGCCGGTCGATGCAGTCTGTCTTTACATTAGCACCTACGCACTCAGCGCAACGGTTCTGCCCCTTGTACAGAGTATCAATAAGCCAGTTATTATTATGGCCCTACAGCCGGAGCCTGGTCTGCCCTATTCGGCAATCCGCCAAATTCCCGATCGGGGCGGACGTACTGGAGAGTGGCTGGCGCACTGCCAGGCCTGCAGCGCGCCCGAACTGGCAAACGTATTTAATCGTGCGAATATCCGCTTTCAGTTGATTGTTGGTGCGTTACAGGGCGATGAGTACGTCTGGCAACAAATGGCACAGTGGTTACAGGCCCTTAATGCCCGCCAGATGCTGGCAAACTGTCAGGTCGGCGTACTCGGACACTATTATGACGGCATGGTGGACGTTTACAGCAATATGACGAACCTGTCCGCCAAATTAGGCGTACGCTTTAAGCCACTGGAAATGTGTGAGCTGGCGGAATACCGCGAGCAGGTCAGCGAGACAGATCTCAGCGTCAAACAACAGGAAATGTACCGTGTGCTTCAGCTGGATCCGACATGCGAACCGGCAGAGCTTGATCGCGCACTTACCACCGCCTGCGCCATGGATAAACTGATTGCCCAGAACACACTCGGTGCACTGGCCTACTACTACGAAGGTAGAAACGGCAATGCTTACGAGAACATCATCACCTCAATCATTCTTGGCAACACACTACTCACCCACCGTGGTATTCCCGTGGCAGGTGAATATGAAATCAAAAATGTACTGGCGATGAAAATTCAGCAGCTTCTGGGGGCGGGTGGTTCATTCTCTGAGCCATATGGAATTGAATTTATTGATGATGTTGTATTGTGGGGACATGATGGCCCGGCGCACCCGCTGATGGCCGATGGTCCGGTGCGTCTGGTTCCGCTGCCGGTTTATCATGGTAAACCGGGTAAAGGTGTGTCTATCCAGATGACCGTGAAACCGGGCCCGGTAACCTTTCTTTCGGTCATTGAAGATGCCGAAAACGGGGTGCGTTTGCAGTATGCCGAAGGGGAAGCAGTGGCAGGTGAAGTCCTGGATATCGGCAATACCAACAGCCGCTATCGCTTCCCGTTATCGGCTCGCGATTTCACCACACAATGGTGCATGGGCGGTCCAGCCCATCATTGCAGCATTGGCCTTGGTCATCATGGTGAGGTACTGGAAAAACTCGCCTGGCTACTGGGTATTCAGACGGTAAAAATCTGCTAACCCTTAATATTATCGCCCTTCTCAAAAAAGAGGGGCGGATCAGCATTTGTGATCAACATCCTTTTCATCCCCTGAATTTTGCCAGCATTGCCCATCCTACGGCAGCATGCTGAAGGTTAATTCATTGCTCACTCTTTAGACTTTTGAATATCAAAACGGGTGATTTTCATCCAGCCAGAACGACAATTTAAAAGGAACCAGAATGGGTAACGCAATTACGATGGGGATATTATGGCATCTTATCGGTGCCGCTAGTGCCGCTTGTTTTTATGCCCCTTTTAAAAAGGTACAACACTGGTCCTGGGAGACTATGTGGTCCATAGGCGGTTTTGTTTCATGGTTGATCCTGCCCTGGCTCGTCAGCGCAATCCTGCTGCCAGACTTCTGGGCCTATTACAGTTCATTCAGCGCATCCACACTACTGCCGGTATTTTTATTCGGCGCAATGTGGGGGATCGGTAATATCAACTATGGTCTGACCATGCGCTATCTCGGCATGTCGATGGGGATCGGCATCGCTATCGGCATTACGCTGATTGTTGGCACCTTAATGACACCAATCATTGCCGGTAAATTTGACGTGCTCATCGGCACGCCGGGTGGGCGTATGACCCTGCTTGGTGTGCTGGTCGCGCTGATCGGCGTGGCGATAGTCACTCGAGCAGGACAGTTAAAAGAACGCAAGATGGGTATCAAAGCCGAAGAGTTCAACCTGAAAAAAGGTCTAATACTGGCGGTGATGTGCGGCTTTTTCTCCGCAGGGATGTCCTTTGCCATGGATGCGGCTAAACCGATGCACGAAGCCGCCGCTGCGCTCGGTATCGATCCTTTGTATGTCGCTCTGCCAAGCTACGTAGTCATTATGGGCGGCGGTGCGGTGATCAACCTGGGATTCTGCTTCATTCGTCTGGCAAAAATGAAGAACCTGTCGGTAAAAGCCGACTTCTCGTTAGCAAAACCACTTATTATCAGCAACATCCTGTTCTCGGCCCTTGCCGGTCTGATGTGGTATCTCCAGTTCTTCTTTTACGCCTGGGGCCATGCCAAAATTCCAGCGCAGTATGACTACATGAGCTGGATGCTGCACATGAGTTTCTACGTCCTGTGCGGCGGTATCGTCGGCCTGATCATGAAAGAGTGGAGCAATGCGGGAAAACGCCCTGTCAGCGTGCTGAGCCTCGGCTGCGTGGTGATTATCCTTGCCGCAAACATTGTCGGTCTGGGAATGGCCAGCTAGTCCTGCGGATTACTGAGATGACGCCACTGGCTCGGCGTCATCCCGGTTTCTCGCGTAAACACCACCGAAAAGTAGTTACTGTCCTCAAAGCCACAACGCATAGAAATCTCACCAATCATCAACTTGCTATGTTGCAGCAAATACTGAGCGTGGCAGACCCGCACCTGTCGAAGATACTGGTTGATGGTCATTCCAGTCTGGCTGCGAAACTGCTGACGCAGCACGCGCTCGCTGCACTGCTCCCGTTGACAGAATTTATCCAGTTCAAAGGTATGCTCATGGCTGCCGGCCAGCGCAGTGATCAGCTTATCCAGCAGTGTCTCACTGGTGGTGGCCGGGAGCCTATCCGTGGCATAACGATGGCGCTTGAGAAGCGTCACCAACTGTCCGAACAACAGCTCCGCCATATCATTACATAACGGATCGCGCTGCTGGCTTTCGTGTTCCAGTTGGCTAATCACCTGTCGAGCCTGAGCCATACCGGCACTGCCCAGCCGCCAGTGGGGCTGGCACGGCGTGCCGTTGTTAAAACCAGGGATCACATCTTCCCATCCCAGATTCAGCGTCAACCGCTCAGGGCAGTAGATAATATTCTGCAGGACGAGGTCGTTAACAGAGGTGTACGAGTGTTTGTCTGCGGCGCGAATGTAAAACAGATCGCCACGGGTTATTCGATACGGCCGATCGTTGAGAACATGCAGACCATTGCCACGCCAGACCATCACCAGCTCACAAAACTCATGAGTATGTTCGGCAAACACATCCTGCGGATAGCGATCGGCGACGGCGACGGCCTGCTGTTCGCTCGCAAAAAAGTCTGATTTCAGAAGGACTAGCTGATTCGCCACCACATCACCTCAACCTTAACGCTTGCCGGATGCGCTGCGCTTATTCGGCCTACAGGGCATCCATGTAGGCCGGACAAGGCGCAGCCGCCATCCGGCATTAAAGGGTATGATTATCAGCAAACGGACGGTAAAAAACGTTGATAGCTTTCGCGTTACTGGAGGCTGCTTCCGGCCATGACGTCGCGGCCCTGGCGAATATCGCGCGGTGACCAGTTAAACTCCCGGCGAAATAGCGTCGAAAAGTGGTTACTGTCGCCAAAACCGCAGCGATAAGCGATGTCCGTAACGCTGTCATCGCTATGGCGCAATAAGTGCCGTGCTTTGATTAGCCGCAGGCGATTGAGATAGCGCTGCGGCGTCAGCCCGGTTTGCTGTTTGAGCTGACGGTGCAAAGTGCGTAAAGAGAGCGAAAACTGCTCAGCCACCGCATCCCAGCAGACTTCGTCGGCAAAATTATCTTCCAGCCACGCCATCAGCCGGTTTAGTCGCGCATCGTTATCCGCTGCCGCTTCCATCAGACTACTTTTGCGTAGCAGCACCAGCAGTTGCATAAACAGGATCTCGCGATTGGCCGCCGTCGGCGTATCCATCTCCTCACCAAGATGCTCTATTTGCCCCACCAAGTGACGGACCTGCTGCAGTACGCCCTGATTCACGCGCCAGTGGGACGGATACTGACCGTTCTGCTCCTGAGGTAACAACTGGTTTAACCCGGCCAGAAACTGAAACGCATCAGGGGAACGATACAGTACATTTGTCAGGCACAGGTTGTCAGTATGTTCATATAAGTGTCTGTCATGATCGCGGACAAAACAGACCGTCCCGCCGCTAATGGTGTAGGGCTGTCCATTGAAAACATGAATACCTGTTCCATGCTCAACTATCACAATCTCATGAAAATCATGATGATGCTCGGGAAAAGCAGTCTGGGGCAGTCGCGGTTCGATCGCCACAGGCGCTTTACCTGTCGGAAAAAAATCCACGCAATGCAGTACGGTCATGATGACTTCCTTCCAGATCAAATGAACATGGCTGCATAGTAATTAAGGGTTATGACCCTCACCTTAAATTTTTGACGCCAAAGTGCGTAAACACGGTTAATTCTTCAAGAAACGACAGGAAAGATCGGGAAATGCGGAAGGGGTCACATCAGACAAAATCCCGCCCATTACACGAAACTGTGAACAGCATCACGTTCACCTTTGCCATGCTGCCAGCGGCTTATTGTGACTGTCACTAACAAGAAGGTACGCCGTTCCAGGGGTTCTTAGACTGAGTGCAATAAAACTCAGAAGGACCTCGCTATGACTCTTCGCCATTGTGTCGCTGTCGATCTCGGCGCATCCAGCGGACGCGTAATGCTGGCACGTTACGACAGTGACCACCGCACCCTGACGCTGCGTGAAATCCACCGTTTCGCGAACTGTCTGCAAAAAACAGACGGTTTTGACACCTGGGATATCGACAGCCTGGAAAACGACATTCGCCTGGGGCTGAAGAAGGTCTGCGATCAAGGCATCCTGATTGACAGCGTCGGGATTGATACCTGGGGCGTGGATTACGTCCTGATCGGTAAAGACGGTCAGCGCGTCGGTCTGCCGGTCTCTTACCGCGACAGCCGCACTACCGGCGTGATGTCGCAAGCTTTAGCGCAACTGGGTAACAGCGAGATCTATCGTCGGAGCGGCATTCAGTTTCTGCCCTTTAACACCCTGTATCAGCTCCGCGCGCTGGTCGAACAGCAGCCAGAGCTGGTCCCGCAGGTGGCGCATGCCCTGATGATCCCCGACTACTTCGGCTACCGCCTGACCGGCGAAATGAACTGGGAATATACCAACGCCACCACTACGCAGTTGGTCAATATCAACACCGACGACTGGGATGACACCCTGCTGGCATGGACCGGCGCAGACAAAGCCTGGTTTGGTCGCCCAACGCATCCGGGGAACGTGATTGGTCACTGGATCTGCCCGCAGAAAAATCAGATCCCGGTGGTTGCCGTCGCCAGCCACGACACCGCCAGCGCGGTCATCGCTTCACCGCTGGCCGATAACAACAGCGCTTATCTCTCTTCCGGTACCTGGTCCCTGATGGGGTTTGAGAGCAAAACACCGTATGCCAACGAGGCCGCGCTGGCGGCAAATATCACCAACGAAGGCGGCGCGGAAGGACGTTACCGCGTGCTGAAAAATATTATGGGGCTGTGGCTGCTGCAACGCGTATTAAAAGAGCGGCAGATTACCGACCTGCCCGCGCTGATCGCGAAAACCGAAGCGCTACCGGCCTGCCAATTCCTGGTCAACCCGAATGACGATCGCTTTATCAACCCAGTTGATATGAGCGCAGAAATCCAGGCCGCATGCCGCGAATCCGGTCAACCCGTTCCGGTTCAGGATGCTGAGTTGGCGCGCTGTATTTTCGACAGTCTGGCGCTGCTGTATGCCGACGTCCTGCAGGAACTGGCACACCTTCGTGGTCACGCCTTCAACCAACTGCACATTGTTGGCGGCGGCTGCCAGAACGCCCTGCTCAACCAACTGTGCGCGGATGCATGCGGTATCCGCGTCATGTCCGGGCCTGTTGAGGCCTCTACGCTCGGCAATATTGGCGTTCAGCTGATGACGCTGGACGAACTTAACAACGTCGATGATTTCCGCCAGGTGGTGACCGCTAACTACGACCTGACAACCTTCATCCCAAATACTGACAGTGAAATTGCCCGCTACCAGGCGCAGTTTCAATCAACACGACAGACAAAGGAGCTTTGCGCATGACCACTCAACTTGAACAAGCCTGGGAACTGGCAAAACTGCGTTTCGCCGCGGTAGGTATCGATGTCGAGGAGGCATTACGCCAGCTCGATCGTCTGCCGGTCTCCATGCACTGCTGGCAGGGCGATGATGTCGCCGGATTCGAAAACCCGGAAGGTTCGCTCACCGGCGGTATTCAGGCCACCGGTAACTATCCAGGTAAAGCGCGTAACGCCGTTGAACTGCGCGCCGATCTGGAGCAGGCACTGAGCCTGATCCCGGGTCCTAAGCGTCTGAACCTGCACGCTATCTACCTGGAATCCGATACCCCGGTATCCCGTGACCAAATCAAACCTGAACACTTTAAAAACTGGGTGGAATGGGCGAAAGCGAACCAGTTAGGGCTGGATTTCAACCCGTCCTGCTTCTCGCATCCGTTGAGTGCCGACGGTTTCACACTGGCACACGCTGACGACAGCATCCGCCAGTTCTGGATTGACCACTGCAAAGCCAGCCGTCGCGTCTCCGCGTACTTTGGCGAACAGCTGGGTACGCCGTCGGTGATGAACATCTGGATCCCGGATGGCATGAAAGACATCACCATTGACCGCCTGGCACCACGCCAGCGCCTGCTGGAAGCCCTGGACGACGTCATCAGCGAGAAATTCGACCCGGCGCATCATATTGATGCCGTCGAGAGCAAACTGTTTGGTATCGGCGCAGAAAGCTACACCGTTGGCTCCAACGAGTTTTACATGGGCTACGCCACCAGCCGCCAGACCGCACTGTGCCTGGATGCAGGTCACTTCCATCCGACTGAAGTGATTTCCGACAAGATCTCTGCCGCCATGCTGTACGTGCCGCGCCTGCTGCTGCACGTCAGCCGTCCGGTGCGCTGGGACAGCGACCACGTGGTATTGCTGGATGATGAAACTCAGGCGATTGCCAGCGAGATCGTACGCCATAACCTGTTCGACCGCGTACACATTGGCCTCGACTTCTTCGACGCCTCCATCAACCGCATTGCCGCATGGGTGATCGGCACTCGCAATATGAAGAAAGCCCTGCTGCGTGCGCTGTTAGAACCCACTGAGCAACTGCGCCAACTCGAAGCTAGCGGCGACTACACCGCCCGCCTGGCCCTGCTGGAAGAACAGAAATCGCTGCCATGGCAGGCCGTCTGGGAGATGTATTGCCAGCGTCACGACACCCCAGCCGGCAGCCAGTGGCTGGACAATGTCCGCACGTATGAAAAAGACGTACTGAGCAAGCGTAGCTAAAGGCGCTGACTGCCTTGTAGGCCGGATAAGGTGCGTTAGCGCCGCCATCCGGCAACGTACAAAACACTACGCCGGATGGCGCTGCGCTTATCCGGCCTACGTAAGACCCGACACCCGTTCGGGCAATAAACAGGAACACCGACCATGCAAAACATTACTACCTCCTGGTTCGTCCAGGGGATGATCAAAGCCACTTCTGATGCCTGGCTGAAAGGTTGGGATGAGCGTAACGGCGGCAACCTGACGCTGCGCCTGGATGAGGCTGATATCGCCCCCTTTACCGCTGATTTCCACGAAGAACCGCGCTACATCGCGCTGAGCCAGCCGATGCCGCTGCTGGCTAACACGCCGTTTATCGTTACCGGTTCCGGCAAATTCTTCCGCAACGTCCAGCTCGATCCGGCAGCCAATTTAGGTGTGGTAAAAATCGACAGCGACGGCGCTGGCTACCACATTCTTTGGGGGCTGACCCACGAAGCCGTACCGACCTCCGAACTGCCCGCACACTTCCTTTCCCACTGCGAGCGCATTAAAGCCACCGATGGCAAAGACCGCGTGATCATGCACTGCCATGCCACCAATCTGATTGCTCTGACCTATGTGCTGGAAAACAGCACTGCACTGATCACCCGCAAACTGTGGGAAGGCAGCACCGAATGTCTGGTGGTGTTCCCAGACGGCGTCGGCATTCTGCCGTGGATGGTGCCGGGTACCGACGAAATCGGTGAAGCGACGGCAGTTTCAATGCAGCAGCATTCTCTGGTGTTGTGGCCGTTCCACGGCGTATTTGGCAGTGGCCCGACGCTCGACGAAGCGTTCGGTTTGATAGATACCGCAGAGAAATCGGCCGAAGTTTTAGTCAAAATCTATTCGATGGGCGGTATGAAGCAAACCATCACGCGTGAAGAGCTCATTGCTCTCGGCAAACGTTTTGGCGTGACCCCACTGGCCAGCGCATTAGAGCTGTACTGATACCTCCCTCATTCAACGCCGGATGCGGCTTTGCCTTATCCGGCCTACATGACGGTCCCTATTTAACCGTAGGCCCGATAAGCGAAGCGCCATCGGGCACCAGGGATTTATTATTCAGGAGAATACTTATGAGCTTTATGTTGGCACTGCCAAAAATCAGTCTGCACGGCGCTGGTGCGATTGGTGATATGGTCAACCTCGTGGCGAACAAGCAATGGGGTAAGGCGCTGATCGTAACCGACGGTCAACTGGTCAAACTGGGCCTGCTGGACAGCCTGTTTACCGCCCTTGATGCGCATAAAATGTCGTATCATCTGTTCGACGACGTATTCCCGAACCCAACGGAAGAACTGGTCCAGCAAGGTTTTGCCGCATACCAGGACGCTGAATGTGATTACATCATCGCTTTCGGCGGCGGCAGCCCGATCGATACCGCTAAAGCGGTGAAAATCCTGACCGCCAACCCTGGCCCGTCTACCGCCTATTCCGGCGTGGGCAAAGTTAAAAATGCCGGCGTACCGCTGGTTGCCATTAACACCACCGCGGGTACGGCCGCAGAAATGACCAGCAATGCGGTGATCATTGATTCCGCACGCAAGGTGAAAGAAGTCATCATCGATCCGAACATTATTCCGGATATCGCCGTCGATGACGCCAGCGTGATGCTGGAAATTCCTGCCTCAGTCACCGCCGCTACCGGTATGGACGCCCTGACCCACGCGGTGGAAGCCTATGTTTCTGTTGGCGCGCACCCGTTAACCGACGCCAATGCCCTGGAAGCTATTCGCCTGATCAACCAGTGGCTGCCTAAAGCCGTCGACGAGGGTCACAACCTCGAAGCCCGTGAGCAAATGGCATTTGGTCAGTATCTGGCGGGGATGGCGTTCAACAGTGCAGGTCTGGGTCTGGTGCATGCGCTGGCACACCAGCCGGGCGCGACGCACAATCTGCCGCACGGCGTCTGCAACGCTATCCTGCTGCCGATTATCGAAAACTTTAACCGTCCAAACGCCGTGGCACGCTTTGCCCGCATAGCACAGGCCATGGGGGTTGATACCCGTGGGATGAGCGATGAAGTAGCAAGCATGGAAGCCATCAACGCGATCCGTGCCCTGAGCAAGCGCGTGGGCATTCCGGCAGGCTTCAGCCAGCTAGGCGTGACCAAAGAGGACATTGAGGGGTGGCTGGACAAAGCACTCGCCGATCCGTGCGCACCATGCAATCCGCGCACCGCCAGCCGCGAAGACGTCCGCGCGCTGTATCTGGAGGCGTTATGATCCGCAAAGCCTTTGTGATGCAGGTGAATGCCGACGCGCACGTTGAGTATCAGCGTCGGCATAATCCCATCTGGCCGGAGCTGGAAGCCGTACTGAAAGCCCACGGCGCGCATCACTACGCGATTTATCTCGACCAGGAGCGCAGCCTGCTGTTTGCCACCGTTGAGATTGAATCCGAAGAGCGCTGGAATGCCGTCGCCAGCACCGACGTGTGTCAGCGTTGGTGGAAGCATATGCGTGACGTGATGCCCACCAACCCGGACAACAGCCCGGTGAGCGCGGAATTAAAAGAAGTGTTTTATCTGCAGTAGTATTGTTGGCCGGATAAGGCGCTAACGCGCCGCATCCGGCACAACGCAACATAACAGTTAGTTTTGCTCAGAAACCAGAATCGCTTGGGTATCCGGCTCCAGCGCTTTAAAGATATGTGCCTGGTCCGCGGGATAACAAATGTAATCCCCTTCGCCTAACTCTTCCGGCGCGTCGGTCAGTCCCACCAGCGCCTTCCCCTGCGTCACAATAATATGCTCAACAGACCCCGGCGGATGCGGGTGTGAGATGCGGTCAGCACCCGGTTGCGTCAACAACAGATAGATATCTCGCCGTGCGCCCGGTGGACAGGCCGCCAGTAAAATAGCCTGATAATGGGCCTGCTCCGCCACCACTTTGGTCCCTTCACCCCGGCGTATCACTTGGGTTTTTTGCTCCTGCGGCTCCAGCAATCGCGCAAAGGGAATATCCAGCGCCACACACAGCGACCACAGCGTTTCCAGGCTAGGATTGCCATTGCCCGCCTCCAACTGCGAGAGCGTCGATTTTGCAATACCCGCGCGGCGGGCGATTTCTGCCAGCGACAGACCGGTACGCTGACGTTCACGCACCAGGCTTTTCGCAATCATACTGATGGGTTGGGTCATACATGACTCCATGTTCTTTATATCGAACGAATCGTTCGACTTGTAAAGCAATCTTGTTGCGTTCATTATAATGGAAATTCGTTCGATATGGCTAAAGCAGGATGAAACATTATTTTTCCAGTCTCAAAGGCGACACGATAAAAGCAATATTTTTAGTCTGTCTGGCTGTCGGCGTAGTCGGCATGTCATACGGCTCGCTGGCGATGGCTTACGGCTTCCCGCTGTGGGTGCCGTTTGTGCTATCGATTACAGTGCTGGCGGGTGCGTCTGAGTTTATGTTTATCGGGATTGTTGCCAGCGGTGGTAATCCGCTTGCCGCTGCTGCTGCCGGTTTACTGGTCAACGCACGCCACGTGCCGTTTGGCGTGACGGTACGCGATCTGGTGGGAACGCGGGCCGCCAGTTTCCTCGGCTGCCATATCATGAACGATGAAAGCGTGGTGTTTGGCCTGTCGCAAAAAACGCCGGAGCAGCGCAAAGCCGCCTACTGGCTGTGCGGCCTGGGCGTTGCCATTGTCTGGCCGCTGGGCACGCTGCTTGGGGCGATGGTTGGCAAGCTACTGCCCGCCACAGAAACCATCGGCCTGGATGCCGTTTTCCCTGCCATTCTGCTGGCCTTAGTGGTCCCGGCATTTAAAAACCGTACCACGCTGGTTCGCGCCTGCAGCGGTGCTGCGCTGTCGCTCGCCGCCGTCCCGTTTGCGCCGGTGGGCCTGCCGGTACTGCTTTCACTGTTTGGCTTACTGACGAGGAAAAAATAATGGGCAACATGACGCTGTTTATCGTCGGTATCGCCGTACTCTCTCTGGGAACCTATTTAATGCGTTTAGGCGGAGCAAAGTTGGGGAGCCGTCTGGCATTTTCCACGCGCTCGCAGGCGCTGCTTTCCGATGCCGCGACGGTATTACTGTTCTCCGTCGCCCTGGCGACCACCTTTTACGAAGGTGAGCACTTTGCTGGTATGGCGCGCGTTCTCGGCGTGGGGTTTGCAGTGTTCCTCGCCTGGCGCAAAGTGCCGTTGATTATGGTGATTATCGCCGCTGCTGTGATGACGGCGTTGTTAAGGATGGCGGGAATAAACTAAAAAAGCGCCTCAAGGGCGCTCTTTCGACAGTACTGAGGTATTTTATTTCAGCAGTTCAGCGGTCATATGCACACGGTTACCGCTGTAGGCCTGAGTGATTTTATAATCGCTTGCGCCAGCACGTTCCGCCTGAGCGGCAATTTTTGCTTCAGTGCTTTCCAGAGTTGACCCGGTAGCGGTAACAGACTGAGCAGCGAAAGAACCGAAAGAGGTAGCAAGAGCGATAACTGCGACAAAAGTTTTGATGCTTTTCATGATGTAAACCCTTTAATTTAGTTGTTTGAGTAAGGCACCGTGCCTTGATGTGATAAATAATAGCCCTCACACCGCACAACTAAAAGCGGAAGGATTTGCCTGTCTTATTCAAATTATTTGAGAGATAACATGTCAGCCGAATACGATCAAAAATTGCTGTCAGGCTCGCGAAAAAAACCACTCTCTGCGGGCAGTTGGTTACTGCGTCAGGGTGAAAGGCAAAGCAAAATTTATTATTTACATCATGGCGTTGCCCGTGCGGTGTATCACTCACCCAACGGTTCAGAACGGGTGAAAGAGTTTTACTTCCCGGGTGAATATTGTTTTCTGTACCTGAACTGGCTAACCCACACCTCGGCAGATTACAGCCTGCAAATGATCACCCCGGGCGAAATCAGTGAAATCTCGCTGGCATTGCTGGATGCGCCGGAATATCAGGACATCAAGACACAGCTCCTGGTCCAGCAGTTGATCTACAAAGAGAAAAAAGAACAAATGCTGCTGCTTAATACGCCAGAACAACGCTACCAGTATGTTCAGACACACTTTCCCAGTTGGGAATTGCAGCTCACTCAGCGGGACCTCGCCCACTACATTGGCATTACGCCCGTTAGCCTGTCCCGCATTCGCCAGCGCCTTAACAAAGGTTAACGCATTCGCTTTTCGCATAGATTATTGTCCCGCCACTCTTCACAAGATGGCGCGCATAATGAACGCATTTTTTCTCTCTCAGCTGCTGGCCTGCATCAGCTTTGTGCTGGATATTTCAGCCTTTCATTTCCGGCGTCGGGCGATGACGTTAGTGCTGTTGACCAGCTCAACCAGCCTGCTGGCCATTCATTTTTATCTTTTGCATCAACCCGCCGCCGCAGGATTAATGCTCATCGCCGCCTGTCGTTATGCGATAGCCATCGTGACGCAACGCCGCTGGGCCATGTGGGGATTTATGATGGGGTCACTGCTGTGTAGTGCTTATCTCTGGCAGGGAATGTGGGGCCTGCTGCCGCTCGCAGGAAGCCTGCTGATGACCTATGCGTCGTTTCAGACACAGGGTGGAAAATTACGTGGATACACATTGTGTGGCAGCCTGTGCTGGCTACTGAACAATGCCATCGTCGGCTCGCCCGTTGCTGTCATGATGGAGCTGGCATTCTCAGGCAGCATTGTGGCAGCCTGGTGGCGTTACTCCGCCACCAGACGTTCCGGATGCGTATAAATCGTCGCCCTGCCCGGTTTACAAAAACCCACCAGCGTCAGGTTACAGCGTTCGGCTACTTCTACGGCCAGCGTCGTCGCGGCAGAGACAGCAAACAGAATCTCCACGCCGCACATCGCCGACTTTTGCACCATCTCATAGCTGGCGCGACTGGAGACTAAAACGGCTCCCTGCCGCCATGTTTCACCTTCAATTGCACGCCGCCCGAGCAGTTTATCCAGCGCCACGTGGCGGCCCACATCTTCATGCCCTCCCGCCAGATTCCCCGACGGCTGGACCCAGGCCGCTGCGTGCGTACAGCCCGTCAGTTGCCCCACGGGCTGGAAGTCGTGCAGATGCTTTAACGCGCGATCGAGGTCCGCCAGGTTAAACGTCTGGGTAAACGCCAAAGGCTGAACCGGCTTGCCAATGTCATTGAGCTGTTCCACGCCGCAAACGCCACAACCGGTACGACCGGCCAAAGCTCGACGGCGCTCTTTCAATCCCATAAAACGACGGCTGGACAGCTCAACCTGAACTTCTAATCCGTTACAAGAAGGCACCACTTCCATGCCGTAGATATCCTGCGGGGACTCAATAATGCCTTCAGAAAGTGAAAAGCCCATCGCAAAATGCTCAAGATCTTTCGGTGACGCCATCATCACCACGTGCGAAATCCCGTTGTACACCAACGCAACGGGCACTTCTTCAGCGACGACATCCGGCTGAGGATGTTGCAAATCCTCGCGTTTCCAGAGGGTCAACTGGCGCGATCCCGTCAAAGTTGTCACATTTTCGATGTTTTCTTGAATAATCTTATTCACTTTCTTTTAACCATATTGGAACACACATACCAACATTGTGGTATTCTTTACAAATCCCTCCTGGACGGAGGGAAATTCACCCAATTCTGGACCTTTGCGGTCCCGTCCGCAAAGAAAAATAACAACCACTTCCCTCGCGATCGCGATACACCTACGCGAAGGGAACGTGACAATGTCGAAACAAGGAGCGAACCATGCAGGTCAGCAGAAGGCAGTTCTTTAAGATCTGCGCTGGCGGTATGGCAGGCACCACGGCAGCGGCACTGGGTTTTGCACCCGGCGTAGCGCTAGCGGAAACACGGCAATATAAACTGCTGCGTACCCGCGAAACCCGTAACACCTGCACTTACTGTTCCGTTGGCTGTGGACTGTTAATGTACAGTCTCGGTGACGGTGCGAAAAACGCCAAAGCATCCATCTTCCATATCGAGGGCGATCCGGACCATCCGGTGAACCGTGGCGCACTGTGCCCGAAAGGGGCTGGTCTGGTGGATTTCATCCACTCCGAAAGCCGGCTGAAATTCCCGGAATACCGTGCACCAGGCTCCGATAAGTGGCAACAAATTAGCTGGGATGAGGCATTTGACCGCATCGCGAAGCTGATGAAAGAAGACCGCGACGCTAACTACGTTGCGCAGAACGCCGAAGGCGTCACCGTTAACCGCTGGCTTTCCACCGGGATGCTGTGTGCTTCCGCCTCCAGTAATGAAACCGGCTATTTAACGCAAAAATTCTCCCGCGCGCTGGGTATGCTCGCGGTCGACAACCAGGCGCGCGTCTGACACGGACCAACGGTAGCAAGTCTTGCTCCAACATTTGGTCGCGGTGCGATGACCAACCACTGGGTCGACATTAAAAATGCCAACCTCGTTGTGGTGATGGGCGGTAACGCCGCTGAAGCTCACCCGGTCGGATTCCGCTGGGCGATGGAAGCCAAAATTCACAACGGCGCGAAGCTGATTGTGGTCGATCCTCGCTTTACGCGAACCGCAGCGGTGGCAGATTTCTATGCACCCATTCGTTCCGGTACTGACATTGCCTTCTTGTCAGGCGTCTTGCTGTACCTGCTGAATAACGAAAAATTCAACCGCGAATATACCGAAGCCTACACCAACGCCAGTCTGATTGTGCGTGAAGATTATGGCTTCGAAGATGGCCTTTTCACCGGCTATGACGCGGACAAACGCAAGTACGATAAAACCAGCTGGAACTACGAGCTGGATGAAAAAGGCTTCGCCAAACGCGATGTTACGCTGCAACACCCGCGCTGCGTGTGGAATCTGCTGAAACAGCACGTTTCCCGCTACACGCCGGATGTTGTCGAAAACATTTGCGGTACGCCGAAGGCTGATTTCCTGAAAGTCTGCGAATACATCGCTGAAACCAGCGCCAAAGACAAAACCGCGTCGTTCCTGTACGCGCTGGGCTGGACGCAGCACTCCGTGGGCGCGCAGAACATTCGCACCATGGCGATGATCCAGCTTCTGCTCGGCAATATGGGGATGGCAGGCGGTGGCGTTAACGCCCTGCGCGGTCACTCCAATATTCAGGGTCTGACTGACTTAGGCCTGCTGTCGCAGAGCCTGCCTGGTTACATGACGCTGCCAAGCGAAAAGCAAACCGACCTGCAAACTTACCTTGCGGCCAACACGCCAAAACCGTTGCTGGAAGGTCAGGTAAACTACTGGGGCAACTACCCGAAATTCTTCGTCTCGATGATGAAGGCCTTCTTTGGTGATAAAGCGACAGCGGAAAATAGCTGGGGCTTCGACTGGCTGCCGAAGTGGGATAAAGGGTACGACGTGCTGCAGTACTTCGAGATGATGAACCAGGGCAAAGTGAATGGCTACATCTGCCAGGGCTTCAACCCGGTCGCCTCATTCCCGAACAAAAACAAGGTCGTGGCTTCACTGTCAAAACTGAAGTTCCTGGTGACTATCGACCCACTCAACACCGAAACGTCCACCTTCTGGCAAAACCACGGTGAGTCGAACGATGTGGATCCGTCAAAAATCCAGACCGAAGTGTTCCGTCTGCCGTCCACCTGCTTCGCCGAAGAAAACGGCTCAATCGTTAACTCCGGACGCTGGCTGCAGTGGCACTGGAAAGGCGCGGATGCCCCAGGGATTGCCGCCACCGACGGTGAAATCCTCGCAGGTATCTTCCTGCGCATGCGCAAGATGTACGCCGAACAGGGGGGAGCGAACCCGGAACAGGTGCTGAGCATGACCTGGAACTACTCCACGCCGCATGAACCTGCTTCAGAAGAAGTGGCGATGGAGAGCAACGGTAAAGCCCTGGCTGATATCACCGACCCAGCAACCGGTGCGGTGATCGTCAAGAAAGGCCAACAGCTTAGTTCATTTGCCCAACTGCGCGATGACGGCACTACCTCCAGCGGCTGCTGGATATTTGCCGGTAGCTGGACACCGGAAGGCAACCAGATGGCGCGTCGTGATAACGCCGACCCGTCGGGCCTGGGCAATACGCTGGGCTGGGCATGGGCATGGCCGCTCAACCGCCGTATTCTGTATAACCGCGCCTCCGCTGACCCGCAGGGGAATCCGTGGGATCCAAAACGTCAGATCCTGAAATGGGATGGGGCGAAATGGAGCGGGATGGATATTCCGGACTACAGCGCCGCCGCACCGGGCAGCAACGTCGGGCCGTTTATCATGCAGCCCGAAGGGATGGGACGCCTGTTTGCTATCGATAAGATGGCGGAAGGGCCGTTCCCGGAACACTACGAGCCGTTTGAAACACCGCTGGGCACCAACCCGCTGCACCCGAACGTTATCTCTAACCCGGCTGCCCGTATCTTTAAAGGCGATGAAGAAGCACTGGGCAAAGCGGATAAGTTCCCGTACGTCGGGACGACCTACCGTCTGACCGAGCACTTCCACTACTGGACCAAGCACGCGCTGCTAAACGCCATCGCTCAGCCGGAACAGTTTGTGGAAATTGGCGAGAGGCTGGCGAACAAGCTCGGCATCTCCCACGGCGATACCGTTAAGGTCTCTTCTAACCGCGGCTACATCAAAGCCAAAGCGGTGGTGACCAAACGTATTCGCACGCTGAAGGCCAACGGTCAGGATATCGACACCATCGGTATTCCGATCCACTGGGGCTACGAAGGTGTGGCGAAAAAAGGCTTTATCGCTAACACGTTAACGCCATTCGTCGGTGATGCGAACACGCAGACGCCGGAATTTAAGTCCTTCCTCGTGAACGTGGAAAAGGTGTAACGGAGACGACCTATGGCTTATCAATCGCAAGACATCATTCGTCGATCCGCCACTAACGGTTTCACCCCCGCGCCTCAGGCGCGGGATCACCAGGAGGAAGTGGCCAAGCTCATCGACGTCACCACCTGTATCGGTTGTAAAGCCTGTCAGGTGGCCTGCTCAGAGTGGAACGATATCCGCGATGAAATCGGCAGCAACGTTGGGGTGTACGACAACCCCGCCGATTTGACCGCCAAATCCTGGACGGTGATGCGCTTCTCGGAAGTGGAACAAGACGACAAACTGGAGTGGCTGATCCGCAAGGATGGCTGCATGCACTGTGCCGATCCGGGCTGCCTGAAGGCGTGTCCGGCGGAAGGGGCAATCATTCAGTATGCCAACGGCATTGTCGACTTCCAGTCCGAGCAGTGCATTGGCTGCGGCTACTGCATTGCAGGCTGTCCGTTCGACGTGCCGCGCCTCAACCCGGAAGACAATCGCGTCTATAAATGTACGCTGTGCGTTGACCGTGTTGTGGTAGGACAAGAACCGGCCTGCGTGAAAACCTGCCCAACCGGCGCGATTCATTTTGGCACCAAAGAGTCGATGAAAACGCTGGCAGGCGAGCGCGTGGCAGAGCTGAAGACCCGTGGCTACGATAACGCCGGACTGTACGATCCGATAGGCGTTGGCGGTACGCACGTTATGTACGTACTGCATCATGCCGACAAGCCGAATCTGTACCATGGCCTGCCGGAAAACCCGGAAATCAGCGCCACCGTGAAGTTCTGGAAAGGCATCTGGAAACCCCTCGCAGCGGTCGGCTTTGCAGCGACATTTGCGGCCAGCATCTTCCACTACGTCGGCGTAGGTCCGAACCGTGCGGAAGAGGAAGAAGACAATCTGCATGAAGAAAAAGACGAGGTGCGCAAATGAAACGACGTGACACCATCGTGCGCTATACAGCGCCGGAACGCATCAACCACTGGGTCACCGCCTTCTGCTTCATGTTGGCGGCGATAAGCGGGCTGGGCTTTTTCTTCCCATCCTTCAACTGGCTGATGCAAATCATGGGCACCCCGCAGCTGGCGCGAATTCTGCACCCGTTTGTCGGCGTGATTATGTTTGCCTCGTTTATCATCATGTTTTTCCGTTACTGGCACCATAATCTAATCAATCGGGATGATATCTTTTGGGCGAAGAATATTCGTAAGATCGTCGTCAACGAGGAAGTAGGTGACACGGGACGTTATAACTTCGGCCAGAAATGCGTATTCTGGGCGGCGATTATCTTCCTAGTCCTGTTGCTGGTGAGCGGAGTGATCATCTGGCGCCCGTATTTTGCGCCTGCTTTCTCAATCCCGGTGATCCGATTCGCGTTAATGCTGCATTCATTTGCCGCAGTAGCGTTAATTGTGGTTATCATGGTGCACATTTACGCCGCCCTTTGGGTGAAAGGCACCATTACCGCGATGGTGGAAGGATGGGTCACCAGCTCATGGGCAAAGAAACATCACCCACGCTGGTACCGTGAAGTCCGCCAGAAACAGGAAAAGTCATCTGAATGAGTATTCGCATAATCCCGCAAGATGAGCTGGGTTCGAGCGAGAAACGCACGGCGGATATGATTCCGCCGTTATTGTTCCCCAGACTCAAAAATTTGTATAACCGCCGTGCTGAGCGTCTGCGCGAGCTGGCCGAAAACAACCCGTTGGGTGATTATCTGCGCTTTGCTGCGCTGATCGCTCATGCGCAGGAAGTGGTGCTGTACGACCATCCGCTGCAGATGGACCTGACCGCGCGCATCAAAGAAGCGAACGATCAGGGTAAACCGCCGCTGGATATCCACGTTCTGCCACGCGATAAGCACTGGCAAAAACTGCTGCAATCGTTAATTGCTGAGCTGAAACCAGAAATGAGCGGCCCTGCGTTAGCGGTGATCGAGAATCTGGAAAAAGCCTCCGAGCAAGAGCTGGAACTGATGGCCAGCGCGCTGTTTGCTTCTGATTTTGCGTCGGTCAGCAGTGATAAAGCGCCGTTCATCTGGGCCGCGCTGTCGCTCTACTGGGCACAAATGGCCAGCCTGATCCCCGGCAAAGCCCGAGCGGAATACGGTGAACAGCGCCAGTTCTGCCCGGTGTGCGGTTCGATGCCAGTCTCCAGCATGGTGCAAATCGGTACCACTCAGGGGCTGCGCTATCTGCACTGCAACCTGTGTGAAACCGAGTGGCACGTGGTGCGCGTGAAGTGCAGCAACTGCGAGCAAAGCCGTGATTTGAACTACTGGTCACTGGATAACGAACAGTCTGCGATTAAAGCTGAAAGCTGCGGCGACTGCGGGACTTACCTGAAGATTCTGTATCAGGAAAAAGACCCCAATGTCGAAGCCGTTGCCGACGACCTCGCCTCGCTGATGCTGGACGCGCACATGGAGCAAGAGGGCTTTGCCCGCAGCTCCATCAACCCGTTCCTGTTCCCGGGTGAAGGGGAGTAAGTCTACTCACAACCCGGTGAGCATTTCACGCTGCCGGGTTGTCCTTTAGACGCTTAATGCCTGAATAACTCGTCTGGAATCGTTAGCAATAGCGAACGGGGTAGAATGAAAAACAGGGATTTACCCCTACTCCTCTTCGTTTCCACCTTCTTCGTAGGCACCAAATGGTTTTGCGGGTAGCACAATGTAGGTGCCTTCAAACACCACACCTGCCGCATCATCGCCAAAGACCTCTACCTGCATCTGGACACGCGCCTTACGGCCTCTCGCCAGACGGTCAAGATCGCCACTCAGCGAACCCAGATCGGCAATGGCCGTCGGCTTGCCGGTGATCGGTCTGCTGTAGCGGATATGTGCATCGGCGAGGATAATCGTTCCGCCCAAATGGCGCTCGCGCAGCATTAGCCAGATCAGCCCCCAACCGGTTAACGTAGCCAGAGAAAACAGGCTCCCGGCAAACAGGGTATGGTGCGGGTTTTGATTGCCAGTTTCGGGCATCGTGGTAATGAATTTTTGCCCGGTATACTGCTGAATACGCACGCCCATTTTCTCGCTCAGCGGAATATGTTCGTACCAGGCTTGCTGAAGCTGTCCACACCAGTCACCGCGATGAAGAATATCATCCAGTGTGGCAATGGGCTTGATCATCAAAAAGTGGCGTACCGGCGTGGTTTGCGGCGTGGTGATTTCACCCTGGCTCACAAAACCCAGCTTGGCAAAAAATTCGACCGCATCTTCACGGGCGCTACAGGTTACGCGCTTGACTCCTTCCTGACGCGCCACAGATTCCAGGGTCATCGCCATCAGCGTGCCTAAGCCCTTCTCCTGCACGGACGGGTCTACAGCCATAAAGCGTATAGAGGCTTCGTTATCCGCATTGATATACAAACGCCCTACCGCGACCAGATTGCCCTCTTCATCCACCACCATCTGGTGGTGCGCCATCGCATCCCAGGCATCCCGCTCGGAGCCTTTTGGCTGATGCAGCGGTTTACGCAACATCTCCCAGCGAAACTGGTAGTAACGCGCCAATTCTTCTTCTGTTTGCGGTACTCGAAGGTGATACATAGTTGTATTCTCTCTTGTTACCCGCGACCACGCCGGAAGCTGGTTCATACCTGTAACCAGAACGTCACGGGGCCATCATTAACCAGTGAAACCTGCATATCCGCAGCGAATCGTCCGGTTTGCGTATTCATCTCCTGTTGGCGACAGCGCTCAACAAAGTATTCATATAACGCTTCTGCACGATCGGGCGCAGCGCCCTTTGAGAAGCCCGGGCGCATGCCCCGTTCGGTATCTGCCGCCAGCGTAAACTGTGAGACCACCAGCACGCTGCCACCCGCCTGTTGTACATTCAGGTTCATCTTACCTTCGGCATCGCTAAAAATTCGATAGCCGAGCACGCGCTCGCAAAGGCGGTTCGCTTTCTGTTCGTCATCATCCCTTTCGACACCTAATAAAACTAAAAGTCCTGGGCCAATTTCACCCGTCACCTCATCCTCCACGGTGACGCTGGCACGGGTTACGCGCTGAATCAATGCAATCATATTTATTCTGCTTCTTCTTGTTCTGCGGCTTGTTTGAGTTTGCGGTATTCACCGAGAGTGACAGTTATTTCCGCGCCTAGCAAGACGATACACCACGTCCAGTATACCCAGACGAATAAAATGGGGATCACCGCCAGCACGCCGTAGATCAACTGATAAGACGGAAACATCGTGATATAGAGTGCAAATCCTTTCTTCCCAGCTTCGAACAGCACCGCGGCGACAAAAGCGCCGATCACCGCATCACGATTGGGTACGCGTGTGGTAGGTACAATGCTGTACAGCAGCCAGAATGAGAGCCAGGAGAGCACCAGCGGCAATACCCTCAGGACGTTATCAATAACGGTATTGAGATCGCTGGCCCAGCGCAGGGACAAAAGATAAGAGCTGATCGCCAGACTGGCACCCGCCAACAACGGGCCCAGCGTTAAAATCATCCAGTACACCGCAAACGAATACACTTTGGGCCGGGCGCGTTTGCTGCGCCAAATGGTATTCAGTGCGCTGTCGATGGCATACATCAGCAACAGCGCCGTCACAATCAGCCCACATGCGCCGACGGCGGTCATTTTGTTCGAGTTCGCGACAAACTGTTCGATATAGCGCTGAATAACATCGCCGGTGGCCGGAATAAAATTAGCGAATATAAAATGTCGCAGCTGAATGCTGACGTCGGAAAACATGGGAAATGCGGCGAAAAGCGCAAAAACAACGGCGATAAGCGGCACTAACGAAAGCAACGAGACGTAAGCCAGGTTGCCCGCCAGTGTCGTCATGTTGTCCTCATCAATGCGTTGCCATAATAACTTCAGCCAGGCCCGTACAGGACGCGTATGGTGACTGGCTTTTTGATGCACGTTTTTTAGCATAACACCGTCGCGAAATAGTCAGGTATGGTCGTTTTATCAACGACCAGGATGCTGGTGATCCCTAACTGGTTAGCCCCTTCAATATTATCGGCGTTATCATCAAAAAAGACCGTATCTGCGGCAGAAAAACCTTCGGACTGCAGAACATGCTGGTAAATCCGCGCTTCGGGTTTACGCATGCCGAGTTCCTGGGAAAGATAGATATGGTCCGCAGCCTGGCGAACTTCTG
Source organism: Citrobacter sp. JUb117 (assembly GCF_024809055.1). Lineage (NCBI taxonomy): Bacteria > Pseudomonadati > Pseudomonadota > Gammaproteobacteria > Enterobacterales > Enterobacteriaceae > Citrobacter > Citrobacter sp. JUb117. The sequence continues at coordinate 87,821 of NZ_JANUFB010000011.1, forward strand.
GGTACTCATCCGGCCAAAATGTCGTATGCAGGCGGTTGGTATTCGACAGCACCACGACACGATGCCCCTGCTCACGCAGTTTATGCATGATGTCGATGACGTCGGGGCGTAGCGCAACAAAAACGGCCTGCCAGCCATGGGAAAACTGTTCGTAACTCAACGGCAGCGCCATGTCGTGACACAGCGCCTCGGCAAACGCCTCATCGGTTATTTCACCCCGCTCATGTTGGCGAAAAGCCTCCCCCATGGTGAAACTTTGCTTTAGCGAAGCCAGCGGGACACGGCTCAGATCGCTCCATGTGCCTAACACGCGATTGAAGTCGATATCGACAATCACATTACCCAAATCAAAGATATAGAGCATGTCCTTCTCCTTACTCGCCATGGATGAATAACTGTAGCGGGAAAGGAGAAGTTTGACTATGCGTGCGTGATGGCTTTGACGTTTCCGAGTCACCACTAGAGGGGATTACATTGCCAGAGCGTCATCCTGGGAGGGACTCACCTGCACAATTTCCACCTGCTGCGACTGGAGCAAGTTGTGCAATGCCGGACCGGGATACTCATCGGTAAACAACGCCGTCACCTGAGACACGTTACCAATCTCTACCGCTGCGGAAGCCGTGTATTTCGTATGATCGGCAGCCAGCAGAATATGCCGCGAATGGGCCATCATCGTTTTCACCACGCTGGCTTCGTTGACATCAAATTCCAGCAGCGCGCCATCGTTTTCTATCGCCCCGACGCTGGTCACCAGATAATCTGCCCGAAAATCAGCCACAAACGCGGTGGCGGAAGGGCCGATAATCCCGCTGTTGTGCGGGCGCAGCGTCCCGCCGGGCACCATTACCTCGAAGCGCGGATTGTTATACAGAATATGCGCCACCCGCAGACTGTTGGTGATAATGCGCAAATGGTTATGGTTTAACAGCGCCCGCGCCACCTGTTCAACGGTGGTACCGATGGTAATAAACACCGTTGAACCATCTGGAATATAGTCAGCCACCGCTTCTGCGATGGCTTTTTTCTCTTCCGTCCAGGAGACTTCACGCTGCTCGAACGCCGTATTAACCACGCTCGACGCTCTGCCCGCCCCACCGTGGTGACGCGTAATCAATCCCTGTTCGCTTAGTTTACGAATATCGCGACGCACGGTCTGCGTGGAAACATCCAGCAGGCTGGCCAGTTCGTCAATATTCATATAACCGCGCTCGCTAATCAGCATCAGCAGCTGATCGTGCCGCGGGTTACCGGTCAGTTCGGTAAGACTCATGAAATTTCCTCGAAAAACCATTGCCCTGGCATTTTATACAAAAAGTGACAGAAAAGATCGGGTTTGATCACAGTCAGGAATACCCGCACGTCCACCTGGCCGCGTACATTTCAGTGCCGCAACCCCGCTGGCGAACCTGACCGCGTCGCCCTGCGCGCTGCCGGAAGCCAGACTGAAGGCTAGCGCACCGTGAAACACATCCCCAGCCCCCGTCGTATCGACCACCTCCACGGCGAAGCCAGGCTGATGCTGTAACTCATTATTTTTTATCCAGTCGCAGCCTTCCCCGCCTCGCGTCACATAGACATGTCCATTTGTGAGCGTTTGTGCTTTTTTCAGTCCAGCCTCAGGTTCTTCTATCCCGGTTAGACGCGTCAGACCCGGTTCTGAGAATGCCGCATGATCGCTTAACGCCACCAACTCGCTAATGTCCTGAGGCGTAACGTCACCATCCAGCACGGTGATGACGCCCGCCTGACGCGCAAGAGTAAATGCCTGCTTTGCGCCTTCGTGCCAGCGAACATCTGCCAGCACCACGTCCCACTGGGAAAAATCAATCGCATGCAACCAGTCGGCATTCGGCAGTAAGTCCGGGCTGGGGTAGTTGACGATAATCCGCTCCCCTTTCGCATCAACCATGATTGCCGATTGCGAAGAGTTTGCTTCTGTATAGCGCCGGGTGTAGCGGGTATTTACCCCCAGGGATTCAAGCTCCGCCAGCAAGCTATTTCCGGTGTCGTCATCGCCCACACGGCCAATAAAGTCCACCTGCGCGCCCAACTTCGCCGCAGCCACTGCCGCCGTTGCGGCAGGCCCTCCCCCCACTTCCGTATAGCGCTTCGCCACATATTTCCCCCCTTCAGTCGGTAAGCCTTCTACGTAATAGATGCGATCCATCACGGCAATACCTACACAAGCAATACGAATCATGGTCATTCCTCAAATGTTTTGGATGGGATCATTTTAATTTCACAAAATGTTTAAAAAGTGACGGCTGTCAATTTTTTGACCATAAATTACAAATACGATCAAAAACAGACAGAAAAGACCGATTTTAAATGACAAAAAATGACATCCACATCTCAGGAGAAGGTTATGGCAGTTATAGCATTTATCGGATTAGGTCAGATGGGTTCACCAATGGCGAGCAACTTGCTGAAGCAGGGCCATCAGCTCAGCGTCTTTGACGTTAACCCGGATGCTGTTCAGCGCCTGGTAACACAAGGCGCACAGCCTGCCAGCACGCCAGCTCAGGCCGCAAAAGACGCAGAGTTTGTCATCACCATGCTGCCAAACGGCGATCTGGTACGCGGCGTTTTATTCGGTGAACAAGGCGTTTGTGCAAGCCTTTCCCCGCAGGCGCTGGTGATTGATATGTCGACCATTCATCCACTGCAAACCGACAAGCTGATTACCGATATGCGTGCCAGGGGCTTGTGCATGATGGATTGTCCGGTCGGACGCACTTCCGATCACGCGGTCGCGGGGACATTGCTGCTGCTGGCGGGTGGTACGGCAGAACAAGTCGAACGCGCCACACCAGTGCTGATGGCGATGGGCAGCGAACTGATTAACGCAGGCGGGCCGGGCATGGGCATCCGCGTGAAGCTTATCAACAACTATATGAGCATTGCGCTGAATGCGCTGTCTGCCGAAGCCGCCGTGCTGTGCGAGGCACTCGGTCTCTCCTTCGATGTGGCCTTGAAAGTGATGAGCGGGACCCCCGCCGGAAAAGGCCACTTCACCACCTCCTGGCCTAACAAAGTGCTGAAAGGCGATCTTTCCCCGGCCTTCATGATCGATCTGGCCCACAAAGATCTTGGTATCGCGCTGGATGTTGCCAATCAGTTGCATGTGCCGATGCCGCTGGGTGCCGCCTCACGCGAGATTTATAACCAGGCGCGCGCCGCCGGTCGTGGTCGTGAAGACTGGACCGCCATTCTTGAGCAGGTGCGCAACAGCGCCGGACTAACTGCCAAAGTAAAAATGTAACGACTGTATAAAGGAAAATTGAATGAACAATTACACCATCAAAGATATCACGCGCGCATCCGGCGGTTTTGCCATGCTGGCCGTCGACCAGCGTGAAGCCATGCGCTTAATGTTTGCCGCTGCGGGTGCGAAATCCCCGGTCAGCGACAGCGTGCTGACCGATTTCAAAGTGAATGCGGCAAAAATCCTTTCTCCTTATGCCTCGGCCATTCTGGTCGATCAGCAATTCTGTTACCGCCAGGTGGTGGAGCAAAACGCGGTAGCCAAAAGCTGCGCCATGATTGTTGCCGCCGATGCGTTTATTCCGGGCAACGGCATTCCTGTTGATAGCGTAGTGATTGATAAAAGTATCGATCCGCAGGCCGTTAAGCAAGACGGCGCCAAGGCGTTAAAACTGCTGGTGCTGTGGCGTAGCGATGAAGATGCCCAGCAGCGTCTGGATATGGTGAAAGAATTTAATGAGATGTGCCACTCCAGTGGCTTGCTGAGCATTATCGAACCGGTGGTTCGCCCGCCGCGTCGCGGCGATAAGTTCGATCGCGAGCAGGCCATTATCGATGCCGCTAAAGAGCTGGGTGACAGCGGTGCCGATCTCTACAAAGTCGAAATGCCGCTCTACGGTAAAGGCTCTCAGCAAGAGCTTCTCACTGCATCACAGCGGCTGAATGAAAACATCAATATGCCGTGGGTCATTCTCTCCTCCGGTGTGGATGAAAAACTGTTCCCTCGCGCGGTCAGCGTGGCCATGACCGCAGGCGCATCCGGCTTCCTGGCCGGGCGCGCGGTCTGGTCATCGGTTGTGGGATTACCGGATACCGAACTGATGCTGCGCGATGTTTCTGCACCGAAGTTGCAGCGTCTGGGCGATATCGTCGATGAAATGATGGCCCGCCGCCGTTAATACGAGGATCGAAGAATGAAATGGTTTAACACCTTGAGCCACAACCGCTGGCTGGAGCAGGAAACCGACCGCATCTTTAGCTTTGGCAAGAACGCAGCGGTACCGACCGGATTTGGCTGGCTGGGAAACAGTGGCCAGGTCAGAGCAGATATGGGAACGCATTTGTGGATCACCGCCCGCATGCTGCACGTCTATTCCGTTGCCGCGTCCATGGGTCGCCCCGGCGCATATCAGTTGGTCAGTCACGGGATTAACGCCCTGAACGGCGCACTGCGCGACAAACGCTACGGCGGCTGGTACGCCTGCGTCAATGACGAAGGCGTAATGGATGCCTCCAAGCAGGGCTATCAACATTTCTTTGTGTTACTCGGGGCAGCAAGCGCCGTCACTACCGGTCATCCGCAGGCCCGACAGCTGCTTGATGACGCCATCGAAGTGATTGAAAAATACTTCTGGAGTGAAGATGAGCAGATGTGCCTGGAGTCCTGGGACGAAGCCTTCAGCCAGACGGAAGATTATCGCGGCGGCAACGCCAACATGCACGCAGTTGAAGCCTTCCTGATCGTTTACGACGTCACCCACGACCGTAAATGGCTGGATCGGGCGCTGCGCATCGCGTCGGTGATTATTCACGACGTGGCCCGCAGCGGCGAGTATCGGGTCAACGAACATTTCGATTCGCAGTGGAACCCGATTCGCGATTACAACAAAGACAACCCTGCTCACCGCTTTCGCGCCTACGGCGGTACACCGGGCCACTGGATTGAGTGGGGCCGCCTGATGCTGCATCTGCATGCCGCGCTGGAAGCGCGCTTCGAAACGCCACCCGCCTGGCTGCTGGAAGATGCTAAAGGTCTGTTCCACGCCACCATCCGCGATGCCTGGGCTCCCGATGGCGCTGACGGCTTTGTTTACTCAGTGGACTGGGACGGCACACCGATCGTCCGCGAAAGAGTCCGCTGGCCGATAGTCGAAGCCATGGGTACCGCCTACGCCCTGTATACCCTCACTGGCGAGAGCCAGTACGAAACCTGGTACCAGACGTGGTGGGATTACTGCATCACCTATCTGATGGATTACGAGACCGGCTCATGGTGGCAGGAACTGGACACCGATAACAAGGTGACCACCAAAGTCTGGGACGGCAAGCAGGATATTTATCACCTGCTGCATTGTCTGGTGATCCCACGCCTGCCACTGGCTCCGGGACTTGCTCCAGCGGTTGCTGCCGGTCTTCTGGATATCAACGCAAAATAGGTCATAAGGATAGCAGCCATGCATAGCGGCGGAAAAACCGTTCATCTTCGGGCGGGTCATTACCAGGCAAAAATCGTGACGGTTGGCGCTGGGCTGGCGGAACTGACGTACCACGGACGCCATATTGTCGTCCCACATAAGCCGGAAGAGATGCCGTTGGCACATCTGGGGAAAGTGCTTATCCCGTGGCCTAATCGCGTGGCAAACGGCTGCTATCAGCATAACGGCAAGAGATTGCAGCTTGCCGTCAACGACCTTGCTTCGCAGAGCGCGATTCATGGCCTTTTAGCCTGGCGGGATTGGCAGATTAACCAGCAGTCAGCATCGGAAGTGTCGCTGACAATTTTTCTGCCGCCCTCATATGGCTACCCGTTTGCACTGGTATCAGAGGTAATTTACCGGCTGGATACTACCAACGGGCTGCACGTTTCTATTTGTACGCAGAATGTGGGCGAGGACACGGCGCCTTATGGTGCAGGAGCGCACCCCTATTTGACCTGCAATCTACAACACATCGACAGCTGTGAATTAACACTGCCGGCGAGCGAAGAAAGGTGTGATGAACGGGATTTCACTACGCCGCATTTACTCGCGCAAACCGTAATTGATCATACGTTTAGGCCCCTGTCACCCGACGCGGGATGGGAAGTCAGAATGACCAGCCGCTCGCAAAATATGTCCACCTTTTTACGCAGCCACCAGCCCTGGCTGCAGGTGTATACCGGCGAGAAATTAGCAAGGTGTGGCCTGGCAGTAGAACCCATGACCTGCCCGCCCGACGCCTTTAATTCTGGGATTAGCCTGATTCATCTCGCGCCCGGAGAAAAACACCAACTGAATTTTTTAATCGGCAGTGAATAACAGATTTCCGACAAATTACCGAATTACCCTATGTTTACGGAGACGATAATGAATTCGCTACAACAACGGTCAACCGCATTAGAAATCACCACGTTACAGGATGGCTTTGCGCTTACGTACCATCAGCGCCTGATTCTGCGCCATACCTCGCAAACCCCTTGTCTGTGGATCGGCGCAGGCGTTGCCGACATTGAGATGTTCCGCGGCAACTTCAGCATTAAAGACAAACTCAATGAGAAGATTGCCCTCACGGAGGCGACGGTCAACGAATCACTTGATGGCTGGCGGGTACATTTCAGCCGCGGCGGCGCCATCGCGGCCAGCCTGCACATCTCCACCGATGAACAGGGCCGACTGAAGCTGGATCTGCAAAACGACGATCTCAGCCACAATCGCATCTGGTTACGTCTGGCCGCCAATCCGAAAGATCATATCTACGGCTGCGGCGAGCAATTTTCTTACTTTGATTTACGCGGTAAACCGTTCCCGCTGTGGACCAGTGAACAAGGCGTGGGCCGCAACAAGAACAGCTATGTGACCTGGCAGGCAGACTGCAAAGAGAACGCCGGCGGCGACTATTACTGGACTTTCTTCCCACAGCCGACCTTCGTCAGCACGCAAAAGTACTACTGCCACGTTGATAACAGCTGCTACATGAATTTCGACTTTAGCGCGCCGGAATATCACGAGCTGGCGCTGTGGGAAGACAAAACCACCCTGCGCTTTGAGTGCGCCGACACGTATATCGCCCTGCTGGAAAAACTGACCGCGCTGTTAGGCCGCCAGCCGGCGCTGCCGGACTGGATTTACGACGGCGTCACGCTGGGTATTCAGGGCGGCACCGAGGTTTGCCAGAACAAACTGGACACCATGCGTAATGCGGGCGTGAAGGTGAATGGCATCTGGGCGCAGGACTGGTCCGGGATCCGTATGACCTCGTTTGGCAAACGCGTGATGTGGAACTGGAAGTGGAACAGCGACAACTATCCACAGCTGGATAGCCGCATTAAACAGTGGAAAGAAGAAGGCGTACAGTTCCTCTCGTATATCAATCCGTACGTTGCCAGCGATAAAGACCTCTGCGCGGAAGCGGCGGCTCGCGGCTATCTGGCAAAAAACGCCGCTGGCGGTGACTATCTGGTTGAGTTCGGCGAGTTCTACGGCGGCGTGGTCGATCTGACAAACCCGGAAGCCTACGACTGGTTCAAAGACGTCATCAAAAAGAACATGATTGAGCTCGGCTGTGGCGGCTGGATGGCGGATTTTGGCGAATATCTGCCGACCGATACGTATCTGCACAACGGTGTCAGCGCCGAGATCATGCATAACGCCTGGCCTGCACTGTGGGCGAAGTGTAACTACGAAGCGTTACAGGAAACCGGCAAGCTCGGCGAGATCCTGTTCTTTATGCGTGCGGGTTACACCGGCAGCCAGAAGTACTCCACCATGATGTGGGCAGGCGACCAAAACGTTGACTGGAGTCTCGACGATGGTCTGGCTTCAGTCGTGCCTGCCGCACTTTCGCTGGCAATGACCGGTCACGGCCTGCACCACAGCGATATCGGCGGTTATACCACCCTGTTTGAGATGAAGCGCACGAAAGAGCTGCTGCTGCGCTGGTGCGACTTCAGCGCCTTCACACCAATGATGCGCACCCACGAAGGCAACCGTCCGGGCGATAACTGGCAGTTTGATGGTGATGCAGAAACCATCGCCCATTTTGCCCGCATGACTACCGTGTTCACCACCCTGAAACCGTATCTGAAGCAGGCCGTCGCGCAAAACAGCGCCACCGGACTGCCGGTGATGCGCCCGCTGTTCCTGCATTATGAAGACGATGCCACCACCTACACCCTGAAATACCAGTACCTACTGGGTCAGGATCTACTGGTTGCGCCGGTTCACGAACAGGGTAAGCGCGACTGGACGCTGTATCTGCCAGAGGACAGCTGGGTCAACGTCTGGACCGGGGAAACTTACCAAGGTGGCGAAATTACCGTTGATGCGCCTATTGGCAAACCTCCGGTCTTCTATCGCGCGAAGAGTGAGTGGGCATCACTGTTTGCAACTTTACGCAGTATCTAATCAGGCTCGCCCGCGCGGAAACACGCGGGCAAATGAGGGATAATCATGAGTCAGAATACAGCCAATCCGGCAACCCTACGCTTACCTTTTAAAGAAAAACTCGCCTATGGGATGGGTGATTTAGGTTCCAATATCCTGCTGGATATTGGCACGCTCTATTTACTCAAGTTTTATACCGATGTTCTTGGTTTACCAGGAACTTACGGCGGTATCATTTTCCTTATCGCCAAGTTTTTTACCGCGTTTACCGATATGGGTACCGGGATTATGCTCGATTCGCGACGTAAAATCGGTCCGAAGGGCAAATTCCGTCCGTTCGTGCTTTACGCAGCTTTCCCGGTTACGCTCCTGGCTATCGCCAACTTCGTCGGTACGCCATTTGAAATCACCGGAAAAACGGTGATGGCAACGGTGCTGTTTATGCTGTACGGACTGTTCTTCAGTATGATGAACTGCTCTTACGGCGCGATGGTGCCCGCAATAACGAAAAACCCGGATGAACGAGCTTCCCTTGCCGCCTGGCGCCAGGGCGGTGCCACACTCGGCCTGCTGCTGTGCACCGTCGGCTTTGTGCCGGTGATGAACCTGATCGAAGGTAACTCGCAGCTGGGTTATATCTTCGCCGCCACGCTATTCTCCCTGTTCGGCCTGCTGTTTATGTGGCTGTGCTATGCGGGTGTGAAAGAGCGCTACGTCGAAGTAAAGCCGGTAGATGCAACGCAAAAGCCGGGATTACTGCAATCCTTTCGCGCCATCGCCGGCAACCGCCCGCTGTTTATTCTGTGCATTGCCAACCTGTGCACGCTCGGCGCGTTTAACGTCAAGCTGGCGATCCAGGTCTATTACACCCAGTACGTATTGAACGACCCGATCCTGCTCTCCTGGATGGGCTTCTTCAGCATGGGCTGTATCTTCATCGGCGTATTTTTGATGCCGGGAATGGTCAGACGCTTTGGTAAGAAGAAGGTCTATATCGGCGGCCTGCTGATTTGGGTGGCGGGCGATCTGCTCAACTACTTCTTTGGCGGCGGGTCGGTGAGCTTTGTCGCCTTCTCCTGTCTGGCCTTCTTTGGTTCGGCGTTTGTTAACAGCCTGAACTGGGCGCTGGTCTCTGACACGGTGGAATATGGTGAATGGCGCACCGGCGTGCGCTCTGAAGGGACGGTATACACCGGATTCACCTTCTTCCGTAAAGTCTCGCAGGCGCTGGCGGGGTTCTTCCCCGGTTGGATGCTGACGCAGATTGGCTACGTGCCTAACGTGGTGCAATCGGCGGGTACCGTCGAAGGTTTACGCCAGCTGATTTTTATTTATCCGTGCGCCCTGGCAGTCATCACCATCGTGGCAATGGGCTGCTTCTACAACCTTAACGAGAAGATGTATGTCCGTATCGTTGAAGAGATAGAAGCGCGTAAACAACCCGTTTGATAATAATAATGAATAGCGCCCTACGGGGCGTTATTAAGGAGCGATTATGTCTGACCATGATCCGCTAACGTTAAAACTGAGCCTGCGTGAAAAACTCGCCTACGGAGTGGGTGACTTCGGCTCAAATTTGATGCTGTGTATCGGCACGCTGTATCTGCTTAAATTTTATACCGATGAGCTTGGGATGCCTGCATATTACGGTGGGATAATCTTTCTGGTGGCGAAGTTCTTCACCGCCTTCACCGATATGCTGACCGGCGTATTACTGGACTCACGGCGTAATATTGGCGTAAAAGGGAAATTCAGACCCTTTATTTTATATGCGTCGTTTCCTGTCGCCCTGGTTGCCAGCGCGCAGTTTTTAGCCACCGATTTTACGCTAACGGTAAAAACGGGACTGGCAACGGTGCTGTTTATGCTGTTTGGCCTGTTCTATAGCCTGATGAACTGCTCTTACGGGGCGATGGTTCCCGCCATCACCAAAAACCCGCATGAGCGCGCCCAGCTTGCAGCCTGGCGTCAGGGTGGCGCCACGGTCGGACTGCTGCTGTGTACCGTGGGCTTTATGCCGATTCAGGCGCTGTTTACCAGCACACCTTCGCTTGGCTATCTGATTGCTGCGCTGATCTTCTCGGTTTGCGGTTTGTTCTGTATGTGGTGGTGCTTTAGCGGGGTGAAAGAGCGCTATATCGAAATCATGCCGGACCATCATAAGCCCAGTATTCTCAAATCGTTCCGCGCGATTTTCCGTAACCCTCCCCTACTGGTGCTGTGTATCGCCAACTTGTGTACGCTGGCGGCATTCAACATCAAGCTGGCGATTCAAGTTTATTACACCCAGTACGTGCTCAACGATATCCATCTGTTGTCATGGATGGGTTTTTTCAGTATGGGATGCATTCTGATTGGCGTACTGCTGGTGCCTACAACCGTGAAACGCTTCGGTAAAAAACAGGTTTATCTCGGCGGCCTGGCATTGTGGGCCCTCGGCGATGTGCTGAACTTTTTCTGGGGCGGGACGTCGTTCTTGTTTGTGACTTTCTCATGCATGGCCTTCTTCGGTACCGCTTTTGTTAACAGCCTGAACTGGGCGCTGGTCCCAGATACCGTTGACTACGGTGAATGGAAAACCGGGATTCGTGCCGAGGGGTCGGTCTATACCGGTTATACCTTTTCACGAAAAATTTCTGCTGCGCTGGCGGGTTTCTTGCCGGGTATTATGCTGACGCAAATCGGCTATGTCCCCAACATAGTCCAGAGCGAGGCCACCTTGCTCGGTTTGCGCCAGCTTATTTTTCTCTGGCCATGCGGGCTTGCCATCATCGCAGCCTTCACCATGGGTTTATTTTATAAACTCAATGAAACTCGCTTTGCTTTTATTATCGAGGAAATCAGTCAACGGAAGAAAAGCAATTTCAAACCTGATACTGAGAGTCATAAAAAGAATACCTCTGTTGTAAACGTATAAAAATAATTGCCGCTTTCTCCATCTCTATGGATGGCGGCTTCCCTACGCTTATAAAATGGATTTATTATGAAAAAATTGAATACAATAATTCTTTTATCCTCTGTCGTCTCCACCTCTGTTTTTGCCGGTGCCTATGTGGAAAACCGCGAGGCATATAATCTGGCATCCGATCAGATGGAAGTCATGCTGCGCGTTGGCTATAATTCCGATATGGGTGCGGGTATCATGCTCACGAATACCTACACCATGCAACGCAAAGATGAGTTAAAACATGGCTATAACGAAATAGAAGGCTGGTATCCATTATTCAAGCCGACAGATAAACTAACTATTCAACCCGGTGGACTGATTAACGATAAGAGTATTGGTTCTGGCGGCGCAGTATATCTGGATGTGAATTATAAGTTTACGCCCTGGTTTAACCTTACGGTACGTAATCGATATAATCATAACAACTACAGCTCAACCGATTTAAACGGCGATCTGGATAACAACGATACCTATGAGATCGGTAACTATTGGAACTTTAGCATTACGGATAAGTTTTCCTATACGTTTGAGCCGCACTACTTTATGCGAGTAAATGATTTTAATAGTAGTAATGGTAAAGACCATCATTGGGAAATTACCAATACCTTTAAATATCGCATCAACGAGCACTGGCTGCCCTATCTTGAATTACGCTGGTTAGATCGTAATGTGGAACCCTACCACAGGGAACAAAATCAGATTCGTGTCGGGGCAAAGTATTTCTTCTAAATAGCTGCGCGGAATAGTAGATCACTTTAAGGGAACTCAGCCCGGATTGTGCGATCTGATCAATCGCCAACCGGACTGAGCGATGCCGATCATAGCACCAATTTCCCGTGACGAACGACGCCTGATGCAGAAAGCAATCCATAAAACGCACGATAAAAATTATGCCCGCAGGCTGACGGCCATACTGATGCTGCATCGGGGCGACCGCGTCAGCGACGTTGCCAGAACGCTCTGCTGTGCCCGTTCCTCCGTCGGACGCTGGATTAACTGGTTCACGCTGTCGGGTGTTGCAGGACTGAAATCATTACCTGCCGGACGAACCCGTCGCTGGCCTTTTGAGCATATCTGCACGTTATTACGTGAGCTGGTAAAACATGCTCCCGGCGATTTTGGCTACCAGCGCTCACGCTGGAGTACAGAACTTCTGGCAATAAAAATCAATGAGATAACCGGCTGCCAGTTACATGCCGGAACCGTTCGCCGCTGGTTGCCGTCTGCGGGGCTTGTGTGGCGAAGGGCCGCGCCAACTCTGCGTATCCGTGCCCCGCATAAAGATGAAAAGATGGCGGCAATCCACAAAGCACTGGACGAATGCAGCGCAGAGCATCCGGTCTTTTATGAAGATGAGGTGGATATCCATCTTAATCCCAAAATCGGTGCGGACTGGCAGCTGCGCGGACAACAAAAACGGGTAGTGACGCCGGGGCAGAATGAAAAATATTATCTGGCCGGAGCGCTGCACAGCGGGACAGGTAAAGTCAGCTACGTGGGCGGCAACAGCAAAAGTTCGGCGCTGTTCATCAGCCTGCTGAAGCGGCTTAAAGCGACGTACCGTCGGGCGAAAACTATCACGCTGATCGTGGACAACTACATTATCCACAAAAGCCGGGAAACACAGCGCTGGCTGAAGGAGAACCCGAAGTTCAGGGTCATTTATCAGCCGGTTTACTCGCCATGGGTGAATCATGTGGAACGGCTATAGCAGGCGCTTCACGACACAATAACGCGCAATCATCAGTGCCGCTCAATGTGGCAACTGTTGAAAAAAGTTCGCCATTTTATGGAAACCGTCAGCCCATTCCCTGGAGGCAAACATGGGCTGGCAAAAGTGTAGCGGTATTAGGCGCAGCTATTTAGCTCCCTCTATTGATAAAAAAGCCGCTGACAATCAGCGGCTTTTTCATACTACCTGACGTAAACGCGCATCACGCCTGTTCCGCTTGCAGCATTTTCTTTCTTTCACTGATTCGCTTAACCAGCAGAACAGATGCAATCGCCCCACAGAAAGCGAAGCAGGCCATAATACCAAACACAATTTTGTAGCCGATGAGCCCTGGGTTCAAATCCAGAATATATCCGTACATACTGAAGCAGAACATCGCCGGGGCATAACCGATAAAGCTGCCCAGCGCCATTGCCGCACCCGTTTGATTCTCTGCGATTTTGGCCTCACCAATCGGGGCAAAGAATACAGCGCGCTGAGTAAATACGATGGCGCCGAAGCCCAGCGTACACACCATGCCTAAATAAACGGGCATACTTTCATGCGGCAGAACGATCAGCAGCAACAGTGCCACTGTGCTGAGCATAAATGTGTAGCATAAATATTTACTCGGTGATTTCAGGATTTTATCTGAGATCAGTCCACCAATCGGGCCACCAACCATTTTCAGGCAATATTGGTTAATAATCCCATAAGCCCCCACCAGCGCGACGGGCAGCATATAAATGTTTTTCAGGAATGGGATAAAGAACGTCAATCCACAATACACGGCATAAACAAAGAAGACGTTAAACGCGATTAACCAAATAGTCTTATCTTTCAGAACTGACGACATGCTTGGATTTTTCGGCGCATCTTCAGCATCATGGATTTTTGCGGCGGGGATTTCCTCTTTATCGTTCAGAACAAAGAAGATGATGATCCCGACCATAATGACAATTGCAGAGTAGAACCAGATACCGGCCTTGAACCCCAACAGACCACTGCCAAACCAGGCAAAGACGGCCAGTGCAGAAAATGCGACAACCGTATCCACAATACCGCGGCCCGTTTCAAAAAAGCCGAACAGACGCCCTTGTTGTTCGCTGTTGCCGAGTCGGCTAACGGATTTTAATAACACCGGCCAGTTCATCATGTCGCAGGTAACACCAAATAACGCCCAGACAAAGAGGATCCCCCAATAGCCAGGCATGGTGGTCAAATAAACCCCCAGCAGCCCCGTGGCAATAAGGGAAAGAGACATAGTGTATTTACGTGGAAGTTTGTCTGCAAAATAAATAGATAAGAAAAAACCTATGGTAGTTACAAATGAGTTCACTGACATCGCGTTACCAATCTGACCGTTAGTCAAATGGAAGTATTCCTGCATCGGAATATAGAACGCATCTTTCAGTGAGGGTAATTTGTAAATTGTACCGCCACACAGCGTTAACAGGCTAAAAAGCGCCCATTTCTTTTTTGTGAGCATAGCATCCCCTAAATGATTTATTTAATCATTTGTTTTAAATATAAAAATACGCCCATTCATCAGGAATGGACTATGAATTCTAAATAAAGGCGTTAGATATTAATAATGAGTTAGAATGTGATGCGCCTCATTTTTAATTTGTTGTAGCACGCTACGCACAAATTGTATTTGTTGGATGGCATCATTTTTTTCTTTAATCAAACGTTCTTCGAGAAGTTCTGGCTCCGGTAGCGGTGTTTCGCTCATCTGGCGCCATGGGATCCAGGGGTTATCTCCTTCATTGTCGAAACGAAATGCCGGGGCGTAATAATCCACTTCTTCTTCCAGTCCGTAAGCCGTTACCTGCGGCTTCTCATCACCTAAGCAAATAAGTTTGGTCAGCAGATCTTTAAACGGCATATCCCCTTGACCCGAAGTACAGGCTTTATGGCCCAGTCCCGCATTCTCATTTACAATTAATGCATCTTTAATATGCACCTGGGTAATATGCGGAGACATTGTGTCTAACGCCGTCAACGGATGCTCATTGGCATTGATCATATTAGCAAAATCAAACAGTAAAGAGAGCGACTCCATATCACTGTTCTGAACTAACGATACCAATTCATGACTCTTTAAATCCTCATGCTGCTCTAAGGTAAAGGTCAGTCCGCTATCCTGATAGCAATCGCGCAAATATTTGATATCCTGCGTAATGATTGCAAGCACCTCTTGAAGATTACCTTCGTAGCGCGGGTAAAACCTCACCGAAGAGGCGCCTGTTTTTAATGCGATAGCGACAGCCTGGTCAATAGCTTTTTTATCAGAAGAACTGGTCTCGATATGCAGATCAAGCTGTAGCTGACGCGCTTTGTCGCCAAATGCTGACAGTGCTTCATCATTCATATTTTCAAGAGAATAGCGTTCACCATCAAGGACGTGGATTTTCACCCCACGCAGATTATTTTCACTGGCAATATCTAATAAATCATTCGGTAATATGCGTTCAACGCGCATATTCAAATGATAAGCATAAGCGTGAAGATAAAGAGGAAGATTATCTACCCGCGCCAGAATTTTATGTGCATTGTCTTTAGTGACCATAAACGTACCTACAAGTTAATGAAGAGATCAACTGCTTCAAATCGCCAATACTCAATATCTATTTGTACGATATTTCCATCACTGTCAGCCCGGTGTTTTTCAATAAGAATGGCGGGCATTCCAGTCGAACCGCCAATAAACTTGCTAATGTCGCCGGCCATTCTGACAGGTTTAAAAGCCAGTTTTTTGATTACCGTTTCTTTTTTATATTCATTTTCCCATACCGAAGAAAATGACTGGCTTTCAAGCTGCTCAATAAATCCCGGTGCGACCTTCGGGTTGATAAACGTTTCATGATAGAAAACTTTATGCCCTTCCAGCGCTCCCCAGCCCGTTATCCGATACAGTTCATCAGACGGTGTTGCTGACACCAACGGCGCGGCAACGTCCGGGTACTGAGAAACCCGGCTTTTCTCGATAAATCCCCAGGAAGGCTCTCTACCCTGCTCGAGCGCGGCGCGCTGAAAGCTTGCTGACAATTCCGGGCTGTAGTTAAAGCGTGCCTGGGTAACGAACCACCCTTTGCGATCCTTACGAAAGATTTTGGATTCAGACTCCAGGTTTAATAGCGCCTGACGTAACGTCATGCGCTTGATCCCCAGCAACTCTCCCAACTCCCTTTCCGAGGGCAGTTTTCCGCCCGGAGTGGTGATCCCATCTTTTAACCAACGATCTAACTTCTCTTTCGCATTCTCAACGGTCGACTGATTACTCGTCATTGTTTAATTCACTTGGTTTAAACCAGATGGTTTAATCATACGCTGACGATGAAAAAGAAAGCAAACACCCGCGTTGAGCTTTAGAAAAATTTGTGACCAAGCTCTCTTAAGCCAGACATCTTGAGGGGAGAGTATTTCTTGAGGCAGGGAATCAACGTAATCCCGCCGGGAACCAGGGATTGCGGGCAAAAAAAAACCCCACCTCTTAAGGCAGGGTCTTGTCATTAAAGTGCGTTAATTAGTCTTCTTTCGGACCACGCATCGCACGTTTACGATCGTTTTCAGTCAGGTGACGTTTACGAATACGGATAGACGTTGGTGTTACTTCTACCAGTTCGTCGTCATCGATGAATTCCAGAGCCTGTTCCAGAGTCATTTTCTGAGCTGGAACCAGGGTGGTGGCTTCATCAGTACCAGAAGCACGCATGTTGGTCAGTTTCTTACCGGTCAGGCAGTTTACAGTCAGGTCGTTAGAACGACTGTGAATACCGATGATCTGGCCTTCATAAACTTCTGCGCCGTGACCCAGGAACAGCTTACCGCGGTCCTGCAGGCTGTACAGTGCAAACGCAACAGCTTTACCCTGACCATTAGAGATCAGCACGCCGTTCTGACGCTGACCCACTTCGCCCGGACGAACATCGTCGTAATGGCTGAAGGTGGAGTACAGCAGACCGGTACCGGAGGTCATGGTCATGAATTCTGAACGGAAGCCGATCAGACCACGGCTTGGGATCACGTAGTCGAGACGTACGCGGCCTTTACCATCTGGATTCATGTTTTTCAGGTCGCCTTTACGCTCGCCCAGTGCCTGCATAACAGAACCCTGGTGCTGCTCTTCGACGTCCAGCGTTACGTTTTCGAATGGCTCTTGTTTACGGCCATCGATTTCGCGGAAGATAACTTTCGGACGGGAAACCGCCATCTCGAAACCTTCACGACGCATGTTTTCAATCAGAACGGACAGGTGCAGTTCACCACGACCAGACACGCGGAATGCGTCTGCATCCGGAGTCTCTTCAACACGCAGTGCAACGTTGTGTACCAGTTCTTTTTTCAGGCGGTCAAGGATCTGACGAGAAGTAACGTACTTACCTTCTTTACCGCAGAACGGAGAGGTGTTTACGTTGAAGAACATGGTCACGGTCGGCTCATCAACAGACAGCGCCGGCAGCGCTTCAACATTCTGCGGATCGCAGATGGTGTCGGAGATGTTCAGTTCGCCCAGACCAGTGATCGCGATGATGTCGCCCGCTTCTGCAACGTCGCTCTCGATACGCTCAAGACCCAGATGGGTCAGAACTTTACCGACTTTACCGTTGCGAGTTTTGCCTTCGCTATCAATGATAGTGATCTGCTGGTTCGGTTTAACTTTACCGCGCTTGATGCGACCGATGCCGATAACACCCACGTAGTTGTTGTAGTCCAGCTGAGAGATTTGCATCTGCAGCGGGCCATCAAGGTCAACGTTCGGAGCCGGTACACGGTCAACGATGGTCTGATACAGCGGGGTCATGTCTTCCGCCATATCTTCGTGATCCAGACCTGCGATACCGTTCAGCGCTGAAGCGTAAACGATCGGGAAGTCCAGCTGTTCGTCGGTCGCGTCGAGGTTAACGAACAGGTCGAATACCTGGTCAACAACCCAGTCAGGACGCGCGCCAGGACGGTCAACTTTGTTGATAACAACAATTGGCTTCAGGCCATGAGCAAAGGCTTTTTTGGTCACGAAGCGCGTCTGCGGCATCGGACCGTCCATTGCATCAACCACCAGCAGCACGGAGTCTACCATGGACATTACACGTTCAACTTCACCACCGAAGTCGGCGTGTCCCGGGGTATCAACGATGTTGATACGGTAGTCATTCCACTTGATAGCGGTGTTTTTAGCGAGGATGGTAATCCCACGCTCTTTCTCCAAATCGTTGGAGTCCATCACGCGCTCTTGGGTTTCGGCACGAGAGTCGAATGTACCGGATTGTTGGAGCAGCTTGTCTACCAGGGTGGTTTTACCATGGTCTACGTGCGCGATGATGGCGATGTTACGCAAATTTTCGATCACAACTTTGCCTCAGGCATTTTAGAAATAGCGCGTTATTGTACACGGATTAATCGCAGTACAAAACAGGATCACAAACATCCTCCGCAAACAAGTATTGCAGAGTTTCTTTGTGATCACATTCACGGAGCGTTAAAAGGGGTAATCTCATGTCAATTGCACCATTATAGTGCTTAATGTTCACAAAGAGGCACTATAATGGTGCAATACAACCTTCATGGTGCAACCCCTTTGCACGATGATGCGCATGATAACGCCTTTTGGGGGCAATTTAAAAGTTGGCACAGATTTCGCTTTATATTTTTTACGGCGACACGGCCAATTTTTGCAGAATTGAAGACCTCGTTACCACGACGACAATGACCAATCCGGGAGAGTAAGTATGTCCGCTGAACACGTTTTGACGATGCTGAACGAACACGAAGTGAAGTTTGTTGATTTGCGCTTCACTGACACTAAAGGTAAAGAACAGCACGTCACGATTCCTGCTCATCAGGTAAATGCCGAATTCTTTGAAGAAGGCAAAATGTTTGACGGCTCCTCAATCGGTGGCTGGAAAGGCATTAACGAATCAGACATGGTTCTGATGCCAGATGCTTCTACTGCACTCATTGACCCGTTCTTTGAAGAGTCTACTCTGATCATCCGTTGCGATATCCTGGAACCAGGCACACTGCAGGGTTACGACCGCGACCCGCGCTCCATCGCAAAACGCGCTGAAGAATATCTGCGTGCTACCGGCATCGCAGACACCGTGCTGTTCGGGCCAGAGCCAGAATTCTTCCTGTTCGACGACATCCGTTTCGGCAGCTCTATTTCCGGTTCCCACGTCGCTATCGATGATATCGAAGGCGCATGGAACTCCTCCACCAAATATGAAGGTGGTAACAAAGGTCATCGCCCTGGCGTGAAAGGCGGTTACTTCCCGGTTCCTCCGGTCGATTCTTCCCAGGACATCCGTTCTACCATGTGTCTGGTCATGGAAGAGATGGGCCTTGTCGTTGAAGCGCATCACCACGAAGTGGCGACTGCGGGCCAGAACGAAATCGCTACCCGCTTTAACACTATGACCAAAAAAGCGGACGAAATTCAGATCTACAAATACGTCGTTCACAACGTCGCGCACCGCTTCGGTAAAACGGCGACCTTTATGCCAAAACCGATGTTCGGCGATAACGGTTCCGGTATGCACTGCCACATGTCTCTGTCCAAGAACGGCGTAAACCTGTTCTCCGGTGACAAGTATGCAGGTCTGTCCGAGCAGGCGCTGTTCTACATCGGTGGTGTAATCAAACACGCTAAAGCGATCAACGCCCTGGCGAACCCGACCACCAACTCCTACAAGCGTCTGGTCCCGGGTTACGAAGCACCGGTTATGCTGGCGTACTCTGCCCGTAACCGTTCTGCCTCTATCCGTATCCCAGTCGTTGCCTCTCCGAAAGCACGCCGTATTGAAGTACGCTTCCCGGACCCGGCGGCTAACCCGTACCTGTGCTTTGCAGCACTGCTGATGGCTGGTCTTGATGGTATCAAGAACAAGATCCACCCGGGCGAAGCAATGGACAAAAACCTGTACGACCTGCCACCGGAAGAAGCAAAAGAGATCCCACAGGTTGCTGGCTCTCTGGAAGAAGCACTGAACGAACTGGATCTGGACCGCGAGTTCCTGACTGCAGGCGGCGTGTTCACCAATGAAGCGATCGATGCGTACATTACGCTGCGTCGCGAAGAAGATGACCGCGTGCGCATGACCCCGCACCCGGTAGAGTTTGAGTTGTACTACAGCGTTTAATCGTTTGAGTTGTACTTTCCAGATAAGGCCGCGTCACGCGCTGGCGCGATAACCTGGAATTGAGTTGCCGTGGAAACTTTCAGCCCATCACACGATGGGCTTTTTTCTCCGCCAACGAACTGATCCTTCGCGCTTTTTCTACGTGAAAGCTATAATGCACTAAATTGGTGCAACCTTTTTCAGGAGACTGCTGAATGGCAACCGGCACGCTGCCCGATGCTGGGCAGATCCTCAATTCGTTAATTAACAGCATTTTACTTGTCGACGATGAGCTGGCGGTGCATTACGCCAACCCCGCGGCACAGCAGCTGCTTGCCCAAAGTTCCCGCAAACTGTTTGGCACGCCGCTTTCTGAACTGCTGAGTTATTTCTCATTAAACATCGGGCTGATGCGAGAGAGCCTGGAAGCGGGTCAGGGCTTTACGGACAATGAAGTGACGCTGGTGATAGATAGCCACTCGCATATCCTCTCTGTGACCGCTCAGAGGCTGCCTGATGGCCTTATTCTGCTGGAGATGGCGCCCATGGATAACCAGCGCCGTCTGAGTCAGGAGCAGCTCCAGCATGCCCAGCAAATAGCCGCCCGCGATCTGGTACGTGGTCTGGCGCATGAAATTAAAAACCCGTTGGGTGGATTACGCGGTGCAGCACAACTGCTCAGTAAAGCGCTACCGGATCCAGCCCTCAAGGAATATACCCAAGTCATTATTGAGCAGGCAGACCGCCTGCGTAACCTGGTCGACCGCCTGCTGGGGCCGCAGCAACCCGGTATGCACATCACGGAAAGTATTCACAAGGTGGCAGAGCGCGTTGTGGCACTGGTGTCGATGGAACTCCCGGAGAACGTCACGTTGATCCGCGATTACGACCCGAGCCTGCCAGAAATACTGCACGATCCTGACCAGATAGAACAGGTTCTGCTGAATATTGTGCGTAATGCGTTACAAGCGCTGGGACCGGAAGGTGGCGAGATTATTCTGCGTACCCGCACCGCGTTTCAGCTCACATTGCACGGCATGCGTTACCGCCTGGCGGCGCGTATTGACGTTGAGGACAACGGTCCGGGTATTCCTCCACATTTACAGGATACGCTGTTCTACCCAATGGTCAGCGGTCGCGAGGGGGGAACCGGGCTGGGATTATCTATCGCCCGTAATTTGATTGATCAACATTCCGGCAAAATTGAATTTACCAGTTGGCCGGGTCATACCGAGTTCTCGGTTTACCTGCCTATCAGGAAATAGAGGTGACGTTTATGCAACGAGGAATAGTCTGGGTCGTTGATGACGATAGTTCCATCCGTTGGGTGCTTGAACGTGCGCTCGCAGGGGCAGGACTCAACTGCACCACATTTGAAAGCGGTAAAGAGGTACTGGACGCGCTCGCCAGTAAAACGCCGGACGTGCTGTTGTCGGATATCCGCATGCCGGGGATGGACGGCCTGACGCTGTTAAAACAAATTAAACAGCGTCATCCGATGCTTCCGGTCATCATCATGACCGCGCACTCCGATCTGGACGCCGCCGTCAGCGCCTACCAGCAAGGGGCGTTCGATTACCTGCCCAAGCCGTTTGATATTGACGAAGCTGTGGCGCTGGTTGAACGCGCCATAAGCCATTATCAGGAACAGCAGCAGCCGCGTAATGTTCAGATCAACGGCCCCACCACCGATATCATTGGTGAAGCCCCAGCAATGCAGGATGTCTTTCGCATAATTGGCCGGCTTTCCCGCTCTTCAATTAGCGTCTTGATCAACGGTGAGTCCGGGACCGGTAAAGAGTTGGTCGCTCATGCTCTCCACCGTCACAGCCCGCGTGCCAAATCGCCATTTATCGCCCTTAACATGGCGGCAATTCCGAAGGATTTAATCGAATCTGAACTGTTTGGCCACGAAAAAGGCGCCTTTACCGGCGCCAATACCATTCGTCAGGGACGCTTCGAGCAGGCGGATGGCGGCACGCTGTTTCTCGATGAGATTGGCGATATGCCGCTGGACGTGCAAACGCGATTGCTGCGTGTATTGGCCGACGGACAGTTTTACCGCGTCGGCGGCTATGCGCCGGTGAAGGTGGACGTGCGCATTATCGCGGCTACGCACCAGAATCTGGAACTGCGGGTACAGGAAGGCAAGTTCCGCGAGGACTTGTTCCACCGACTGAACGTCATTCGCGTTCATTTACCACCGCTGCGCGAGCGACGGGAAGACATCCCTCGCCTGGCGCGTCATTTCCTGCAGGAAGCCGCTCACGAGCTGGGTGTGGAAGCCAAGCAGTTACACCCTGAAACCGAGGCCGCACTGACGCGTCTGGCCTGGCCGGGTAACGTTCGTCAACTAGAGAACACTTGCCGCTGGTTAACCGTGATGGCCGCCGGGCAGGAAGTGCTGATTCAGGACCTGCCGGCTGAGCTATTTGAAGCAAGCGTTCCAGACGCGCCCTCACATATGCAGCCTGACAGCTGGGCAACACTGCTGGCACAATGGGCTGACCGGGCACTACGCTCCGGTCATCAAAACTTACTCTCTGAAGCGCAGCCTGAAATGGAACGCACGCTGTTAACCACCGCGCTGCGCCATACTCAGGGCCATAAACAGGAAGCGGCGCGCTTACTCGGATGGGGGCGTAATACCCTGACACGTAAGTTAAAAGAGCTTGGCATGGAGTAAGGGATTTTCGCTGTGTAAAGATTGATAATTGAGCGCAAAGCGCTGCTATTTTGCGCTTTACTGTTCCGATGAGTTAAGTATGATCGTGCCCGGAAAACGGGGGAAGTCATCATGCTGGAATCAATTATTAATCTGCTGTCGAGCGGCTCGGTTGAAAGCCATACGCCGCAAACTGCGGTTGCCGCGGTGCTGTGTGCGGCGCTGGTTGGGCTGTTTAGCTAGCGGGTTTGTCGGGTGGCGCTTCGCTTACCCGACCTACATATTGAGATGTCGTAGGCCCGGTAAGCGAAGTGCCACCGGGCAACGTCATTAGATGACCCGCGAGAACTGCTGCATCCGTGCTTTCTGGCGCAGGTATGCATCAAAGCACATGCAAATATTGCGGATCAGCAGACGACCTTTTGGCGTCACCTGAATCCCATTCTCATTCACATCCACCAGCCCATCTTTCGCCAGCGGAGCCAACAGCTTCAAGTCTTCAGCAAAATAGTCAGCAAAGTTCAGATCCCATTGCTGTTCTACGACGGCGTAGTCGAGGCGGAAGTTGCAGATCAGTAGTTTAATCACATCCCGGCGAATACAGTCATCTTGGGTCAGTGCAATACCGCGCCACAGCGCATTCCCCTGCTCATCCACCTGCTGATAATAGTGCTTCAGCTCTTTTTGGTTCTGCGCGTAGTTGTCGCCAATCATACTGATGGCGGAAACGCCCATGCCCAGCAGGTCGGTATCGCCCTGGGTGGTATAACCCTGGAAATTACGGTGCAGAACACCCTCGCGCTGGGCAATCGCCAGCTCGTCATCCGGACGGGCAAAGTGATCCATCCCAATGAACTGATAACCTGTTTCGGTCAGCGAGGAGATGGTCTCCTGCAAAATATCCAGCTTCTGTTGTGGGCTAGGCAGGTCAGCATCTTTGATTTTACGCTGCGCGGCAAACAACGTTGGCAGGTGCGCATAGTTAAAGACACTCAGGCGGTCGGGATTGAGCTCAGCCACCCGCTTCAGGGTAAAGGCAAAGCTTTCCGGCGTCTGTTTTGGCAGACCATAGATGAGGTCAATGTTGGTCGAGGTAAAGCCAATCTC
Source organism: Citrobacter sp. JUb117 (assembly GCF_024809055.1). NCBI lineage: Bacteria > Pseudomonadati > Pseudomonadota > Gammaproteobacteria > Enterobacterales > Enterobacteriaceae > Citrobacter > Citrobacter sp. JUb117. Next base: position 111,720 of record NZ_JANUFB010000011.1, read on the forward strand.
ACGCGCACGATTAATCAGTGCAAAGATAAACTCCTCGTCCTGCTCACGGTTTACCAGGCGCTGAACTTCTTTATTGAAGTCCTGCACCCCCATGCTCAGGCGGTTAAAGCCTTCAGCACGTAAATGATCGAGCACATCGAGTTCGATTTCACGCGGATCAACTTCGATCGAGATTTCTGCATCCGCGTTAAAATCGAAGTTATCACGCAGCAGCGTCATTAAGCGGCTAATCTGCGCTTTATTCAGATAGGTTGGCGTGCCGCCGCCCCAATGCAACTGGCTAACATGACGGCCAGCAAACAGCGGCGCGCGATGAATAATCTCTTGTTCTAAAACGTCCAGATATTGATCGGCCTTATGCTGCTGGCGGGTCACAATTTTGTTGCAGCCGCAGAAATAGCACAATTTATGGCAGAACGGGATATGGACGTACAAAGAGAGTGGACGTTCAGGGTAACGCGCTACGGCTTGCAGAAATGCTTCAGCACCGTAGTCTGCAGAAAACTCCAGCGCGGTCGGATACGAGGTGTATCGTGGCCCGGAATAGTTATATTTCTGGATCAGGGCCAGGTCCCAGTCGATTAGCTGCTCAGACATGCTCACTCCTTCCGATGGCGTTTCTGGCGGGTACGGCGTACCGGCTTACCCCCACTGCGAGTGATAAGCCGGTTGCGCAGCCACTTTTGGCGCCGCGACAATCGCTGTAGTTTAACGAATAACCACACCAGATAACATATAACCGGAAGGGTTATAAGCAGGACGGGAAGACCCACGGTACAAAACCGTTAGTTACCGCCCTTCAGCAGGCGCATCATGTCTTCCTGCTTTTCTTCTTCTTCGTCAATTTCTTCGTCATCATCGTAAGAGAGCCCCAGTTTCTGCATCAGCTCATCGATGCGATCCAGCTTGGCATCCACCCAGGACTGATCTTCAGCACTCAGGATCTCTCCCGCTTCAAGACGTTCCAGCAGCGCATCCAGGCGCTCATCCGTTTCCAGTAAATCCAACTCAGCCTGTGGTGAAAGCATAGGTTTCTCACTCTTCGGTTTGTGCTGTTTGGTGACTTTTTCAGTCACACCCAATGCAATGGGAGTTTTACTGCCAATACGAGGATCTTTGTGTTTGTTTTGGTTTCCGCCACCTGATGCACCGTCGCTGCCGGTCGCACGGCTGCCCGCAGCAAGACCACGGTGTTTTTTCTGACGCTTACGGTCGCGAGCTTCCAGGTTAATTTCTTCGCGTGTCTTACGACGCGCCTTTGCAGGACCTTTCCCGCGAGGTGTAGAAGTTGTTTTCATCATGATTCGTCTTTGGCTGTTTTTATTCAGTATATAATTGCGCCGGAATCTAGCAGAAATAAAGAAAAAAGGCGACAGAGTAATCTGTCGCCTTTTTTCCTGACTCTCAACCCTTAACGGGCCCTACAATCCCTGTCGGCTATCAACACACCCTGTTTTTCCCTTAGCCAGAAACATTCCGTGTTGTTTCCATTTCCTTTTACTAACGTCTCCGGACGTTTGTCTTCCTGACAATCCTGCGTCTTCGCCTCCTGGCGCTCCTGACCCTCATCCTGAGTCGTTTATCCTGTTAGCTCCCTTGCTATGGACGCTACTTTACTCTTTTGGGTAACACGCACAAGTAACCGACTTAACAGTTTCAGTTTTTCAGAATATTTCTTAATGGTAATTATATGATTTATTTAATTTATATTGTTATGCACTCTCTCATCTCGCATAAATACTATCGGCAATGTCTCACAAAGCCCGCGCTTTTAACTTACATAACCCGTGCGTCGAAAAATCCGCCTTTTGCTGGTGTTCAGGTATAATCGCTGCAAAGCCTTGATTGATGGAGACGACCACGTTGACTAACTTGAATTATCAACAGACGCATTTTGTGATGAGTGCGCCTGATATTCGCCATTTACCTTCCGATACAGGAATTGAAGTGGCTTTTGCTGGCCGTTCCAACGCAGGCAAATCCAGCGCACTAAATACCCTGACAAATCAAAAGGGTCTGGCACGTACATCTAAAACGCCGGGCCGTACTCAGCTCATCAACTTGTTTGAAGTGGTTGACGGTAAACGTCTGGTTGACTTGCCGGGGTACGGGTATGCAGAAGTTCCGGAAGAGATGAAGCGCAAATGGCAGCGCGCGCTGGCAGAATATCTGGAGAAACGTCAAAGCCTGCAAGGTTTAGTCGTACTGATGGATATTCGCCATCCACTGAAAGATCTCGATCAGCAGATGATTTTGTGGGCCGTAGAGAGCAACGTCCAGGTGCTGGTATTACTGACCAAAGCGGACAAACTGGCCAGCGGCGCACGCAAAGCACAGTTGAATATGGTGCGTGAAGCAGTGCTGGCGTTTAATGGCGATGTACAGGTAGAAGCATTCTCATCGCTGAAAAAGCTGGGTGTGGATAAACTGCGTCAGAAACTGGATACCTGGTTTAGCGAACTGGCGCCTATTGAAGAGATGCAGGACGGGGAATAACCTACCGATATGCCGGATGGCGCCGCTGCGCGTCTTATCCGGCCTACAGCATGTGCGAAACCTTTCTTTCGCACAATAAAAAACGCCCCAGTCATTACTGACTGGGGCGGCTAAAATATTCAGCCAAATCCGATTACGTGAAGTAAAAGGTCTGAAAGATAGAACATCTTACCTCTGTACCCTACGAGAATAACTTTACTCTTTTTTGAGCAGCGCAGAAAGCACTTTTTGTAATTTTTTTTCACTCCCGGCATAGGAAATTTTAATGGTCATCACAAAAAGCGCTAACTTATGTTGCTTAGTTACGAAAAGAGCGTGTTATTCAGCAAACCCTTAGTGCGCTTGATCCCAGTTTTCACCGCTTCCGACTTCCACCAGCAACGGCACATCAATTCGCGTTCCGTTCTCCATCAGCTGATGGATTTTTTTCGAGACGCTATCGAGATCATCTTTGTGCACTTCAAACACCAGTTCATCATGTACCTGCATGATCATACGTACGCGAGGCTGTTCGGTTTGCAGCCAGTCGTCTACGGCAATCATAGCGCGCTTAATAATGTCCGCAGCGGTGCCTTGCATCGGGGCGTTAATCGCCGCACGTTCCGCACCTGCACGACGCGCACCATTACTGGATTTGATATCCGGTAAATAGAGGCGACGTCCTTCCAGCGTTTCAACGTACCCTTGCTCTTTTGCCTGCGCACGCGTGCGTTCCATATATTCCAGTACGCCCGGATAGCGTTCGAAATAGAGATCCATATACTTCTGCGCTTCTTTGCGTGGAATATTGAGCTGGCGTGCAAGACCGAAGGCACTCATGCCGTAGATCAGACCAAAGTTGATGGCCTTCGCGCTGCGGCGCTGTTCACTGGTCACGGAATCAAGAGGTAAGCCAAAGACCTCTGCAGCCGTGGCGCGGTGAATGTCCTTTCCTTCGGCAAAGGCGGTAAGCAGCCCCTTATCACGCGAGAGGTGCGCCATAATGCGTAGCTCAATCTGCGAGTAGTCCGCCGAGACAATGACATAATCTTCTGGTGCAATAAATGCCTGGCGAATACGGCGTCCTTCCTCATTACGCACCGGAATATTTTGCAGGTTAGGATCGGTAGAAGACAAACGCCCGGTCGCCGTAACTGCCTGATGATAAGAGGTATGCACACGGCCAGTTTTAGGGTTGATCATCAGCGGAAGTTTATCTGTATAAGTAGACTTCAATTTTGCCAGCCCACGATATTCCAGAATCACCTTCGGCAGCGGATAATCCAGCGCTAACTCTTCCAGCACCTCTTCTGACGTTGACGGCGCGCCGCCCGGCGTTTTCTTCAGCGGCTTGATGCCCTGCTTTTCAAACAGAATGGTTTGCAGCTGTTTAGTGGAAGAGAGGTTAAAGGCTTCCCCGGCAATCTCGTGCGCTTTTTGCTCCAGCTCGTTCAAACGCAGCGTCAGCTCTGCTGAATGCTTGTGCAACACGGCAGGGTCGATTTTTACACCGTTGCGCTCGATGCGGGACAGGACCGGGACCAACGGCATATCGATATTCTCGAAGACGTTTAGCGGTCCTTTATGTTTTTGCAGCTCTGGCCACATTTTCAGATGCAGCTGTAGCGTGACGTCGGCGTCCTCCGCGGCATAACGACCAGCCTCTTCCAGCGCAATCTGGTTAAAGGTCAGTTGGTTTTTACCTTTCCCGGCGATCTCTTCGAAGGTGATCGTTTTATGTTTCAGCCAGCGGTCAGACAGGCTGTCCATATCGTGTCGCCCGGCAACGCTGTTAAGAATGTAGGATTCGAGCATGGTATCAAAGACGATACCGCGCAGCTCGATACCGTAGTTCGCCAGGACGCCACGGTCATACTTCAGGTTTTGCCCAACTTTATGCGCTTTTTCGTCTTCCAGTAGCGGCTTCAGCAGCGTCAGCGCCCGATCACGGGAAATTTGGTCAGGGGCATCCAGGTAGTCATGCGCGACAGGAACATACGCAGCCACACCCGGTTCAATAGCGAAAGAGAGCCCCACCAGATTCGCGGAGATATTGTCCAGGCTGTCGGTTTCGGTATCAAAAGCAAAGACCGGCGCTTTTTTCAGCTTCGCAATCCACGCTTCCAGCGTCGTCTCGTCCAGAATCGTCACATAGTTATCGTATGAGAGAACCGTGGCGGGCTCCTCAGGCGTTTCATCAATAACGATGGTTTCCTGTGGTTTTGCCGCAGGTTTTGTACCTTTTGCCTGCAGCCATTTCCCGGCTTCAACGTCGGTGACCCAACGTTTGAACTCATATTGTTTGAACAGATTTAACAGCTCGTCCGCTGCAGGTTGTCGTACTTCCAGCTGCTCGCAGGTTAATTCCAGCTCGACATCCGTTTTGATGGTTGCCAGCTTATAAGAGAGGTAAGCCACCTCTTTATTCTGCTCGAGCTTGCCAGCCATGGTTTTTGCGCCACGAAACGTCAGGCCCGCTATTTTTTCTGATTCAGCATAGAGCGTATCCAGCCCGCCCAGCCCCTGGAGTAACGCCTGAGCCGTCTTTTCACCCACGCCCGGCACGCCAGGAATGTTATCAGAAGAGTCGCCCATCAGCGCCAGGAAGTCGATAATCAGTTCCGGCGGCACGCCATACTTATTTACCACCTCATCCGGGCCGAGGATCGTATTGGTCATGGTGTTGATGAGGGTGATATTCGGCGTCACCAGCTGAGCCATGTCTTTATCACCGGTACTGATCAGCACCGGACGGCCAATTTGCTCTGCTTCACGCGCCAGCGTACCGATAACGTCGTCCGCTTCTACGCCTGAAACAGCCAGCAGGGGTAACCCCATGGCTTTTACCATCGCGTGCAGCGGTTCAATCTGCGCGCGTAGATCGTCTGGCATCGGCGGACGATGCGATTTGTAGTGCTCGAATAATTCATCACGGAAGGTTTTACCCTTGGCGTCGAATACCACCGCCGCATGCGTCGGCTTATATTGCAAAATCAAGCTACGCAGCATGTTGAGGACACCGTACATCGCGCCCGTAGGCTCTCCTGCGCTGTTGGTCAGCGGTGGGAACGCATGGTATGCGCGATACAGGTAAGATGAGCCATCTACAAGGATAAGTGGGTTTTCTGGGATCTGAACCATAATGTCCATGCCTGTTTATCAGATTATGGGTAAAGGATGCCACAGACAGGATGAAAACATGAGTTTTTCGCCGCATTTGTCGAAAAACTTTTGTAGATCTTCTGTGTTGTTCGCAATGTGATCTGTGGATAAGTTTGTGAATAAATAATTTTCAGCCCTTTAAATACAGCAAGATAATTTATGAATCATAATAATTCTGCATATTTTTCATTATGTTATTTCATGACGCAGAATTTTATATCATCTTTTCAGCTTATAGCTGGATGTGGATAGATATTCCCTTTTTTTCTATTCAGCGAAGATCCATCATTTGGTTCGTTTTCTGATAAAATTAGCCCCTTGCGCCCTTTTAGCGCACTATTTATGGCTAACCTTTTGAATAATTTAATTATGGCGAGAATACTCGCCGCGATAACGCTGCTGCTGAGTATCGCATTGACCATATTGGTCACGATTTTATGTTCCGTGCCAATCATCCTGGCCGGAGTTGTAAAACTGCTTTTGCCTATTCCTTTCGTCTGGCGCAAGGTATCCCTCTTTTGTAATTTCATGATGTACTGCTGGTGTGAAGGTCTGGCGCTATTGCTACACCTTAATCCACGACTGAAGTGGGATGTTGAGGGGCTGGAAGGTCTGAGCAAGAAGAATTGGTATCTGCTCATCTGTAATCACTACAGCTGGGCCGACATCGTTGTGCTTTGCGTTTTGTTTCGTAAGCATATCCCGATGAATAAATACTTTCTTAAGCAGCAGTTAGCCTGGGTGCCTTTTATTGGTCTGGCATGTTGGGCGCTGGATATGCCATTTATGAAACGCTATTCGCGCGGTTATTTGCTCCGTCACCCTGAACGACGTGGTAAAGATGTGGAAACAACACGTCTTTCTTGTGAGAAGTTTCGTGTGCATCCAACAACGATCGTGAATTTTGTCGAAGGCTCACGGTTCACCCACGAGAAATGCCAGCAGACCCGATCTCCCTATAAAAACCTGCTGCCACCTAAGGCTGCCGGTATTGCGATGGCGCTGAATGTCTTAGGATCGCAATTCGATAAGTTGCTGAACGTCACGCTGTGTTATCCGCAAAACAGCAGCCATCCTTTCTACGACATGCTGAGCGGTAAGTTAACGCGCATTGTAGTACGGGTGAATCTGGAGCCGGTGAAAGAGGAATTACACGGCGATTACGTCAACGATAAAGGGTTTAAGCGTCGGTTCCAGCTGTGGCTGAATACGCTCTGGGGCGAGAAAGATGCGCAAATAGATGCGATTAAAGCCTCAACTAAAAAAGCCGGTCTCTGACCGGCTTTCGCGTTTACTTCTGGCCTACCAGATATTTCACGGTATCGGCATACTGCTGTACAAAGATATCCATGCTGCTGGTATCCATGCCTTGCGGATTCACCTGATATTTGCCATTCACAAACATCGCCGGAACCCCCTGCAGTTGCAGATCGGCAGCCGCTTTTTCCTGCTGAGCGACCAGTGATTTCACCACGAAGCTGTTCCATGCCGCATCATAGTCTTCACCTTTAATACCCGCATCAACAAATACTTTACGGATATCAGCGGTAGACTGGACGGTCTGAGTTTTCTGCACCGCTTCAAACAACGGTACTGTGACCTTATCTTCTACGCCCAGCGCCAGCGCAACCGCCCACGCCTGAGTCAGATCTTTGCCCAGAGGTCCCAAAAACTCAACGTGGTATTTGGTCATCTTGGTGCCTTCAGGCAGTTTTTTCTTCACGTTATCAGACACGTGAAGCACTTCTTCAAACTGGTAGCAATGCGGGCAGTAGAAGGAGAAGAACTCCAACACCTGCGGTTCACCCGCAATAGGCTTTTCCAGTGTGATGTACTGCTTACCATCCTGGAACTGCGCTGCCGATGCGCTAAAAGCTAAAACCATACCAGCCAGCGCCAGCCATATTTTTTTCATGTCCATGTCTCTCCGATTAATACATTGGCGTTAATTGTAAGGGGGGTTGTTGCAGAATTTTTGCCTGCTCAATAAAGGTCGCCGTCTGACGGTGCCAGTAATCTTCTCCGGTTAACCACGGGAAGTTTTTTGGAAACGCAGGATCATCCCAACGTCGAATCAGCCAGGCTAGATAATAAACTAAACGCATGGCGCGTAAAGGTTCTATGAGTCCTAATTCAGCGACGTCGAACTCAGTAAACTCTTCATAAGCTTCGATAATGGTTTCAAGCTGCATGCGCTGCTCGGCTTTATCACCATTAAGCAGCATCCATAAATCCTGAATGGCCGGGCCATTGCGGGCATCATCTAAATCGACAAACATCGGACCATCGCGCCACAGAATATTTCCGGCATGACAGTCACCGTGCAGGCGCAGAGTATCAAAACGCGTATGCCACCGTTCGGTAACCACGGTGATAAGCGCATCCGTTGCTTTCAGAAATGCCGCTTTTTGCCCTGATGGAATAATCGGTGCACTGTCGAAAAGTTTACGCGGTTCAATCAGATACTCGTCGAGGCCAATGGTCGGTCGAAAAGCAAAAGGCTGTTTTCGCCCGGTTTGATGCAGACGTCCGAGATAGCGGCCAACCGACTCCATTTGATCGATATTGTCGGCTTCAAACTGCCGACCTCCTACGCTGGGGAATATCGCATAGTGGAACCCTTGATGCCCCAGTAACGTCTGGCCATCAAACACCATCGGCGCCGCAACCGGCACGTCATCACGCACCAGTTCCAGTGCAAACTGATGTTCTTCCTGTATTTGATCGACGGACCAACGCTCAGGGCGGTAAAACTTTACGACAAAGCGTCGACGGTCTTCGTCCTGGAATTGGTAGACACGGTTTTCATAGCTGTTGAGCGGGGTAAGCCCGGAATCCACCCGGATCCCCTGCTCAAACAGCGCATCCATGATGGTATCCGGGTGTAGCGTTTGGAAAGTAAAAGCGTTGTTATTCATCCCATCATCCGGAAATTACTACGAATGATTCAGGATATCATTTCGCAGCACTTTCGGTGGCGGCGATTACAAGCTTTTACTCTTTAATTACGCCACGAGCGCGCAGCAATGCGGTTTTAAAGTCTTCTTCATAATCTTTCTGAATACCTGGGATCACCGCATCCTTCGCTGAGTCACGCATTTTCAGGTGATAGATCAGAATGTCATCAGTTAAATCCGCCAGTTCTCCGTCAAAACCTGACTCTTTCGCCAGTTTCTGTAAAAATTGCATCAGGTTAAGATCGGGTTCTTTCTGCCAGGCTGGCTGGAGGAGTTCAATAACTTCATTCAGACGTTTACATTTCATGGTTGTGCTCCTTACGCTTAATACAGATACGTTAGCAGGGTCAATCCCACATTAAAAGAGGCGATATCAGTGATTCTGGATAGTGCAATTACAGGGGTTGTCCTGGCGGGCGGTAAGGCCAGGCGGATGGGGGGTGCAGATAAAGGACTGCTTGAGCTAGACGGCAAACCTTTGTGGCGGCACGTCGCAGATGCGCTCGCCTTACAGGTCGAGACCGTCGTGGTTAATGCCAATCGCCATCAGGATATTTATCAGCAAAGTGGTCTGAAAGTTATCCCTGATTCATTACCTGATTTCCCTGGCCCGCTGGCCGGAATGCTGTCGGTATTTTTACAACTGGCAGGTGACTGGTTTTTATTCTGCCCCTGCGATATGCCCTATATTCCCCACAACCTGGTCGCAAGACTGGCAGAACAGCGCCAAAATGCGCCAGTGGTGTGGGTACATGATGGGGAGCGGGATCACCCGACAATTGCACTGATGCACAGAGCAATGCAGCCGTTACTGCAGGAGTATCTTCAGGCAGGTGAACGACGGGTGATGGTCTTTATGCGCCAGGCCGGCGGACACGCCATCGATTTTAGCGATCATAAAGATGCGTTTGTGAATGTGAACACACCTGAAGAATTGGCCAGATGGCAGGATAAATCATGATCCCATTGCTCGGTATTGCCGCATGGAGCGGCACAGGAAAAACCACACTGCTCAAAAAACTGATCCCGGAACTGTGCGCCAAAGGCATTCGTCCAGGATTAATTAAGCATACCCACCACAACATGGACGTCGATAAACCCGGCAAGGATAGCTATGAGTTACGTAAAGCTGGCGCAGCGCAAACACTGGTTGCCAGCCAACAACGCTGGGCGTTAATGACGGAAACACCGGCAGAACCTGAGTTAGATTTAGCCTATCTGGTGAGCCGAATGGATGCTACAACACTGGATTTGGTACTGGTTGAGGGTTTTAAACACGAACCTGTCGCCAAGATCCTGCTTTTTCGTGAAAATTGCGGGCATAGTGCACAAGAATTAACGATTGATGAGTATGTTGTTGCGGTTGCCAGTGATGTTCCACTCGAAGTGGATGTCCCACTTTTAGATATCAACGACGTACAACAAATTGCAGGGTTTGTTACACAGTGGCTGGGACGTTAACCAACCGGTAATCTGCAAAATTGTGCCTGATGACTTTGCGCTTATCAGCGCCTACCATTCCGGCAGCGAGCAAGCACTTCCCAAAAACACAGACGCAAAAAAGCCCATCCGTCAGGATGGGCTTCTTCACTTGTTTGATGCCTGGCAGTTCCCTACTCTCGCATGGGGAGACCCCACACTACCATCGGCGCTACGGCGTTTCACTTCTG
>NZ_JANUFB010000012.1:0-82709 GCF_024809055.1 Citrobacter sp. JUb117
AAGAAATTCGGTGGAGCGGTAGTTCAGTTGGTTAGAATACCTGCCTGTCACGCAGGGGGTCGCGGGTTCGAGTCCCGTCCGTTCCGCCACTTATTAGAAAATTAAGCCTGCTACCTTAGCAGGCTTAATGATAAGAAATATAGGGGCGTAGCTCAGTTGGTAGAGCACCGGTCTCCAAAACCGGGTGTCGCGAGTTCGAGTCTCTCCGCCCCTGCCAGAAACAATCCTTAGCATTTTTGCTAAGGATTTTTTTTATCTGAAAATCACGCCACCTTCATACTGTTTATTTCCTGTTTCTGGCATCCTTGCCAGCGTCCATTTTAATCATCAAGAATGTTCGTTTTCAGCAGATCGCAGATAAGCGTATGTTTATCGCTATTTTGCAGCCAGACCGCATACAACGGACGTGAAAGTGTCGTGCTGTCAGAAACTATATGGAGATCGCTTTTTGTTTTCGCCCAACACACGGGAAGCCAACTAAAACCCTTCAGTACAGGAAGTTGCTGTCTTGCTAGCTCAGCAGAACTGGTGGTTAGCACAGGAACTTCGTCGCCGGCAACTAATCCCGCTTCGTGTTGTTGAAAATCAGGTCCCCACTCCAGACGCAGATAATTCAGTTCATCTTTTGTTTGTGATGGAGCGCTGCAATAGAGCGCCAGCGTGAAATACCCCAGTAGTTGACTGCTAAATTCGTCCATTTTTGGGGATTCAGTAGTAATCAGCAGATCAAGCTGTCGTTCATGGAGTTGCTTTACTAGCGACTGGCGCTGCGCGATCCTGGCTTCAAACTGCAGGCTGGTTTGCGGCACCTGCGACTGATATAAACGACCCAGCCAGCTATTGAGCATGCATTCCCAAAGGGAAGCGCTGGCACCGATAGAGAACTCATTATGGCGTGAGGTATTTGCGACCTCCTTACGTGCTGCTTGCCACGTATTCATCAGCGTTTCAGCATATGGCAATAATTTTTCACCCGCAGCGGTTAAACGGATATTGTTTCTGTGTCGGGTGAAGAGGTTCACACCCAGTTGATTTTCCAGTTGTCTGATGCGAAAACTGACCGCCGATTGGGTCAAATAGAGCGCTTCAGCTGCCCGGCCAAAGTGGCGCGTTCGGCTAACTTCCAGGAAAGTCTTTAACAATTCCGTATCCACAACTCACTCCATAAAATTATTTGTCGTTATGATTTAAATCTTTTGTTTGACGCTCTGTCAAGCGTAACTAATACTCCGCGCCATAAATAGCTCGGCCAAAGAATTAGGAGCGTGCAGGATGGCGGAAAGCTTTACGACGACTAATCGATATTTCGACAATAAATATTATCCCCGCGGATTCTCCCGTCATGGTGATTTCACCATTAAAGAGGCACAGCTGCTTGAGCGTCACGGCTATGCCTTTAATGAGCTGGATCTGGGCAAGCGTGAGCCGGTAACTGAAGAAGAGAAGTTGTTTGTGGCGGTATGCCGTGGTGAACGTGAGCCGGTTACCGAAGCGGAACGTGTGTGGTCTAAATACATGACGCGTATTAAGCGTCCAAAACGTTTCCACACGCTGTCTGGCGGCAAACCTCAGGTGGAAGGTGCAGAAGATTACACCGAGTCAGAGGATTAATAAAAAAAGGGCGAAAGCCCTTTTTTTATGCCAGTAGTTTCTGTAAATGGATTAACAACCTGTCTATTGCCCGATAGCCAACGGCTTCCTGTAAATGTTGACGGGTGATCTGGTCACATTGCTCAATATCCGCAATTGTGCGAGCGACCTTTATCAAGCGCAGCCATGCGCGGATGGACAATCCAAGATGTGCTAACGTTTCCTCCAGCCAGCGTGCGTCATCCCTGTGTAAGACGCAGAATTGATGTATATCCTGGCTGCCCAGATGCGCATTTAACTTATTCTGCCGCTGATACTGGCGCTCACGCGCTGCCATAACCCGTTTCTTCACCGTCTCACTGTCTTCTCCCTTTGCTGCTCGCTGACTGAGTATACCGGGCGGTGGAAGGGGTATTTCGAGGGACAAATCGAAGCGGTCGAGAAAAGGGCCAGATAAGCGATTGAGGTAACGTAGCGTTTGCTCTGGGGTACAACGGTTGTGGTTTCCCTGATAGTGCCCTGTTGGGCTTGGATTCATTGCTGCTATCAATTGAAAGCGTGCCGGGTAGGTTATTTTTGCCCGGGTGCGTGATAAATGAATCTGTCCGGATTCAATAGGCTCACGCAGGGCATCCAGCGTACGGCGTTCAAACTCGGGCAATTCATCCAGAAATAATATGCCGTTATGTGCCAGAGAAATCTCACCCGGTGCCGGTATCGATCCTCCTCCTACCATTGCGGTTAAGGACGCGCTGTGATGGGGTGAGCGAAAGGGGCGTTGCTTCCACTGTTTTTGTATGGTGTCGGAATTGACCAGGCTGAGAATTGCCGCGCTTTCCAGAGCCTCATCATTACTTAACGGTGGTAACAATCCGCGAAGGCGACTGGCAAGCATCGTTTTTCCCGTACCCGGCGGGCCGATGAGCAAGAGATTGTGGCCGCCTGCAGCGGTAATCTCCAGCCCTCGCTTGCCCTGTTCCTGGCCGATGACGTCACTGAGGTCATCAGATGAGCCTGAAGGTGGAATCTCTACGCAAACAGGCCTTTCTAATTCATGCTTACCTTCGAGAAATGCGCACACGGCTTGCAGGTGATCGGCAATCAGGCAGCCCTCGCCGTGTATTAGCCCCACTTCTGCAGCGTTCTCTTTTGCGACAATAATTCGCCTACCTGCGCGAATTGCTTCAGTTGCGCTGGATATTGCTCCGGGAACGCCACGTAGAGCACCTGTAAGCGCTAGTTCACCGACTAACTCATAAGTATCGAGATTATGTGTTGTAAGCTGCTCTGACGCAGCCAGAAGCGCAATGGCGATAGGTAAATCATATCTCCCTCCTTCTTTAGGCAGATCTGCCGGGGCAAGGTTGATGGTTATCTTCTTGGCCGGAAATTCATACCCGCTATTAATAATCGCACTGCGAACTCGATCTCGAGCCTCTTTCACGGTGGTTTCGGGTAGTCCAACCATGGTTAAACCGGGCAAGCCATTACTAATATGGACTTCAATAGTAATGGGTGGTGCATTGACGCCTAATGCGGCGCGCGTGTGGACTATCGACAGTGACATAACCCCTCCTGATGCAGGCATTATGTCTTAATAGATGGCGACGATATCTTGCTTGATTGATACTTTTAGATGCTGATTCATGTATTTTTATGCAAGGGTTAATATTTTATGTAACCTCTGGAACAACGCTCACAAGCGCCGCTCAAAGTGCCGCCTGCAGAGGGAAAACATGATCGTGTTTACTGAATAACGTGAAATATTTTCATTTTCTATTTTTTGTATAAAAAACAACGCGATTTATAGAAACCGTTAACCGTGTCAGAAAAATGAATGCAGAAATATCTTGTGCCATAGTGAAACTCTATGGTAACTCTTTAGGTATTCCTTCGAACAAGATGCAAGAAAATACAAAAATGACAGCCCTTCTACGAGTGATTAGCCTGGTCGTGATTAGCGTGGTGGTGATTATTATCCCACCGTGCGGGGCTGCACTTGGACGAGGAAAGGCTTAAAAAACAAGCCTTAACGAACTAAGACCCCCGCACCGAAAGGTTCGGGGGTTTTTTTTGACCTTAAAAACTTAAACGAGGAGCAGAAAGTGAACACTAGCATAAAATTCTGTTTCTCAAGATTTACGGCGGGGATGTAACTATGAATGGGGCACAGTGGGTGGTACATGCGTTGCGTGCACAAGGGGTGAAAACCGTCTTTGGCTATCCCGGTGGCGCAATTATGCCGGTTTACGATGCGTTGTACGACGGCGGCGTAGAACACCTGTTGTGTCGACACGAGCAGGGGGCGGCGATGGCGGCTATTGGCTATGCCCGCTCAACCGGTAAAACCGGTGTCTGTATCGCGACTTCCGGTCCTGGTGCAACCAATCTGATCACCGGCCTGGCAGATGCGCTGTTAGATTCCGTTCCCGTTGTGGCGATCACTGGTCAAGTCTCTTCCCCGTTTATCGGCACCGATGCGTTCCAGGAAGTGGATGTACTCGGCATGTCGCTGTCATGTACCAAACATAGTTTCCTGGTGCAGTCGCTGGAAGAGCTGCCGCGTATCATGGCCGAGGCCTTCGACGTGGCGAACTCTGGTCGTCCGGGTCCGGTTCTGGTTGATATCCCGAAAGACATTCAGTTAGCCAGCGGTACGCTGGAGCCCTATTTCACCACCGTCGAAAACGCAGTAGCTTTCCCACATGCTGAGATTGAACAAGCCCGCAAGATGTTGGCGAAGGCACAGAAACCCGTACTGTACGTAGGTGGTGGCGTAGGGATGGCGCAGGCAGTTCCAGCGCTGCGTGAGTTTATTGCCGCAACGCATGTGCCGGTGGTTTGTACGTTGAAAGGCCTTGGCGCTGTGGATGCAGATTACCCGTACTATCTGGGTATGCTGGGCATGCATGGCACCAAAGCGGCAAACTTTGCGGTGCAGGAGTGCGATTTGCTGATCGCCGTCGGTGCGCGTTTTGATGACCGGGTGACTGGCAAGCTGAACACTTTCGCCCCCAATGCCAGCGTGATCCACATGGATATCGATCCGGCCGAGATGAACAAACTGCGCCTGGCACACGTTGCGCTGCAAGGCGATTTAAATACGCTGTTACCTGCATTGCAACAACCGCTGGCCATCAACGAATGGTGCCAGTATGCCGCCGACATGCGTGCAGAACATGCCTGGCGCTATGATCATCCGGGGGAGGCTATTTACGCTCCGCTGTTGTTAAAACAGCTGTCCGAAAGGAAACATAAGGATAGCGTGGTGACGACGGATGTTGGTCAGCATCAGATGTGGTCAGCACAACACATGACCTACACTCGCCCGGAGAACTTCATCACCTCCAGCGGCCTAGGGACGATGGGCTTTGGCTTACCTGCAGCAGTGGGGGCGCAGGTGGCCCGTCCGAATGATACGGTCATCTGTATCTCCGGTGATGGCTCCTTCATGATGAATGTGCAGGAGCTGGGCACCGTAAAACGCAAGCAGTTGCCGCTGAAAATCGTCTTACTCGACAACCAGCGGTTAGGCATGGTGCGACAATGGCAGCAGCTGTTTTTCCAGGAACGCTATAGCGAAACTACCCTGACCGATAATCCCGATTTCCTTATGTTGGCCGGCGCCTTCGGCATCCCTGGCCAACACATCACCCGTAAAGACCAGGTTGAAGCGGCTCTCGACACCATGCTGAACAGTAATGGGCCATACCTGCTTCATGTCTCAATCGACGAACTTGAGAATGTCTGGCCTCTGGTACCTCCTGGTGCCAGTAACTCAGAAATGCTGGAGAAATCATTATGATGCAACATCAGGTCGCCGTTGAGGCTCGTTTCAATCCGGAAACGTTAGAACGTGTTTTGCGCGTGGTACGCCATCGTGGTTTTCAGGTGTGCTCCATGAATATGAATGCTGCCAGCGATGCGCAGAATATAAATATTGAATTGACCGTTGCCAGCCCACGGTCGGTCGACTTACTGTTTAGTCAGTTAAGTAAACTGGTCGATGTTGCACATGTTGCTATCTGCCAGAGCACAACCACATCACAACAAATTCGCGCCTGAGCGCAAAAGGAAGAGAAATGACGACGAAAAAAGCTGATTTCATTTGGTCTAATGGCGAGATGATTCGTTGGGAAGACGCGAAGGTTCACGTGATGTCCCATGCGCTGCACTACGGTACATCAGTATTTGAAGGTATCCGTTGCTATGATTCTCACAAAGGGCCGGTGGTGTTCCGTCATCGCGAGCACATGCAGCGTCTGCGTGATTCAGCCAAAATTTATCGTTTTCCGGTTTCTCAGAGCGTTGATGAGTTGATGGAAGCTTGCCGTGCGGTGATCCGTAAAAATAACCTGACCAGTGCGTACATCCGCCCGCTGGTGTTTGTTGGCGATGTCGGCATGGGCGTTAACCCACCGGCGGGATACACCACGGATGTGATCATTGCTGCGTTCCCGTGGGGGGCTTACCTGGGTGCTGATGCCCTGGATCAGGGGATCGACGCGATGGTTTCTTCCTGGAACCGTGTCGCACCCAACACCATTCCTACCGCCGCCAAGGCGGGTGGTAACTACCTGTCTTCACTGCTGGTGGGTAGCGAAGCGCGTCGTCATGGTTATCAGGAAGGTATTGCGCTGGATGTGAACGGCTACATCTCCGAAGGCGCGGGTGAAAACCTGTTTGAAGTTAAAGACGGCATTCTGTTTACTCCACCGTTTACCTCTTCCGCGCTGCCGGGCATCACACGTGATGCGATTATCAAACTGGCGAAAGACCTCGATATCGAAGTGCGTGAACAGGTGCTGTCTCGCGAGTCGTTGTATCTGGCCGATGAAGTGTTCATGTCCGGTACGGCGGCAGAAATTACCCCGGTGCGCAGCGTTGACGGTATCCAGGTGGGTGAAGGCCGTTGTGGCCCGGTCACTAAGCGCATTCAGCAGGCCTTCTTTGGCCTCTTCACCGGTGAAACGGAAGATAAATACGGCTGGTTGGATCAGGTTAATCACTAAGTATAAATTTGGGACGGCACGCACCGTCCCATTTAAATAGTCAGACGGGAGTAAATAAAGCATGCCTAAGTATCGTTCCGCCACAACAACACATGGCCGCAATATGGCGGGAGCCCGCGCGCTGTGGCGCGCCACCGGGATGACTGACGATGACTTCGGTAAGCCGATTATCGCCGTCGTAAACTCGTTTACCCAGTTCGTGCCGGGCCACGTGCATCTGCGCGATCTCGGTAAGCTGGTTGCCGAACAGATCGAAGCCTCCGGCGGCGTAGCCAAAGAGTTTAATACTATCGCCGTGGATGACGGTATCGCCATGGGCCACGGGGGCATGCTGTATTCCCTGCCGTCACGTGAGCTGATCGCCGATTCGGTGGAGTACATGGTGAACGCCCACTGCGCCGATGCGATGGTCTGTATCTCTAACTGCGACAAAATCACCCCGGGGATGTTAATGGCTTCCCTGCGCCTGAACATCCCGGTGATCTTTGTGTCCGGTGGCCCGATGGAAGCCGGTAAAACCAAACTCTCAGATCAGATAATCAAACTCGATCTGGTGGATGCGATGATTCAGGGTGCGGACCCGAAAGTCTCTGATTCGCAAAGCGATCAGATTGAGCGCTCCGCCTGTCCGACCTGTGGTTCCTGTTCGGGGATGTTCACCGCTAACTCGATGAACTGCCTGACTGAAGCGCTGGGCCTGTCGCAGCCGGGTAACGGTTCGCTGCTGGCCACCCACGCCGATCGTAAACAGCTGTTCCTCAATGCGGGTTCACGTATCGTTGAGCTGACCAAACGCTATTACGAACAGAATGATGATTCTGCGCTGCCGCGCAATATTGCCAACAAGGCGGCGTTTGAAAATGCCATGACCCTGGATATCGCCATGGGGGGGTCCACGAACACCGTTCTGCACCTGCTGGCGGCTGCACAGGAAGCCGAAATCGACTTCACCATGAGTGATATCGACAAGCTGTCCCGCAAAGTGCCGCAGCTGTGTAAAGTCGCGCCGAGCACCCAGAAATACCATATGGAAGATGTTCACCGCGCGGGCGGTGTGCTGGGGATTTTAGGCGAGTTGGATCGTGCCGAGTTATTGAATCGTGATGTGAAAAACGTGCTGGGGTTGACCCTGCCACAAACCCTGGATCGCTATGATGTCATGCTGACCCAGGATGAGGCGGTGAAAAACATGTTCCGCGCCGGCCCGGCTGGCGTTCGTACCACCCAGGCGTTCTCGCAGGATTGTCGCTGGGACACGCTGGATGACGATCGCGCTGAAGGCTGTATTCGCTCGCTGGAACACGCTTACAGCAAAGACGGCGGTCTGGCGGTACTGTACGGTAACTTTGCGGAAAACGGCTGTATCGTGAAAACCGCAGGCGTGGATGACAGTATCCTGAAATTCACCGGCCCGGCGAAAGTCTACGAAAGTCAGGATGATGCCGTTGAAGCTATCCTCGGTGGCAAAGTGGTTGCTGGTGATGTGGTGGTGATTCGCTATGAAGGACCGAAAGGCGGACCAGGGATGCAGGAAATGCTCTACCCAACTACCTTCCTGAAATCCATGGGGCTGGGTAAAGCCTGTGCCTTGATCACCGACGGTCGTTTCTCCGGCGGGACGTCAGGTCTGTCTATCGGTCACGTTTCTCCGGAAGCGGCGAGCGGCGGTAACATCGCGATTATTGAAGATGGCGACATGATTGCGATTGATATCCCGAATCGTGGCATTGAGCTGTTGTTGAGCGATGCGGAGATCGCGGCCCGTCGTGAAGCGCAGGATGCTCGCGGTGACAAAGCCTGGACGCCAAAAGATCGCCAGCGTCAGGTCTCCTTCGCGCTGCGTGCCTATGCCAGCCTGGCAACCAGCGCTGACAAAGGCGCGGTGCGCGATAAATCGAAGCTGGGGGGCTAATACCATGGCTGATTCACAACCCCTGTCCGGCTCCCCTGAGGGGGCAGAATATCTCAGGGCGGTGCTGCGTGCGCCGGTCTATGAAGCGGTGCAGGTTACGCCGCTGCAAAAAATGGAAAAACTCTCTTCGCGCCTCGATAACGTGGTCCTGGTGAAGCGCGAAGACCGACAGCCGGTACACAGTTTCAAGCTGCGCGGGGCCTACGCGATGATGGCGGGCCTGACTGAAGCGCAAAAAGCGCAGGGCGTGATCACCGCGTCGGCAGGAAACCATGCTCAGGGCGTGGCCTTCTCCTCTGCGCGCCTTGGGGTGAAGGCGCTGATCGTCATGCCAACGGCTACCGCGGATATCAAAGTCGATGCCGTTCGCAGTTTCGGTGGCGAAGTGCTGCTGCACGGTGCCAATTTTGATGAAGCGAAAGCCAAAGCGATTGAACTGGCACAGCAACAAGGTTTCACTTGGGTTCCGCCATTCGATCACCCGATGGTGATTGCCGGGCAGGGCACACTGGCGCTTGAGCTGCTGCAGCAGGATGCGCATCTCGATCGGATATTTGTTCCGGTTGGCGGCGGCGGTCTGGCGGCGGGTGTGGCGGTGCTGATTAAACAGCTGATGCCACAAATCAAAGTTATTGCCGTGGAAGCCGAAGACTCAGCCTGCCTGAAGGCGGCACTGGATGCGGGCCACCCGGTCGATCTGCCGCGCGTAGGCCTGTTTGCTGAAGGCGTGGCGGTGAAACGCATCGGTGATGAAACCTTCCGCCTGTGTCAGGAATACCTCGACGACATTATCACCGTTGATAGCGATGCAATCTGCGCGGCGATGAAAGACTTGTTCGAAGACGTGCGTGCGGTGGCGGAGCCGTCTGGCGCACTGGCGCTGGCGGGGATGAAAAAATACATCGCCCAGCACAATATTCGTGGTGAACGTCTGGCGCACGTGCTGTCCGGTGCCAACGTCAATTTCCACGGCCTGCGCTATGTGTCTGAACGCTGCGAGCTGGGTGAACAACGTGAAGCGCTGCTGGCGGTGACCATCCCGGAAGAAAAGGGGAGTTTCCTGAAATTCTGCCAGCTGTTGGGTGGACGTTCGGTGACCGAATTTAACTACCGGTTTGCCGATGCGAAAGATGCCTGCATTTTTGTCGGCGTACGCCTGAGCCGCGGTCTGGAAGAGCGCAAAGAAATCCTCCAGTTGCTTAGCGACGGCGGTTACAGCGTGGTGGATCTGTCCGATGATGAAATGGCCAAGCTACACGTGCGCTATATGGTCGGTGGACGCCCATCGAAACCGCTACAGGAACGTCTTTACAGCTTTGAGTTCCCCGAGTCGCCAGGGGCGCTGCTGAAATTCCTGCATACCTTAGGGACCCACTGGAATATCTCGTTGTTCCATTATCGCAGTCACGGCACCGACTATGGTCGCGTGCTGGCGGCGTTTGAATTGGGCGATCATGAGCCGGATTTTGAAACGCGGATCAACGAACTGGGCTACGACTGCCATGATGAGAGTCATAACCCGGCGTTCAGGTTCTTTCTGGCAGGGTAGGCCGGATAAGGCGCTTGTGCCGCCATCCGGCATTAGTGGCCAGGCAGCAAGCTCCAGAATGCCTCAATCAGCGGCTCATGCAGCCGCTTTTTTTGTACGCAAACGCCCAGCTCAAACGGCGTTTTCTCGTCGCTACGTTCTAAAATCATCACGCGGTTACGCACCGGCTCCGGACTGTTTTCCAGCACTACTTCCGGCAGCAGCGCCACGCCGCAGCCCAGCGCCACCATCGAGACCATCGCCTCGTGACCGCCGACCGTGGCATAGATTGATGGATTACTGATTTTATGACGGCGGAACCACAGCTCAATGCGGCGGCGTACCGGGCCCTGGTCGGCCATGATAAACGGCACAGTGGACCAGTCGGGATCATCGATGGACACCTGATTGCGTACCGGGCACGGCAATGCCGGAGCAATTAACACCACCGCCAGATTTTCCAGCATTGAGAATGCCACCGCACCAGGCAGGGTTTCCGGTTTCCCGGCTATTGCCAGATCCGCTTCTCCGGTGACCACTTTTTCCATCGCATCGGCGGCATCGCCGGTAGACAGTTTAATTTCGACCGACGGGTGTTCTGCGCGAAAGCGATCAAGGATTGGCGGCAGATGGCTGTAGGCGGCGGTGACCGAACAGAAGATATGCAGCTCGCCCGACAGCGAGGGTCCCTGCTGATCGAGGGTGTGGCGCAGTTGCTGATACTGCAATAACGTCTGCTGGGCAAAAATGCGCAGCTCTTCGCCCGCTTCGGTCAGCGTGACCGTGCGGTTATCCCGCACGAACAGTGCCTGGCCAAGATCCTCTTCCAGCCGTTGAATTTGCCGGGAAAGCGTAGAGGGGCTGACGTGCATCGCCCGCGCGCTGCGGCCAAAGTGGCGGCTTTCCGCCAGGTGCAGGAAGGTTTTTAGATCGCGTAAATCCACGGCTCGTACTCCTCGATTTTACATTGCATAAATTGCAACGTGACGTTGTGAATATATCAATTTCCGCAATAAATTTCCTGTCATATAGTGGGTTCATTCTCGCAAAAGCGAACCGAACAATAAGACACACAACATCACGGAGTACACCATCATGGCTAACTACTTTAATACACTGAACCTGCGCCAGCAGCTGGCACAGCTGGGTAAATGTCGCTTTATGGGCCGCGATGAATTCGCCGATGGCGCGAGCTACCTTCAGGGTAAAAAAGTGGTCATCATCGGCTGTGGCGCTCAGGGTCTGAACCAAGGCCTGAACATGCGTGACTCCGGTCTGGATATCGCCTACGCACTGCGTAAAGAGGCGATTGCTGAGAAGCGCGCCTCATGGCGTAAAGCGACCGAAAACGGCTTTAAAGTCGGTACCTACGAAGAGCTGGTTCCGCAGGCTGACCTGGTGGTTAACCTGACGCCAGACAAACAGCACTCCGACGTGGTGCGTTCCGTACAGCCGCTGATGAAAGACGGCGCTGCGCTGGGCTATTCCCACGGTTTCAACATCGTGGAAGTGGGCGAACAGATCCGTAAAGACATTACCGTCGTGATGGTTGCGCCGAAGTGCCCGGGTACCGAAGTGCGTGAAGAGTACAAACGCGGTTTCGGCGTACCGACGCTTATCGCGGTTCACCCGGAAAACGATCCGAAAGGCGAAGGCATGGCAATTGCTAAAGCCTGGGCAGCCGCAACCGGCGGTCACCGTGCGGGTGTGCTGGAATCCTCTTTCGTCGCGGAAGTGAAATCTGACCTGATGGGCGAGCAGACTATCCTGTGCGGTATGCTGCAGGCCGGTTCTCTGCTGTGCTTCGACAAGCTGGTGGAAGAAGGAACTGATCCGGCATACGCGGAAAAACTGATTCAGTTCGGCTGGGAAACCATCACCGAAGCGCTGAAGCAGGGCGGCATCACCCTGATGATGGACCGTCTGTCTAACCCAGCTAAGCTGCGTGCTTACGCGCTGTCCGAACAGCTGAAAGAAATCATGGCGCCGCTGTTCCAGAAACATATGGACGACATCATCTCCGGCGAATTCTCTTCCGGCATGATGGCTGACTGGGCTAACGACGATAAGAAACTGCTGACCTGGCGTGAAGAGACCGGTAAAACCGCGTTCGAAACCGCTGCCCAGTTCGACGGTAAAATCGGCGAGCAGGAGTACTTCGATAAAGGCGTTCTGATGATCGCGATGGTGAAAGCGGGCGTTGAGCTGGCATTCGAAACCATGGTGGATTCCGGCATCATCGAAGAGTCGGCTTACTACGAATCACTGCATGAGCTGCCGCTGATTGCCAACACTATCGCCCGTAAGCGTCTGTATGAAATGAACGTGGTAATCTCCGATACCGCTGAGTACGGTAACTACCTGTTCTCTTACGCTTGCGTACCGCTGCTGAAAGAGTTCATGACCACGCTGCAAACTGGTGACCTGGGCAAAGCCATTGCTGAAGGTGCGGTAGATAATGCTCAGCTGCGTGACGTCAACGATGCTATTCGTAGCCATGCGATTGAAGAAGTTGGCCAGAAACTGCGCGGCTACATGACTGACATGAAGCGTATCGCTGTCGCAGGCTAACTCCCCGTCGTCTTTCAACTTGTTGATGCGTTGGCTACATTCGTACACCCCAGTCACATAGTTATCTATGTGACTGGAGATGAACTTCCTTGCCGCCTTCCGCTAAGACGAAATGCATAGAAGAATGTCATATTTATAGAATTTAGTAGGCCTGATAAGCGAAGCGTCATCAGGCAAAAAAGCCCGGAGGTTTATACTCCGGGCTTTCTATTAGTTGCGGTACAGCACTTTAATGATGTGGTAACCGAACTGGGTGTGCAGCGGGCCTGTTGGCTCCAGCACCGGGCAGGAGAAGACCACTTTATCAAACGCCGGAACCATCTGGCCCTGACGGAATTCACCCAGATGGCCGCCTTTCTTACCTGACGGGCAGGTGGAGTGTTTCTTCGCCAGCTTCTCGAAGTCGGCACCATTTTTAATTTGCTCCAGAAGATCCAGTGCCAGTTTCTCTTCTTTAACAAGGATATGCAGTGCTGCTGCTGTTTTTGCCATGATCGTGCCTTGAGTGGGGTGGTTGAGGCTGGCTATACTACCATGCTCTAAATCTCCCCTCCCGACTTTCATTGAGTGATCTTTATGCGTTTAAACCCCGGACAACAACAAGCCGTCGAATTCGTCACCGGACCCTGCCTGGTGCTGGCGGGTGCTGGCTCCGGCAAAACCCGCGTGATCACCAACAAAATTGCGCACCTAATCCGCGTTTGCGGCTATCAGGCACGGCATATTGCGGCGGTGACCTTTACCAACAAGGCCGCGCGTGAGATGAAAGAGCGTGTGGCGCAGACGTTGGGCCGTAAAGAGGCGCGCGGGCTGATGATCTCCACCTTCCACACCCTGGGGCTGGACATTATCAAGCGTGAATACGCAGCGCTGGGCATGAAGTCGAACTTTTCATTGTTCGATGACACCGACCAGGTGGCGTTGCTGAAGGAGTTGACCGAAGGGCTCATCGAAGACGATAAGTTGATCCTCCAACAGCTGATCTCGACGATCTCCAACTGGAAAAACGATCTGATGACGCCTTCACAGGCGGCAGCCAGCGCCAAAGGCGAGCGCGATCGTATTTTTGCCCACTGCTACGGTTTGTACGACGCGCACATGAAAGCGTGTAACGTCCTCGATTTTGACGATCTGATTTTGCTGCCTACGCTGCTGCTTCAGCGCAATGAAGAGGTCCGTGAACGCTGGCAGAACAAGATTCGTTATCTGCTGGTGGATGAATATCAGGATACCAACACCAGCCAGTACGAGCTGGTAAAACTGCTTGTGGGTAGCCGTGCGCGTTTTACCGTGGTGGGCGATGACGACCAGTCTATCTATTCCTGGCGCGGTGCACGTCCGCAAAACCTGGTGCTGCTGAGCAAAGATTTCCCGGCGTTGCAGGTGGTTAAGCTGGAACAGAACTACCGTTCTTCCGGACGTATCCTGAAAGCGGCAAACATCCTCATTGCCAACAACCCACATGTTTTTGAAAAACGACTTTTTTCTGAGCTGGGTTACGGTGTCGAACTTAAGGTATTAAGCGCCAATAACGAAGAACATGAAGCAGAGCGCGTGACCGGCGAACTGATTGCCCACCACTTTGTTAACAAGACGCAGTATAAAGATTACGCGATTCTGTACCGCGGTAATCATCAGTCGCGGGTGTTCGAAAAATTCCTGATGCAGAACCGCATCCCGTACAAAATTTCTGGCGGCACGTCGTTTTTCTCCCGTCCGGAGATTAAAGATCTGCTGGCCTATCTGCGGGTACTGAGTAACCCGGATGATGACAGCGCATTTCTGCGTATTGTGAATACGCCAAAACGTGAAATTGGTCCAGCGACGCTGCAAAAACTGGGCGAGTGGGCGATGACGCGTAATAAAAGCTTGTTCACCGCCAGCTTTGATATGGGGCTTAGCCAGACGCTAACCGGGCGTGGCTATGAGTCGCTGACCCGCTTTACACAGTGGTTGGGTGAAATTCAGCGCCTGGCCGAGCGTGACCCGATTGCGGCTGTGCGCGATCTGATCCACGGCATTGACTACGAATCGTGGCTCTATGAAACCTCACCCAGCCCGAAAGCTGCCGAAATGCGTATGAAAAACGTCAATACACTCTTCAGTTGGATGACGGAAATGCTGGAGGGTAGTGATATTGATGAACCGATGACGCTGACCCAGGTTGTTACCCGCTTTACCCTGCGCGACATGATGGAACGTGGCGAGAGTGAAGAAGAGTTGGATCAGGTACAACTCATGACGTTACATGCCTCCAAAGGACTGGAGTTCCCGTACGTGTTTATGGTGGGCATGGAAGAAGGATTTTTGCCACATCAGAGCAGCATTGATGAAGATAACATCGATGAAGAACGTCGTCTGGCCTATGTTGGCATCACTCGCGCGCAGAAAGAACTGATTTTTACACTGTGTAAAGAGCGTCGTCAGTACGGTGAACTGGTGCGCCCGGAGCCGAGTCGTTTTCTGCTGGAATTACCGCAGGACGATATTATCTGGGAGCAGGAGCGAAAAGTGGTCAGCGCTGAGGAGCGGATGCAGAAAGGGCAAGCCAGCATCGCGAATATTCGGGCAATGATGGCGAAAGCAAAAGAGAAGTAGGTTTTTGTAGGCCGGATAAGCGTAGGCTATCCGGCAATACTTGAGGGTTAGTGCACTTCTAAAGGCCAATGGACATAGCTTTGCCACTGGCTTTCCTGATCGATAAGCTCTTTACCCAGCGGATGATGCACCAGCCAGCCTTCAGGCAGCGTTATCGTAAGATGTTCATTCTTTGCTTCGAGATGAATTTCCGGAACTAAATCGTCCCGGCGACGGCTGGCAAAAATGATCGCCAGACGGAGCAAACGGCAAAGATGTTCCGCAATACGCGGCGGCACCGCGTTTTGCTGGTGGAGCGAAGAGAGATCGACCGGGTTGGTTTGGTTGAGTAACAGCGTGGCTAACAGTTTTTTCTGTGCGGGGGTAAATCCCGGAAGATCGAGATTGCGCACCAGATAGGCCGCATGCTGCGGCGCTTGCTTAAAATCGACGCTAAGTCCAATTTCATGCAACTGACAGGCACTAATCAGTAGTTCGCGGCTGATAGCTTCCAAATGCCACTTTTTATCTACTTGATCGAGGAACTTACTTGCCAGGTTAGCGACACGATGCGCCTGATCGGTATCGACCATAAATCGACGCTGAATATTTCTCAACGTGCGACTGCGAATGTCCTGGTCCACGGCCAGATGCAGCATGCCATAGACCAAACCTTCACGTAATGCGCCGCCAGCAAGGGTCATACACTGGATATTGAGCTCAGTGAAAATGGCGATCAGGATTGCCAGTCCGCTGGGGAACACCAGCGCACGTTCCAGCGTTAACCCTTCGATTTCCAGCTCTTCAAGACGTCCGCAATGAATGGCGCGCTGCTTTAATTGCTGAAGTTTTGCCAGCGTAATGCGCTCGTCCATGCCCTGCGCCATCATGATTTCCTGCAGTGCCTGTACGGTGCCAGAAGCCCCGACACACACTTTCCAGCCGTGAAAACGTAGATTGTCAGCGACAGGACGCAAGACTTCACGCGCCGCCTTCTCTGCCTCGTCAAAGTTTTCCTGCGCCAGATTTCGATCGGTAAAGTACCGTTCGAGCCACGTGACGCAGCCCATTGACAGGCTAAACAAGGAGGTGGTTTGTGCACCTGAGCCGGTGACCAGTTCGGTACTGGCTCCGCCGATATCGACGACCAGACGCTGATCGGCACCGCCGGTGGTGTGGGCAACCCCCTGATAAATCAGCCGGGCTTCTTCTTCACCGCTAATAACCTGAACGGCACAGCCGAGGATCTCTTGCGCTTTGGCAATAAAAATGTCGGCATTGGTGGCGATACGCAGTGTTGCCGTGGCAACCACGCGAATTTGTGGCTGAGGAATATCCTGCAGGCGCTCTGCAAACAGCCGTAGACACTGCCAACCGCGCTCCATGGCTTCAGCAGAGAGCGCATTATCACTATTCAGGCCAGCGGCCAGACGCACTTTGCGTTTAATCCGCGTGAGCGTCTGGATGCTTCCCGCTACCTCGCGTACAACCAGCATATGAAAACTATTGGAGCCGAGATCGATTGCTGCATACAACGAGGTAGAATTCATACACTTCATCCTTCAACCTGTATCTGTGTTGGCTGCGTTTTCTCACCGCCTTGATACAGGCTGAATGATTTTGTGTATGGCATAACGTTTCTTAACCTGAACGACGACGATTACGCGGAGCACCACCGGTGCGGCGTGGGCCATTACCAGGGCGCGTTCGCGTCAGGCGAAGCGGCTTCGGCAAATCGGTCATCAGTGCATCCGGGTTATACTTGCTGACCGGAATCGAGTGGCCGATATAGGTCTCGATAGCAGGTAAATTCAACGCGTACTCTTCGCAGGCCAGGCTGATGGAGTGTCCGCTTGCGCCTGCACGACCGGTACGACCAATACGGTGTACGTAGTCTTCGCAGTCATCCGGCAGGTCATAGTTAAATACATGCGTAACAGCCGGAATATGCAGACCACGCGCGGCAACGTCGGTTGCAACCAGAATGTCGAGATCGCCACGGGTGAACTCTTCCAGAATGCGCAGACGTTTTTTCTGTGCCACGTCACCGGTCAGCAGACCGACGCGATGACCGTCAGCGGCAAGGCTGCCCCAAATATCTTCGCAACGGTGCTTGGTGTTTGCAAAAACAATGGCGCGATCTGGCCACTCTTCTTCGATCAGCGTTTGCAGTAAACGCATTTTCTCTTCGTTTGAAGGATAGAAGAGCTCTTCTTTGATACGGTGGCCCGTCTTCTGTTCCGGTTCGACTTCTACGTACTCGGCGTTGTTCATTTGTTCGAACGCCAGTTCGCGAACGCGGTAAGAGAGGGTCGCGGAAAACAGCATATTCAGACGCTGGTTGGTTGGCGGCATCCGACGGAACAGCCAGCGGATATCTTTAATAAAGCCCAGATCGTACATGCGATCGGCTTCATCCAGTACCACGACCTGAATGGCACCCAGGTTGATGTGGTTCTGTTTTGCGTAGTCAATGAGACGGCCCGTGGTGCCGATAAGGATATCGACGCCGCTTTCCAGCACTTTCAGCTGTTTGTCGTAACCGTCGCCGCCATAAGCCAGGCCTAATTTCAGACCGGTAGTTTGCGCCAGCGGTTCCGCATCGGCATGGATCTGCACGGCTAACTCACGCGTTGGCGCCATAATTAGCGCACGCGGTTGGTTCACCTTGCGATCGGCAATCGCGGGATGAGAGAGAAGATAATGAAACGTTGACGTCAGAAACGCCATCGTTTTCCCGGTTCCGGTTTGCGCCTGTCCTGCGACATCACGACCTGCCAGCGTTAGCGGGAGGGCCAGTGCCTGAATGGGCGTGCAATTATGAAACCCTTTATTTTCAAGGGCTTCTATCACCTGTGGGTGCAGTGCGAAGTCGGAAAACTTCTGTTCTGTTAAATGTGTTTTGCTCATAGTGTGGTAGAATATCAGCTTACTATTGCTTTACGAAAGCGTATACGGTGAAATAAAGTCAACCTTTAGTTGGTTAATGCTACACCAACACACCAGGCTTTTTCCTGTGGAGTTATTATGAGCGATAAAATTATTCACCTGACAGACGACAGTTTTGACACGGATGTACTCAAAGCGGACGGAGCTATCCTCGTTGATTTCTGGGCAGAGTGGTGCGGTCCGTGCAAAATGATCGCTCCAATTCTGGATGAAATCGCTGACGAGTATCAGGGTAAATTGACGGTTGCGAAACTGAACATTGACCAAAACCCAGGCACCGCACCGAAATATGGTATCCGTGGTATCCCGACCCTGCTGCTGTTTAAAAACGGCGAAGTTGCGGCGACAAAAGTCGGCGCACTGTCCAAAGGTCAGCTAAAAGAGTTCCTCGACGCTAACCTGGCGTAAGATGGAATTATCAAGTTCGGGCGACCTGATTCCAAAATTCTTCGGATGACTGGACGCCCGACTTGAGTCGTGCTAAGTTAGTGTTGACTTCGTATTAAACATACCTTATTAAGTTTGAATCTTGTTTATCCAATGCTTCCCGTTGTTTCTCGCGCGAGAAGTGGACAGATTCCTGGCTTGTCGCTCAATCCGTCTTGTCGTTTCAGTTCTGCGTACTTTCCTGTGACCAGACAGCGAACAGACATGAGTCGATGGCCGTAAACAGGCATGGATGACCCTGCCATACCATTCACAACATTAAGTTCGAGATTTACCCCAAGTTTAAGAACTCACACCATTATGAATCTTACCGAATTAAAGAATACGCCGGTTTCTGAGCTGATCACTCTCGGCGAAAATATGGGCCTGGAAAACCTGGCTCGTATGCGCAAGCAGGACATTATTTTTGCCATCCTGAAGCAGCACGCAAAGAGTGGCGAAGATATCTTTGGTGACGGTGTGCTGGAGATATTGCAGGATGGATTTGGTTTCCTTCGTTCTGGAGACAGTTCCTACCTCGCAGGCCCAGACGACATCTACGTATCCCCTAGCCAAATCCGCCGTTTCAACCTCCGCACTGGTGACACCATTTCCGGTAAGATTCGTCCTCCTAAAGAGGGTGAGCGTTACTTTGCATTGTTGAAAGTTAACGAAGTTAACTACGACAAGCCGGAAAACGCGCGTAATAAGATTCTGTTCGAGAACTTAACCCCGCTGCACGCAAACTCACGTCTGCGTATGGAACGTGGTAACGGTTCTACAGAAGACTTAACGGCTCGTGTCCTGGATCTGGCGTCTCCGATCGGTCGCGGCCAACGTGGTCTGATTGTGGCACCACCGAAAGCCGGTAAAACCATGCTGCTGCAGAACATTGCACAGAGCATCGCGTACAACCACCCAGACTGCGTGTTGATGGTACTGCTGATCGACGAACGTCCGGAAGAAGTGACTGAGATGCAGCGTCTGGTTAAAGGTGAAGTGATTGCTTCCACCTTTGACGAACCCGCATCTCGCCACGTTCAGGTTGCGGAAATGGTTATCGAGAAAGCGAAACGTCTGGTTGAGCACAAGAAAGACGTTATCATCCTGCTTGATTCCATCACCCGTCTGGCGCGTGCCTACAACACAGTGGTACCGGCTTCCGGTAAAGTGTTGACTGGTGGTGTTGATGCCAACGCCCTGCACCGTCCGAAGCGTTTCTTCGGTGCGGCACGTAACGTGGAAGAGGGCGGCAGCCTGACCATCATCGCGACTGCGCTGGTCGATACCGGCTCTAAAATGGATGAAGTTATCTATGAAGAGTTTAAAGGTACCGGCAACATGGAACTGCACCTCTCGCGTAAGATTGCTGAAAAACGCGTCTTCCCGGCTATCGACTACAACCGTTCCGGTACCCGTAAAGAAGAGCTGCTCACCACTCAGGAAGAGCTGCAGAAAATGTGGATCCTGCGCAAAATCATTCATCCGATGGGTGAAATCGACGCGATGGAATTCCTCATTAACAAGCTGGCGATGACCAAGACCAACGACGACTTCTTCGATATGATGAAGCGCTCTTAAGTCGGGCATCCTCTGAAAACGCCACGTTTTACGTGGCGTTTTGCTTTTACGATTCATCCTAATGCCTGGCCAGATAAACTTGTCATGATATGGCGCTCACAATGAGCAACATGAACAACAAGTGGGTCAGTAGTGTAATGTTTTAAATGGTCTCTTCAAGGGATCGTCGTAACGCATTATACTTTAAGGAAATGATATATGCTGAGAGCACATGCGCTGTGAATTTACTCGCTGCTTTTTCTGAGTTAATCAGTATCTTTTTATTCACCACAATTTTTATTTTTTTTGCGCGAAAAGTAGCCATAAAAATAGGGTTGGTGGATAAGCCAAATTTCCGTAAACGGCACCAAGGCATCATTCCTTTAGTGGGCGGGATTTCTGTGTTCGCAGGAATCAATTTTATGTTTGGTCTTTCGGACTATTACATTCCACATGCCTCGTTATACCTCTTTTGTGCTGGTGTGCTGGTATTCGTTGGTGCACTGGACGATCGTTTTGACATAAGCGTAAAAATACGCGCTGTTGTTCAAGCTGCGATTGCTATTGTGATGATGATAAAAGGCAATCTGTATCTGAGTAGTCTGGGATTTATCTTTGGCCCCTGGGAGTTGCTACTTGGTCCTTTTGGTTATTTCCTGACTCTTTTCGCAGTCTGGGCTGCGATTAACGCTTTCAATATGGTTGATGGTATTGATGGCTTGTTAGGTGGACTGTCCAGTGTGTCCTTTGCAGCGATGGGATTCATCCTGTGGTTTGATGGACAAACTAGCCTGGCAATCTGGTGCTTTGCGATGATTGCCGCCATTCTGCCGTATATTCTGCTCAACCTCGGCGTGTTAGGTCGTCGCTACAAAGTGTTTATGGGCGATGCGGGTAGTACGCTGATTGGTTTTACCGTTATCTGGATTTTGCTGGAAACTACACAGGGTAAAACCCATCCTATTAGCCCAGTCACTGCGCTGTGGATTATCGCCATTCCCTTGATGGACATGGTGGCCATCATGTACCGCCGTTTGCGTAAAGGTATGAGTCCTTTCTCCGCCGATCGCCAGCATATTCATCATTTGGTGATGCGTGCCGGGTTTACTTCCCGGCAGGCATTTGTTCTGATTACATTAGCAGCGGCTATTCTGGCCGCTATTGGCGTACTGACAGAGTATTTTCGTTTAGTCCCAGAATGGGCCATGCTGTTATTATTTTTACTGGCGTTTGGGCTTTATGGTTACTGCATTAAGCGAGCATGGAAGGTGGCAAGATTTATTAAGCGAGTGAAGCGTAGACTGCGAAGAAACCGCGAAAACAAACCAAACTTAACCAAGTAAATGAGGATGCGATGACACAGCCATTACCGGGAGAGCGTGCCGTGAACACTGAAAATGAACTGGACATCCGTGGGTTGTTTCGGACCTTGTGGGCAGGGAAGGCATGGATTGTCGGTATGGCCCTCGTCTTTGCGCTTGTTGCTCTCGCTTATACGTTTTTTGCGCGGCAGGAGTGGAGTGCGACCGCCATTTCTGACCGGCCTACGGTGAATATGTTGGGGGGCTATTACTCTCAGCAGCAGTTTTTACGTAACCTGGATATTAAGGCTAGCCTGGCTCCCGCGGATCAACCGTCAGTGATGGACGAAGCGTATAAAGAATTTGTCATGCAGGTTGCCTCGTGGGATACGCGCCGTGAGTTTTGGCAGCAGACCGATTACTTTAAGCAACGGATGGTCGGCAACAGTAAAGCCGATGCGGCATTGTTGGATGAGCTGATTAATAACATTCAATTTATGCCTGGTGATGCACAGCGCAACACCAATGACAGCGTGAAGCTGATTGCGGAAACGGCGCCAGATGCTAACAACCTGCTGCGCCAGTATGTGGCATTTGCCAGCCAGCGTGCAGCACGCCATCTGAACGATGAGTTAAAAGGCGCGTGGGCTGCGCGCACGGTACAGATGAAAGCGCAGGTTAAACGCCAGGAAGAGGTGGCGAAATCACTCTTTTCTCGTCGGGCTCACAACATTGAACAGGCGCTCAAAATAGCCGAGCAACATAATATTTCTCGCACTTCAACCGATGTACCTGCGGAAGAATTACCGGACTCTGAGCTGTTTTTGCTCGGACGTCCTATGCTGCAGGCGCGACTCGAAAACTTGCAGGCCGTTGGTCCAGAGTTCGATCTGGATTATTTCCAAAACAGAGCCATGCTCAATACGCTGAACGTCGGTCCTACTCTGGACCCACGTTTTCAGACCTATCGTTATTTGCGGACGCCGGAAGAACCGGTAAAACGTGATAGCCCGCGCCGTGCCTTCCTGATGATTATGTGGGGCATTGTTGGGGCCTTGATCGGTGCCGGTGTCGCGTTAACCCGTCGCCGCCCGATTTAGCAATACCGTTGCAGTGAGGGGCTGGGCCCTCGCTGCCAATCCGAAGAGAATCGATGTGAAAGTACTGACTGTATTTGGCACGCGACCGGAGGCCATCAAGATGGCACCTCTGGTTCATGCGCTGGCAAAAGATCCTGATTTTGAGGCGAAAGTTTGCGTCACCGCGCAGCATCGGGAGATGCTTGATCAGGTGTTGAACCTCTTTTCCATTGTGCCTGACTACGATCTCAATATTATGCAGCCCGGTCAGGGACTCACCGAAATTACCTGCCGAATCCTTGAAGGGTTAAAGCCGATTCTGGCTGAGTTTAAACCGGATGTCGTACTGGTACACGGTGATACGACGACGACCATTGCCACCAGTCTGGCCGCGTTTTATCAGCGTATTCCTGTCGGACATGTTGAGGCTGGGTTGCGAACCGGCGATCTCTATTCTCCCTGGCCGGAAGAGGCAAACCGCACGCTGACCGGGCGTCTGGCGATGTATCATTTTGCACCTACTGAAAACTCGCGGCAGAACCTGTTACGCGAAAACATTGCCGATAACCGCATTTTTGTCACCGGCAATACGGTGATTGATGCGTTGATATGGGTTCGCGATCGCGTACTGGCGAGGGATGAACTGCGGGCCGAACTGGCTGAGCATTATCCTTTCCTGAGCGCGGATAAAAAGATGATCCTGGTGACCGGTCATCGTCGGGAAAGCTTTGGTCGCGGTTTTGAGCAAATCTGCCATGCGCTGGCAGAAATTGCAGCGGCGAATCAGGATGTGCAGATTGTCTACCCGGTGCACCTGAACCCTAACGTCAGCGAACCGGTTAATCGCATCCTGGGTCACGTTGACAATGTGATTTTGATCGAGCCGCAGGAGTACCTGCCGTTTGTCTGGCTGATGAACCACGCCTGGCTGATCCTGACCGATTCTGGCGGTATCCAGGAAGAAGCCCCATCTCTGGGCAAGCCAGTGCTGGTGATGCGCGAAACGACGGAGCGCCCGGAGGCCATTACTGCAGGCACGGTGCGGCTGGTGGGGACCGATCCGCAGCGTATTGTGGAAGAAGTCACGCGCTTGCTGCATGACGAAGATGAATATCAGGCCATGAGCCGAGCCCATAATCCGTATGGCGATGGGCAAGCGTGTGGTCGCATTTTAGACGCGTTAAAAAACAATCGGATATCGCTATGAGTTTTACGACCATTTCTGTCATTGGGCTGGGTTATATCGGGCTGCCAACCGCAGCTGCTTTTGCTTCCCGTCAAAAACACGTGATTGGCGTAGATGTTAATCAGCATGCGGTGGACACCATTAACCGTGGTGAGATCCATATCGTTGAACCCGACCTCGGTGCGGTGGTGAAAACAGCTGTAGAAGAGGGGTATCTTCGGGCGACCACCAAACCCACGGAAGCGGATGCGTATTTAATCGCTGTGCCTACCCCGTTCAAAGGGGAGCATGAACCCGATATGGTGTACGTCGAAGCGGCGGCGAAGTCAGTGGCACCGGTGCTTAAAAAAGGCGCGCTGGTGATCCTCGAGTCAACGTCACCCGTCGGGGCGACCGAGCAGATGGCCGCATGGCTTGCCGAAATTCGGCCTGATCTGACGTTCCCGCAACAGGCTGGGGAACAGGCAGACGTCAATATTGCCTATTGTCCAGAGCGCGTGCTGCCGGGCCAGGTGATGGTCGAGCTGATTAAAAACGATCGCGTGATTGGCGGGATGACGCCCGTCTGTTCCGCGCGCGCCAGCGAGCTGTACAACATCTTCCTTGAAGGTGAATGTGTGGTGACTAACGCCCGCACGGCGGAAATGTGTAAACTTACTGAAAATAGCTTCCGCGACGTGAATATCGCCTTTGCCAATGAACTGTCGCTGATTTGCGCCGAACAGGAGATTAACGTCTGGGAACTGATTCGCCTGGCGAACCGACACCCGCGCGTCAATATCCTGCAACCTGGCCCCGGCGTTGGCGGTCACTGTATTGCAGTCGATCCATGGTTTATTGTGGCGCAGAACCCGCAGCAGGCGAAATTGATCCGCACCGCCCGTGAAGTCAATGATGGCAAACCTCACTGGGTTGTTGATCGGGTAAAAGCCGCCGTAGCGGATTGTCTGGCGAAGACAAACAAACGCGCCAGCGAGGTAAAAATTGCCTGTTTTGGCCTGGCATTTAAACCGAATATTGACGATTTACGTGAAAGCCCGGCGATGGGTATCGCGCTGAGTATCGCCCAGTGGCACGGCGGTGAAACGCTGGTGGTGGAACCGAATGTTCATCAACTGCCAAAAAAACTGGATGGCCTGTGTATGTTGGCGAAACTGGACGACGCACTGGCAAGCGCTGATGTGCTGGTGATGCTGGTCGACCATAATGAATTTAAAGCGATTAAAGGCGATGCGGTACACCAGCAGTACGTGGTTGATACCAAAGGAGTCTGGCGATAATGAAACGAATTCTGGTCACCGGTGGCGCCGGATTTATCGGCTCCGCGGTTGTACGGCATATCATTAACGAGACGCAGGATGCTGTGGTGGTGGTCGATAAACTGACCTATGCCGGCAACCTGATGTCGCTAACGCCGGTCGCACAGAATGACCGTTTTGCCTTTGAGAAAGTTGATATCTGCGATCGGGCTGCGCTTGACGCTGTCTTTCAACAGTATCAGCCAGACTGCGTCATGCACCTGGCGGCGGAAAGCCACGTTGATCGTTCCATTGATGGTCCGGCTGCGTTTATCGAAACCAATATTGTGGGTACCTACACCCTGCTGGAAGCGGCGCGCGCTTACTGGAACGTATTAACCGATGAGAAAAAATCGGCGTTTCGTTTCCATCATATTTCGACCGATGAAGTGTATGGCGATCTTCATTCTACGGATGATTTTTTCACTGAAACCACGCCGTATGCACCAAGCAGCCCTTATTCCGCATCGAAAGCCAGTAGCGACCATCTGGTCCGTGCCTGGCTACGTACGTACGGTTTACCTACGCTGATTACCAACTGCTCCAACAACTACGGCCCGTACCACTTCCCGGAAAAGCTGATCCCACTGACGATTCTTAACGCGCTGGCTGGCAAACCGCTGCCGGTATACGGCAACGGGCAGCAGATCCGCGACTGGCTGTACGTGGAGGATCATGCCCGCGCGTTGTATTGCGTAGCGACCACCGGGGCCGTGGGGGAAACATATAATATCGGCGGGCACAACGAGCGTAAGAATCTGGACGTAGTCGAGACGATTTGCTGCCTGCTGGAAGAACTGGCCCCCAACAAGCCACAGGGCCTTGCGCAGTACCGCTCACTGATCACCTTTGTTGACGATCGTCCTGGCCACGATCAACGTTACGCCATTGATGCGTCGAAGATTGCACGTGAACTTGGCTGGATGCCGCAGGAAACGTTTGAGAGTGGCATGCGCAAAACCGTGCAATGGTATCTGGCGAATGAGGCGTGGTGGAAGCCCGTGCAGGATGGCAGCTACCAGGGTGAACGTTTAGGTCTGAAGGGTTAATTTCCGGAGGAGTTACGCATGAAAGGTATCATTTTGGCGGGAGGGTCGGGTTCTCGCCTGTACCCCATTACGCGTGGCGTATCGAAACAGCTATTACCGATTTACGACAAGCCGATGATTTACTACCCGCTATCGGTGCTGATGTTGGCGGGGATCCGTGAAATCCTGATTATCACCACGCCGGAAGATAAAGGCTATTTCCAGCGTTTGCTGGGCGATGGCTCTGAGTTTGGCATTGAGTTGCATTATGCCGAGCAGCCCAGCCCGGACGGACTGGCGCAGGCGTTTATCATCGGGGAAACGTTCCTTAACGGTGAGCCTTCCTGTCTGGTTTTAGGTGACAACATCTTCTTTGGGCAGGGATTTAGTCCAAAACTGCGCCACGTTGCTGCCCGAACGGAAGGGGCGACGGTATTTGGCTATCAGGTTATGGATCCTGAGCGTTTCGGCGTGGTGGAGTTTGACGACAATTTCCGCGCCGTCTCGCTGGAAGAGAAGCCGAAAGAACCGAAATCTAACTGGGCGGTGACGGGACTCTATTTCTACGACAGCAAGGTGGTGGAGTACGCAAAACGCGTGAAGCCTTCCGAGCGTGGAGAGCTGGAGATTACCTCCATCAACCAGATGTATCTTGACGCGGGTAACCTGACGGTGGAACTGCTCGGCCGTGGTTTTGCCTGGCTGGATACCGGTACGCATGACAGCCTGATTGAAGCGAGTATGTTCGTACAGACGGTTGAGAAACGTCAGGGCTTTAAAATTGCCTGCCTGGAAGAAATCGCCTGGCGCAACGGCTGGCTGGATGATGAAGGCGTGAAGCGTGCCGCCAGTTCTCTGGCTAAAACCGGTTATGGTCAATATCTGCTGGAGCTACTCCGTGCTCGTCCGCGCCAGTATTGAGCCGCTGAATTGGGAGAATACGTTCTTTGGCGTGAAGAGCGCCATTGTGCGTGTTGACCCGCATGCGCCGGTTCTGACTG
This sequence comes from Citrobacter sp. JUb117, assembly GCF_024809055.1. Classification (NCBI taxonomy): domain Bacteria; kingdom Pseudomonadati; phylum Pseudomonadota; class Gammaproteobacteria; order Enterobacterales; family Enterobacteriaceae; genus Citrobacter; species Citrobacter sp. JUb117. The sequence goes on from NZ_JANUFB010000012.1 coordinate 27,019, forward strand.
CGGATTCGTTGCAGCCCTGGGAGCGGGTACAGGCGAAAATTCCTGCGGCGAACGCCCAGGAGTTAGATGCATTGCAGCAGCTGGGTTTCTCGCTGGTCGAAGGGGAAGTGGATTTAGCGCTGTCGGTCACGGGCGTTTATGACAATCCCAGCGCGCAGGTCGCACAAACTGCAGATATCCAGGCGTTACGCCAGTTGGCGGGGCAGGCGTTCGCGCAAAGCCGTTTTCGTGCGCCGTGGTATGCGCCAGATGCCAGCGCGCGTTTCTACGCGCAGTGGATTGAAAATGCCGTACTGGGCACGTTCGACCATCAGTGTCTCGTTTTTCGCACACAGGCTGGCGATATTCGTGGCTATGTCTCACTGCGTGAACTGAATGAGACCGACGCGCGTATTGGCCTACTGGCTGGTCGCGGTGCGGGCGCAGAACTGATGCAGGCTGCGCTGTGCTGGGCGCAGGCTCGCGGTAAAACAACATTGCGCGTGGCGACCCAGATGGGCAATATCGCCGCGCTTAAACGTTACATACAGAGCGGTGCCAATGTAGAAAGCACCGCGTACTGGTTATACAGGTGACAACATGATCCCATTTAACGCACCGCCGGTGGTGGGCACCGAGCTTGAATACATGCAGTCTGCGATGAGCAGCGGAAAACTGTGCGGTGACGGCGGTTTTACCCGTCGTTGCCAGCAGTGGCTGGAGCAACATTTTGGCAGCGCGAAAGTGCTGCTGACACCCTCCTGTACCGCCTCGCTTGAGATGGCGGCATTGCTGCTTGATATCCAGGCTGGCGATGAAGTGATCATGCCGAGCTACACCTTTGTCTCCACCGCCAACGCCTTCGTGCTGCGTGGGGCCAAAGTCGTCTTTGTCGATATCCGCCCGGATACCATGAACATTGACGAAACGCTGATTGAAGCGGCGATCACCGACAAAACCCGCGCTATCGTGCCGGTGCATTACGCGGGCGTTGCCTGCGAAATGGACACCATTATGGCACTGGCGGCTAAGTACAACCTGTTCGTGGTGGAAGATGCCGCTCAGGGCGTGATGTCGACCTACAAAGGCCGCGCGCTGGGAACAATTGGTCATATTGGCTGCTTTAGCTTCCACGAAACCAAAAATTACACCGCGGGTGGCGAAGGTGGAGCCACGCTGATTAATGATAAAAAATTAATCGAACGTGCTGAGATCATCCGCGAAAAAGGGACCAACCGTAGCCAGTTCTTCCGTGGCCAAGTGGATAAATACACCTGGCGAGATATTGGTTCCAGCTATTTGATGTCCGATCTGCAGGCCGCCTATCTGTGGGCGCAGCTGGAAGCGGCGGATCGTATCAACCAGCAGCGTCTGGCGCTGTGGCAGAATTATTATGATGCGCTGGAACCGCTGGCACGCGCCGGGCGTATTGAACTGCCTTCCATACCGCAGGATTGCGTGCAAAATGCCCATATGTTTTACATCAAGCTGCGCGATATCGACGATCGCAGTGCGCTGATCAACTTCCTGAAAGAAGCCGAAATCATGGCGGTATTCCATTATATCCCGCTGCACGATTGCCCGGCTGGCGATAAATTTGGTGAGTTTGCCGGAGTTGATCGTTACACCACTCAGGAGAGCGAACGTCTGCTGCGCCTGCCGCTGTTTTACAATCTGTCGCCGGTCAACCAGCGCACAGTGATTACGACCTTACTGAACTACTTCGCCTGATATGTCGCTTGCTAAAGCGTCCCTGTGGACGGCAGCCAGTACGCTGGTAAAAATTGGTGCGGGCCTGCTGGTGGTGAAACTGCTGGCGGTTTCATTTGGTCCGGCGGGTGTGGGGCAGGCGGGTAACTTCCGCCAGATGGTTACCGTGCTCGGTGTACTGGCGGGGGCCGGAATATTCAACGGCGTCACGAAGTACGTCGCACAGCATCATGACGATCCGGCGCAGTTACGCCGTGTGGTCGGTACCTCTTCGGCGATGGTGCTGGGATTCTCCACGCTGATGGCCGCCCTTTTTCTGCTGGCAGCAGCGCCGATCAGCCAGGGTTTATTTGGTCATACGCATTATCAAGGGTTAGTGCGGCTGGTTGCACTGGTACAGATGGGCATAGCCTGGGCGAACCTGCTGCTGGCGCTGATGAAAGGTTTTCGCGATGCTGCCGGCAATGCGCTATCGCTGATTGTCGGTAGCCTGGTGGGCGTGGTGGCCTATTATGGTTGCTATCGTCTCGGGGGTTACGAAGGTGCGTTGTTAGGGCTGGCGCTGGTGCCTGCGCTGGTAGTGATCCCCGCTGCTGCGATGTTGATTAAGCGTGGAACTATCCCACTGCGCTACCTGAAACCCTGCTGGGATAACGGTCTGGCCGGGCAGTTAAGCAAGTTCACGCTGATGGCGTTGGTCACCTCCGTGACGCTGCCGGTGGCGTACGTAATGATGCGAAACCTGCTGGCAGCCCATTACAGCTGGGATGACGTGGGGATCTGGCAGGGGGTGAGCAGTATTTCCGATGCGTATCTGCAATTTATCACCGCCTCATTCAGCGTTTACTTGCTGCCGACGCTGTCGCGCTTAACTGAAAAGCATGACATTTCGCGCGAGGTCGTAAAGTCGCTGAAGTTTGTGCTACCGGCGGTTGCTGCCGCGAGTTTCACCGTCTGGCTGCTGCGTGACTTTGCTATCTGGCTGCTGTTTTCGGCTAAATTTACCGCGATGCGCGATCTATTTGCCTGGCAGCTGGTGGGCGATGTCCTGAAAGTAGGGGCTTACGTTTTTGGCTATTTGGTGATCGCGAAAGCGTCGCTACGGTTTTATATTTTGGCTGAAATTAGCCAGTTCACGTTATTGACGGCATTTGCCCACTGGCTGATCCCTGCGCATGGCGCTCTGGGAGCAGCCCAGGCATATATGGCAACCTATGTGGTCTATTTTTCTCTCTGTTGCGGCGTATTTTTACTCTGGCGTAGGCGGGCATGACAGTACTGATTCACGTTCTGGGATCGGATATCCCTCACCATAACCAAACCGTATTGCGGTTTTTCAACGACTCGCTGGCTGCGACGAGCGAGCACGCGCGCGTGTTTATGGTTGCCGGTCAGGATGCGGGATTCAGCGAAAGCTGCCCGGCGTTATCGCTGAGTTTCTATAGCGGGAAAAAGGCGCTGGCAGAGGCGGTTATTAAGAAAGCGAAAGCGGATCGTCAACAGCGTTTCTTCTTTCACGGTCAGTTCAATACCAGCTTATGGCTGGCACTGCTGAGTGGGGGAATTAAACCCGAGCAGTTTTATTGGCACATCTGGGGCGCCGATCTGTATGAAGTCTCCAGTGGACTGAAATTCCGCCTGTTTTATCCGCTTCGTCGGCTGGCGCAAAACCGCGTGGGCTGCGTGTTTGCCACGCGGGGTGATTTGCGCTATTTCGCTGGGCTGCATCCGCGCGTGCGCGGTGAGCTGCTGTATTTCCCGACGCGCATGGATCCATCGCTCAATACGATGAGCGACGGGCGTGAACGCAGCGGGAAAATGACCATTCTGGTGGGAAACTCCGGCGACCGCAGCAATGAACATATTGCCGCGCTGCGCGCCGTGCATCAGCAGTTTGGCGATACGGTGAACGTGATTGTGCCCATGGGTTACCCTGCCAATAATGCGGCGTATATCGATGACGTTCGTCAGGCTGGACTGGCATTATTTCGTGCGGAAAACCTGCACATTCTCAGCGAAAAGCTGGAATTTGAGGCTTATCTGGCGTTACTGCGTCAGTGCGATTTGGGCTACTTTATTTTTGCTCGTCAGCAGGGGATCGGCACCTTGTGTCTGTTGATCCAGGCCGGTATTCCGTGTGTGCTTAACCGCGAAAACCCCTTCTGGCAGGATATGGCAGAGCAAAACTTGCCGGTATTGTTTACCACCGATGAACTCAATGAAGGTATTGTGCGCGAAGCGCAGCGTCAGCTGGCCTCGGTCGATAAGAGCGCCATTACCTTCTTTAGCCCGAATTACCTACAGCCGTGGCATAACGCGCTGAAAATTGCTTCCGGAGAAACGGTATGAGCCTGATGCAATTCAGCGGTCTGCTGGTGGTGTGGCTGCTCTCCACACTGTTTATCGCCACGTTGACCTGGTTTGAGTTCCGACGGGTACGCTTTAACTTCAATGTGTTCTTCTCATTGCTGTTTTTATTGACGTTTTTCTTTGGCTTTCCGCTGACCAGCGTGCTGGTATTCCGCTTCGACGTGGCGGTGGCCCCGCCGGAAATTCTGCTGCAGGCGCTGCTGTCAGCCGCCTGTTTCTATGCTGTCTATTACGTGACCTATAAAACCCGTTTACGCAGGCGAACGGCGGAAAGACCGCGTAAGCCACTGTTTACTATCAACCGCGTTGAGGCTCATCTGACGTGGATAATATTGATGGCGATTGCGCTAGTGAGCGTGGGCATATTCTTTATGCACAACGGCTTCCTGCTGTTCAGACTGCAGTCCTACAGCCAGATCTTCTCCAGTGAAGTTTCCGGTGTGGCGTTGAAGCGCTTCTTCTACTTCTTCATCCCAGCGATGCTGGTGGTGTACTTCCTGCGTCAGGACAGTAAAGCGTGGCTGTTTTTTCTGGTAAGCACCGTCGCGTTTGGCTTGCTGACCTATATGATTGTCGGCGGCACGCGCGCCAATATCATCATCGCCTTTGCCATCTTCCTGTTTATCGGCATTATTCGCGGCTGGATTTCGCTGTGGATGCTGGCGGCCGCTGGCGTGCTGGGCATTGTGGGGATGTTCTGGCTGGCGCTGAAGCGCTACGGCATGAACGTCAGCGGAGACGAAGCGTTCTATACTTTCCTGTATCTGACGCGCGACACCTTCTCGCCGTGGGAAAACCTGGCATTGTTGCTGCAGAATTACCACAATATTGAGTTCCAGGGTCTGGCGCCGATCGTGCGTGACTTCTATGTGTTTATCCCCAGTTGGCTGTGGCCTGGGCGACCGAGCATCGTACTCAATTCGGCGAACTACTTTACCTGGGAAGTGTTGAACAACCACTCGGGGCTGGCTATCTCGCCAACATTAATTGGCTCGCTGGTGGTGATGGGCGGGGCGTTGTTTATCCCGTTAGGCGCGATTGTGGTTGGACTTATCATCAAATGGTTCGACTGGCTGTACGAGTTAGGTAACCGGGAAACAAACCGCTACAAGTCGGCGATTTTGCACAGTTTCTGTTTCGGTGCCATTTTCAATATGATCGTGTTAGCACGTGAAGGACTGGATTCGTTTGTCTCGCGAGTGGTCTTTTTCCTCGTGATTTTTGGTGTCTGTTTGCTGGTGGCAAAACTGTTGTTCTGGCTGTTTGACAGTGCCGGACTGATTCATAAACGCATAAAATCGCTGCCCCGGACACAGGTTGAAGGATAGTAATGACTGATAACACCACTGCGCCGTTGTATTCACTGCGCGGATTACAACTGATTGGCTGGCGCGATATGCAGCATGCGCTGAATTACCTGTTTGCAGAAGGGCATCTTAGGCAGGGGACGCTGGTGGCGATCAATGCTGAGAAGTTGCTGACAGCGGAAGATAACCCTGAGGTACGCGCGCTGATCGATGCCGCTGAGTTCAAATACGCTGATGGGATCAGCGTCGTGCGTTCCGTGCGAAAAAAATTTCCACAGGCCCAGGTTTCACGTGTGGCCGGTGCCGATCTGTGGGAGGCCTTAATGGCACGAGCAGGCCGGGAAGGAACGCCGGTCTTCCTGATTGGCGGCAAGCCGGAGGTGCTGGCGCAGACGGAAGCAAAACTGCGTACACAATGGAACGTGAACATTGTGGGCAGCCAGGACGGCTATTTTACGCCGCAGCAGCGTCAGGCGCTGTTCGAGCGGATTCACGCCAGCGGTGCGCAGATTGTTACCGTAGCGATGGGGTCACCGAAACAAGAAATCTTTATGCGTGATTGCCGCCAGGTTCATCCCGATGCGCTGTATATGGGCGTGGGTGGCACCTACGACGTCTTTACTGGCCATGTAAAGCGTGCGCCTAAAGTCTGGCAAAACCTCGGGCTGGAGTGGCTATACCGCTTGCTGTCGCAGCCGAGCCGTATCACGCGTCAACTTCGCTTATTACGTTATCTGCGCTGGCACTATACCGGCAATCTCTGATTTCCTCCCTTCTTTGGTATGTAGCGCATTCTGCTGAGTGCGCTACTTATTCACAACATAATCGCTGCTTTCTCAAACAATCTATTCATTTTTTGAATGCTTTAATTGCCATTTAAGTGATTTTAGGAAACCATTCGCAACAATCATGATAGTGCCGTGGTGTTTTGGGTGCCAACCGTCAAGCGGTCGGCGCCGTATGGCCTGTTATGGCAAAAAACGATGTACCCATAACGATAACCGGTCATACCGGAAAGCATACAAACACAACAAGAGGATTTATGGCAGAAAGTAAACCTGAGCTACAGCGTGGGCTGGAGGCTCGTCATATCGAATTAATTGCCCTTGGGGGCACTATTGGCGTTGGATTGTTTATGGGCGCCGCCAGCACCCTCAAATGGGCGGGGCCATCAGTTCTGTTGGCCTATATTGTCGCCGGGCTGTTCGTCTTTTTCATTATGCGTTCCATGGGCGAGATGCTGTTTCTGGAGCCGGTTGCCGGTTCATTCGCGGTGTATGCCCACCGTTATATGAGCCCCTTCTTTGGTTATCTCACTGCCTGGTCGTACTGGTTTATGTGGATGGCGGTGGGGATCTCGGAAATTACCGCCATTGGCGTCTACGTGCAGTTCTGGTTCCCGGATATGGCACAGTGGATACCCGCGCTGATTGCAGTCGGGTTAGTGGCGTTGGCAAACCTGGCGGCGGTTCGGCTGTACGGTGAAATTGAGTTCTGGTTTGCGATGATCAAAGTGACCACCATCATTGTGATGATCGTCATTGGGGTCGGCGTTATCTTCTTTGGCTTTGGTAATGGCGGTCAGGCGATTGGTTTCGGCAACTTGACCGAGCACGGCGGCTTTTTTGCCGGTGGCTGGAAAGGCTTCCTGACCGCGTTATGTATCGTGGTGGCCTCCTACCAGGGGGTGGAGCTGATCGGCATCACGGCGGGTGAAGCCAAAAATCCGCAGGTCACATTGCGTAGCGCGGTAGGGAAAGTGCTTTGGCGTATCCTGATTTTCTACGTCGGCGCGATATTTGTGATCGTCACTATCTTCCCGTGGAATGAGATTGGCAGCAACGGCAGCCCGTTCGTTCTCACGTTTGCCAAAATTGGAATTACCGCTGCGGCCGGGATTATCAACTTCGTGGTCCTGACCGCCGCACTGTCTGGCTGCAACAGCGGGATGTATAGCTGTGGTCGTATGCTGTACGCGCTGGCGAAGAACCGTCAACTACCTGCCGTTGTTGGAAAAGTCTCTCGTCATGGCGTGCCGGTTGCTGGCATAGCGATTTCTATCGCCATCTTGCTGATTGGCTCATGCCTGAATTACGTTATTCCGAATCCGCAGCGTGTCTTTGTGTATGTCTATAGCGCCAGTGTGTTGCCGGGGATGGTACCGTGGTTTGTTATCCTGATTAGCCAGCTGCGTTTTCGTCAGGCACACAAAGAGGCGATTGCCAGCCATCCTTTCCGCTCCATTCTGTTCCCGTGGGCGAATTATTTGACGATGGCGTTCCTGATTTGCGTATTGATCGGCATGTATTTTAATGAAGATACCCGAATGTCGCTGTTTGTGGGTATGGGCTTCATACTGGCTGTGACGCTCATTTATAAGGTTTTTGGTCTGAATCGGCATGGGGAAAGCCAAAAATTGGAGGAATAAGCGACAAAACGCACATTCCGTGACCAAAAGATAATTTATTTTAAAAAAGCACTAGACAGCAGACCGAGACCTCCGTAATATCCAGCCTCGCAACGGCGCTAAGCGCCCGTAGCTCAGCTGGATAGAGCGCTGCCCTCCGGAGGCAGAGGTCTCAGGTTCGAATCCTGTCGGGCGCACCATTTAGTAGGGTGCCAGAGCTGCGGTGGTTTTAATACCGCGTAAAAGATTTGCAGTGGTGGCTATAGCTCAGTTGGTAGAGCCCTGGATTGTGATTCCAGTTGTCGTGGGTTCGAATCCCATTAGCCACCCCATTAATTTAAAGTTGTGAAATGCGAAGGTGGCGGAATTGGTAGACGCGCTAGCTTCAGGTGTTAGTGTCCTTAGGATGTGGGGGTTCGAGTCCCCCCCCTCGCACCACGACTTAAAGAATTGAACTAAAAATTCAAAAAGCAGTAAAACGGCGAGTAGCGCAGCTTGGTAGCGCAACTGGTTTGGGACCAGTGGGTCGGAGGTTCGAATCCTCTCTCGCCGACCAATTTTGAACCCCGCTTCGGCGGGGTTTTTTGTTTTCTGATTTTCTCTTCTTTCAGGCACTTACACAAAGAAAGACCTGTGTGATATCGCTGCCATGTCCCGAATTACCTGATGTCTTAAAAAGTCCGAATACCTAGTTTTTGCAGTGCAATCATGGCATGCCTTGTGCAATAATATGCGTGTAGATGCTCATTCCATCTCTTATGTTCGCCATCTGGCCTCATAAACTCAGGAATGACGCAGAGCCGTTTCCGGTGCTTATCGTCCACTGACAGATGTCGCGTTAGCCTCATCAAACACCATGGACATAACGTTGAGTGAAGCACCCATTTATGTTGTCATACAGACCTGTTTAACGCCTGCTCCAAAAGAGCGGGCGTTTTTTTATGCATATACACGTCATCCTTCAAGCTGCCTCTTTGTTGGCTACGCCTGGGTTATTCGGCCCATCCTTGGGCCTCACCCCTACGGGGCCGCCGCAAACAGCGTTCAAATCTGTTCCTGACAGATTTGTCACCCCAGTCACTTACTTATGTAAGCTCCTGGGGATTCCCAGACTTGCCGCCTTGATGCATCTTGAATGATTTTGTGTATACGATTGCCCGGTAAGCGAAGTGCCACCGGGCAAGAGGGAATCACTGCGAAGGAGTGTTGTTCTGTAGCGTCAGCATCAGGCCATCACGACGCATCGTGGCGGCTTCTTCCGGTTGATGCAGTCTGTCCAGCGCGTCGGCCAGCCAGGCGTAGTCGTAGGCATCCGGACGCTGTTTAAGGGCCGCACGGAAGGCGATCGTTGCCTCCTGCCATTCACCGTGCTTCATCAACGACTGACCAAGCGTACTCCACAGAAGCGGGCGATCGCCCACGGCTTTAATCTGCTGGCGCAGCACTTTTTCTATCTGCTCAGGGTTGTTGGTTTTCAGACGCGGGATAGGCAGTACCAGGCGGTCGTCATACTGGCGTTTCAGACCCTCAATGATGATTTGCTGTGCCGTATCATGATCGTCGCACTCAATCAGATGCTCAGCCATGGCGACCTGCAGGGCAACCTGATGACGGGTTTTACGGTTCTGGTTTTTCCACCATGCGCGTAGACCCTCACTACCCTGATCGGCGCGAACCTGATCCATCAGGCCCACCCAGGCTTGTTGTTCCAGCATGGCACGGTGTTCTTCATCACCCACGCGTGCTTTGGCCATAGAAGGAATGATATCCAGTAAGGAACTCCATGCATCGGTGCGAATGTAAGCCTGCTCAGCCAGACGCAGAACTTCCGGGTGACGCGGCGTCACTTCCAGCAGCTTGTCGACGCTGTGGCGCGCGGCGTGGTCCTCATTGCGGGCCAACTGTAGGCGAACACGGGTGATGTCCACCGGGATTGTATCGTTCCCGGCCAGTTCAGCTGCACGTTCAAGGTGCTGATTAGCGCGAGCTTCATCACCACGCTGCTGAGCCGCTTCTGCTGCCAGAAGATAATTGACTACCGGCTGTTCCGCGTGATCGGCATTTTTCGACATCAGTTTTTCAACCTGCTGATAGTCGCCTTCTGCCAGCTTGAGCAGAGCCTGCTCGGTCTGCTTACGTGCACGGCGGCGCTTGCGACCCACAAACCAGCCGCGCGTATGCGCACCGGTGCGGAAAATACGGCGCAGCAGCCATTCAATCGCAAACAGAATGACCATGGCGACGATCAGGATGATCACCAGACCCGTCACGCTGGTTTCAATGTTGTAGTTGTCTGTTTGGATCAGCACGTATCCCTGATGACCGGCGATCATTGGGCCGACGACGATCCCGGCGATCAGCAGCACAAAGAGCAATAATACTTTTAGCATCATTATTCTCCCTGCGGCGCGGTTGCCGGCGTGTCAGCCTGAGGTGCAGGTGCAGGTGCAGGTGCAGTTTCAGCCTCGGCTGGAGAGGTTGTTGGCTGTGCCAGTAAATTACGCACGCGGGTTTGCATGAGCTTCTCGAGAATGGTCTGGCTCTGCAACGTGTCCGGCACGTTCATACTGATGCTTTGCTGGCTTAGCTGATCCACTTCATCAAGAAACGCTTTGGTGGTTGCATCGTCGGTGTCGTAATAGGCGCGTACCCAGGTGGAGACATTCTCCAGCGCCTGGCGATAGGTTTCTTCCTGATGACGTGGCACGGCTTGTGCGGCGACTAACAGGCGAGAACGGATATTTTCACGCAGGTAAACGTCCTGATTTGGTGCCAGTAGCGGAACGGCAGTTTCATCGCGACGGCGAATGGTAATAAAGCTGTCCATAAAGTTCTGCCAGCTTTTTTGCAGATTGACGCGCCATTCGCTAATAGAGCTGGAAAGCTCACTGCTGTCGGAATCCATCGGTGAATCGTCGGTGTTGTTGTCCGCCAGGCGTAGGTTATCAATCTGGTTGGAGAGCTGATTTACCTTGAGGATAATGCCGTCGTAGTCGACCTGTGAAACCGCAGACAGGCTGGCGATATCATCGGTGATGGCGCGACGGGCGGTAATCAAACTGGGATCGTTCATGTCTGCCAGGCTGGCATCGGCGCTTTTCAGCAGCGCTGCCGCAGACGTAACGTCCTGATCGCTCCATAATTTACGTCCGGCCAGTTTCACCAGGAAATCAGCCTGTGCCAGCAGCCAGGTTTTTGCATCACTGCCGGAGATGGTGGCGACCTTCTGCTGGACTTCATCAAGCTGTTTGACCAGCGCGGCCTGCTGTCGACTGGCTTCATCCAGCTGTGTGGCCTGCTGTTTAATAATGCCTTCCAGCTCGCTCTTCTGACTTTCCTGCGCTTTTTGTAGCGCGATGAGCTGAGTCGCCAGCGCATCGCTGGTTGCTGTTTGCGTTGTTGCCTGCTGTTTCGCCCAGCCATACAGACCCACGCCCGCCGCCAGTGCAATCGCAATTGCCACTGCGCTCAGGATCAGTGCGGTGTTGTTGTGGTTCTTTTTTTCTGCTTTGACTGGCTGTGGTGTTGTTTCCACGGCCTCCCTGGTCTCTTCAACCACGGCGGAGGATTTTTCTTGTTCCGTCATTATGGCATCCCATTATGAGAGTTATTGTAATGCGCGCAGTAGCGCATCGTTGTCGGCGTTATCAGCGACCTTAATATCTTGCCAGCCCAGTTCCCGGGCGAGGTGCGCCAGACGCTCACTGACGACCAGCAGCCGACAGCGTAGTAACCAGTGCTCACGATACCACTGCGGAATAAGAGACCAGAGCTGTTGCAGCATCTCTCCGCTGGTGATAACCACCGTCGTCACACCGCGTGAATGCCAGCGCATCGCCTCTTCTGCACCATCGTAATGTTTTGCACTGCGTTGATAACATTCACAAAAATCAACATCTGCACCACGAGCTGTTAAGGTTTCGCCTATCAGCTCACGACCGCCGTTGCCGCGTAAAATAAGCGCGCGTTTTCCCGCAATATTTTGTAATTCAGGTAATTGTAGCAAGACTTCGCTGATTTCCCGATCCAGCGGATAGTGAATATTGCATCCGCTCACGGTATGCAATGCCAGCGCTGTTGTGCGACCGATAGCAAAATAGCGCGGGAGAGTGGGCCAGTTTGCCCCCTGCTGCGAAAGCTCGGCGTCGGCAAAGGTGACGGCATGCTGCGAGAGAGCAAAGACCAGATCGTTTTCCGTGAGCGCCGACAGCCGGGAGGCTAGCGTTGCCAGTTCCCGACCGGGCGAAAACTCGATAAGCGGAAAACTCCAGGCCACCTGCCCCAGTGTGCGCAGACGGCTCACTAACTCTTCCCCTGCGGGAGACGGGCGGGTGACCAGAATACTCATGCCGGTGCTTCTCCGTTATAAACGTCAGCCAGAATGGTGCGCGCACCGTTCTCTAACAGTTCTTCCGCCAGGGAAATGCCCATTTGTTCGGCATCCTGCGGTGCACCACGACGCTCTCCACACACCATCTGCGACCCGTCAGGTGCACCGACCAGCGCTCGTAGCCAAATCTCACCGTTGATGAGTTCTGCATAGCTGCCAATAGGCACCTGACAGCCTCCTTCCAGGCGGGTGTTCATGGCGCGTTCCGCTTTGACGCGCAGGGCGGTTTCTTCATGGTTGAGCGGGGCCAGCAGCGCCTGGGTACGTAGATCGTCAAGTCGACATTCTATGCCCACAGCACCTTGCCCGACAGCTGGCAGAGAGACCTCTGGCGGCAGCGCGGTCCGGACGCGTGACTCAAGCCCTAAACGCTTTAGCCCGGCGACGGCAAGAATAATGGCGTCATAGTCGCCGTTATCCAGTTTGCTCAGGCGTGTGCCCACGTTGCCACGCAATGAGCGGATAACAAGATCCGGGCGCTGCTTCGCCAATTGGCACTGGCGACGTAGGCTCGACGTCCCAACGATGCTGCCTTCCGGGAGGTCATCCAGTGAGTTAAATTTATTTGAGACAAACGCATCGCGTGGATCTTCGCGTTCACAGATAGTAACCAGCCCAAGTCCTTCAGGGAACTCGACCGGCACATCCTTCATGGAATGCACGGCGATATCGGCGCGTTTTTCTAACAGCGCGACTTCCAGCTCTTTGACAAATAAACCTTTCCCCCCGACTTTCGCCAGCGGGGTATCCAGGATCACGTCGCCACGGGTCACCATAGGGACCAGTTCAACGACCAGACCGGGGTGATTTGCCATTAAAGCGTCTTTGACATAATGTGCCTGCCAGAGCGCAAGGGGGCTTTGGCGTGTGGCAATTCTCAAAACATTGTCTAACATGCTTGTTACCGTCATTATCAATCATTAACCATCCTAACATCCTTATCAAAGGGATGTCAGCGTTACGCTCAAACGTAGTGAGACGAAAAGGCGCTGCATCATCACTGGCAGTGATTAATGACGAGATACCTCCCGACCGTATGAAGGAATTTACACGCAACGAACGGTGCTACACTTGTATGTAGCGCATCTTTCTTTACGGTCAATGAGCAAGGTGTTAAATTGATCACGTTTTAGACCATTTTTTCGGCTGTACTCCCTAAAAAAAGTGCGGAGAAAAAAAGGTAACGGTTATTTTTGACATACGGTTTATCCGAATTGCTGAAGAGTGTTGGTAAGCGCATGCGCTGCAGCAGTCGACACCATGACGGATAGCAAAATCAGGCGATACGTCTTGTACCTCTATATTGAGACTCTGAAACAGAGACTGGATGCCATAAATCAACTGCGTGTCGATCGCGCGCTTGCTGCCATGGGCCCTGCTTTCCAGCAGGTATACAGTCTGCTGCCGACATTATTGCACTACCACCATCCGCTGATGCCGGGTTACCTCGATGGTAACGTTCCCAAAGGCATATGCTTTTACACGCCTGATGAAACCCAACGTCACTACCTGAATGAGCTGGAGCTGTACCGCGGCATGTCGCCGCAGGACCCCCCGAAGGGTGAGCTGCCGATTACCGGCGTTTACTCGATGGGCAGCACCTCTTCAGTCGGGCAAAGCTGTTCCTCTGACCTGGATATCTGGGTCTGCCATCAATCCTGGCTGGATAGCGAAGAGCGCCAGTTGCTGCAGCGTAAATGCAGCCTGCTGGAAAGCTGGGCCGCCTCGCTGGGCGTGGAAGTCAGTTTCTTCCTGATTGATGAAAACCGTTTCCGTCACAATGAAAGCGGCAGTCTGGGTGGTGAAGACTGTGGCTCAACGCAGCACATCCTGTTGCTTGATGAATTTTATCGCACCGCCGTGCGCCTCGCGGGCAAACGTATTCTATGGAATATGGTGCCGGGCGACGAAGAAGAGCATTACGACGATTACGTTATGACGCTCTACGCACAGGGGGTGTTAACGCCAAACGAATGGCTGGATCTGGGTGGGCTCAGCTCGCTTTCCGCCGAAGAGTACTTTGGCGCCAGCCTTTGGCAGTTGTACAAGAGTATCGACTCCCCGTACAAAGCGGTGCTGAAAACGCTGCTGTTGGAAGCGTATTCCTGGGAATACCCCAATCCACGCCTGTTGGCGAAAGACATTAAACAGCGCCTGCACGACGGCGAGATCGTCTCTTTTGGTCTCGATCCGTACTGCATGATGCTGGAGCGCGTGACCGAGTACCTCACGGCAATCGAAGATCCGACGCGCCTCGATTTAGTTCGTCGATGTTTCTACTTAAAAGTGTGCGAGAAACTGAGCCGCGAGCGCGCCTGTGTGGGCTGGCGTCGTGAAGTGCTAAGTCAGTTAGTGAAAGAGTGGGGCTGGGACGACGCCCGTCTTACCATGCTGGATAACCGCGCCAACTGGAAGATTGACCAGGTTCGTGAAGCGCACAACGAACTGCTCGATGCGATGATGCAGAGCTACCGTAACCTGATCCGCTTTGCGCGTCGTAACAACCTCAGCGTCAGCGCCAGCCCGCAGGACATTGGCGTGCTGACCCGTAAGCTTTACGCTGCGTTTGAGGCCCTGCCGGGCAAAGTGACGCTGGTGAACCCGCAGATCTCACCGGACCTCTCGGAACCGTATCTGACCTTTATCCATGTGCCGCCGGGTCGTGCTAACCGTTCAGGTTGGTATCTCTACAACCGTGCGCCCAACATGGATTCGATCATCAGCCATCAGCCGCTGGAATATAACCGCTACCTGAACAAACTGGTGGCGTGGGCGTGGTTTAACGGTCTGCTGACATCACGTACGCATTTGTTTATTAAGGGCAACGGCATTGTCGATCTGCCGAAGCTGCAGGAGATGGTCGCTGACGTATCGCACCACTTCCCGCTGCGCTTGCCGGCACCTACACCGAAAGCGCTGTACAGCCCGTGTGAGATTCGCCATCTGGCGATTATCGTCAACCTTGAATACGACCCGACGGCGGCATTCCGCAATCAGGTGGTGCATTTTGATTTCCGTAAGCTGGACGTCTTCAGCTTTGGCGAAGAACAAAATTGCCTGGTCGGTAGCGTAGACCTGCTGTACCGCAACTCGTGGAACGAAGTACGTACGCTGCACTTCAACGGCGAGCAGGCGATGATTGAAGCGTTAAAAACGATTCTTGGCAAAATGCATCAAGATGCGGCACCGCCGGACAGCGTCGAGGTCTTCTGTTATAGCCAGCATTTACGTGGCCTGATCCGTACACGCGTCCAGCAACTGGTGTCCGAGTGCATTGAGCTGCGCCTTTCCAGTACACGCCATGAAACCGGTCGCTTCAAAGCGCTGCGCGTTGCCGGGCAGACGTGGGGACTGTTCTTTGAGCGTTTGAATGTGTCGGTACAGAAACTGGAAAACGCCATTGAATTCTACGGCGCAATTTCACACAACAAGCTGCACGGTCTTTCCGTTCAGGTTGAGACCAATCACGTGAAATTACCGTCTGTAGTGGATGGTTTTGCCAGTGAAGGGATCATCCAGTTCTTTTTCGAAGAAACGGGTGATGAGCAGGGCTTTAATATCTACATTCTGGACGAGAGTAATCGGGTCGAGGTGTATCACCATTGCGAAGGCAGCAAAGAAGAGCTGGTTCGCGATGTTAGCCGCTTCTACTCCTCGTCGCACGATCGCTTTACCTACGGCTCCAGCTTCATTAACTTTAATCTGCCGCAGTTCTATCAGATTGTGAAAACCGATGGTCGCGCGCAGGTTATCCCGTTCCGTACCCAGCCGATTAACCCGGTCCCGCCGGCTAATCAGGATAATGACACGCCGATGTTGCAGCAGTATTTTTCGTGATTATTGTGCCGGATGGCGGTGTAAACACCTTATCCGGCCTACAATTGACGCGAAACGGGTAGGCCGGATAAGCAAAGCGCATCCGGCACAAGACCTCAACGGAAGCTCACGGCTTCTCCCGCCTGTTGCGTTGCAGCCTGCTCCAGCAGATCCCAGAAGCGTTCACCGCTACGGTCGCAAATCCATTCGTCACCTTTCAAGTTAAAATGGTAGCCACCCTGTTTGGTCGCCAGCCACACCTGATGCAGTGGCTCCTGACGGTTAATAATAATCTTGCTGCCGTTTTCAAAGCTGATGGTCAGCACGCCGCCGTTGATCTCACAGTCGATATCGCTGTCGCCGTCCCAGTCGTCCAGACGCTCTTCAATGGTCATCCACAGGGTGTCGGCAAGGCGGTGAAATTCACTGTCGTTCATTGGTGTTTTTCCGTTTTTTCATGATGGCGAGAGTATAACCTGAAAGAATTCACGTTGCAGTTTTAGCCAAACTCTTGCTTTTACGTCTTCTCCTGCGATGATAGAAAACAGAAAGTATGAACTTTACGGGCAATCCATAATGAAAAACGTGTTTCAGGCACTCGCTGTACTTCTTACTCTGTTCAGCCTGACGGGCTGTGGTCTGAAAGGTCCACTCTATTTCCCGCCAGCAGATAAAACCGCGCCGCCACCGACGAAGCCAGTTGAAACGCAATCGCAGTCCACAGTGCCCGATCGAAACGATCGAGCAACGGGAGATGGGCCTTCCCAGGTAAACTACTAAAGCGAAGTCTCTGTACCCGCGTGAACGGAGTGAACGATGCAATTCTCTAAAATGCATGGCCTTGGCAACGATTTTATGGTCGTCGACGCGGTAACGCAGAATGTCTTTTTTTCACCTGAGCTGATCCGCCGCCTGGCCGACAGGCATCTTGGTGTGGGATTTGATCAGCTGCTGGTGGTTGAGCCTCCGTATGATCCGGAGCTGGATTTCCATTACCGTATCTTTAATGCTGACGGTAGCGAAGTGTCGCAGTGCGGTAACGGTGCCCGTTGTTTTGCGCGTTTTGTACGCCTGAAAGGGCTGACCAATAAACGTGATATCCGCGTCAGTACGGCGAATGGCCGCATGGTATTAACTGTGACGGACGATGAGCTGGTGCGGGTCAATATGGGCGAGCCCAATTTTGAACCCTCGCAGGTGCCTTTTCGCGCCAATAAAGCAGAGAAGACCTATATTATGCGGGCGGCCGAGCAGACAGTATTGTGCGGCGTGGTATCAATGGGGAATCCACACTGCGTCATTCAGGTTGATGATGTGGATACGGCCACGGTGGAAACGCTGGGACCGGTTCTGGAAAGCCATGAACGCTTTCCTGAGCGCGCCAATATTGGATTTATGCAAGTGGTGAAACGCGAGCACATCCGGCTGCGCGTCTATGAACGTGGGGCGGGTGAAACGCAGGCCTGTGGCAGCGGAGCGTGTGCTGCTGTCGCTGTCGGTATTCAGCAGGGCCTGCTGGCAGAAGAAGTGCGCGTGGAACTACCGGGCGGTCGCCTTGATATCGCCTGGAAAGGCCCGGGTCATCCGTTGTATATGACTGGCCCGGCGGCACATGTCTACGACGGATTTATTCATCTATGAAGCAACCAGGGGAAGAACTACAGGAAACGCTCATGGAGCTTGACGATCGGGCGGTCGTCGAATATCTACAACGTCACCCTGAGTTTTTTATCCGTAATGCGCAAGCGGTTGAAGCGATGCGTGTCCCGCACCCGGTGCGGGGTACGATCTCTTTAGTTGAATGGCATATGGCTCGGGCGCGTAATCATATCAACGTGCTTGAAGAGAACATGACGTTATTGATGGAACAGGCTAACGCTAACGAAAGCCTGTTTTATCGCCTGTTAAATCTGCAAGGACGGCTGGCGGCGGCCAGCAGCCTCGACGATATGCTGATGCGATTTCATCGCTGGGCACGTGAGCTGGGGCTGGCAGGCGCGACGGTTCGTCTGTTCCCGGATCGCTGGCGGCTTGGCGCCCCTTCAAAGTTTACCCATCTGGCATTAAGTCGTCAGGCCTTCGAGCCGCTGCGTATCCAGCGTCTCTGGCAGTCACAGCACTATCTGGGTCCGCTCAATGGCCCGGAACTGCTGGTGATGATGCCGGAGGCGAAAGCGATTGGTTCGGTAGCCATGTCGATGCTGGGGCAAGATGGTTCCCTTGGCGTCATGCTGTTCAGCAGCCGTGATGTTAATCATTACCAGCAAGGGCAGGGCACGCAGCTATTGCAGGAAATCTCGCTGATGTTGCCGGAACTGCTGGAGCGCTGGATTGAACGCGTATGACCGACTCACCGCTTTCTCAGGACGTTGCACGCTTCTTACGCTATCTGGGCGTGGAGCGTCAGCTTAGTCCCATCACGTTGCTCAATTATCGGCGTCAGCTGGATGCCATCATCGCGATAGCCGAAGAAACCGGCCTGCAAAGCTGGCAACAATGTGATGCTGCAAGGGTGCGCAGTGTTGCTGTGCGCAGTCGCCGCAACGGTCTGGGACCGGCGAGTCTGGCATTGCGCCTCTCCGCCTTACGCAGTTTCTTCGACTGGCTGGTGAATCAGGGTGAGCTGAAAGCCAACCCGGCAAAAGGTATTTCTGCGCCGAAGGCACCGCGGCATCTGCCGAAAAATATTGATGTGGATGACGTTAACCGACTGCTGGATATCGATCTCAACGATCCCCTCGCCGTGCGCGACCGGGCTATGCTGGAGGTGATGTACGGCGCGGGACTGCGTTTGTCGGAACTGGTTGGCCTGGATATTAAACATCTCGATCTCGACACCGGCGAAGTGTGGGTGATGGGTAAAGGCAGCAAAGAGCGCCGCCTGCCAATTGGCCGCAATGCGGTGGCTTGGATTGAACACTGGCTGGATCTGCGCGGGCTTTTCGGCAGTGACGAAGACGCGCTTTTTCTGTCAAAACTGGGCAAACGTATCTCCGCGCGTAACGTGCAGAAACGTTTTGCCGAATGGGGTATCAAGCAGGGGCTGAATAGCCATGTGCATCCCCATAAACTGCGCCACTCGTTTGCGACGCATATGCTGGAGTCGAGCGGCGACCTGCGCGGGGTACAAGAGCTGTTGGGACACGCCAACCTCTCTACCACGCAAATCTATACCCATCTTGATTTTCAACACCTGGCTTCAGTGTACGATGCGGCGCATCCGCGCGCCAAACGGGGGAAATAATGCGTTTTTACCGGCCTTTGGGGCGTATTTCTGCGCTCACCTTTGACCTTGATGACACCCTTTACGATAACCGTCCCGTTATCACGCGCACCGAGCAGGAAGCGCTCGCGTTTGTGCAAAATTATCACCCGGCGCTGAGCTCCTTACAAAATACCGACCTGCAGCGCCTGCGCCAGGCTGTGCGCGACGCCGAGCCGGATATTTACCATGACGTCACCCAATGGCGTCATCGTGCCGTAGAGCGCGCTATGCTGGAGGCTGGCCTGTCGGCGGCAGAGGCGAAAATGGGGGCGAACGCGGCGATGATGAACTTCGCCAAATGGCGCAGCCGCATCGACGTCCCGCAATCTACGCATGACACGTTGAAGGTACTGGCCCGCAAGTGGCCGCTGGTGGCGATCACCAACGGTAACGCGCAGCCGGAGCTGTTTGGTCTGGGCGAATATTTTGAGTTTGTGCTGCGTGCCGGCCCCGATGGGCGATCAAAACCGTTCAGCGACATGTATTTGCTGGCGGCGGAAAAACTGAATATGTCCATGGGTGAGATCCTGCACGTCGGTGACGACCTGACGACAGATGTCGCCGGGGCCATCCGCTGCGGCATGCAGGCCTGCTGGATCAAGCCGGAAAATGCCGACCTGATGCAAACCGCTGACAGCCGTTTACTGCCGCATATCGAAATTTCACAGTTGGCATCTCTGACCTCGCTGATATAATCATCAACAACTCTGTATAAATTCCCAGGGGTCCGGCTGGGCCCTGTTGATTCCGGCGGTGCCAATGGACGTTTCTTACCTGCTCGATAGCCTCAATGACGAACAGCGCCAGGCTGTGGCCGCGCCACGCAGCAACATGCTGGTTCTGGCAGGCGCGGGGAGTGGTAAAACGCGCGTGCTGGTACACCGCATCGCCTGGTTACTGACGGTTGAAAACAACTCGCCATACTCGATTATGGCGGTGACCTTTACCAACAAAGCGGCGGCAGAAATGCGCCACCGTATTGGTCAGATCATGGGAACCAGCCAGGGCGGTATGTGGGTCGGTACCTTCCACGGACTGGCACACCGCCTGCTGCGTGCGCACCATATGGATGCCAACCTGCCGCAGGATTTCCAGATCCTCGACAGCGAAGACCAGCTGCGCCTGCTGAAGCGTCTGATCAAAGCGATGAACCTCGATGAGAAGCAGTGGCCAGCGCGCCAGGCAATGTGGTTTATCAACAGCCAGAAAGACGAAGGGCTGCGCCCGCACCATTTGCAGAGCTACGGCAATCCGGTCGAGCAAACCTGGCAGAAGGTTTACCAGGCCTACCAGGAAGCGTGCGATCGCGCCGGGCTGGTGGATTTCGCCGAGCTGCTGCTGCGCGCGCATGAACTGTGGCTCAACAAACCGCACATTCTGCAGCACTACCGCGAACGTTTTACCAACATCCTGGTGGACGAATTCCAGGATACGAACAATATCCAGTACGCCTGGATCCGCCTGCTGGCGGGTGACACCGGCAAGGTGATGATCGTCGGCGATGATGATCAGTCAATCTACGGTTGGCGCGGGGCGCAGGTGGAAAACATCCAGCGCTTCCTCAACGACTTCCCCGGTGCCGAAACTATTCGTCTGGAGCAGAACTACCGCTCGACCAATAATATCCTTAGCGCGGCTAACGCCCTGATTGAAAACAATAACGGGCGTTTGGGTAAAAAGCTGTGGACCGAGGGCGTCGACGGTGAGCCGATCTCACTCTATTGCGCGTTCAACGAACTCGATGAAGCGCGTTTTGTGGTTAACCGCATCAAAGCCTGGCAGGACAATGGCGGTCAGTTGACACAGTGCGCCATTCTTTATCGCAGCAACGCCCAGTCGCGCGTGCTGGAAGAAGCGCTGTTGCAGGCTAGTATGCCGTACCGTATTTACGGTGGAATGCGCTTCTTCGAGCGTCAGGAAATCAAAGACGCGCTCTCTTACCTGCGTCTGATAGCTAATCGTAACGACGACGCCGCGTTCGAGCGTGTGGTGAATACCCCCACGCGCGGTATCGGCGATCGTACGCTGGACGTGGTGCGGCAGACCTCGCGCGACCGCCAGCTGACAATGTGGCAGGCGTGTCGTGAACTGCTGCAGGAAAAAGCCCTGGCCGGGCGTGCCGCCAGCGCACTACAGCGCTTTATGGAACTTATCGACGCACTGGCGCAGGAAACCGCCGATATGCCGCTGCACGTGCAGACCGACCGGGTAATAAAAGACTCCGGCCTGCGCATGATGTACGAGCAGGAAAAAGGTGAGAAGGGCCAGACGCGTATCGAAAACTTAGAGGAACTGGTGACGGCAACGCGCCAGTTCAGCTACAACGAAGAAGACGAAGACTTGATGCCGCTACAGGCGTTCCTCTCCCACGCGGCGCTGGAAGCGGGCGAAGGGCAGGCGGATACCTGGCAGGATGCGGTCCAGCTAATGACCTTGCACTCGGCCAAAGGTCTGGAGTTCCCGCAGGTGTTTATCGTCGGAATGGAAGAGGGCATGTTCCCCAGCCAGATGTCACTCGATGAAGGTGGGCGCCTCGAAGAGGAACGCCGCCTGGCCTATGTGGGCGTTACCCGTGCGATGCAGAAACTGACGTTGACCTACGCCGAAACGCGTCGCCTGTACGGCAAAGAGGTTTACCACCGTCCATCCCGGTTTATTGGTGAATTACCAGAGACCTGCGTGGAAGAGGTTCGCCTGCGCGCCACGGTCAGCCGTCCGGTAAGTCATCAACGGATGGGTACGCCGATGGCGGAGAACGACACCGGCTATAAGCTCGGTCAGCGTGTGCGTCACGCCAAATTTGGCGAGGGCACCATCGTCAACCTGGAAGGTAGCGGTGAACACAGTCGTTTGCAGGTCGCGTTCCAGGGGCAAGGGATCAAATGGCTGGTTGCCGCCTACGCCAGGCTAGAAACCGTTTGATCGCCTGATGGCGCTACGCTTATCAGGCCTGCATGTCGCTTAATATTATGATTTGTAGGCCGGATAAGGCGAAGCCACCATCCGGCAATCTTTCGGTTAATATTCTGAAATCATAGATAAATCCCCCCGTTCTGCTAACCTTGCAGCATGAGGGGAAATTATTACTTTTTCGCCATCTGTTGCGTGTTGACGTCAAAATTTTGCTGGCGTAACATGCGCGCACGATTACGCTAAGAGGACATTCGCCTTGGACACACCCAGTAGATACTGGCTCATTATCCTGTCATCCAGGATCAACTCCTAAGGCTATCCCTTTTTGCTGATAGCCTTCGCGGTTGTCAGCGACCTTCTGTTTTTTCTCGTCGCGCCGAGTCAGGCTGTTTAATGGTCTGAAACCCAATTTGTTTCTGTGTGCCCACCGAACTGTCCGATAATTTTTTGCATTGGGAGTCCCGGTCATGCTGAGCGCATTTCAACTGGAAAACAATCGTTTAATACGTCTTGAGGCGGATGAAATTGATCATCTCGCCAGTTCGGTTTGGGTCGATTTAGTCGAGCCGGATGACGATGAACGAAACCGTGTGCAAAAGGACTTGGGCCAGAACCTGGCTACGCGCCCTGAACTGGAAGACATCGAAGCATCCGCACGTTTTTTTGAAGACGAAGACGGCCTGCACATCCACTCCTTCTTCTTCTATGAAGATGCCGACGATCATGCGGGCAACTCAACCGTGGCATTCACCATTCGCGAAGGTCGTCTGTTTACCCTGCGCGAGCGCGAACTGCCGGCGTTTCGCCTGTACCGTATGCGTGCGCGCAGCCAGTCGATGGTCGACGGCAACGCTTACGAGTTGCTACTCGACCTGTTCGAAACGAAAATTGAACAGCTGGCGGATGAAATAGAGAATATCTACAGCGATCTGGAAAAACTCAGCCGCGTGATTATGGAAGGGCGTCAGGGCGATGAATATGACGAAGCGCTCTCCACGCTGGCGGAACTGGAAGATATCGGCTGGAAAGTTCGTCTGTGTCTGATGGATACCCAGCGCGCATTAAACTTCCTGGTGCGTAAGGCGCGACTGCCGGGCGGTCAGCTGGAGCAGGCGCGCGAGATCCTGCGCGATATCGAATCCCTGCTGCCGCACAATGAATCCCTGTTCCAGAAGGTTAACTTCCTGATGCAGGCGGCGATGGGCTTTATCAACATCGAACAGAACCGCATCATCAAGATCTTCTCGGTGGTTTCCGTGGTGTTCCTGCCGCCGACGCTGGTGGCATCCAGCTACGGCATGAACTTTGAGTTCATGCCGGAACTGCACTGGAGCTTCGGTTATCCCGGAGCGATTGTCTTTATGATGCTCGCGGGCCTGGCACCGTATTTGTACTTTAAGCGCAAGAACTGGCTGTAGCAGAGAATTATTAACGCTCCCGTAGGCCTGATAAGCGCAGCGCCATCAGGCAGAAAGATGCCGGATGGCGACGTAACCGTCTTATCCGGCCTACAAAATCAGTGCCATCAGGCGCAATCACAACCCCCTTCGCGTTCTGCGTAGGGTATAAATCGCATCCATCACGAATATCGCCAGCGCGACCCAGATAAAGGCGAACGTCACCATCTTATCTGCGCCCGGTACTTCACCGTAGAATGTTACCGCCAGCAGGAACATCAGCGTCGGTCCGATATACTGGAAAAAGCCCAGCGTGGACAGACGCAGACGGGTCGCTGCACCGGTAAAGCACAGCAGTGGAATGGTGGTCACGACCCCTGCTGCAATCAGCAACAGATTGAGCGACATGGGGTTCTGTCCCATATGGCTGGTTGGGCTGTCGGCAATACCAAACAGATAGATTGCCGCAATCGGTAACAGCCACAAGGTTTCGATCAGCATGCCGGTTTGCGCCTCGACGGCGATCTTCTTACGCACCAGGCCATAAAAAGCAAAGCTGAAGGCCAGTCCCAGCGCAATGATTGGCAGTGATCCAAACGTCCACAACTGTACCAGCACGCCGCAGGCGGCGAGCAGCACGGCCAGCCACTGCATGCGGCGAAAGCGCTCACCGAGGAAAATCATGCCCAATACAATATTCACCAGGGGGTTAATAAAGTAGCCGAGGCTGGCTTCCAGCATATGGTGGTTGTTGACCGCCCAAATGAATAGCAGCCAGTTTCCGCCGATGAGCACCGCGGAAAGCGCCAGCAGGAAAACCTTCTTTGGCGTTTGCAGCAGCGTTTTGACCCCTGACCATTGGCGGCTGATGCTCATCAACACCACCATAAAGAAAAATGACCAAATCACACGGTGCGTCAGGATCTCGTCTGCGGGGACGTAGTAAATCAACTTGAAATATGCGGGTGCAATGCCCCAAATAAAATAGGCAGCAAGAGCGAGTAATACGCCCTGCCGCGTTTGCTTAGCATCCATCGGGAAAACTCATTTCAGAAATGTAACGGCAGTTTACCTTGTTTCAGGCGCTTACCCCACCATATACGTTGCGGTGGCGCTGGCGATATAAAGCTGCTCTTCGTTATGCAGCTCCACGCGTGCAACGGCAACTTTATTGCCTGCCCGCAGCAAACTGCTGGTAGCCGTGAAGCGATTCCCCCTGCCTGGGCGCAGATAATCGACGCGGAGATCGATGGTTCCCATGCGCGACATCCGCTGGCGCAGCTCGTCCTCGCTGATGGTTTCATGACGGGTCAGCGTACTGCCCACGCACACCAGTCCGGCTGCTACGTCCAATGCTGAGGCAATCACGCCGCCATGCAGGATGCTTTGCGCCCAGTTGCCGACCATCATCGGTTGGTTATTAAAGGCCAGTTGGGCAAACTCTTTTTCGTAACGTTCCAGCTCCAGCCCCAGCGCCCGGTTAAACGGCATATGGTAGACAAACATTTCGCCCACTAATTTCAGTGCTTGCTCAGCAGTCAGTACGGCAGACATACAATCCCTAACTCTCGATAGTTAATGAGGTGTTGATATTATGCTTCTTAATTGTTGTTTTCTACTTTGGGACGGGATAACTAACGAAGAGCGCACTAAGTATGTAAAATGCTATCAATAAAATCTTACAATTCATCAATATTTTAGTTCAGGAGAACATGACCGATGCGGGCGATTCTGGGATGGTTACTACCAGCAGTTATGCTGCCGTTGACCGTGTATGCGCAGGAAGCGACAGTGAAAGAGATTCATGATGCACCCGCTGTGCGCGGCAGTATTATTGCCAACATGCTGCAAGAGCATGACAATCCTTTCACGCTTTACCCTTATGACACCAACTACCTCATCTACACCAATACCAGCGACATGAATAAAGAGGCCATCAGCAGCTATAGCTGGTCTGAAAATGCGCGTAAAGATGAGGTGAAGTTTCAGCTGAGCCTGGCGTTTCCGCTGTGGCGCGGGATTTTAGGCCCGAACTCCGTGCTTGGTGGTTCCTATACCCAGAAATCCTGGTGGCAGCTTTCTAATAGCGAAGAATCGGCACCGTTTCGCGAAACTAACTACGAACCACAACTGTTCCTCGGTTTCGCCACCGATTACCGCGTTGCCGGCTGGACGCTACGTGATGTAGAAATGGGATATAACCACGACTCTAACGGTCGTTCCGAACCGACCTCGCGCAGCTGGAACCGCCTGTATACCCGCCTGATGGCAGAAAACGGTAACTGGCTGGTAGAAGTGAAGCCGTGGTACGTCATCGGCAGCACTGACGATAACCCTGATATCACTAAATATATGGGCTACTATCAGCTCAAACTGGGTTACCACCTCGGTGACGCCGTGTTAAGCGCGAAAGGTCAGTACAACTGGAATACCGGCTACGGCGGCGCTGAGTTGGGTGTCAGCTACCCCATCACCAAACATGTTCGTCTTTATACCCAGGTCTACAGTGGTTATGGCGAGTCGCTGATTGACTATAACTTTAATCAGACGCGCGTTGGCGTGGGCGTAATGCTCAACGATATCTTCTGATCGGCATTGAGAGTATTTTAATCATTGCAGTTTCTCTCTCAGGCGCTGAAAATAGCGCCTGTTTTTATTTAAGGTTAACGGGGTTAATGTGGCGCAGGCGGAAGTGTTGAATCTGGAAATGGGCGCTAAACAGGTTTTGCAGGAAACCTTTGGCTACCAACAGTTTCGCCCTGGTCAGGAAGAAATCATCGACACCGTGCTCTCTGGCCGCGACTGCCTGGTCGTTATGCCAACCGGTGGTGGTAAATCCCTGTGTTATCAAATTCCCGCATTATTGCTGAACGGCCTCACCGTTGTTGTCTCGCCGCTGATTTCCCTGATGAAAGACCAGGTCGATCAGCTGCTGGCAAACGGTGTAGCGGCGGCGTGTCTGAACTCCACCCAGAGCCGTGAACAGCAGCAAGAGGTGATGGCAGGCTGCCGTAGCGGGCAAATCCGCCTGCTGTACATTGCGCCCGAGCGCCTGATGCTGGATAACTTCCTTGATAATCTGGCGCACTGGAACCCGGTACTGCTGGCGGTAGATGAAGCGCACTGTATTTCCCAGTGGGGGCATGATTTCCGTCCGGAATATGCCGCGCTGGGTCAGCTGCGTCAGCGTTTCCCTGCGCTGCCGTTTGTGGCGCTCACTGCCACCGCCGATGACACCACCCGGCTGGATATTGTGCGTCTGCTCGGGCTTAACGATCCCCTCATTCAGATCAGCAGCTTTGACCGTCCCAATATCCGCTACATGCTAATGGAGAAGTTTAAGCCGCTCGATCAGCTGATGCGCTACGTGCAGGAACAACGCGGAAAGTCCGGCATTATTTACTGTAACAGCCGCGCGAAGGTTGAAGACACCGCGGCGCGTCTGCAAAGCCGTGGGATCAGCGCTGGGGCCTATCATGCCGGGTTGGACAACAACGTGCGCGCCGACGTGCAGGAGAAATTCCAGCGCGACGACCTGCAAATCGTTGTCGCGACCGTGGCGTTTGGCATGGGAATTAACAAACCCAACGTGCGC
The DNA here is from genome assembly GCF_024809055.1 of Citrobacter sp. JUb117. Taxonomy (NCBI): domain Bacteria; kingdom Pseudomonadati; phylum Pseudomonadota; class Gammaproteobacteria; order Enterobacterales; family Enterobacteriaceae; genus Citrobacter; species Citrobacter sp. JUb117. The sequence goes on from NZ_JANUFB010000012.1 coordinate 54,168, forward strand.
TTCGTGGTGCATTTTGATATCCCGCGTAATATCGAGTCCTACTATCAGGAAACTGGGCGTGCCGGGCGTGATGGCCTGCCCGCAGAAGCGATGCTGTTTTACGATCCGGCCGATATGGCGTGGCTCCGCCGTTGTCTCGAAGAGAAACCCGCCGGACAGCTGCTGGATATCGAGCGTCACAAGCTCAATGCGATGGGGGCCTTTGCCGAGGCGCAAACCTGTCGCCGTCTGGTGCTGTTGAACTATTTTGGCGAAGGGCGTCAGGAGCCGTGCGGCAACTGCGATATTTGTCTCGATCCGCCAAAACAGTACGACGGCTTAATGGATGCGCGTAAAGCGCTGTCGACGATCTACCGCGTTAACCAACGTTTTGGTATGGGCTATGTCGTCGAGGTTCTGCGCGGGGCGAATAACCAGCGCATTCGTGAGATGGCGCATGACAAGCTGCCGGTCTACGGTATTGGTCGTGAACAGAGCCACGAACATTGGGTTAGCGTCATTCGCCAGCTGATTCACCTCGGACTGGTGACGCAGAATATTGCCCACCACTCCGCGTTGCAGTTAACCGAAGCTGCGCGTCCGGTACTGCGCGGCGTTGTGCCGCTACAGCTTGCCGTGCCGCGTATTGTGGCGCTTAAACCACGCGCAATGCAGAAATCCTTTGGCGGTAACTACGATCGTAAGCTGTTTGCCAAACTGCGTAAGCTGCGTAAAGCCATTGCCGATGAAGAGAATATCCCGCCGTATGTGGTCTTTAACGACGCCACGCTGATTGAAATGGCCGAGCAAATGCCGGTGTCACCGAGCGAAATGCTGAGCGTCAACGGCGTGGGAATGCGTAAACTTGAGCGTTTTGGCAAAGAGTTTATGGCACTTATCCGCGCACATGTTGATGGTGACGACGAAGAGTAGTCAGCCAGGCAAAAAAGTGCCAGGATGGTGACTCTCTGAACTATTTCCCCGCGAGTCATTTTATGTTAACGCTATTTTTTACCGTTGCGTTGGTACACATCGTAGCGCTGATGAGTCCTGGCCCCGATTTTTTCTTTGTTTCGCAAACGGCCGTTAGCCGCTCGCGCAAAGAGGCGATGATGGGTGTGCTGGGTATTACCTGCGGCGTCATGGTCTGGGCGGGCGTGGCACTGCTCGGTCTGCATCTGATCATCGAAAAAATGGCCTGGCTGCACACTATTATTATGGTCGGCGGTGGTCTGTATCTGTGCTGGATGGGGTATCAGATGCTGCGCGGCGCGTTTAAAAAACAGGACGTTGCGGCACCCGCGCCGCAGGTTGAGCTGGCGCAGAGCGGTCGCAGTTTTTTAAAAGGTCTGCTGACCAACCTGGCGAATCCCAAAGCCATTATCTATTTTGGCTCCGTCTTTTCGCTGTTTGTCGGCGACAACGTCGGTACCGCTGCCCGTTGGGGTATTTTCGCGCTGATTATCGTCGAGACGCTGGCGTGGTTTACCGTGGTTGCCAGCCTGTTTGCGCTGCCGAAAATGCGTCGTGGCTATCAGCGTCTGGCGAAGTGGATTGACGGCTTTGCCGGCGCGTTATTCGCGGGCTTCGGCATTCATCTGATTATTTCGCGTTAACTTACCAGTAGGCCGGATAAGCGGTAGCGTCATCCGGCACTGATCTCAGGCATGCCGTGCTGACGCCAGCAGGGCACCTATCAGCATAAACAGCGAACCAAACACTTTGTTCAGCGCCTTCATTTGCTTTGGCCCTTTAATCCAGCCCGCAATGCGGGTGGCCAGCGTCGCATAACCGATCATCACAATAATATCGACCACGATGGTGGTCACGCCCAGCACCACATACTGCATCAACTGCGGCTCCTGCGGCATGATGAACTGCGGGAACAGGGCGGCGAGAAATACAATGCTCTTTGGGTTGGTCAGGTTGACGAAGACGGCGCGCTTGAACAGGCGACTGCGTGATTGCGTATTGGCGATGGTGTTCAGGTCGATGGCACCCGCCGCGCGCCATTGCTGAATGCCCAACCAGATAAGATAGGCTGCCCCCGCCCACTTCAGTACCTCAAAGGCGATCACTGACCGTGAGAATAGCGTTCCTAGCCCAACACCGACCAGCACGATATGAATGCCAAGCCCGGTCTGCAAACCGGCAATCGACGCCGCTGCTCCCCGATAACCATGGCTGATGGCGGTTGTCATGGTGTTGATCGCCCCTGAACCTGGCGACAAGCTCAAAACAATGGACGTCAGCAGGTAGGCGAACCACCATTCAAAGGTCATGAGAAACTCCCGACTTGTCTATTTTTATGCCACAATACGCTACTGCCGATGCGTTGTAACAGGCTCGGCAAAAAAAAACGATTTTACTTGGTCAACGAGGCTGGATACCCGATGTTTCAGCAGCAAAAAGACTGGGAAACAAGAGAAAACGCGTTTGCCGCTTTTTCCATGGGGCCACTGACAGATTTCTGGCGTCAGCGGGAGGAAGCGGAATTCACTGGCGTAGATAATGTTCCCGTACGCTTTGTTCGCTTTCGTGCAGAAAAAAACGATCGCGTCATCGTCGTCTGTCCCGGGCGCATAGAAAGCTACGTAAAATACGCTGAACTGGCGTATGACCTGTTTTATTCTGGTTTTGACGTCCTCATTATCGACCATCGTGGCCAGGGGCGTTCCGGGCGGATGCTCTCGGATCCGCACCGTGGCCATGTGGATAACTTTAATGACTATGTCGACGATTTGACCGCCTTCTGGCAGCAGGAAGTGCAGCCAGGTCCATGGAGAAAACGCTATATACTGGCGCATTCCATGGGAGGCGCTATTGCCACGCTGTTCCTGCAGCGCCACCCTAATCAGTGTGATGCTATTGCCCTCAGCGCCCCGATGTTCGGGATCGTGATGCGCTTTCCTGACTGGATGGTGCGCCATATTCTTGACTGGGCTGAAGGGTATCCGCGCATTCGCGAAGGCTATGCCATGGGGACCGGTCGCTGGCGGGCGTTGCCGTTTGGGATGAATGCGCTCACCCATAGCCGACAGCGCTATCGGCGTAATCTGCGCTTCTATGCTGATGATCCGCAGTTGCGCGTAGGCGGCCCGACCTATCATTGGGTGCGTGAAGGCATTCTGGCGGGTGAGCAGGTGTTGGCCGGGGCCGGAGATGATGCGACCCCGACGTTGCTTATTCAGGCTGAAGAAGAGCGTGTGGTGGATAACCGCATGCACTATCGTTTTTGTGAACTCCGCGCTGCAGCGGGCCATCCTGTAGAAGGAGGTCAACCGCTGGTCATAAAAGGCGCCTACCATGAGATCCTTTTTGAAAAGGACGCAATGCGCTCAGTCGCGCTCAACGCCATTGTTGAATTTTTCGACAGGCATAACTCATCCAGCGGACACCGCTTTGCTTAGAGGTTTAATTTTTTATGTATCAGGTAGTTGCATCTGATTTAGACGGTACGCTGCTTTCCCCCGACCATACCCTGTCCCCGTATGCCAAAGAGACGCTGAAACTGCTGACGGCTCGTGGTGTGAATTTTGTGTTTGCGACCGGCCGTCATCATATTGATGTAGGGCAAATTCGCGACAATCTCGGCATTAAGTCCTACATGATCACCTCCAACGGTGCGCGCGTACATGATACTGACGGGAAACTTGTGTTCTCGCATAACCTGGATCGCGACATTGCCAGCGATCTGTTTGGTGTGGTGAATGCGAACCCGGATATCGTGACCAACGTGTATCGCGACGATGAGTGGTTTATGAACCGCCATCGCCCGGATGAAATGCGTTTCTTTAAAGAAGCGGTGTTTAACTACTCACTGTTTGAACCTGCGCTGCTGGAGCCGGAAGGCGTCAGTAAAGTGTTTTTCACCACCGACTCTCACGAAATCCTGCTACCGCTGGAGCAGGCGATTAACGCCCGTTGGGGTGATCGTGTGAACGTCAGTTTCTCCACGCTGACCTGTCTGGAAGTGATGGCGGGTGGCGTATCAAAAGGCCATGCGCTGGAAGCGGTGGCAAAAGCGATGGGCTTCAGCCTGAAAGACTGTATCGCCTTTGGTGACGGCATGAACGACGCTGAAATGCTATCGATGGCGGGAAAAGGCTGCATTATGGGTAATGCACATCAGCGCCTGAAGGATCTGCACCCGGAGCTGGACGTGATTGGGCTTAATGCCGACGATGCCGTGCCGCATTATCTGCGAGAACTGTTTTTACAATAACGGAACCGCTCATTAGTTAGTCAGTTGTCAACCGTGAACTTCGCTACAATGGGTGTATCTTTTGTTCAGAGACATCTATTGTGGCGCTACTCATCATTACCACTATTCTGTGGGCCTTTTCCTTTAGCCTGTTTGGCGAGTACCTTGCCGGTCATGTCGATAGCTATTTTGCCGTGCTGGTGCGGGTCGGACTGGCTGCGCTGGTGTTCCTGCCATTCCTGCGTACCCGCGGCCACAGCGTAAAAACGATTGGTCTGTACATGCTGGTGGGTGCCATGCAGCTTGGCATCATGTATATGCTGAGTTTCCGTGCTTATTTGTACCTGACGGTTTCCGAGCTGCTGTTATTTACCGTCCTGACACCGCTCTATATCACACTGATTTATGACCTGATGAGCCGACGCCGTTTACGCTGGAGCTACGCGTTTAGCGCACTGCTGGCGGTGATTGGGGCGGGGATCATTCGTTACGATCAGGTGACCAGTCATTTCTGGACCGGTCTGCTGCTGGTACAGCTTTCCAACATCAGCTTTGCCATCGGCATGGTGGGCTATAAGCGTCTGATGGAAACCCGTCCCATGCCGCAGCACAACGCCTTTGCCTGGTTTTATATGGGGGCATTACTGGTGGCGGTCGTTGCCTGGCTTATAGTAGGGAATGCGCAAAAAATGCCTGAAACTTCGCTGCAGTGGGGAATTCTGGTGTTCCTTGGCGTGGCAGCATCGGGCATCGGTTACTTTATGTGGAACTACGGCGCGACGCAGGTAGATGCAGGCACACTGGGTATCATGAACAATATGCATGTGCCTGCGGGGCTGTTGGTTAATCTGGCCATCTGGCACCAGCAGCCTCACTGGCCAAGCTTCATCATTGGTGCGGCTGTTATAGTGGCCTCACTGTGGGTGCATCGAAAGTGGGTCGCTCCGCACTCCGCACAAACGGCAGGTGATCGCAGGCGTGATTCCGCGCTGAGCGAATAAATGCTTCCGTGACCGGCTGACGCTGCTCGCCATCGCGCACAGCGGCGTACAGTCGGCTCCACAATCCATCACCCAGGGTTTTGGTCACAACCAGGCCCTGGCGTTCAAAACTCTCCACTACCCAGTGCGGCAGAGCTGCAATACCCATTCTGGCGGCGACCATCTGGATCAGCAGCAGGGTGTTATCCACGCTCTTCAGCGACGGGCTAACGCCTGCAGGCTGCAGGAAATGCCGCCAGACATCCAGTCGGCTGCGCTGTACCGGATAAATCAACAGGGTTTCGCTGGCTAAATCTTCCGGCGTTACCTGCGTTTTGCTGGCCAGTGGGTGATCGGGCGCCAGTATCAGACGGACTTCAAAATCAAACATCGGTGAATAGTGCAGGCCGCTGCGCGGCAGAATGTCGGATGTCATCACCAGGTCCAGCTCATCCTGCTGCAGTGCTGGTTGCGGATCGAAAGTCACGCCGGATTTAAAATCCATCTCTACCTGTGGCCAGTTAGCACGGAAATTCTCCAGCGCGGGGGTCAGCCACTGAATACAGCTGTGACATTCAATGGCGATGCGCAGCCGGGTTTGCTGCGGTTCGTTGCATGCCTGAAGCGCGCGACCGATTTGTGGCAACACCTGATTGGCCAACTGCAACAAAATTTCACCCTGTGGCGTAAAACGTAGCGGCTGGCTTTTACGCACAAATAGCCGAAAGCCGAGGCGTTGTTCCAGATCGCTGAACTGGTGAGACAGGGCGGATTGGGTCTGATGCAACGTCGCTGCTGCGCCTGCCAGCGACCCACTGTTCCGCAACGCCTGTAGCGTTTTCAGATGCTTAATCTCGATCATGAAAGTCCTTCACTTCGGCATGAATAAATTGCGCTTGAGGAATATACAGTAACCGCCAATTATGGATGTGTAAACATCTGGACGGCTAAAATACTTCGTCTTTTAAATTTATGGTGCGTTGGCTTCGTTTCCCCACCCCAGTCACTTACTTCAGTAAGCTCCTGGGGATGAGCAAACTTGCCGCCTTCCCTAAATTCAAAATCCATAGGATTTACATATAATTAGAGGAAGAAAAATGACAATATTGAATCACACCCTCGGTTTCCCTCGCGTTGGCCTGCGTCGCGAGTTGAAAAAAGCGCAAGAAAGCTACTGGGCGGGTAACGCCTCTCGTGAAGAATTGCTGGCAACGGGTCGCGAACTGCGCGCTCGTCACTGGGATCAACAAAAGCAAGCTGGCGTTGACCTGCTGCCAGTGGGCGATTTCGCCTGGTACGATCATGTGCTGACCACCAGTTTGCTGCTGGGTAACGTTCCGGCCCGTCATCAGAACAAAGATGGCTCTGTCGATATCGACACCTTATTCCGCATTGGCCGTGGTCGCGCACCGACCGGTGAACCGGCGGCAGCGGCAGAAATGACCAAATGGTTTAATACCAACTATCACTACATGGTGCCTGAGTTTACCAAAGGTCAGCAGTTCAAACTGACCTGGACTCAACTGCTGGATGAAGTGGACGAAGCGCTGGCGCTGGGCCACAAAGTGAAGCCCGTCCTGCTGGGTCCGGTCACCTACCTGTGGCTGGGGAAAGTGAAGGGTGAGCAGTTTGATCGCCTGAGTCTGCTGAACGACATCCTGCCGGTTTACCAGCAGGTGCTGGCTGAGCTGGCGAAACGCGGTGTTGAGTGGGTACAGATTGATGAACCTGCGCTGGTGCTGGAGTTGCCCCAGGAATGGCTGAACGCCTTTAAACCGGCGTACGATGCGCTGACCGGGCAGGTGAAGCTGCTACTGACTACCTATTTCGAAGGCGTGACGCCGAATCTGGATACCATCACCGCGCTGCCGGTACAGGGTCTGCACGTGGATCTGGTTCATGGTAAAGATGACGTAGCCGAGTTGCACTCGCGTTTGCCCGCTAACTGGCTGCTCTCCGCAGGCCTGATTAACGGCCGTAACGTCTGGCGCGCCGATCTGACCGAGAAATATGCACAGATTAAAGACATTGTCGGGAAACGTGAGCTGTGGGTCGCCTCCTCCTGCTCCCTGCTGCACAGTCCTATCGATCTGAGTGTCGAAACCCGCCTGGATGCCGAAGTGAAAAGCTGGTTTGCCTTCGCCCTGCAAAAGTGCGGTGAACTGGCGCTGCTGCGTGATGCGCTGAACAGCGGTGATACTACTGCACTGGTCGCGTGGAGTGCGCCAATTCAGGCGCGTCGTCAGTCAACCCGCGTCCACAATGCGGCAGTGGAAAAACGTCTGGCGGCTATCACCGCGCAGGACAGCCAGCGTACTCACGCTTACCCGGTACGTGCCGAAGCCCAGCGTGCGCGCTTTAACCTGCCAGCGTGGCCGACCACCACTATCGGTTCCTTCCCGCAAACTACGGAAATCCGCGGCCTGCGTCTGGATTTTAAAAAGGGTAACCTGGATGCGGGCAACTATCGCACCGGTATCGCCGAGCACATCAAACAGGCGATCGCTGAGCAGGAACGTTTAGGCCTGGACGTACTGGTACACGGCGAAGCTGAGCGTAACGACATGGTTGAATACTTTGGCGAGCATCTGGACGGCTTTGTCTTTACTCAGAATGGTTGGGTACAGAGCTACGGCTCCCGCTGCGTGAAGCCGCCGGTAGTGATTGGTGACGTGAGTCGTCCGGAAGCGATTACCGTTGAGTGGGCAAAATACGCCCAGTCGCTGACTGACAAACCGGTCAAAGGCATGCTGACAGGCCCGGTGACCATTCTTTGCTGGTCATTCCCACGCGAAGATGTGACTCGCGAAACCATCGCTAAGCAGATTGCGCTGGCACTGCGTGACGAAGTCGCCGATCTGGAAGCCGCCGGTATTGGCATCATCCAGATTGATGAACCGGCGCTGCGTGAAGGTCTGCCGCTGCGTCGTAGCGACTGGGCGGCGTATCTGGAATGGGGTGTCGAGGCCTTCCGCATCAACGCCGCAGTGGCGAAGGATGAAACGCAGATCCACACCCACATGTGTTACTGCGAGTTTAACGACATCATGGATTCCATCGCTGCGCTTGATGCCGACGTGATCACCATTGAAACCTCGCGTTCCGACATGGAGCTACTGGAGTCGTTCGAAGAGTTCGACTACCCGAACGAAATCGGGCCGGGCGTGTACGACATTCACTCGCCAAATGTGCCAAGCGTGGAATGGATTGAAGCCCTGCTGAAGAAAGCGGAACAGCGTATCCCGGCTGAGCGTCTGTGGGTGAACCCGGACTGTGGGCTGAAGACGCGTGGCTGGCCGGAAACCCGCGCAGCGCTGGCGAACATGGTGAAAGCGGCGCAGAACCTGCGTCAGGCTTAATTCGGTGCCCGATCGCCGGGGGCGTTAACGCTTACCCGGCCAACAGGAACGTGCAAGTCGTTGTAAGCCCGGTAAGGCGTAGCCGCCACCGGGCGATTAACATTTATTTCTTCCCACCATACTGCGCAAACCACGCCAGCATTCTTTGCCAGCCGTCATTGGCGGACTCTCCGTGATAGCTCGGGCGATAATCCGCGTTAAAAGCATGCCCGGCATCGGGATACACCACGATTTCTGCTTTGGCATTCGCCGCGCGCAATGCCTGACGCATGGTTTCCACGCTTTCCTGCGAAATACTGGTGTCCTGCGCGCCATAAAGCCCCAGCACGGGGGCGTTAAGATCGGTAGCGATATCGACAGGATGCCTGGGCGAGTTCAGCGTTTTGTCGCCGACCAGTTTGCCATACCATGCCACTGCCGCTTTTAACTGCGGGTTGTGTGCGGCATACAGCCAGGTGATGCGTCCACCCCAGCAAAAACCAGTGATCATCAGTCGGTGTGCGTCACCACCGTTGCGTGAGGCCCAACTGGCGACGTGGTCCAGATCGGCCAGTACCTGAGAGTCCGGGACCTTGGCCACCAGGCCGCTTAACAGCGTTGAAATATCGGCAAAATCATTCGGATCGCCCTCGCGAAAGTAAAGCTCTGGAGCGACAGCCAGATACCCTTCCAGCGCCAGGCGGCGACAAATATCACGGATGTGTTCATGAACGCCAAAAATTTCCTGCACGACGATAACAACCGGTAGCGGACCTTCGCTGTGCTTCGGGCGTGCATGATACGCAGGCATATCATCGCCTTGAGACGGAATCGACGTTATTCCCGCGATGATTTCGTTATCCGGGGTGTGAACCGCCGTTGCTGCGGGTGGGGATACTGCAGGTGCAAAGCCAGATTGTCGTGTTGTTGCCATGGTATTCTCCGTACCCTTAAGTATTTAGCCAAATAGCGCATCATTAACTATAGACGCGTGCAACGAACCACATTGCCTTAAACGGTCTATCTTTTGTGCAAGGCTTGCCTGTATCGAACAGTTAATGTGATGTTCATCACTATTTTACGGTAATGAAATGCAATTGATTTACATCAAAGTGATGGCTGTCACGAAAATATGTTTATGCCTTCGGTAAAGTGTGTTTTTGCTTCTTCTGACAAAACCGATTCACAGAGGAGTTTTTATGTCTAAGTCTGATGTTTTTCATCTCGGCCTCACCAAGAACGATTTACAAGGGGCTACGCTTGCTATCGTCCCTGGCGACCCTGAGCGTGTGGAAAAGATCGCCGCGCTGATGGACAAGCCGGTTAAGCTGGCATCTCATCGCGAGTTCACTACCTGGCGTGCTGAGCTGGATGGTAAAGCTGTGATTGTCTGCTCTACCGGTATCGGCGGTCCGTCGACCTCTATCGCCGTAGAAGAACTGGCGCAACTGGGCATTCGTACCTTCCTGCGTATCGGTACGACCGGCGCTATTCAGCCGCATATCAACGTGGGCGACGTGCTGGTTACCACCGCGTCTGTCCGTCTGGACGGGGCGAGCCTGCACTTTGCACCGATGGAATTTCCGGCTGTTGCCGATTTCGAATGCACCACCGCGCTGGTGGAAGCCGCGAAATCTATTGGCGCGACTACCCACGTCGGCGTGACCGCCTCTTCAGATACCTTCTACCCAGGCCAGGAGCGTTATGACACCTTCTCTGGTCGCGTGGTGAGCCGTTTCAAAGGCTCGATGGAAGAGTGGCAGTCCATGGGCGTCATGAACTACGAAATGGAATCCGCTACGCTGCTGACCATGTGTGCAAGCCAGGGTCTGCGTGCCGGTATGGTTGCGGGTGTTATCGTTAACCGTACTCAGCAAGAAATCCCGAATGCTGAAACCATGAAGCAAACGGAAAGCCACGCGGTGAAAATCGTGGTAGAGGCTGCACGTCGCCTGCTGTAATTTTCTCTCCTTTCTGAAAAGGCCGACATGTTCGGCCTTTTTATTTTGCGCAGTACCTCGCAGGAAATTCCTTTTAAACTGGACGTTTATACAGCACAATTCTATTTTGTGCGGGTAAGTCGTTGCTGTAAGGGGGGCGTAGTGGATATTTCGATAATGATAAGTGCCGTCGTAGCGTTAGCTGCAGGGCTGCTTGTGGGCTGGCTGGCGACCAAAGCGCGTGCCGACCAAATCCGCGCGGATCTTATCGAAGAACGGCGTGAACTGGATATTGCGCTAAGCGCCGCACGTCAACAGCTGGCGCAGGAAGCCCACTGGCGCGACGAGTGCGAGCTACTCAACAACGAACTTCGCAGCCTGCAGAGTATTAACACCTCTCTGGAAGCCGATCTCCGGGAAGTCACTACGCGACTCGACGCGACGCAACAGCATGCGGAAGATAAAATCCGCCAGATGATCAACAGCGAACAGCGTCTGAGCGAACAGTTCGAAAACCTGGCAAACCGTATTTTTGAACACAGCAATCGTCGCGTTGATGAGCAAAATCGCCAAAGCCTGAATAGCTTGCTTACACCATTACGTGAACAGCTGGACGGTTTTCGCCGCCAGGTGCAGGATAGCTTTGGCAAAGAGGCGCAAGAGCGTCATACCCTGGCGCACGAAATTCGTAACCTCCAGCAACTGAACGCGCAGATGGCGCAAGAAGCGGTTAACCTGACACGGGCGCTGAAAGGCGATAACAAAACCCAGGGCAACTGGGGAGAAGTCGTACTCACGCGGGTACTGGAGGCGTCCGGTCTGCGCGAAGGCTATGAATATGAAACTCAGGTCAGCATAGAAAATGACGCACGATCGCGGATGCAGCCGGATGTTATTGTCCGATTGCCGCAGGGCAAAGACGTGGTGATCGATGCGAAAATGACGCTGGTGGCCTATGAACGCTACTTTAATGCAGAGGATGACTACACCCGCGAAAGTGCGCTACAGGAACATATCGCCTCCGTGCGTAACCATATTCGTCTGCTGGGCCGCAAAGACTACCAGCAGTTGCCGGGATTACGTACGCTTGATTATGTGCTGATGTTTATCCCGGTTGAGCCCGCTTTTCTGCTGGCGCTGGACAGGCAGCCCGAACTGATTACAGAAGCACTCAGAAATAATATTATGCTGGTAAGCCCGACCACGTTGTTGGTGGCATTGCGCACCATTGCTAATCTGTGGCGGTATGAGCATCAAAGTCGTAATGCGCAGCAGATCGCGGACCGGGCCAGCAAGCTTTATGACAAAATGCGGCTGTTTGTCGATGATATGTCGGCAATTGGTCAGAGCCTGGACAAGGCACAAGATAACTATCGGCAGGCGATGAAAAAATTGTCTTCAGGGCGTGGAAACGTTCTGGCTCAGGCAGAAGCGTTTCGTGGATTGGGTGTAGAAATTAAGCGTGAGATTAATCCTGAACTGGCTGAACAAGCCACGAGCCAGGATGAAGAGTTTCGTTTACGTTCGGTCCCCGAGGCGCAACAAGACGAGACTTACCCCGATGGAGAGGCGGTAAATCAGCAATCAAACTAGCCCGTTTGGGTTAGTTGAACCCGGTAGAAGGGTAGGGCAAATTGGCCCAATCTGTTACACTTCTCGAACATTTTTTGGATGAGCAGGCACTGAGATGGTGGATAATTCACAAGAAACGACGCACTTTGGCTTTCAGACCGTCGCTAAAGAGCAGAAAGCTGACATGGTGGCCCACGTTTTTCATTCTGTGGCGTCTAAATATGACGTTATGAATGACTTAATGTCATTTGGCATTCATCGTTTGTGGAAGCGCTTCACCATTGATTGCAGTGGCGTGCGCCGTGGGCAGACTGTCCTGGATTTAGCCGGTGGTACGGGCGATCTGACGGCGAAATTTTCTCGCATGGTCGGTGAAACCGGGAAAGTGATTCTGGCGGATATCAATGACTCAATGCTCAAAATGGGTCGCGAAAAGCTGCGCAACATTGGCGTGATTGGCAACGTCGAGTATGTCCAGGCGAACGCGGAAGCATTGCCGTTCCCGGACAACACCTTTGACTGCATTACCATTTCGTTCGGCCTGCGTAACGTCACGGATAAAGACAAAGCACTGCGTTCTATGTATCGCGTGTTGAAGCCTGGTGGACGTTTACTGGTGTTGGAATTTTCCAAGCCGATTATCGAGCCGCTGAGCAAAGCGTATGACGCATACTCTTTCCATATTCTGCCGCGTATCGGTTCAATGGTGGCAAGCGATGCCGATAGTTACCGCTATCTGGCGGAGTCCATCCGTATGCATCCCGATCAGGACACGTTAAAAGCAATGATGCAAGATGCCGGGTTTGAAAGCGTTGATTACTACAACCTGACGGCAGGTGTTGTTGCGCTGCATCGTGGTTACAAGTTCTGACAGGAGATCGGGGATGCCTTTTAAACCCTTAGTGACCGCAGGCGTTGAAAATCTGCTCAACACCTTTCTGTATCGTTCACCGGCACTGAAATCAGCCAGAACGCGTTTGCAGGGCAAGGTGCTGCGTGTAGATCTCAAAGGATTTTCGACCCCGCTAGTCCTGGTGTTTAGCGAACGCCAGGTTGATGTACTGGGGGCATGGGAAGGCGAAGCTGATTGCACCGTGATCACGCATGCCAGCGTGTTACCAAAATTGCGCGATCGCCAGCAGCTCACGGCGCTTATCCGCAGCGGCGAACTGGAAGTGCAGGGCGATATTCAAGTGGTGCAGAACGTTGTCGCGCTGGCAGACCTGGCGGAGTTCGATCCCGCAGAACTGCTTGCCCCTTATACTGGCGATATTGTTGCAGAAGGGATCAGCAAGACCCTGCGCGGTGGGGCTACGTTTTTATGCCGTACCGTTCAACGTCAGCAGCGTTATGTTGCCGAAGCGATCACCGAAGAGTGGCGCATGGCCCCGGGCCCGCTGGAAGTTGCATGGTTTGCCGAAGAAACCGCTGCCGTTGAGCGTGCGGTCGACTCTCTGGCCAAACGGCTGGAAAAACTGGAGGCCAAATGACGCCAGGTGAAGTACGGCGCCTTTATTTCATCATTCGCACTTTCTTAAGCTACGGTCTTGATGAACTCATCCCCAAAATGCGTATTACGCTGCCGCTTAGGTTGTGGCGCTACACGTTGTTCTGGATGCCAAACCGGCATAAAGATAAACCGCTGGGTGAAAGGCTGAGACTGGCTTTGCAGGAGCTGGGACCGGTGTGGATCAAGTTTGGTCAAATGCTTTCCACCCGCCGCGACCTTTTTCCTCCGCAAATCGCCGATCAGCTTGCACTGCTGCAGGACCGGGTGGCCCCATTCGATGGGCAACGTGCAAAACAACAAATCGAAGAAGCAATGGGCGGACTCCCTGTTGAAGAATGGTTTGATGATTTTGACATCACCCCGCTGGCATCTGCGTCTATTGCACAGGTACACACTGCGCGACTGAAATCGAACGGCAAAGAGGTCGTGATCAAGGTCATTCGCCCGGATATTCTGCCGGTCATCAGAGCCGATTTAAAACTGATCTATCGCCTAGCTCGCTGGGTGCCTCGCTTGCTGCCGGATGGTCGCCGCCTGCGGCCAACGGAAGTGGTGCGTGAATATGAAAAAACGCTGATCGATGAGCTGAATCTGCTGCGCGAGTCGGCGAACGCGATTCAGCTGCGGCGTAATTTTGAAGACAGCCCGATGCTGTACATCCCGGAAGTGTATTCCGACTATTGCAGTCAGAACATGATGGTGATGGAGCGTATTTACGGTATCCCTGTTTCAGATGTTGCCGCGCTTGAGAAGAACGGCACCAATATGCAACTGTTGGCTGAGCGTGGCGTTCAGGTCTTCTTTACTCAGGTATTCCGCGACAGCTTTTTCCATGCGGATATGCACCCTGGGAATATTTTTGTTAGCTATGAACACCCTGAGAACCCGAAATATATTGGCATTGACTGCGGGATTGTCGGTTCGTTGAATAAAGAAGATAAGCGCTACCTGGCGGAAAACTTTATCGCGTTCTTTAACCGCGACTACCGCAAGGTTGCCGAGTTGCACGTAGATTCTGGCTGGGTTCCGCCGGACACCAACGTCGAAGAATTTGAATTTGCTATTCGTACCGTGTGTGAACCGATATTTGAAAAACCGCTGTCGGAAATTTCATTTGGTCACGTGCTGTTGAACCTGTTTAACACCGCACGTCGGTTTAATATGGAAGTCCAGCCGCAACTGGTGCTGTTACAGAAGACATTGTTGTATGTTGAGGGCGTTGGTCGACAGCTGTATCCGCAGTTAGATTTATGGAAAACAGCCAAGCCATTTCTGGAGTCGTGGATTAAAGATCAGGTCGGTATTCCTGCGCTTGTCAGGGCTTTTAAAGAAAAAGCACCGTTCTGGGTCGAAAAAATGCCAGAAATACCTGAACTTGTGTATGACAGTTTGCGCCAGGGCAAATATTTACAACACAGTGTTGATAAGATTGCGCGCGAGCTTCAGGCGAATCATGTTCGTCAGGGACAATCCCGTTATTTATTGGGTATTGGCGCAACGCTGCTGCTAAGTGGGACATTCTTGCTGGTAAGCCGTCCTGAGTGGGGTTTGATGCCTGGCTGGCTAATGGCGGGTGGCGTCATTGCCTGGCTGATAGGCTGGCGCAAAATGCGCTGAATTTTTCATCGCTCAAGGCAGGTCGTGTAACGTATACTACGGTCTTATTAATTCATCATCTATAACAGAGGAACATGTATGGGTGGTATCAGTATCTGGCAGTTGTTGATCATTGCCGTCATCGTTGTACTGCTATTCGGCACCAAGAAACTCGGCTCCATCGGTTCCGATCTTGGCGCGTCAATCAAAGGCTTCAAAAAGGCGATGGGTGATGATGAACCTAAGCAAGATAAAACCAGCCAGGACGCTGATTTTACTGCTAAATCCATCACCGATAAGCAGGGTGAAGTGAAAAAAGAAGACGCCAAAAGCCACGATAAAGAGCAGGTATAATCCGTGTTTGATATCGGTTTTAGCGAACTGTTGTTGGTGTTCGTGATTGGCCTCATTGTTCTGGGGCCACAACGACTGCCGGTGGCGGTAAAAACGGTCGCGGGTTGGGTTCGTGCATTGCGCTCTCTTGCAACGACGGTCCAGAATGAACTGACCCAGGAGCTTAAGCTTCAGGAGTTTCAGGACAGCCTGAAAAAAGTTGAGAAAGCGAGCCTGACAAATCTGACGCCGGAGCTGAAAGCTTCGATGGATGAATTGCGTGAAGCTGCGGAGTCGATGAAGCGTTCTTACAGCGCTAACGACCCTGAGAAAGCCAGCGATGAAGCCCACACTATCCATAATCCGGTAGTGAAAGGGAGCGAAGCGCAGCATGAGGGGGTTACCCCGGCTACGGCTGAAGCGCAGGCCAGCTCGCCAGAGCAAAAACCGCAATCCACGGGTGCTAGTACGCCGGAACCGACGGAAGCCGCTTCCGTAACGTTGATGGACGCAGAAAAGAAATCCGCCGCGCCTGTTGTCGAATCCTCCCCTTCGTCGAGTGATAAACCGTAAACATGGCTGTAGAAGATACTCAACCGCTCATCACGCATTTGATTGAGCTGCGTAAGCGACTCCTGAACTGCATTATTGCGGTTCTGGTGATCTTTCTGGCGTTGGTTTATTTTGCCAACGACATTTACCATATGGTTGCGGCACCGCTGATCAAGCAAATGCCGCAGGGTGCGACGATGATCGCCACAGATGTGGCCTCGCCGTTCTTTACCCCAATCAAGCTCACCTTTATGGTGTCGCTGATCCTGTCAGCGCCAGTGATCCTGTACCAGGTATGGGCATTTATTGCTCCCGCGTTATATAAGCATGAACGCCGCCTTGTTGTGCCGCTGCTGGTTTCAAGTTCGCTGCTGTTCTATATCGGCATGGCATTTGCCTACTTTGTCGTCTTCCCGCTGGCGTTTGGTTTCCTTGCCAATACAGCTCCGCAGGGCGTACAGGTGTCGACGGATATTGCCAGCTACCTCAGTTTCGTAATGGCACTTTTCATGGCCTTTGGGGTCTCCTTCGAGGTTCCCGTTGCCATTGTGCTGCTGTGCTGGATGGGCATTACGACGCCTGACGAATTACGTAAAAAACGTCCTTATGTTGTCGTCGGCGCCTTTGTCGTGGGGATGTTACTGACGCCGCCGGATGTCTTCTCGCAAACGCTGTTGGCCATACCAATGTACTGCCTGTTTGAAGTCGGCGTTTTCTTCTCCCGTTTCTATGTCGGTAAGCGACGTACGCGAGACGAAGATAACGAGGCGGAGAACGAGAAAGCTGAAGCTGCCGATAAAACCGAAGAATAAATTCAACCGCCCGTAAGGGCGGTTGTCATATGGGAGGAAGCATGTTTGATATTGGCGTTAATCTAACCAGTACGCAATTTGCAAAAGACAGGGATGAGGTTGTCGCGCGTGCCTTTGCTGCCGGCGTAAATGGCATGCTTTTGACCGGAACTAACCTGCACGAAAGCCAGCAGGTGTTAAAACTGGCACAGCATTATCCACATTGCTGGTCCACCGCGGGTGTTCACCCGCATGACAGTAGTCAATGGCAACCCTCAACGGAAGAGGCGATTGTGGCGCTGGCAAACCAGTCTGAAGTGGTCGCCATTGGCGAATGTGGGCTGGATTTCAATCGCAATTTCTCCACGCCGCAGGAGCAGGAGCGGGCGTTTGAGGCACAACTGCGTATCGCCGCTGAGTTGCAGATGCCGGTTTTCATGCATTGCCGCGACGCACATGACCGTTTCCTGACGCTGCTCGAACCCTGGCTGGACAGCCTTCCAGGCGCTGTATTGCACTGCTTTACCGGCTCACGCCAGGAGATGCAGGACTGCGTAGACAGGGGGCTGTATATTGGCATCACCGGATGGGTCTGCGATGAGCGTCGGGGCATGGAACTTCGGGAACTGCTGCCGTTTATCCCAGTGGAAAGGCTCCTGATCGAAACCGATGCCCCTTATTTACTTCCCCGCGATTTAACTCCGAAACCGGCTTCACGTCGTAATGAACCTGCGCACCTGCCGCACATTCTTGAGCGTATTGCGCACTGGCGTGGAGACGATCCTCAGCGCCTGGCAGCCGCTATCGACGCCAATGTCAGGACACTCTTCGAAGTCACCTTCTGAAGCGGATTTAGATTTTGCGAAAACCGGTGTTTTTCACGCTCTGCTTAACCTCTTTATTCAGCAGGTTAAGCAGCAGCATGGAGCGTGCCTCGCCATCTGGTTCGGTGAAAATTGCCTTCAGCCCTTCAAATGCACCTTCGGTGATAATCACGCTATCTCCTGGATACGGGGTTTCAGGGTCAATAATCCCTTCTGGTTTGTAGATGGAAAGCTGGTGAATAACGGAAGACGGAACTGTTGCGGGTGTTGCACCAAAGCGGACGAAATGGCTGACGCCACGCGTGGCATTGATGGTGGTGGTGTGGATCACTTCCGGGTCGAATTCGACAAACATGTAGTTAGGGAAAAGTGGCTCACTGACTGTAGTACGTTTTCCACGCACTATTTTTTCCAGGGTGATCATGGGCGTCAGGCAGCTCACTGCCTGTCTTTCCAGGTGTTCCTGGGCACGCTGAAGTTGCCCGCGTTTGCAGTACAGTAAATACCAGGCTTGCATAATAACTCTTATCCGCTTGTTCTGAGCGTAAGCATAACAAAAGCCATGCACTAAGTTAATTATACCCGCCTCAACTCAACCCGAAACTCAATGGGTATATAATCCCTGCGCTTGCATGTACCGCCAGAGTTCACGCTAATTTAACAAAAATACAGCATCGCAATGATGAACGCCGTATAATGAGGCGCTTACGAAGAGGCCACAATGGACGCCATGAAATATAACGATTTACGCGACTTCCTGACGCTGCTTGAACAGCAGGGTGAGCTCAAACGCATTACGCTTCCAGTGGATCCTCATCTGGAAATCACTGAAATTGCCGATCGCACGCTGCGTGCGGGCGGGCCTGCGTTGTTGTTTGAGAACCTTAAAGGCTATTCGATGCCGGTGCTGTGCAACCTGTTTGGCACGCCTAAGCGTGTTGCAATGGGGATGGGACAAGAAGATGTCTCTGCGCTGCGGGAAGTGGGTAAGCTGTTGGCGTTTTTGAAAGAGCCGGAGCCGCCAAAAGGGTTCCGCGATCTGTTTGATAAGCTGCCGCAGTTCAAGCAGGTTTTGAATATGCCGACCAAACGGCTGCGCGGTGCACCTTGTCAGCAAAAAATCGCGTCAGGCGATGACGTCGATCTCAACCGTATTCCCATCATGACCTGCTGGCCGGAAGATGCCGCCCCGCTGATCACCTGGGGGCTCACCGTGACGCGTGGCCCGCATAAAGAACGGCAGAATCTGGGCATCTACCGTCAGCAGCTGATCGGCAAAAACAAGCTTATTATGCGCTGGCTTTCCCATCGTGGTGGCGCGCTTGATTATCAGGAGTGGTGTGCAGCCCATCCTGGTGAGCGTTTTCCAGTTGCGGTAGCGCTGGGGGCCGATCCGGCAACGATTTTGGGCGCGGTAACGCCGGTACCTGACACGTTATCGGAATACGCGTTTGCCGGACTGTTGCGCGGTACCAAGACCGAAGTGGTCAAATGTATTTCCAACGATCTCGAAGTCCCAGCCAGCGCAGAGATCGTGCTGGAAGGCTACATCGAGCCGGGGGAGTTAGCGCCGGAAGGTCCGTACGGCGACCATACGGGTTACTACAATGAAGTGGATAGCTTTCCGGTCTTCACCGTCACGCACGTTACCCAGCGTGAAGATGCTATTTATCACTCCACCTACACCGGGCGTCCACCCGATGAACCTGCCGTGCTGGGCGTGGCGCTGAACGAAGTGTTTGTGCCGATTCTGCAAAAGCAGTTCCCGGAAATCGTCGATTTTTATCTGCCGCCGGAAGGTTGTTCGTATCGACTGGCGGTTGTCACGATCAAAAAACAGTACGCCGGTCATGCCAAACGCGTCATGATGGGCGTTTGGTCGTTTTTACGACAGTTTATGTACACCAAATTTGTTATTGTCTGCGATGACGATGTCAACGCACGTGACTGGAATGATGTGATTTGGGCGATTACCACCCGTATGGACCCGGCCCGGGATACGGTGTTGGTAGAGAATACACCGATAGATTACCTGGATTTTGCCTCGCCGGTCTCCGGCCTTGGTTCAAAAATGGGCCTGGATGCCACCAATAAATGGCCGGGTGAGACCCAACGTGAATGGGGACGTCCGATTAAAAAAGATCCCGAAGTGACTGCGCGCATTGACGCAATTTGGGATGAGCTGGCCATCTTTAATGACGGCAAAAGCGCCTGAGGCGCGATCGTTTTGCCTATTGATCCGACAGAGAGAGCGCATGACAACCTTAAGCTGTAAAGTGACCTCGGTAGAAGCTATCACTGACACCGTATATCGCGTCCGTTTAGTGCCAGACGCGGCGTTTTCCTTTCGTGCTGGTCAGTATTTAATGGTCGTGATGGATGAACGAGATAAGCGTCCGTTCTCCATGGCCTCAACGCCGGATGAGCACGGGTTCATTGAGCTGCACGTGGGTGCCTCTGAGCTTAACCTGTATGCCATGGCCGTCATGGATCGCATTCTCCAGGATCGAGAAATCAACGTGGATATCCCGCACGGCGAAGCCTGGCTGCGTGACGATGAAGAACGACCGCTGATCCTGATTGCTGGCGGCACCGGCTTCTCTTATGCGCGCTCGATTTTACTGACCGCGCTGGCGCGCAACCCAAACCGTGACGTGACGATTTACTGGGGCGGGCGTGAAGAGAAGCATCTCTACGATCTCGGTGAACTGGAAGCGTTGTCTGTTAATCACCCGAACCTGCGCGTTGAGCCGGTGGTCGAACAGCCTGAAGAAGGTTGGCGTGGTCGTACGGGTACCGTACTAACGGCAGTATTGCAGGATCACGGCACGCTGGCTGAGCATGACATCTACATTGCTGGGCGTTTTGAGATGGCAAAAATCGCGCGCGATCTGTTCTGTAATGAGCGTCAGGCGCGTGAAGATCGCCTGTTTGGTGATGCGTTCGCTTTTATTTAAAAATAAAAAACCCGCCCCTGACAGGCGGGAAGAACGGCAACTAAATCTTCTCTCTTCGCCATTGACACCAATAGCTTTGAGATAACATTTTGTAGGCTGGATAAGACGTTTTTTACGTCGCCATCCGGCATCGTTGCCGGGGGCGCTTCGCTTGCCCGGCCTACAAGATGCGGCACTCTGTGATTACACTCTCTCAAATACCGTAGCGATACCCTGACCCAACCCAATACACATCGTCGCCAGACCAAACTGCACGTCTTTACGCTCCATCAGGTTCAGCAGGGTGGTGCTGATACGCGCACCGGAACATCCCAGCGGGTGGCCCAGGGCGATCGCACCGCCGTTGAGGTTGATCTTCTCGTCAATCTGCTCCATCAAGCCCAGATCTTTAATGCATGGCAGGATCTGCGCAGCAAAGGCTTCGTTCATTTCAAACAAACCGATGTCACTGACGGAAAGCCCAGCTTTTTTCAGCGCCAACTTTGAGGCTGGAACCGGGCCGTAACCCATGATTGACGGATCGCAACCGACCACCGCCATTGAGCGAATGCGCGCGCGCGGCGTCAGGCCCAGTTCGCGGGCACGGCCCTCGCTCATTACCAACATAGCAGCGGCACCGTCGGAAAGCGCGGAAGAGGTACCGGCAGTGACCGTACCGCTAACCGGATCAAACGCCGGACGCAGGGTAGACAACGCTTCGAGGGTGGTTTCCGGACGGATCACTTCGTCGTAGTTAAACTGTTTCAACACGCCGTCGGCATCGTGACCGCCAGTCGGGATGATTTCATTTTTAAATGCGCCAGACTGGGTGGCAGCCCAGGCGCGAGCGTGTGAACGTGCGGCGAAGGCATCCTGCATTTCACGGCTGATACCGTGCATACGAGAGAGCATTTCCGCCGTCAGGCCCATCATCCCCGCGGCTTTTGCCACGTTGCGGCTCATTCCCGGATGAAAATCTACGCCGTGGCTCATTGGCACGTGACCCATATGCTCCACGCCGCCAATCAGGCAAGCCTGAGCATCGCCGGTCATAATCATGCGCGCCGCATCGTGCAGGGCCTGCATGGATGAACCGCACAAGCGGTTGACGGTGACAGCCGGGACGGAGTGTGGGACTTCCGCCAGCAGTGCGGCGTTACGGGCGATATTGAACCCTTGCTCCAGCGTCTGTTGTACGCAACCCCAGTAAATGTCATCGAGAGCCGCGGGCTCAAGCGCTGGATTCCGCGCCAGCAGGCTACGCATTAAATGTGCGGAGAGATCTTCTGCCCGCACATGACGGAACGCGCCCCCTTTCGAACGGCCCATCGGGGTACGGATCGCATCAACAATTACAACCTGTTCCATTGTGACTCCTTAAGCCGTTTTCAGGTCGCCAACCGGGCGGGCAGGCTCAACCGAGGGATAGTACGGTTCGTTATGACGCGCTTTATTACGCAATCCTTCCGGCACCTCATACAGTGGGCCGAGGTGCTGGTATTGCTGCGCCATATCGAGGTATTTGGCGCTGCCGAGCGTATCCAGCCAGCGGAACGCACCGCCGTGGAACGGAGGGAAGCCGAGACCGTAAACCAGTGCCATATCGGCTTCCGCCGGGCTGGCAATGATGCCTTCTTCCAGGCAGCGCACCACTTCGTTGACCATCGGGATCATCATGCGGGCGATAATCTCGTCATCACTGAAATCGCGCTTCGGCTGGCTGACGTCTGCCAGCAGGCCATCGACCGCAGCATCCTCTTCTTTCTTCGGCTTGCCTTTGCTGTCTTCTTTATAACGCCAGAACCCGAGACCATTTTTCTGTCCAAAGCGGCTGGCATCGAACAGTGCATCGATCGCATCGCGATAATCTTTCTGCATCCGCTGCGGGAAGCCTGCGGACATCACTGCCTGCGCGTGATGTGCGGTATCAATACCGACTACGTCCAGTAAATACGCCGGGCCCATTGGCCAACCGAACTGTTTCTCCATCACCTTATCAACTTTGCGGAAGTCCGCGCCGTCGCGCAGTAACTGGCTGAAACCGGCGAAGTAGGGGAACAGCACGCGGTTTACAAAGAAGCCAGGGCAGTCGTTGACCACAATCGGCGTTTTGCCCATCAGGCTTGCCCAGGCGACGACTTTAGCGATGGTTTCATCCGAGCTTTTCTCACCGCGGATGATCTCAACCAGCGGCATCCGGTGCACCGGGTTAAAGAAGTGCATGCCACAGAAGTTTTCCGGGCGCTTCAGAACGCTGGCCAGTTCGCTAATCGGAATGGTAGACGTGTTTGACGCCAGCACGGTATCCGGGCGCACTTTATCTTCGGTCTCTGCAAGCACCGCTTTTTTCACTTTTGGATTTTCAACAACCGCTTCCACCACCACGTCCACGCGCTCAAAGCCGGTGTAGTCGAGGGTTGGTTGGATGGTGGAAATCACGCCCGCCATCTTCAGACCGTCGATCTTGCCGCGCTCAAGTTGCTTATTCAGCAGCTTGGCGGCTTCGGTCATGCCCAGCATCAGCGATTTATCGTTGATATCTTTCATGATAACCGGCACGCCTTTCCAGGCAGACTGGTAGGCTATACCGCCACCCATAATGCCTGCGCCCAGAACTGCGGCTTGCTTCGGTGTCTCAATATCCTTCGTCAGTTTTTTCGCTTTCGCTTTGACGTACTGATCGTTGAGGAAAATACCGACCAGCGCACGCGCCTCGTTGGTGTGCGCCAGCGGGACAAAACTTTGGTTTTCCAGGTTCAGCGCTTCTTCACGACCAAAGCGGGCGGCAGCTTCAATCGTTTTCACGGCGGTGATCGGGGCCGGGTAATGTTTCCCTGCCGTCTGCGCAACCATGCCTTTGGCGATGGTAAAGCTCATGGCCGCTTCAATTTTGCTGAGTTTCAGCGGCTCCAGTTTTGGTTGGCGTTTGGCCCGCCAGTCGAGGTCGCCGTTGATTGCCTGACGCAGTACCGCCATTGCGCCCTCGAGCAGTTTTTCCTGCTTCACAATGCCATCAACCAGACCGATTTTCAGTGCCTGCTCGGCACCGACGTCTTTACCTGCGGCAATGATTTCCAGCGCGCTGTCTGCACCCAGCATGCGTGGCATACGCACGGAACCGCCAAAGCCCGGCATGATGCCCAGCTTGGTTTCCGGTAGACCGATGCGCAGGTCCGGGGTTGCCAGACGGTAGTCGGTCGCCAGGACGCACTCGCAGCCGCCACCCAGCGCATAGCCGTTGACCGCAGACAGGGTTGGGACAGGCAGATCTTCCAGGCGATTAAAGACGCTGTTGGCAAAGTGCAGCCACTGGCTTAGCTGTTCTTCAGGAACAAGGAACAGTGAAAGGAATTCGGTGATATCGGCACCGACAATAAAGGCTGCTTTGTTAGAACGCAGCAGCAGCCCTTTTAAATCATGTTGTTTCTCCAGCACATCCAGCGCATGGCCAAGGCTGGCTACGGTTGCCGTGTCGAGTTTATTGACTGAGCCAGGGGCATCGAACACCAGTTCGGCGATGCCATCTTCCAGCCAGTCGAGGTACAGGGTGTCGCCTTTGTAAAGCATGTCAGTCTCCTGAATCCGCAAGGTGATCTGGTCATACCAGATGAATCGAAGTGTGTGTTTTATGTTAATAAAATGCAAATGAATGATTAAAGAAATGACGGGCCGATCACGCTCGGCAGAAATCACGCAGTCACAGGACGATGTGCTAAGATGCGGAGACTTGAGGTCAAAAAAACAGAAGGGTAAATAATGGAATCACTGGCCGCACTCTATAAAAATCATATTGTTACCTTACAGGAACGGACCCGCGATGCGCTGGCGCGTTTTAAGCTGGATGCGTTACTTATTCACTCCGGTGAGCTGGTTAACGTTTTTCTCGACGACCATCCGTATCCGTTCAAGGTCAATCCGCAGTTTAAAGCCTGGGTACCCGTCACGCAGGTTCCCAACTGCTGGTTGCTGGTGGATGGCGTTAATAAGCCTAAGTTGTGGTTCTACCTGCCGGTGGATTACTGGCACAACGTTGAGCCGCTGCCGACCTCTTTCTGGACCGAAGAAGTTGAAATTATTGCGTTGCCAAAAGCCGACGGTATTGGTAGCCAGTTGCCTGCTGCCCGCGGCAATATCGGGTACATCGGCCCGGTACCGGAACGTGCGCTGCAGCTGGACATTGCTGCCAGCAACATCAACCCGAAAGGGGTGATCGACTATCTTCACTATTACCGTGCGTATAAAACCGATTACGAGCTGGCCTGCATGCGCGAAGCGCAGAAAATGGCGGTAAGTGGACACCGTGCAGCCGAAGAAGCGTTCCGTTCAGGGATGAGCGAGTTCGACATCAACCTGGCGTACCTGACAGCCACGGGGCATCGCGATACCGACGTGCCTTACAGCAACATCGTCGCGCTTAACGAACATGCCTCTGTACTGCATTACACCAAGCTGGATCATCAACCGCCATCAGAATTCCGCAGCTTCCTGCTGGACGCCGGGGCGGAATATAACGGCTATGCGGCAGACCTGACGCGGACCTGGTCGGCGAAAAGCGACAACGACTATGCACAGTTGGTGAAAGACGTTAACGAAGAAGAACTGGCGCTGATTGCAACCATGAAAGCGGGTGTCAACTATGTGGATTATCACATTCAGTTCCATCAGCGCATCGCGAAGCTGCTGCGTAAACATCAAATCATCACCGATATGAGTGAAGAGGCGATGGTGGAAAACGATCTTACCGGGCCGTTTATGCCGCACGGTATTGGTCACCCGCTGGGATTACAGGTGCATGATGTCGCTGGTTTTATGCAGGATGACAGCGGTACGCATCTTGCCGCACCGTCGAAGTATCCGTACCTGCGCTGCACTCGCGTGCTGCAACCGGGCATGGTCCTGACCATTGAGCCGGGCATTTACTTTATCGAATCCCTGTTAGCGCCGTGGCGTGAAGGGCAATTCAGCAAACACTTCAACTGGCAGAAGATTGACGCGCTGAAGCCGTTTGGTGGTATTCGTATTGAAGACAACGTGGTCGTCCATGAGAATCATATCGAAAACATGACCCGGGATTTGAAACTGGCGTAATGGACAGTTGGTTAATCCCTGCGGCGCCGGTTAGCGTCGTTGAAGAGATCAAAAAAAGCCGCTTTATTACGTTGCTCGCCCACACGGACGGCGTAGAGGCGGCAAAAGCGTTTGTCGAGTCAGTCAGGGCAGAGCATCCGGACGCCCGCCACCATTGCGTGGCGTGGGTAGCGGGTGCACCGGATGACTCGCAACAGCTGGGCTTTTCGGACGACGGCGAACCGGCGGGGACGGCAGGTAAACCGATGCTTGCGCAGCTAATGGGCAGTGGCGTCGGCGAGATTACCGCGGTGGTGGTGCGCTACTACGGCGGTATTCTTCTCGGTACAGGTGGACTGGTCAAAGCCTACGGTGGTGGGGTGAGCCAGGCATTGCGGCAATTAACAACGCAGCGCAAGACGCCGCTTACCGAATATACTTTGCAGTGTGAGTACGGCCAACTGGCAGGTATTGAAGCACTGTTGGGGCAGTTCGACGGTAAAATCATAGCCAGTGATTACCAGGCATTCGTTCAGCTACGGGTAGCGCTTCCTTACACGAAAGTGAATGAATTTTCAGCAAAGCTGGCGGATTTTAGTCGAGGTTCATTGCAATTGTTAGCGATTAAAGAATAATCCCCACCTCATTTTAAAGAACTAAGGAAGCGGCAGAGATGCATTTTCGCGCCATTACCCGAATCGTTGGACTACTGGTCATCTTATTCTCGGGGACAATGATCATCCCCGGACTGGTAGCGCTCATCTACCGTGATGGGGCGGGTCGTGCATTTACGCAAACTTTCTTTGTCGCGCTGGCGATTGGCTCCATGCTGTGGTGGCCGAACCGTAAAGAAAAGGGCGAACTGAAATCCCGCGAAGGGTTTCTTATCGTGGTCTTGTTCTGGACCGTGCTGGGCAGCGTGGGTGCGCTACCGTTTATCTTTGCTGAAAGTCCAAACCTCACGATCACCGATGCGTTTTTCGAATCCTTCTCCGGCTTAACCACGACGGGCGCAACCACGCTGGTGGGGCTGGATTCATTACCACATGCGATTCTCTTTTATCGTCAAATGCTGCAATGGTTTGGCGGGATGGGGATCATCGTGCTGGCGGTGGCTATTCTGCCTATTCTTGGTGTCGGCGGTATGCAGCTTTACCGGGCAGAAATGCCAGGGCCGCTGAAAGACAATAAAATGCGTCCGCGTATTGCCGAAACGGCGAAAACCCTGTGGCTTATCTATGTATTGCTGACAGTGGCCTGTGCGCTGGCGCTGTGGTTTGCCGGCATGCCTGCGTTTGACGCTATCGGTCACAGCTTTGCGACCATTGCTATCGGCGGCTTTTCAACGCATGACGCCAGCGTGGGTTATTTCGATAGTCCGACTATCAACACAATTATTGCAATCTTCCTGCTGATCTCCGGGTGTAACTATGGCCTGCACTTCTCTTTATTAAGCGGGCGTAGTCTGAAGGTCTATTGGCGCGACCCGGAATTTCGGATGTTCATTGGGGTACAGCTGACGCTGGTGGCTATCTGTACGCTGGTATTGTGGATCCACAATACCTACGGTTCGGCGCTAACGACAATCAATCAGGCCTTTTTCCAGGTGGTGTCGATGGCAACCACCGCGGGGTTCACCACGGACAGTATTGCTCGCTGGCCGTTGTTCCTGCCCGTGCTGTTGCTGTGTTCTGCCTTTATTGGTGGCTGTGCCGGGTCAACGGGCGGTGGCTTGAAGGTGATTCGTATTCTGCTGCTGTTCAAGCAGGGTAACCGTGAGCTGAAGCGCCTGGTCCACCCGAACGCGGTTTACAGTATTAAGCTAGGTAACCGTGCACTGCCAGAACGTATCCTCGAAGCAGTATGGGGATTCTTCTCTGCCTATGCGCTGGTCTTTATTATCAGTATGCTGGCGATTATCGCGACCGGCGTGGATGACTTCTCTGCATTTGCTTCCGTTGTCGCGACGCTGAATAACCTGGGGCCAGGGCTGGGTGTGGTTGCCGACAACTTTGCCAGTATGAACCCGGTGGCGAAATGGATCCTGATTGCCAATATGCTGTTTGGTCGTCTGGAGGTCTTTACTCTGCTGGTACTCTTTACCCCTACCTTCTGGCGTGAATAATGGAGTAACACGTGAAAACACTGATTCTTTTTTCTTCCCGGGATGGACAAACGCGCGAAATCGCCGAGTATCTGGCTTCTGAGCTCAAAGAGTTGGGCATCTGGGCGGATGTGATGAATCTGCACCGCACCGAAGAGCCTGACTGGCAGCACTATGACAGCGTGGTGATCGGTGCCTCGATTCGCTACGGTCACTACCATTCTGCTTTTCAGACGTTTGTGAAGAAGCACGCTACGCGGCTGAACGCGATGCCGAGTGCGTTCTACTCCGTTAATCTGGTTGCCCGTAAGCCGGAAAAACGTACCCCGCAAACCAACAGCTATGCGCGCAAGTTTCTGATGACCTCGCCGTGGCGACCCGATCGTAGCGCGGTGATCGCTGGCGCACTGCTTTATCCTCGCTATCGTTGGTATGACCGCGTCATGATCCAACTGATTATGAAGATGTCCGGTGGCGAAACGGATACGAATAAAGAAGTGGTCTATACCGATTGGGAACAGGTTGCGAGTTTTGCGCGAGAAATAGCCCAATTAACCAACAAAGCGTCGTTAAAATAAACGTAAAGAATAAAAAACACGCACTCGGAAAATTATTTTGAATTTCCCCTTGTCAGCCTGAAATAACTCCCTATAATGCGCCTCCACTGACACGGAACAACGGATTACAAGCCGCCGGGTCAGCGGGGTTCTACTGAGAACCTTGCGGAGAAAAGCGGAAAGAAATGCTTGACTCTGAATGAGGAAAACGTATTATACGGGACCTCGCAACGGTGAGCGAAAGCCGCGTTGCACTGCT
>NZ_JANUFB010000013.1:0-68361 GCF_024809055.1 Citrobacter sp. JUb117
AACACGCATGATTTTGGTACGAAGATGGACGGGGTGAGCGTGTATCAGGACGGGGCGCGCAATCTCGGAGAAATCAAAACCGGCGTGGAAGGCAAACTGAACGACCACCTGAATCTGTGGGGTAACGTGGGCGTCCAGGTCGGTGACAAAGGCTACAGCGACTCATCTGCGATGGTAGGGATGAAATACAGCTTCTAGTTTGCGTTTAGCAGACCGGTAATAGGTAGATATAGCTGAGTTAACGTTCAGTGTGTCTATAATTACATCGGTATAATTTATTTTAATACAAGTGGGATAACGGTGTGTAGCCATCTTTATCCCACGTTTTTAACGTTAATATCGCTAACCGCTATAAAGCGGCGCAAATATTTTTTACAGCGATAAAAAAGCTGCGACTTTTCGCAGCAACGCCGTGTTATGCAAGTGTTATCTTGCTCACATTTTCATACAGCAGAGCGTTCTCATCGTTTGCAACGTGGTGGGATGATGATACAGTCCCACCTGTTTACAACTCAGGATTGTTACTGGTTAACAGGCAAAACCTAAGTGTTCCGCGCAAGCGGTGCACTTAGGTTTTTTTTTGCCTGTCGTTTACGAGGAGGCACATCTACACGCATTCTACTTATTGGTCTGACTTTATTTAAAGTGGCGCTTTGCAGTTATTAATGACTGCAGGGACGGCTATTACCTGAAATAAAATGATAACGGGCAATATATAAATTGCCTGCCATCGGTTACGCATTGAATAAATAAACAGGTCTCATTATGGCATATAAAAAAATACCTTATAAGCTCTACGCGCTTGCCTTACTGACGGTATCGCCAATCACAATGGCACAAGACTGGAATGGGACGGTACTGGGTTTTGAAGCCCCACCAGAGCCTGTACTGGGCGACATGCTTGGCATTCGTAAAATTCTCAATGACAATGGTTTTACCTACAACCTGGGGTATCTGAACGAAATTGCATGGAATGGTGGCGGCGGGTACAACCATGATTCACACGTGGCCTATATTGATCAGTTCGCGCTGACCTTTAATCAGGATCTGGAACGCTGGACCGGGATCCCTGATGCTCGTATTGAAGGGAATATCGTTAACCGTAACCACGATGACAACCTGACGACCAAACGTGTCCAGGATCCACGCGTTCCGTTTAACGATTTGACCCAGGAGAGCTGGGGCGGGGGGTCTATTACTCGCCTCGGCTGGCTGACTTTTGCTCGGAGCTTTGACGATCGTCGTTTGACCTGGCGTGTCGGCATGATGAACAAAGTCCAGACCTTCGACCAAATCATCCCTTGCGATTCTCAACTGCTCTCTCAGTGCGGTGGTAAGTCTGCCTACTCACTGACCTGGAGCAATTGGAACATGCATACCTGGGGCACCACGTTGGAGTACAAAATTACGCCAACCGTGACATTAAAAGGTGGGGTGATGGAGCAAAACCCGGATGCAACCAGCCGCAGCCATGCATGGAGTTGGTCGACGAAAGGTAGTAAAGGCGTGTTGCTGCCGCTAGAAATTGAAACCCGTCCTGTGATCAGTGGATTACCGGGGATTTACAACTTTGGTGTGCTGTACACCAATGCACCGCAAACCGATCTCTATCAAGGAAAATCTGGCGGTGCCGGTGCCACCGATCCGAATGGCTATACGAAACATAGTGATACCTGGTTTATGTACACCGGGTTTAACCAGCAATTGACACAGCATGATGGTGATCCAAATCGTGGCTTGAGCACCTCACTGAGCTTCAGCCTTGCAGACCAGAGCACAAACGTTATCCATTCCGTGCTGGCCTCAACGTTCCGCTACCGTGGACTGTTTGATGCTCGTCCGAACGACACCATCGGTATTGGTGCAACCTGGTTCGATGCGAGCGACGAGTTTGCACATAACCAGCGGTATATGAACAGCATCAGCGGCATTTCCGACTACAACAATCCGGGATATCGCCCCGTACCTGGCCGCTCTATGAATGCGGAGATCTATTATCGCTTCCGTCCAGTTTCGTGGATCGAATTGCAACCGGGTATTCAGTACTGGCATAACCCCGGCGGCGTCTCAGAGACCCAGGATGCCTGGGTTACCGAGCTGAAAACGGTGGTGACGTTCTAATACATAAACAGCCAGTACAGCCATAGCCGTCATGCTGTTTTATTCCTGGCAAATAACAGAACGGGATTGTTACTGCACTATGCAGGCAAAACCTGAGCGCGTTCGCTGAATGTGGAACGTTCTCGGGTTTTTTTATTTTTCTACTCAGTCAGACGGTGGCTGCGGACACCGGACGTAAGGAACATCAATATGAAACATCAAGCGCTGGCGAAAAAAATCATCGACCACGTCGGTGGTAAAGAGAACATTAACAGTCTGGTGCATTGCGCTACCCGACTTCGCTTCAAATTGCATGATAACCAAAAAGCTAACGCACCAGCGCTAAAGCAATGCCCGGGTGTGATTATGGTTGTCGAAAGTGGCGGTCAGTTTCAGGTCGTCATCGGGAATGATGTGGGCGATGTCTGGCAGGCGGTGTGTGTTGAAGCCGGTCTGACGGATGATGCCCCTGCGGAAACGGAGAAAAAAGGGAATAAAAGTAGTGCCTTAGGGCACGTAATTGACATCGTGTCCGGGATTTTTACGCCCTTTATTGGCGTGCTGGCGGCCTCCGGTATTCTCAAAGGATTGCTGGCCCTGGCAGTTGTTTGCGGATGGTTAACCACCGATAGCGCGACCTATAAAATCTGGTTTGCTGCCAGTGACGCGCTGTTTTTCTTCTTCCCACTGGTGTTGGGTTACACCGCCGGGAAGAAGTTCGGCGGTAATCCGTTTATTACCATGGTGATCGGCGGCGCGCTGACCCATCCGCTAATGATTGATGCGTTTACTGCCAGTCAACAAGCTGGCGCTATCACGGAAACCTTCCTTGGCATTCCGGTAACCTGGTTCAACTACAGTGCGTCCGTGATCCCGATTATTCTCGCATCGTGGGTGAGTTGCTGGCTGGAGAAAAAGAGTTCAGTTCTGCTGCCATCATCCATGAAGAACTTTTTTGCACCGCTGATTTGCTTAGTGGTTACGGTGCCGCTGACCTTCCTGATTATTGGCCCGGTGGCGACCTGGATTAGTCAGTTCCTCGCTAACGGCTACCAGTGGATTTATGTCCTTGCCCCGTGGCTGGCAGGCGCGGCGATCGGCGCCCTGTGGCAAGTGTGTGTGATCTTCGGTCTGCACTGGGGGCTGGTCCCGCTGATGATCAACAACCTGGCTGTGCTAGGCCATGACACGATGCTGCCTATGTTGCTGCCAGCCGTGATGGGCCAGGTCGGCGCAGCGCTGGGGATCTTCCTGCGTAGCCGTGATGCACGGCAGAAAATGCTGGCGGGCTACTCCGTGACGGCCGGTATTTTCGGTATTACTGAACCTGCGGTGTACGGCGTAAACCTGCCGCTCAGACGTCCATTTATTTTTGGTTGCATCGCGGGGGCGGTGGGGGGCGCAATTGTTGGCTTCAGCAATACCCACGTGTACTCCTTCGGATTTGCCAACATCTTCACCATTGCACAGATGATTCCGCCGGGTGGCGTCGATGCCACGTTATGGGGGGGCATTATTGGCACGGTAGTGGCACTGATTCTGAGCTGCGCAATGACGCTGGTCGCAGGACTGCCGGGGCTGAATGCACAAAATGCGGCGACAGTTTCGACCACGAGCGATGAAAATGAGCTCAAACAGCATCCATAAATAACGCCACAAACACGATCTTAACGTTATATACCGGGAGGAGGGTCGCTACTGGCCTTCCTCCCATTGGCTTATAAAGCAGGGGATTGATATGCGATACACATTAGCGGTTGGATTCACCTTTATCTGTTGTGCTGGCCTGGCTCAGGCCGCGGGCCCGGAAGTGAGCGTGACGGATGGACGCATTTTAGGAAGCGAACATCAGGGCGTTGATGCTTTTAAGGGCATTCCGTTTGCCGCACCGCCTGTTGGAGCACTACGTTGGCAACCCCCGCAGCCAGTAACAGCCTGGCAAGGTGTTCGTCCGGCAAAACACTACGGAAAAGACTGTCTACAAGAGCCGTTTCCTGGGGATGCTGCGCCGTTAGGCGTCGGGTTTAGCGAAGATTGTCTGACGCTCAACGTATGGCGTCCGGCTAACGCTAGCGGCAAATTGCCGGTTATGGTGTGGATTTACGGCGGCGGGTTTGTCAATGGAGGCTCATCCCCTGCGGTGTATGCCGGGGATGCCTTTGCCCGCCAGGGTGTGGTGTTCGTTAGCTTTAACTATCGTGTAGGACGTTTTGGCTTTTTCGCCCACCCCGCACTGGCTAACGATCCACTACGGGGGAACTATGGTCTGATGGACCAACTTGCCGCGCTGAAATGGGTTAAAAATAATATCGCCAACTTCAATGGTGATCCGGAGAATGTCACGCTATTTGGCGAGTCAGCGGGGGGCTTTTCCGTTAACAGCCTGTTGACCAGCAAAGAAGCATCGGGTCTGTTCCAGAAAGCCATTATCCAGTCCGGCTCAGGCCGTCACAATATTGTCCCGCACCAGAACTGGCAGCAGGCAGAAAAAGCCGGTCTGGCATTTGCTGCCAAACACGGCGTCAACGGCGATGATGACAAGGCGCTGGAGGCGCTGCGACAGCTTCCTGCCAACGAGGTGGTCAGTGGCCTTAATATGGCCACCATGCAAAGCCCGGATTACTCCGGACCAATGATCGATGGACGGATTATTACCGCTGAACCTCACGAGCTGTACAGTAAGGGACAATTCAACAAAGTGCCGCTGATGATTGGTGCAAACGACGCGGATATAGGTTTTGCACCACAGGTCACTACGCGAGAACAGGCGTTTGCTCCGTTTGCGTCTGACCTGCGTGGCAAAGCGGACCAGGCCTATCGTGATATGTCACCGCAGCAGACAGCCAACGCTATTGCCAGCGATAGCTTTATGGTTGAACCGGCGCGCTATATGGCTCGGGTATGGAGTGATAACCAGCTTCCTGTGTGGCAGTATCGTTTTGGTTACGTGGCGCAGGCACTGAGTGACCAGACGTCTGGCGCGCAGCATGCCAGTGAAATTCCGTATGTTTTTAATACACTGACGGCGCGTTATGCCGACACGGTGAAACCGCAAGATCAGGCTGTGGCTACCCAGCTTAATCAGTATTGGGTGAATTTTGCCAGAAGCAGCCAGCCCAATGCACAAAATCTGCCTGAATGGCCTGCTTTCAACCGTCAGGCAGACAACCTGCTGCTGATCCCGGCGGCAGGAGCGCAACAGACGCAGACTCAGCGCGATCCGTGGCAAGAGAGACTGGATTTAGTCGAAACGCTGGTAAAGGAATAATGCATTTACTGTAGTTGGTCAGAATAAAAAATACCCCGTCATTACTGACGGGGTATTTTTGTTAACGCGATTACGCTTTCAGTAACGCGCCGTGGCTGGCGATAATTCCCTTGTACCAGTAAAAGCTCTCTTTGCGACTGCGCGCCAGCGTACCCGAACCATCTTGCTGCAGATCAACGTAGATAAAGCCGTAGCGTTTGCCAACTTCGGCTTTTGACGCGCTAATCAGATCAATTGGGCCCCACGAGGTATATCCCATAAGTTCCACACCATCCGCGATCGCTTCGCGTACCTGGACCAGGTGATCGTTGAGATAGCTGATACGATAGTGGTCGTGAATGCGGCCCTCGTGGTCTGGTGTATCCTGGGCACCCAGTCCATTCTCAACGATAAATAGCGGTTTCTGGTAGCGATCCCACAGAACGTTCAGCAGTGTGCGTAAGCCCACAGGATCTATTTGCCAGCCCCACTCGGAGCTTTCAAGATGCGGATTGGGCACCATATCGAGAATATTTCCCTGCATCTTCTCGACCAGTTCAGCATCTGCTGTGACGCAGCCGGTCATGTAGTAACTAAAGGAGATAAAATCAACAGTGTGGCGTAACGCGTCATGATCCTGCGGCTCAATGTGTAATGTGATGTCGTTTTCGCGGAAAAAACGCTGCATATAGCCCGGATAAGCCCCACGACACTGGACGTCGCCAAAGAACTGCCACTGGCGGTTATCCTGCAACGTGGCAAAAACGTCTTCGGGTTTGCAGGACAGCGGGTAGGTGAGGCCACCCAGCAGCATGTTGCCAATTTTGGCATCAGGAATAATGTCATGCAGGGCTTTAACTGCCAGGCCACTGGCCACCAACTGATGGTGGATCGCCTGGTATATCTCTGCCTTGCTGCAGCCGTCCTGCAGACCGACACCGGTTAACGGTGCATGCAAGGACATGTTGATCTCGTTGAACGTCAACCACAGTTTGACTTTGTGCTGATAGCGAGTGAAAACGGTGCGGGCGTAGCGCTCAAAGAAGGTGATGACGTCACGGTTTCCCCAGCCGCCGTAGTTTTCAACCAGTCCCCAGGGCATCTCGTAATGCGACAACGTCACCATCGGCTGGATATTGTGGCGCAACATTTCATCAAACAAGTTGTCATACCATGCCAGTCCTGCCTCGTTCGGTGTAGTTTCATCCCCTTGCGGGAAAATGCGGGTCCAGGCAATTGACACGCGCAAACAGGTGAAACCCATCTCGGCAAACAGCGCGATATCTTCCGGGTAACGGTGGTAGAAGTCGATGGCGACGTCCTTAATACTGTGCTGACCTGCGTGGCGTGCGACAACGTTACCGAAAATGCCGTTGGGCAGCATGTCTGATGTTGACACACCTTTACCGTCTTCCTGCCATGCGCCTTCAACCTGGTTTGCCGCCATTGCGCCGCCCCATAAAAATCCATCGGGAAAAGTGTTGTTCATGGTGTTCTCCTTTGAAATTAGCGTTTGACGCACAGGAACGGATCGCCAGCATTGACGTATGGTGTTTCATGCTGGTGTTCCAGTCCGGCAAAGTCGTCACTGTTGCTCATAATGATGGGGGTGCTCAGGTCAAAACCTTTACTGAGGATGGCTTCACGATCGAAGGTAATCAGCAGTTCACCGGGGCGAATTTTGTCGCCTTCTTTGACATGCGCCGTGAAGTGTTCACCGTTAAGTTTGACGGTATCAATACCGACGTGAATCAGGATCTCAATGCCGCTGTTGCTGAGTAACCCAATGGCATGGCGTGTTGAGAACAGGCTGGCAACTTCGCCACTGAAGGGGGCAACGACTCTTCCTTCTGCCGGGATGATGGCTGCACCTGCACCCATCAGACCGCTGGCGAAGGTGGCATCCGGTACTTCATCAAGTGCAATCGTGACGCCACTCAGGGGCGCAAGTACCGTGTTTTCATCGAGGGTTGCGGTAATGGTTGCCGGAACGGGCGTTGAGGCTGCCGATGCGGCAGGCAGGCCCGCAACAATAGTCATCAGACAGGCGAAGAGGAATGAAACGACCACACCAATAATGGCTCCCCAGACGGTGAAGTCAAAACCACTTGTCGGAATGATTTGTGCCAGCGTGAAGATACTGGCCAGTCCAAAAGAATACACCTGGCTCAGGCTAAAGCCGACGATGGCACCGCCGATGGCCCCCCCGACGCAGCCAAAAATAAACGGACGACGATAGGGTAGCGTGACGCCATATACGGCAGGTTCGGTGATGCCAAAGACGCCGGCTACAGTGGCTGAGCCGGACAGCGCTTTCAGACGCTGATCGCGGGTTTTGATGAAAACCCCCAGCGCGGCGCCGACCTGTCCAAATACGGCCGGCAGCAGGATAGCCAGCATGGGATCGTGACCCACCACAGCCATATTATTCATCATCAACGGAATCAGTCCCCAGTGCAGACCGAAGATCACGCACACCTGCCACAGGCCACCGAGGATGCTACCCGCCAGCCAGGGGGCGAATTTATATATGGTCTGAAAACCGGCCGCCAGCAGTTCGCCAAGGCCCGTTGCCAGTGGACCAATTGCCAGAAAGGTTAACGGCACGGTGACGGACAGGCAGATAAGCGGGGTGAGGAAGTTTTTTACCGCAGAGGGCAGAACCTTATTGCATTGGCGTTCCAGCCAGCAACAAAACCAGGCGGCAAAAATCACGGGAATGACTGAGGAGGCGTAGTTAATAAACACCACCGGGATCCCGAGGAATGTCTCAGTTGCGCCATCTGCGCTCGCGCGAAATGCGGCAATCATCATCGGGTGGATCAGGGCACCGCCGATGACCATGGTTAAGAAGGGATTACCACCAAATTTTTTGCCGGCGGTGTAGCCGAGCACCATGGGCAGGAAATAAAACAATGCATCGCCGGTGGCGAACAGAATACGCCAGGTTCCGCTGTTTTCGGTCATCCAGCCGCAAACCAGACTCAGGGCAAGAAAACCTTTGAGGATACCGCAGGCTGCCATCACGCCAAGAAACGGCGTAAAAATACCCGAAACCATATCGATAAATTTTGCCAGCAGACCCCCTTTATCGTCTGATTGTTTTATCTGGTTCGGGACATCATCGCTAATACCCGCTGCCTGGCAGACGGCCAGCCAGACATCATGGACGTGGTTGCCAACAACAACTTGAAACTGCCCACCGCTCTCGACGACCATAATAATGTCGGGATTGGCTTTCAGCGCTTCAGCGTCGGCCAGGCTGTCATCCTTAAGTTTAAAACGAAGCCGGGTTGCGCAGTGCACCACGCTGTTGATATTTTCACCACCGCCCACGTGATGCAGGATATCGCTGGCCAGTTCCTCAAATTTCATGTTCATTCATCTTATCCGTACTGAGATCTTTAAAACCGAGTACCGAACGGCCAACCCGCCGGCACTACAGGTTTTGCCCGCCTGCGCAACCATTATGCGTCGCGCATTGCGCGACGCGCGCAGCAATGGACTATTTTTTTAGCAATGCTTCATATTGTGCCTGGAACGCGGGGGCATCCCAGGATCCGTCGAACAGGGTATAGGTGATATATCCTTTATTGAGCCAACCTGAATCAGTCTCGTTTTGTGTGTTTTCCAGTGCGGCCGGGTTGATGGTCTGTTTTGCCTGGCCGTTGGCCATCAATTCATAACCAATTTGTGGCACCGGGAACCTTTCATTTTCGACGTAGCGCACCCCTTTGATCTCCGCTTTTGCCAGCGCAGGGTAGTTGATGCTCAGCCCAGAACCTTTTGGCAGCAGCGGCGTACCGGGTGTGTGTTTGGCATTAAGGGTTTCAACAACCTCCACGACATAATCAACGGAGTCGGGCCAGTACTTGTGCGTGCTGGGCCATTTGTTCTTCATTTCCTGTTCGCTAAGGATATAGCCGATACTGGCGGCGATCGCCGGGTAGCCATAGCGGATTGCTCGTGCCGCTGCGCTGACGGTCCCGGAGTTGACCAGCGCCATTCCGGTGTTGGGACCGTCATTCACGCCTGAAATCACGAGATCCGGAGGACTGTTTTTCAGCACGCCCTGTAAGCCGAAATCGACGGCGTCAGCGGGCGTTCCGGGGAAGCAGAAACGTTTGTCGGCGACTTTTTTGACATCGAACAGCTTACCGGTTTTAAACGTAATGGCTGAACCAATACCGCTCTGATTTGTGGCGGGGGCTACCATCCAGACGTCAAAACCTTTGGCTGCCAGCTTTTCCTGTAATGAGATACTGCCGGGAGATTCACAACCATCATCGTTGACAATCAGTATCTTTAGCGGCGCAGAGCCGGCGAAGGCAGAACAGGCAAACATGGACAGTAACGTTGCAGCGAGGAGAGTTATTTTCATCTTTAATCCTTATCTCTGACTGGCGGGGCTGAATTCAGCGCAAAAAAAAACCTAAGGCACTTCGCTGCAGCATAGCTGCATAAAAGTGCCTTAGGTTTTGCCTGATTCAGTAACAATCCCGGAACTGCAACGAAAATACGCGTTGGAATCGATTTAGTCCAGATGTCCACGCTGGTTTCTGTGACCGGTTTCACTTTTTTGGCTTAATACACCGTGTTTGCGAGTGTCAATAATCCAATCTGTCACCCACGTTATGAACACGATCATATTTCTGCGTTTTCTGTTAATAAACATGATGTCATACAAAATAATTAGTGATATGGTTCCCGGCCATTGGATTGTTACTGTATCCACAGGCAAAACCTACGCTCACCCTCCCGATCTAAATTAACCGATCGGGAAGTTGGCGTAGGTTTTTTTGTTTCTGACGTATAAGAATGATAAGCGGAAGGTCACACGTGAAAAAATGGTTGCTTGCTTTTCTTGCTCTGGCTAGCGTGATTAATAGCCCAGTCGTTATGGCGAATGATAAGAAAGATGCCCCTGAAGAACAAGGCGTAAACATTTATATCGCACGTCATGGTAAAACGTTTTTAAATACGTTTGATCGTGTTCAGGGATGGGCAGATTCCCCTCTCACCGATCAAGGTCGCCTGGTCGCGCGCTATTTAGGTGAGGGGCTAAAAGATATTCATTTTGATCGTTTCTATTCCAGTGATGCAGGAAGACAACGTGAAACAATGGCAGTTGTTTTAACTCAGAAGGGTATCACTGATTATCATCTAAATGAACTGCCAGGCCTGCGTGAGGCTTTTTTTGGCAGTTTTGAAGGGGCGCACAATAAAGAGATGGCCAATGCTGCTGCGCACAAGCTCGGTATGGCCGATGGGGGTGAATTATTCAATGCGATGATGGCAGGTAAGATTGCGCTACGCGATAGCCAGAATGCGCTGGCAAGCGCCGATCCCAGCGGCCTGGCAGAGAATTATGCGCAGGTAAAAGCACGCACGCAGACTGCGCTGGGCACCATTATCGAACGGGCAAAATCGGAGGGTGATAAAAATGTTCTGGTTATTTCATCCGGTATGTCAATGCAAATTATGATCTCTGATTTGACCCCTGATCCAGCCAGAAATAAGCCCATTGCCAATGCCGCGGTAGTGAAAATAGTTTATAAAAACGGCAAATATACTGTGCCAGAGATTGGCACGTTGAAATATGTTGATGCAGGGAAGAAATCTCTTACGGGTGAGTAATAACATAATTCACTGATTTTCTTTTAGGGCTGAAATACTGGTATGCCATTTTCTGGCAGGGCCCGGCTTCGGCTGCTTCTGGGATAATAAAATGAATCTGATACGTATTTCTTTTGCGTTTATTACGCTTGGGGTTTCTGCATCTACCTGGGCTGTCACCAATAATAGACAGGAACCTTCTACTACCCAATCTGATGTAGGGGTTATCGACCCCTTTATTTCCGATTCGCATTTAACACTGTCTGCTAAGAATTACTGGAAGTATCTGAAGGAGGATATCGCCAACCCTAAGCATGTGCACAGTGCGTGGGGGCAAGGGTTCGCCGTTGACTATCAGTCCGGATATTTTGCTGACATTATCGGCGTCGATGCTGTTTATTATAGCGCGATAAAATTAGGCGCCAGTGATTACTTTAATTCTCGTGGTATTTTGTACAGCAAGGGCAAAGGAAATAAAAAAAGCAACGCCGAAGGTTTTTCTAAATTTGGTCAACGCAATATTAAAATGAAGTATGCGCTGGGTGACACCCAACTGAATGCCCGCTGGGGCTGGCAGACGTTCAAGAACTATGGCGTGATCTCGAGCTCCACCCGACTCTCTCCAACCACATACTCCGGCATTAGCGGGGGGGTAGCCTACGGAGATGTGGCGCTTCACGGGGCGTATTTAGAAAACGCGATGGAACGTAATTCACCAGAAAAGGTACATTTCCAGACCAATACCGGGCGGGATATTAATCATCTGGTTGGGGGGGATGTGAAGTGGAAAACACCGTTGATGGATGTTCAGTATGCGTATGGCGAAAGCCAAAACTACCTGCGCCGCCAGCTGCTGTTTAGCAACGTTAGACCACTTCCACAGCTGAATATTGGCAGCCAAATTTACGCCACTCAGGCACTGGATGACTACCGCGCTATGCCTGCGGATAAACGCGATTTTGACGATCAAGCCTGGCATTTCGCCCTCGATATTACCTGGAAAGCAGACCGCTGGAGCAATAAATGGGGTATCGGCTATACCGATGCCAGTAAAGCCAACGAGATTGGTTTCTATCCACGCCATCTGAGTAAAAACTCGCGTGGAACTTTTATCTCAATGGCTTACGCGGGTGATGATTACATGCGTGATGGCGAGTTGGTGATGGCCGATATGGTAGATTATCGGTTAACGCCTGCGCTGACCGTAGGTCTGGTTGGTAACATTGCGCAGTTCAATTACAAGGGCAACCATGTTCGCTCCGGTGAGATTAACGCCTTCAGTCGCTGGGTTCCCACCGATCCGGTGTTTAAAAACCTGACGGTGTGGGCAATGGTTGGCCCGGGATGGTCATACAAAAGCAAGAGGAAAACACCGGTGCTCACCGACGGACACTACACACGGGCACATACTCTGGCCTCTGAAATTATCATTGAGTACCGCTTTAATATGTTCTGAATTGGATAAAAATAGCGCGCGATCTGAATCACGTTTTTCACCCAGACAGTTCAAATAAAAACGCCGAAGTGTTAGATTACGCGAATGGATTGTAACTGCGTACTGCAGGCAAAACCTGATTTCTGGCGACTGTCAGGAGTCAGGTTTTTTTGTTTTTGGGGTTCAGATGATCATCGCCAAAATTCTTAATAATAATGTTGTCGTTATCCTCGATGCACAGCAGCGCGAACAGGTCGTGATGGGTCGTGGTCTTGCGTTTCAGAAGCGGATCGGTGACGCGCTGGATGAGTCGCGTATCGAGAAAGTGTTCGCACTACAAAGTGATGAACTGGTTAACCGTTTGGGGGATCTTATGAATCAGATCCCGCTGGAGGTGATGACCACCTGCGACCGCATTATTGAACTGGCGCGCTCGCGGTTGGGGAAACTCCAGGAGAGCCTGTACATTACCCTGACTGACCATTGCCACTATGCCATTGAGCGACAAAAAAAAGGGCTGGCGATCAAAAATGCACTGTTATGGGAAACTCGGCGTTTGTATCCACGGGAGTTTGAACTGGGACAGGAGGCAAGGGCGATTATCAGCCAACGGCTTAATGTGGATCTGGCGGAAGATGAGGCCGGGTTTATTGCACTTCATCTGGTGACCGCGCAGCTTAATAGCGAAATGCCTGAAGTGATGCACATCACTCAGGTAATGCAGGAGATCCTCAATTTGGTGAAGTATCAACTGCGTCTGGAATATGATGAAAGTACTCTGAGCTATCAGCGTTTTGTGACGCATCTAAAATTCTTTGCACAACGCATGCTGACACGTACCGTGGTGCCGGATGATGATGCAACGTTGCATAGTGCCGTCAAAGAAAACTATTCCCGGGCTTGGGGATGCGCTGAGAAAATTGCACTGCATTTGCGCAAGGCGTACCAGCGGGAACTGACCACCGAGGAGATCATGTTCCTCACCATTCATATTGAGCGCGTGCGTAAGGAAGTCTGACGGTAAAACGAGATACAAAAAACCACGCAATGGCGTGGTTTTTTGTATCTAATTTCTGATGTTACATCATGGCAGGTAATGCCGGATTAATTATTTTTTATCCATTCCCTCGTTAGACATTCCATCTTTAGCCATTGAAGCTTTGGACATCGTATCTTTGGTCATTGCATCTTTACGCATGTTGTCTTTTGACATGCAATCTTTATTCATTTTATCCTTGCTGCAATCATGGGACATTTTCCCCATGTGATCTTTAGCCATTGAGTCTTTACTCATGCTATCTGCTGCGTGAGCAGTTGTCATCCCAAAAACCAATGTAGCGCACATGATTACGGTGTGTAATTTTTTCATAATATTTACCTTTAAGGGTTAGAGTATATTAGCTACCGCCAAACCAGTTATATCCTTGATCTTCCCAATAACCGCCGGGGTAACGATTGGTGACTTCAATAACGTTAATGTGCTTCGGGTTTTTATATCCAAGTTTTGTGGGTATTCTTAATTTAATTGGAAAGCCATATTTTCGCGGCAATAATTCTCCATCGTATGTCAGAGCCAGAATCGTTTGTGGATGTAGTGCTGTTGCCATATCGATACTGGTGTAATAATCGTCTGCACATTTGAAACTGACATATTGTGCATTAAGGTCAGCACCAATACCGGTTAAAAACAGTTTAAACGGTACCCCTCCCCATTTACCGATGGCACTCCAACCTTCGACGCAGATGTGACGGGTGACCTGACTGACCTGTGCCATTTGGTAGAGTTGTGCTAATGTCCATGGGCGTTTATCTCCAACTAATCCAGCAACCTCCAGGCGATAGTCATTGCCATTAATGTCTGGGGCGGCATCCTCGGCATAAAAAGCGTTAAAAGGAAACGGCCTTGTCATCATTGACTCAGGATAAACGGGAGCTAAATCATTGCTGTTAAACAGCCATGCCTGAACCCTGTCATTAAAGCGAGAAATCGAGCTTAGCGTCGTTTCTACTTGGTGATTATCACTGATATCACAACCCGTCAGCATGACGAGTCCACCCAAGGTTAATCCCTGTTTTAAAAAGCGACGGCGACCTTCTACGGATAATTTTTTACTAATTAGTTGCTGTGCTTCTTTCAGGATATCATTTTCATCGCTCATGATAATATCCTTATCGACCACGAATCATGGCTAATAATGTGCGGGGGACTAACACGACCATCATCATATGAATAAAAGTAAATGCGACAATAATGCTCATGGCGTAGAAATGTATCCATCGCGCATTGTCATATCCCCCGAGCAATTCGCTCAAGAATGAAAGTTGCACAGATTTCCAGACAACCAGTCCTGAACCGACTAAAATAACTCCGGTGATAATCACCAATACATAAATGTATTTCTGTACCATGTTATAATGACTGAGGTTTCCGTGAACTAATTTACCCCGTAGGGCTAGCAATAGTTCAGTCATCAATCTTTTGAGAGACAAAGGCCAGAATTTTTGTTTAAAACGACCTGACCGGCTATTGATAAACAAATAAATCAAACCGTTAATGCCCAATATCCACATACCCGCAAAATGCCATTGCAGTGCACCGCCTAGCCAACCGCCAAGTGTTAACGCATTCATAAACCTGAAGTTAAATAGTGGCGATGCGTTATAAATTCGCCAGCCGCTGGTGACCATGATCAGCATAGCCAGGGCATTCAACCAATGGCACACTCGCAACCATGCGGGATGAATAACCTCCGGCGGGGTGACAGGCAAAGACAACTTTTTCATCACAATGCTTCCTGAACATTCGATGAGGTCATTATCAATAAAATTTATTCCCCGATGCTTCACGCAAAGTTAAATTAAATGTGACAACTTTCTACCCGCTTGTTGTGTAGACTTTCAGTATCGGGATCGTGGGGGACAATGAAGTGAATCAGGATAAGAAATTACTTATCGTAGAAGACGATGAAAACATCGCTGAGCTGTTACAGCTTCATCTGCGTGAGGAGGGGTTTACGGTGACGCATGCGGTAAATGGCAATATTGGTATGGCGTTACTTAACCAGGGTGGGTGGGATGCGCTAATCCTGGATCTGATGCTGCCTGGCGTTGACGGGCTTGAAATCTGTCGCCATGCCAGAACGATGACGCGTTATACGCCCATCATTATTATCAGCGCTCGTTCAAGTGAAACCCATCGTATTCTCGGTCTTGAACTGGGGGCTGATGATTACCTTGCGAAACCGTTTTCAATGCTTGAACTGGTCGCCCGTGTAAAGGCGCTCTTTCGCCGTCAGGAAGCAATGAGTAAGAATTTACGGCTGGATGCTGGTGTACTGATTTTTGATAACCTCTCTATTGATCCGCTGGCTCGGGATGTTCAACTTAATCATCAGTCGGTGGAGTTGACGCCCAGAGAGTTTGATTTGCTTTACTTTTTTGCCAGACATCCGGATAAAGTCTTTTCTCGTTTGAGTCTGCTAAAT
Organism: Citrobacter sp. JUb117; assembly: GCF_024809055.1. Classification (NCBI taxonomy): domain Bacteria; kingdom Pseudomonadati; phylum Pseudomonadota; class Gammaproteobacteria; order Enterobacterales; family Enterobacteriaceae; genus Citrobacter; species Citrobacter sp. JUb117. The sequence continues at coordinate 15,884 of NZ_JANUFB010000013.1, forward strand.
CAGGTCTGGGGGTACGAACATGAAGGCTATGAGCATACGGTGAATACACATATCAATCGTTTAAGGATCAAAATTGAGGATAACCCGGCGGAACCTAACTTTATCCGTACCGTCTGGGGAAAGGGCTATAAATTCACCGCACAGCCACGCGAGTAACCATGCGAACTTATACACTTTCACAGCGTTTAACGCTGGTTTTTGCTCTCCTGTTTATTACGTCGTGTGCCCTGTTGGGCTGGCTGCAGGTGCGAACCAGTACTGAATACAGTAAGGCCGTAATTCAGCAGCTTTCTGCGGACCTTGCCGGGCATATCAACCAAAGTTACCCTCTGCTTGAACGCGATGGCCTTAATAAAGAGTCGATGCGTAATTTATTTGATCATCTGATGGCGGTGAATCCCAGTGTAGAAGTTTATTTACTGGACAAAGAGGGCAATATTATTGGTGATGCGGCGCCGGAAGGGCACATCAAACGTCAGCGGGTTGATTTACAGCCAATACACTCGGCATTAAATAATCCTCATTACCCCATTTACGGCGACGATCCGCGTAGCCTTGATGCGAAGAAAGTGTTTAGCGTGTCGCCAATGCGTCAGGATGGGCAGATAAAAGGCTACTTGTATGTAATTTTGCTCGGGGAAAATTACAACGCCTTAAACAGCAATGCGCAATTTGATGCGTTGTTGAAGATAGTCTTACTGTCCATCAGCCTTGTTGCATTGTTGGGGCTGGTGGTGGGGGCACTCGCCTTGCGCTGGATAACTCGTCCCTTGCGCGAATTGTCTGCTCAAGTCCATGCCCTGGAAACCGGTGGGATAGAAGAAATGCAGGCAATGGCGGCGCAGCCCCGGCAAATCAATACCAGTAACGATGAAATTAGCCAACTGCGACAAGGGGTTATCTCGATGGCCCAGCGCATTGCAGAACAGTGGCATCGTCTTGCACAACAAGAGCAGTTACGACGTGAGTTTATCGCCAACATTTCCCATGATTTGCGCACGCCATTAACCTCACTACACGGCTACCTTGAAAGCCTGTCCGTAATGTCAGCCAGCCTGAGCGACGCTGAGAAGCAGCGCTACCTTAATATTGCTCTCGCACAGAGCCAAAAGGTGGGGGCGCTCTCCCAGTCGCTGTTTGAGCTGGCTCGTCTGGAATATGGTGTGGTTAAACCGCAGAAAGAGAAATTCTCGATTAGTGAACTGCTGCAGGATGTTTTCCAGAAATTTGAACTTTCTGCCCAGACTAAACAGCTGGCATTGCTGGCAGATATTCAGCCAGGCCTGCCGCTTATTGATGCAGACCTCGGGATGATCGAACGGGTGCTGACCAACCTGCTGGATAATGCGATTCGCCATACTCCCGACAACGGCACTGTTGCTGTGCGTTTGTGGCGAGAAGCGGATAAAGTGATGGTGCAAATTAGCGACAGCGGTCCTGGGATCCCGCAAGAATTGATGGAGGGATTATTCATCCGTCCTTCGATTGCGAATCCGGCAGGTGTTCGAGTAGGGGGACTGGGGTTGATGATCGTCCGCCAGATGCTACAGCTACATGGTAGCGAAATTGCGCTGGTGGATACGCCGAAAAGCGGGGCTTGTTTTCGCTTTGGCTTAACGACGGGCCCACATATTTGAACCAGTTATCCGTGATACCAGCTTCAATGGCTACGTGCGCAGATGAAGATGAACGGTGTCGCCAGGTGGCTGCACGGCCGTAAAACCGATAGTAGCTGCGTTATTCATTATCCAGCCAGCTAATGAAAAACTCACTGAAAGCCGTCACCTGCAACGGCTGAAAACGCCGTTGAGGGTAGACAAACTGCAGACCAACGTGTTTCTTGTCATGGCGGCTGAAGCCGATAAAAGTCTCAGCAAATAAAACGCTCAGTCGCCCTTGTTCCACATCTCGCTTCACATCCCACCAGGATTTGCTGGCAATACCCGCTCCCGCCAGTACCCACTGACGAAGCAAGGCGCCGTCATCACATACCATTGCCGGCGTGACCTGCACCACCGCGGTTTCATTTTGCTCTTCAAAACGCCACTCGTTCATCAGCGTGCCGCGCTGCTCCATCACCAGGCAGCGGTGCCCGTGTAATTCATCCGGATACTGAGGCGTTCCGTGTGCTTCAAGGTAGCTTTTTGACGCAACCAGCACCCGATAATTAGGACGGATGAATTTTGTGACCAGATTACTGTCCGGCAAGTTCCCAAAACGCACGCTCATATCCAGACGGTTGACAATCAAATCCACCACGCTCTCACTGAGATAAACGGAGCTTCTGACTTCAGGATGCAAACGGGAGAAATCGAGAAGCGCAGGGGAAAGATACTGTCGGCCAAAGTCCGAGGGGGCTGAAATACGCAGGCTGCCGCTGAGCAGTCCGTCCTTCTGCGTCAGTTTTGATTCTGCCTGTGTCATCTCCTCCTGCACACGAAGTGCGGCGTGGTAAAACTCCTCCCCGGCTCGTGTCAATGCGATAGCCCGGGTTGAACGATTAAACAGCCGGGTTTGATAACGTTCTTCCAGCGCCTTTAATCGTGCAGTCATGGTGGCGGGGGAAAGGTTCATCCGACGCCCTGCAGCGGCCAGACCACCAGCTTCAACCACTTCCACCAGTAACGTCATATCTTCGAATTTACCCATTATTCCGTTTTCCTGAAAAGATAATCAATTATTACTGCCATTATCAAAGCGACTTGCATGACATAAAGTCAAGCCATAGTTAACCGCTCAGGAGAGCAGAACATGCCACAACATTCCCTTTTCGAGACAACATCTATTGGCAAACGTGTACTAAAAAACCGTATTGTCATGGCACCGATGACTCGTGCCCGTACTGTCCAGCCCGGTAATATTCCTGGCGCGCTTATGGCCGAGTATTATCAGCAGCGCGCCACCGCCGGTCTTATCATCACCGAAGCAACACAGATTTCTGCCCAAGGGCAGGGTTACTCCTGGACACCAGGCATTCATTCTGCTGAACAGGTGGCGGGATGGCGTCTGGTAACAGATGCGGTCCATCGCGCAGGAGGTACGATTTTCTCCCAGTTGTGGCATGTGGGGCGTATGTCCCATGCAAGTTTTCACCCGGACGGCCAACCTGTAGCTCCTTCTGCGTTATCACCGCACGCACAGGTGTGGGTGGTAAACAATGAGGGTATCGGTGAAATGGTCGACTGCCCGGTTCCACGTGAGCTAACGACAGCTGATATTCAACGGGTAATAGCAGATTACCGGCAGGCGGCCCTCAATGCGGTGGCAGCGGGGTTTGATGGCGTGGAAGTTCACGGTGGCAACGGGTATCTGATTGATCAGTTCCTGCGCCGTTCTTCAAACCAACGAACCGATGAATACGGCGGTAGTCTGGAAAACCGTGTGCGTTTCGCCCAGCAGATACTGGAAGCGATCAGCGAGGCCATTGGTGCAGAGCGTACCGGTATCCGTCTGGCCCCGTACATCACCCAGCGTGGCATGGATGACCCGCAGGTTATTGACGCTATTCTGGCTCTGGCGGCCTGGTGTGAATCAAAAGGTATTGCCTTTATTCATCTGGCGGAAGCGGATTGGGATGATGCGCCGCAGGTGCCCTATGCGTTCCGGGAGACCCTGCGGGCGACTTTTAGCGGTACGATTATTGTGGCGGGGAATTACACCCGTGAAAAAGCCGACAAACTGTTATCGGCAGGGATCGTAGATCTGGTCGCTTTCGGACGTCCCTTTATCGCTAATCCAGATTTCCCACGTCGCCTGAAAGAAAACCTGCCACTTTCAGAAATGGGTAACCCAGCGACGCTGTTTGGCGGTAGCGAAGTGGGTTATACCGATTACCCATTTCTGAATTAACTATGGCGATGTATTAACGGCCATCACGGCGGGCATCAATAACAGGGTAAATGAAAAATCCACGCAATTGCGTGGATATATTAATTTTATAATGCTATGGGCAAAAAAATATATTTTGTGCGCGATAATGACAGGGTGAATTTAAAACAATGCATCTGGCTGGATATGCTTTAATATACAAAGTTGTAAAATTAAGAAATCTGCCACAACGACAGATTTCTTTAATATATAATTAGAGATTTGCAACGTTATGATATACTTTTTGAACATCATCATCATCTTCAAGGGCATCAACAAGTCCTTCAAAGATTTCTAAATCTTCTGGTGAGAGTTCAATTTCTGCTTGAGCAATCATTTCTAATTCTGTTGTTGCGAATTCAGTAATTCCAGCTGCTTTTAGAGCTGCAATTCCTTTGTGAAGATCTGTAGGTTCAGTATAAATGACGATGTTTCCTTCTTCTTCGGTTACATCACGAACATCAACTTCAGCATCAAGCAAAATTTCAAAAATACGGTCTGGATCTGTTCCTGCAAATACAATGACGCCAGTATTGTCAAACATATAGCTGACAGAGCCTGCCGCTCCGATACTCCCGCCTTTTTTATTGAAAATTGTGCGGACATTAGCAATCGTACGGTTAACATTTGACGTCAAGGTTTCAGCGATAATCATTGAGCCATTGGGTCCAAAACCTTCATAACGACCTTGCACGAATGTTTCATCGCCGCCGCCTTTGGCTTTATCAATTGCTTTATCAATAACGTGTTTCGGGACTTGTGCTTGCTTCGCACGTTCAATAACGAATTTTAAAGATGAGTTTGATTCTGGGTCTGGTTCACCTTGCTTAGCAGCAGCATAGATTTCTACACCGAATTTTGCATATATATTAGACGTCGCACCGTCTTTAGCCGTTTTTTTAGCAACAATATTGGCCCATTTACGTCCCACTGGAATGCTCTCCTCAAAGATTTATTTACATTAAATGCAGGTTGTTAACCTGCATTTTTTCCGCGAGATTATATCATGATATGTAAATACTCGTCTATGAGAAATAAAAAACGACAATCTTACGTGATGTTACTTTAATTTTATAAATGGTTGGTGTTTTTGGTGATCATTTTAAAATTTACATTTGGTGCTTTATTTTTATTGTTAACAATCGAGCTGAAATAATAATAAATAAGTCAGGAAAAATAATTGTGATAATCCAGATAATAAACACTATTAAATTACGCAGAGTGGACAAAAACATCTGGAAAACTGGACTGACTCCGCGGCAGTAGGTATTTCCTGTCCTCACATACAAGGTATGTTCGACGTTTTCTGGACTGATTCCGTTGAGGTTACATGAGACTCTATGAAATGAAAAATCCACGCAATTGCGTGGATTTAATGGTTTTTTTTGATTCTCATGAAGTTCAATGAAACCTCATGAGACAACAAATTTTATTTAGACGTTGAACAGGAAGTTCATTACGTCGCCATCTTTGACGATGTAATCTTTACCTTCTGCACGCATCTTACCGGCTTCTTTTGCGCCTTGCTCCCCCTTGTAGGTGATGAAGTCTTCAAACGCGATGGTCTGTGCACGGATAAAGCCCTTCTCGAAGTCGGTGTGGATCTTACCAGCAGCCTGCGGAGCGGTCGCACCGACAGGAATGGTCCACGCGCGGACTTCTTTCACGCCAGCGGTGAAGTAGGTCTGCAGGTTCAGCAGCTCGTAACCGGCGCGGATCACGCGGTTCAGACCGGGTTCTTCAATGCCCAGCTCAGCCATAAATTCTTCACGATCGGCATCGTCAAGTTCGGCGATATCGGATTCAACTGCCGCACACACGGCAACCACCACAGAACCTTCAGCTGCCGCGATTTCACGCACTTTATCGAGGTACGGGTTGTTCTCAAAACCGTCTTCGTTAACGTTGGCGATATACATGGTTGGCTTCAGGGTCAGGAAGCTCAGGTATTTGATGGCAGCTTTGTCTTCGTCCGTCAGGTTGGTCAGTGAACGCAGCATCCCGGCATTTTCCAAATGCGGCAGGCATTTTTCCAGCGCGGCCAGCTCGGCTTTAGCGTCTTTATCGCCGCCTTTGGCTTTTTTCTGCACGCGGTGAATCGCGCGTTCGCAGGTATCCAGGTCAGACAGTGCCAACTCGGTATTAATGACGTCGATATCGTCAGCCGGATCCACTTTGTTATTAACGTGAATGATATTGTCGTTTTCAAAGCAGCGTACCACGTGACCGATCGCTTCGGTTTCGCGGATGTTGGTCAGGAACTGGTTACCCAGACCTTCACCTTTGGATGCGCCTTTTACCAGACCGGCAATGTCGACGAATTCCATAGTAGTCGGGAGAATACGCTGCGGCTTGACGATCTCAGCCAACTGGTCCAGACGCGGATCGGGCATCGGTACAACGCCAGTGTTCGGCTCAATAGTACAGAACGGGAAGTTAGCCGCTTCAATACCCGCTTTGGTGAGCGCGTTGAACAGGGTGGATTTGCCTACGTTTGGCAAACCGACGATACCGCATTTGAATCCCATGTTTAAATCACCTTAATCTTTTGATATTCAACCTGTTATGGAAAACAGATTGTAGAAAAGTAAATAACTTTGCCTATTATACACAGCACGCGGGAAAAATGCCGCACATCGCTGCTTATTGTGCTTTAAAGGTATGTAACCGGCTGGTTGCCTTGGTCAGGCCGTCTTTGAACAATATCTCGGTACAACGCGCCGCTTCGTCGATGGCTTCATCAATTAACTTTTGTTCTGAAACAGGCGGCTTGCCTAAAACAAAACCGACAACTTTGTTTTTATCGCCGGGATGACCAATTCCAACGCGTAAGCGATGAAAGTTCGGGTTATTGCCCAACTTACTGATGATGTCTTTCAGGCCATTATGCCCGCCGTGGCCGCCGCCGAGCTTAAACTTGGCAACGCCGGGGGGCAAATCTAATTCGTCGTGGGCGACCAAAATCTCATCAGGATTGATCCGATAAAAGCTGGCCATCGCGCTGACTGCTTTGCCGCTCAGATTCATAAATGTGGTTGGCACCAGCAGACGGACATCTTCACCCTCGAGCGTCACTCTGGAGGTGTAACCGAAGAATTTCGGCTCATCGCGCAGGGGGGCGCGTAATCTCTCTGCCAGTAAATCGACGTACCATGCGCCGGCATTGTGTCGCGTAGCCGCATATTCAGCGCCGGGATTTGCCAGACCGACAATCAATTTAATCGTCACGTATTTTGTCCTGAGTGTGTCCATAACCGGCGTGTAGTTTACTGTCTGACGGGGCGCTTGACAAAAAACTGCGTGCGTACCGGCAAAAATTGAATAATTGCCTCGCTGGACTATTAGAAAATGAGTGTGTTCAGTGGGTTATTTGTAAAGTTTTGTTGCATGAGTGTTTGTAATTGTGATCGCAGGCGCACTTGCGAGCGGCAGTGTTGTCTATACTTTACACATAAGGATTAGGGGTATTCCCTGTAGCAACCCAAAGTTCCGGAGGTGACACATGAAACGCAAAAACGCTTCGTTACTCGGTAACGTGCTCATGGCTTTAGGGTTGGTGGTGATGGTTGTCGGTGTGGGCTATTCAATCTTAAATCAGCTGCCGCAATTTAACCTACCACAATTTTTTGCACACGGTGCCGTGCTCAGTATTTTTGTTGGCGGCGTGCTCTGGCTGGCGGGGGCTCGCGTCGGCGGTCACGAACAAATCAGCGACCGCTACTGGTGGGTTCGCCATTACGACAAACGCTGTCGTCGTAATAATAGCCAACGCCATAGCTAAACCGTGACATTGTCTGCAGACCAGCCAGCCTTACGCTGACTGGTTTTCAGTTCGTCTTGCTTTTGCGCGAGCGGGACTGAATTCGCAGTAATAGTGCTAATAATGCCACAACCACCGCCAGATACCCCATCACATACATTCCCTGATGTTTTCTTGACGCCAGCTGCGGATCGGCAACCCATGCCAGAAACGCGGTGACATCGCGCGCGTACTGTTGCTCGGTTTGTGGCAGATGAGACTGCGTGGACCAGGTAATCTCACCATCTGCCAGCGGCTTTGGCATATTGATTATCCCACCAGGAAAATACCGGTTTGCCTTCATCTCAGGATCGTCGGGTAAATAACCCGTCAGCAGCGCATAAATATAATCCGCACCGCTGTCAGTGTAGGGAATAAACGCATCGAGGATAAACTGCGGAAACCCGCGATCGTAGCTTCGTGCCCGCACGATATAGCTGAGATCCACCGGCAGTGCGCCATTGTTGAGGTATTTGGCTTCCTGATCGTTCAGATAAGGGGAGGCGAAGACATCGTTCAGATTGCCGTCACGTTCACCCGGTTGTCCATCGTCCTCAACCGTTGCAAACAGATAGCCGCTGGCCAGTGCTTTGGCTTCTGCTTGCGTGAGTTGCGGCCCGCCAGGTTGGGTCAGCTCTTTGAAGGTGAGATATTTCATACCGTGGCAGGCCCGGCATTTTTCTTCGTAAACCTGTAAACCACGACGTAACTGTTCAGTGTCGTGAGCGCCGTTCACGCCGCTAAATACCCACGGCTGCGGGGGCGGAAGCGGCGCGCAATACCCATGACTGAAGAGTGACGCCAGGCTCAGGGCTGCAAAGGTTAACCATCGTCCCATCATGTCAGTCCTGTTTTTCCAGTAAGCGTCGACACGGCATCACAAGCAGAAACCATGCGAAATAGATAAGCGTTGAAAGCTGAGACGCGGCACGGATCCAGCCGTCATCGTTACTCAATCCGTCCAGCAGGTCGGGGCCGACCAGTGCTTTTGAACCCAGCCAGCCTAAAAAGAACACATTGCCGACCCAGATCCAGAAACCGAGTTTGATCCATTTGCTGTAATGGCGAAACCGTGCGCGGGAGGTATCCAGCCAGGGTAACAAATAGAAGATCAGCACCGATGCGCACATGGCGGCAATGCCCGCCAGCTCATTGGGAAAACAGCGCAAAATGGAGAAGAAGGGCAGAAAATACCACTCGGGCGCGACAACGGCGGGCGTGACCGTCGGGTCGGCGGGGATAAAGTTATCGGCACTGCTGAGGTAGTGCGGCGCAAAAAATAAGAACCACGCAAACAGCATTAAAAACAGTGTCAGCTTGAGGGCATCGCGTTCGGTGACGCGAAAATCAAACAGCAGACGTTGCGACTCGCGGGCGGTGAACGTTTTTTTCATCGCGTGGGCGAACGCTGACTGGACGGTACGCAAATGCCATATCGTCATCGCAACAATGGCGAAGGGGATAATAAAGTGAAGCACATAAAAACGGCCTAACATCGGCGTGCCGGGCGCATACCCGCCGACAAAAAAGGTGTACAGCGTATCGCCAACGAACGGTATTGCGCGGGCGAAGCTGGTGATGACCGTGGCGGCCCAATAGCTTTTTTGCCCCCAAATCAGGCTATAGCCGAGAAATGCGGTGATCATCAGGAGCACATACAGCGTTACGCTGATGGCCCACATCTTCAGATACGGTTTGCGGTACACGTTGTAATACATCGCGCGGAAGATATGCAGGTAGCAGGCGAAGAAAAAAAGCGAGGCGCCAATGGCGTGCAGATTACGCACCAGCTCCCCGTGCCTGACCGCACGCATAATATGCACAATGGAATCAAACGCGGAATCTGCCGTGGGCACATAAAACATTGCCAGCACGATGCCGGAGAGAATTTGCACGCCCAGCATGACCAGCAAGATGATGCCGACGGCAAAGATCCACACGCCGGTAATGGAGCGGGGGAACGGAAGGCGAAATTGCACATGACGCTGGGGTGCTGTCGGGGACGTTGCGTTCATGTCAGGCCTCTTTTGTGCCAAGGCGTACACTCAGACCATCGGCGGCCAGGGCATAGTCGGGGATCGCCAAATTCGCCGTGGCCGGACCCCGCGTCACGCGCCCGGAGGTGTCAAACTCTGAGCCGTGACACGGACAAATCCAGCCCTGACCGCTGGGGTTGGCGTTAGGCACGCATCCGGCATGCGGGCAGTAACCCTGAACGATCAGCCACTGCGGATGCGCCGCCGTGACCCGCTCGCTGTCTGCCTGCGGGTCGAGCAACAGTCGGGTGTCGGCCTGCTGCGCCGCCTTGACCTCGTCTGGCGTACGGTGGCGAATCAGGATCAGTTTCCCCTGCCAGATTCGTTTCACCGTCTGTCCAGCCGCTACTCCCGCAAGAGAGACATCCACCGGCTCATTTTCTGCCACGGTTTTATCGTCCGGCCCTAGCGCCGAAATGAGTGGCCAGACGGCTGCGGTCACCCCCGCAGCGCCGACAAATTTTGTCAACTTACACAGGCAATCGCGTCGCTGGGTGTGGATTGCCTCACTGTCCGTTTTTTTACTCACCGCCGTCTCCTCTGTTTATTGCGCTGTCAGGGCTTCTCAATACGGGTATAAATGTCCTGAAAGCGTTTATCGGCAAGGCCGGGGGCTTTAAACGCGCGGTAGCTGTCGGGTAAAACGGCGTCGCCGACTTTGATCAGCATAATCATCCCCTGCGCATAGTGCGGTGAGCATTTGATGCCGTAGAAGCCTGCTGTGTCGTATTTGATTTCAATCTCCTCATCGATTTTGCCGATAAAACCGGGGTACCCGGCAGGAGACAGCTCGGCAATTGAGGCCGCATTGTGGCTTTTGTGCTTGCGAACAAACTTCACGCTATCGCCCGGCTGGATCGCCAGAAAATCCGGCTCGTAGACCATCGGTCCGCCGGTACCGCGGTTTTTCATCAGCACTTCATACGTTTGTGCGAACGCCGTCGAGGTGAACGCGCACAGGCACAGGATGAGTAAACGTTGTTTAATACATTTCATTGCAGTTCCTTGTGATATTTACGCTGGCCGTTGGTAGCGAATAAAGCAGCTCGCCTCATCAGCAGCTCGTTCGACAATCGCATCGATGCCAAACCAGTTGTTAAGATTTTCTCGGGTGAAGACAGCTGCAGGGCAGCCTTGCATGACCAGTCGTCCCGCTGTCATCACCATGATGCGATCGCAAAACATCGCGGCATGATTCAGATCGTGCAGGGCGGCAATCACGGTCAGTTTTTCGCGTTTAACCAGGTTAAGCAGGCCAATTTGATGCTGGATGTCGAGATGATTGGTTGGCTCATCCATCAGCAATACCTGCGGCTGTTGTGCCAGCGCCCGGGCAATATGCAGGCGCTGGCGTTCGCCGCCGGAGAAGGTATGCCAGCAGCGATGCTGGACGTTTTGCAGGGAGACTTTCTCCAGCATCGTCTGCACGATATCGTCGTCGGTCCGTGACCACGGCGACAGCAGACTTAACCACGGCGTGCGGCCAAGGGACACGGCCTGGATGGCGGTCAGACGCTCGCTGGTTTCCGCCTGCTGTTCAACCAGGGCGACCTTTTGCGCCAGATGGCGGCGTGAGTAGCGGCGAATATCTTTGCGGTTAAGCGAAACGCTGCCGCTGGAGGGCTTGAGTAAACCGGCCAGCAGGGAAATGAGCGACGTTTTCCCCGAACCGTTGGGGCCGATAATGCCCACAAACTCACCGGGTGCGACCTGAAAAGAGACATCATTGACGATGGCCTTGCCTTTCACCTCCCAGTGCAGATGTTGAGCGCAGACCACATCGTTGGCGGTATTTACCGCGCGTAGCGGCGTGGTAAAACGTGGGTTAACCGTCATTTGCTCGGGTTCCCTCGGATCAAAATAATCGAAAATGCGGGCGCGCCAACCAGCGCAGTGATCACCCCAATAGGCAGTACTTGCCCTGGTAGTAAGGTGCGTGAAATGACGTCCGCGACAATAAGAAAAATGGCACCAATCAGGGCGCTGACGGGCAGCAAGCGGTGATGCTGATTGCCCACCAGTAAACGCGCAGCGTGAGGGATAACCAGTCCAACAAAGCCAATGGCCCCGACAATCGACACCATAATGGCGGTCATCCCCGTCACCGCGGTAATCAGTACGGCGCGAGTGCGTTTAACCGGGATGCCCAGCGAGGCCGCTGACTCGGCGCCAAATGAAAATGCGTCCAGATGGCGGGCGTAGCAAAAGCAGACGATGATGCCGACCAGCGCGGTCGGGATGGCCAGTACCACATCGGGCCAGCGTACGCCGCTCAGATTGCCGAGCAGCCAGAACATAATGCCGCGTGCCTGTTCGGCATTGGCCGAACGGGTAATGATGAGCGAGGTAATGGCATTGAACAGCTGCGAGCTGGCGATCCCGGCGAGAATAATTTGCGTGGTGGCGGACCCGTTTTTACCCCTTGCGGCCACGGCCAGCAGTGCGACAAACAGAAATGCCGTCAGCGCGCCGATAAACGCCCCGAGCGACATGCTGATAATCCCCGCACCCAACCCGGTCAGCGCGATCAGCACCGCTCCCGTCGATGCCCCGGCCGAGATCCCCAGCAGATAAGGTTCGGCCAGCGCATTACGCAGTAGTGATTGCAGCACCACGCCGGAAACGGCCAGACAGGCACCGCAGCAGGCAGAGACAAGCGCACGGGTCAGGCGGTAGTTCCAGATGATCCCAGCATCCAGCGCGTCTACCGGATATTGGCTGCCAAACAGGTGGTTTGCCAGCGTGTGGGTGACATGCTGCCACGGGATAAACGTCTCACCGATGGAGATCCCCGCCAGCAGCACCCCGCACATCACCACGCTGACCCACAGGCTGTGCAGCAGCGTTCGCTGGGTAAACTGACTCATCGCCCGACGCGTCCTGCGTAATTCGCTCATTGTTGATGGCTTTCCTGAGTGCGAAAGCGCGTGATGCCCGTGCATGACATCACGCGCGACGAGGATTAATGAGTGGCCTGCGGGTGTGCCAGACCGTATTGCACCAGCGCATCGGCGAGTTTTTCCAGCCCGTCAAGGGTTCTGATGCCCGCATTCATGGTCTGGACATCAATCACCGGCAGGTGGTTGTCTTTCACCGCCGGGATAAGACGGGTAACCGGGTCAGACTTGAGGTATTCCATTTTGACTTTCCAGTCATCCGCCGGGAAACGGCGACGGCCCATCTCGCCGAGAACAATCACCGATGGACTGGCTTTGGCAATGGTTTCCCAGCCGACAGTCGGCCACTCTTCCGCAGAATCAATGACATTTTTTACCCCGAGGGTTTGTGCGATCCACGCGGCGGGGCCAAATTTACCGGCAACATACGGATCAAGCTGCAGATCGGCGCTGGAGAACCAGAAGACGGCAGAAACGTTATTCTCCATGCCGGTGATCTTCGTTTTGGCTGCGGCCTCGCGGGCTTTGAGGCTGGCTATCAGCTCATCGCCCTTGTCCTGCACATCGAAGATTTTGGCCAGATCGGCAACTTCCTGGTAGACCATGGCGATATCAAACATGCCTTTACGCACACCATCGCCGCCGTCTTCATTGTCTTTTGCGCAATCGGCAGGGGCGGTATAAACCGGAACGTTGAGTTCACTGAATTGTTCATAAGAGGCAACCGTCCCCGCGGGGCCAATCTGCCATTCAAACTGGCTGGCAACCAGGTCTGGTTTTTTGGCGATAATGCCTTCAAAGCTGGGTATGTTTTGTGCGATGACTGCAATCTTGTCATTCGCCGCTTTGTACTGTTCAGGAACCGGGCCAAACCACAGCGATGTGCCTACAACGCGATCGGCCAGACCCAAAGAATAGAGGATTTCAGTGCTGTTCTGACCCACTGTGGTCACGCGATGCGGGGCTTTATTAAAGGTAATATCTCGACCACAGTTTTTGATAGTCAGCGGATATTGCGTCTTTGCCGCCGTCGCCATATTACTGGTCAGGAAGAGTGCCGCGCCGGTCAGCGCCAGAAGTGAATATTTGCAATAAGCAGAGGTAAAAACAGAATACATTATCATTGTCCCGTTGATGCCAGCGCTTCAGCGTCTGGTCATTATTTATTTCGCGGGACAGGCGCATGACGATAGATGACATTTCATCATGACATTCAGGCAAAATAATATGAAAATAAAACATATTGTTGCCAGTTTGATCAGGAATCAATTTTGTTCATTCGTCAAATAAATCACCCCATGGACCATCCCGTCCACTCAATGTATAAAACCATGACAGTAGGTCTCCTGGCTTACGGTAATCAGAATATCGGCCTTCCCATAAAAATATTTTACAGTGACCTGTAGTGAATCATCACTACACAGGGATATTCAGCATCCGCTTACAGTTGCGGGGGCAGCTATGGCATAAGAGAGAAATCATCCGCACCATATTCCGTTTCAAAAGCATGACTGCGCTTTGAAATACTGTCGGAGCGGACTGTATCGGTATGCTAATATTGCGTCAACCGCTGTAATAAGTAGGTAGTATTTAATTGTCATTTTTAATTCCTTTTAAATCATGTGGTTAATCTTTAATGGCTCATTGTGATGTGCCGAAGATAATGAATATTTGGTAAATTAAATGAGAATTATTTGATGCTGATCAATTAACGATGTGGCGTTGAAAAAGAATAAAATGAATAGCGAGAAATACACGCTTATTAAATAATCTGCGCCACATCACATTTTTCAATATGTTTTTCCATATGGACAATTTGTTGCTCGCCACCTTCATCAAGGAACACGTTAAAGTGATTGTTGCACCAAAACTGATAGCCGCCGGGTAAAAAATGATGGGTATGCAAGTAGAGCGTTTTATATTGCTGACGCTGACAATATGCTTCTGCCAGCGTCATAAGTTGGCGGCCTATACCTCGACGGCGGTGTTCCTGTTCCACGTAACAGCGGCAAATTTCTGCGGTGTTGGCTAAATCATAGCGCCCGCGCAATGCCATGATTCTGTCATCGTACTGACACACTGCCAGCGTAGCGATAAGTTGCTGGTGTGCATTCCACGCGCCGAGCAGTAGATTTCGGGGGTGGTGCAGGTAGTGTGAACGTAAATCTAATATGTCTTCGTCAGGACGTGGAGTGGGCCTGTTAGCCTGAAAATAGAGATTTAAATGACGGATAATAAATGACTGAACGGCGGGAATATCCGACTCGGTAATTTCGCGAAAGGTATACGTAGCATTAGGGTTCATTGTTGTGGGTATTATCAGGAGTAGGGGAAATGATAATAGCAACTCAGCGGGGATTGCAGAAGTGAAGAGTGACCGACAAGCAAAGCCTGCCGGCCATCACTAAACGTTAAATATCAGCCAGTGCGGCGTCACGGTTCGGGAAGAACGCCAGACGGCCGGGGATGGGTTGGATACCCGCACGCGCCATGGTGCGTAGCGGTTGGAACTCCAGATTACTGATACGTAATTCACAGCCTTCCGGCAGTCGTTTAACAAAACGCTGGAAGGCGTCCAGACCACCGGCATCCAGTACCGGGACGGCATCCCACTTCAGTACCACGATGCGCTTGCCTGTAATACGCGTTTCGAGATCGGTAAACAATCCCTCCGCTGCGGCAAAGAACAGCGGGCCAATCACGCGCAGCACCAGCACATCGTCCGGTACGTCTACGTTAACCGGTGCCAGGCGCGTCATGCGCGCAATGCGGCGCATAAACAGCAGCGAGGCAAGAACGATACCGACGCTGATGGCGATCACCATATCGAACAGTACGGTCAGCGACATACACATCAGCATCACGATGATGTCGTCTTTCGGTGCGTGACGCAGCAGATCCACCACTTTATGGGCTTCACTCATGTTCCACGCCACCATCAGCAGCAGGGCCGCCATGGCGGAAAGTGGCAGCCAGGAAAGCCACGGAGCTAACACCAGCAGGGCGAGGATCACCAGAATCGCGTGGATCACCGCAGAAATGGGCGAGGTGGCCCCGGCGCGAACGTTAGCCGCAGAGCGGGCAATTGCGGCGGTGGCGGTGATGCCGCCGAAGAATGGCGCGACGATATTCCCCAGCCCTTGACCCACCAACTCGCTGTTGGCTTTGTGCTTGGTGCCGGTCATCCCGTCGAGCACCACAGCGCACAGCAGGGATTCAATCGCGCCGAGCATCGCCATCGAGAAGGCTGCCGGTAACAGCGCCCGTAATGAACTCCAGCTTAGCGTAAAGTCCGACCCCGGCATATCCCACGGCAACACCAGCTGTGGCAGCAGTTGCGGGATACCGTTGCCCTGCGAACCATCCGCCAGAATGTAGTGGAACTGAGAACCGATGGTCGCGACATGGCCACCTGTCAGGTTAACGATGCCCATTACCGCACAACCGGCCAGCAGCGCCGGAAGATGACCAGGCAGGCGGATCCCCAGACGCGGCCAGAAAATCAGGATCCCCAGCGTGACCACGCCAATGGCGGCATCACCAAGGTTAATGGTCGGCAGGGCCATAAACAACGCACCCACTTTTTGCAGGTAGTGTTCCGGGACGTGTGCCATCTGCAGACCGAGAAAATCTTTAATCTGCATGGTACCGATGGTGATACCGATACCTGAGGTAAAGCCTAAGGTAACGGAGACCGGGATATATTCGATCAATCGGCCAAATCGGGCGAGGCCGAAAAGGATCAGGAAGATCCCGGACATCAGCGTAGCCACCAGCAGACCTGCCAGCCCGAACTGCTGCGACACCGGATATAAAATCACCACGAAGGCGGCGGTAGGACCGGAGACGCTAAAACGTGAACCACCGGTAAGGGCGATAACAATCCCGGCAACGGCTGAGGTATACAGGCCGTATTGTGGCGCAACGCCGCTGCCAATTGCCAACGCCATTGCCAGCGGGATAGCAATAATGCCCACGGTTATCCCGGCGATCAGATCACGGGTAAAGCGCGAGGCGGTATATTTTTCTTTCCAACAAGCGTCGATGAGGGCGCGGAAAGGCATCACATGTGAGGAAAATAGTCTGTTCACAATAATGTTTCATCCATGAGCGCATCATCTATCTAGAAACTGATAGTTGAAGTTGGCATAAATCATACAAATAAATAAAACGGATAAAAAAACCCGCCGCAGCGGGTTTTTGAGCCGGGCTCGATTAATGCTCGAACATAGCAGAGATGGATTCTTCGTTGCTGATACGACGAATCGCTTCGGCCAGCATACCCGACAGGGTCAACGTACGCACGTTCGGCAGTGCTTTGATTTCGTCGGTCAGTGGAATGGTGTCACAAACCACGACTTCATCAATCACCGAGTTGCGCAGGTTGTTTGCCGCATTGCCTGAGAAGATCGGGTGAGTTGCGTAAGCAAATACGCGTTTGGCACCACGTTCTTTCAGCGCTTCTGCTGCTTTGCACAGCGTACCGCCGGTATCGATCATGTCATCAACCAGGACGCAGTCACGACCTGCAACGTCACCAATAATGTGCATCACCTGAGAAACGTTCGCACGCGGGCGACGTTTGTCGATGATAGCCATATCGGTATCGTTCAGCAGCTTAGCGATAGCGCGGGCACGCACGACGCCACCGATGTCTGGAGAAACCACAATCGGGTTGTCCAGGTTCAGCTGCAGCATGTCTTCTAACAGAATTGGGCTACCGAATACGTTATCAACCGGTACGTCAAAGAAGCCCTGGATCTGTTCAGCATGCAGGTCAACGGTGAGGACGCGGTCAACGCCAACGCTTGACAGGAAGTCAGCGACGACTTTTGCGGTAATCGGTACACGAGCGGAACGTACGCGACGATCCTGGCGTGCATAGCCGAAGTAAGGAATAACGGCGGTGATACGGCCTGCGGAAGCACGGCGCAGAGCATCGACCATAACGACCAATTCCATCAGGTTGTCGTTAGTAGGGGCACAAGTGGACTGGATGATGAAAATATCACCACCGCGTACATTTTCATTAATTTGTACGCTGACTTCGCCGTCGCTAAAGCGACCTACAGCGGCGTCGCCGAGTGAAGTGTACAGGCGGTTGGCAATACGTTGTGCTAGTTCCGGGGTGGCGTTACCAGCAAAAAGCTTCATATCAGGCACGAGAAGAACCTCAGGCATGCGTCCATTGGTGGAAAGAATCTGCCGAAAACTGTGCGGGCCAGGCAGTATCCTCTCCAGGCGGTGTATTAAAGAGCGCGATGCAACGTCTGGAACAGGGTGACGTTGTCACCGCAACTCAGCTTGCCCGGCTTACTCGTTATCTCTCGCGTTTCATGTGCGCTGGCATCAATTCCTCACACCAGTCACATACTTTTGTATGCGCCGGGCGTTCCGTCATCTCACCATCTTCCTGAAACCCGAATGATTTAGAGTAACGCTCTGTGCAATGGGGAGAGGTTGACACCTTTCGCCACAAAGCCTTCGAGCCATTCCGGGGCTTGCTCAAGCACCTGGCGAGCACGAGACTCTGTATCAAATTCAGCAAAGACACAGGCCCCTGTACCAGTCAGGCGCGACGGCGCATATTCTAACAGCCAAGAAAGCACCTCATCAACCTCGCGAAAACGTTTTCTTGCGATAACCTCGCAATCATTGCCGAATTCACATTTTAGTAACGTTTCTATTGACCTTTTTGGCGTGTTGCGCGGGAGTTCCGGGTCTTTAAAAATCACCGGCGTCGGAATACTGACGCCAGGATGAGCAACCAGGTACCATTTTTCCGGTGGATTGACCGGCGTGAGAATTTCTCCCACCCCCTCGGCGAAGGCCGCGTGTCCGCGTACAAATACCGGCACGTCGGCACCCAGAGTTAATCCGATGGTTGCCAGTTCATCGACGGACAGCCCGCACTGCCAGAGGTGGTTCAGCGCCACCAGAACCGTTGCGGCATTCGAGGAGCCTCCGCCCAGACCCCCGCCCATTGGCAGGCGCTTATCAATGCTGATGGCCGCGCCGCGCCCGGCGGGCAAGCGTCCACTTTCTGCGGCAGTTTTCATCAGCAAACGTGCGGCGCGCACGATCAGGTTATCTTCATGCTCCACACCCGCAACCGGGGTGAGTAGATGAATGTCGCCGTCATCGCGCACCTCAATGCGGATATCATCGCCGTAATCGAGAAACTGAAACAGCGTCTGCAGCGTGTGATAACCATCCGCACGCTGTCCGGTGATGTATAAAAACAGATTCAGTTTTGCCGGAGAGGGCCAATGGGTCATCATTTCACGATCCAGTTATCCATTTTCAGCTTAATGCGCTGGTCGCCGTCGGACAGTTCCATGTTAGCGGGCATCGCTGGCTGCGTTTTGCTGTCGTAGGCGCTGTACACCACTTTCCAGCGCTTACCGTTCTGGCTGTAGTTGACTTCGCTCAGACGGTACTGCGTGTCAAGTTTGTAATCGGTGGCGTCGCCCGGCAGACCGAGGATCCACTGACGCAGGCTATTGAGCGGAATCGGCATCCCGGTCAGTTTGCCAATCATTTCTTCGGCATCATCGGCGGTATAATGCTTGCCTTTATTATCGACAAGCTCGACGTTGCCTGGCTGGGCTTTCAGTTCCAGTTCGGTACTGCCCAGCGGATTGGTCAGCAGCAGACGATAGTTATCCTGACCGGTTTGCTGCCAGAAGAAGCGGGCATAGACCTTCTGCTGTTCGGAAATGTAGGCAAACGCGCCGCGCGTCTGATACTGGTGCAGCGCACGCACTTCCTGCTGGTGCTGACGCCACTGCGGGGAGTCCGGACTTTTGCCAGGACCTTTCGGCGCATTGAGTGTACAGGCGGTGAGGACCAGGCTTGCCAGCGGCAGCAGGCGGATCAGGCGAAAATCAGGCAGGGTCATAATGATGACAAATCCTTGAGATACGTTGCAGTTATAGTTCTTAATGCTAGCGCCGCCATCTGACCTCGTCTACGTTCACGTTATCTTAAATCACTAAAATTTGTGCACTAAGCTATTACTCCAAAAGGGGGCAGTCTCTTTTATTGGCCGCACGCATCCTGTATGATGCCCGCAGTCTAACCTTATCAACGCTGGTACTATTCCCGCACACATGACCCTTTTAGCGCTTGGTATTAACCATAAAACGGCACCTGTATCGCTGCGAGAACGCGTAACGTTTTCGCCGGATACGCTCGATCAGGCGCTGGACAGCCTGCTTGCGCAGCCAATGGTGCAAGGCGGGGTAGTGCTGTCGACGTGTAACCGCACGGAGCTGTATCTCAGCGTCGAAGAGCAGGATAACCTGCAAGAGGCGCTGATCCGTTGGCTGTGCGAATACCATAATCTGAATGAAGAAGAACTGCGCAGCAGCCTTTACTGGCATCAGGACAACGACGCCGTCAGCCATCTGATGCGGGTTGCCAGCGGCCTGGATTCGCTGGTACTCGGCGAGCCACAAATTCTCGGCCAGGTGAAAAAAGCCTTTGCGGATTCGCAAAAAGGCCACCTGAACGCCAGTGCGCTGGAGCGCATGTTCCAGAAATCGTTCTCCGTCGCCAAACGTGTCCGCACCGAAACCGACATCGGCGCCAGTGCCGTGTCCGTTGCTTTTGCGGCCTGTACGCTGGCGCGACAAATCTTTGAATCGCTGTCCACGGTAACCGTACTGCTGGTTGGCGCAGGTGAGACCATCGAACTGGTGGCGCGTCATCTACGCGAACACAAAGTGAAGAAGATGATCATCGCCAACCGTACGCGTGAACGTGCGCAGGTGCTGGCAGACGAAGTCGGCGCTGAGGTGATCTCATTGAGTGATATCGACGCACGTTTACAGGACGCCGATATCATTATCAGTTCTACCGCCAGCCCGCTGCCGATTATCGGTAAAGGGATGGTGGAGCGCGCGCTGAAAAACCGCCGCAATCAGCCGATGCTGCTGGTCGATATCGCCGTACCGCGCGATGTTGAGCCGGAGGTCGGCAAACTGTCGAACGCTTACTTGTACAGCGTTGACGACCTGCAAAGCATCATTTCGCATAATCTGGCGCAGCGTAAAGCGGCGGCGGTGGAAGCCGAAACGATCGTCGAGCAGGAAACCAGCGAATTTATGGCCTGGCTCCGCGCCCAAAGCGCGAGTGACACCATCCGCGAATATCGCAGTCAGTCAGAACAAGTGCGTGATGAACTGACCGCCAAAGCGTTGGCTGCTCTTCAACAGGGCGGTGATGCGCAAGCCATTATGCAAGATCTGGCCTGGAAACTGACTAACCGCCTGATCCATGCACCAACCAAATCTCTTCAACAGGCTGCCCGTGACGGGGATAGTGAACGCCTGAATATTCTGCGCAACAGCCTCGGGCTGGAGTAGCAGCACACCAATCTTATTTTTTACAGGGTGCATTTACGCCTATGAAGCCTTCTATCGTTGCCAAACTGGAAGCCCTGCATGAACGCCATGAAGAAGTTCAGGCGCTGCTCGGCGATGCGGGAACCATCGCAGACCAGGATCGCTTTCGTGCGCTGTCGCGCGAATATGCCCAGTTAAGCGATGTTTCTCGCTGTTTCACGGACTGGCAACAGGTTCAGGATGATATCGAAACAGCACAGATGATGCTCGACGATCCTGAAATGCGTGAGATGGCGCAGGATGAACTGCGCGAAGCAAAAGAAAAATGTGAACAGCTGGAACAGCATCTGCAAGTGCTACTGCTGCCGAAAGATCCGGATGACGAACGTAATGCGTTTCTTGAAGTGCGTGCCGGAACCGGCGGCGATGAAGCGGCGCTGTTTGCAGGCGATCTGTTCCGTATGTACAGCCGTTACGCTGAATCTCGCCGCTGGCGCGTGGAGATCATGAGCGCCAACGAAGGTGAACACGGCGGCTATAAAGAAATTATTGCCAAAGTGAGCGGCGATGGCGTGTATGGTCGACTGAAGTTCGAGTCCGGCGGTCATCGCGTACAGCGCGTTCCGGCCACCGAATCTCAGGGACGTATCCATACCTCTGCCTGTACGGTCGCGGTGATGCCTGAGCTGCCGGAAGCGGAACTGCCGGACATCAATCCGGCTGACCTGCGCATTGATACCTTCCGTTCATCGGGGGCCGGTGGTCAGCACGTTAACACCACCGACTCGGCTATTCGTATTACCCACTTACCGACCGGTATTGTGGTTGAATGTCAGGACGAACGTTCACAGCACAAAAACAAAGCTAAAGCGATGTCGGTGCTGGGCTCACGTATTCGTGCCGCCGAAGTGGCGCGACGCCAGCAGGCGGAAGCCTCCGAGCGCCGCAACCTGTTAGGCAGCGGCGATCGCAGCGATCGTAACCGTACCTATAACTTCCCACAGGGTCGCGTAACCGATCACCGCATCAACCTGACGCTCTACCGTCTGGACGAAGCGATGGAAGGGAAACTGGATATGCTCATTGAGCCGATTGTCCAGGAATACCAGGCCGACCAGCTGGCGGCGTTGTCCGAGCAGGATTAATGGATTATCAGCACTGGCTGCGTGAAGCAATAGCCCAATTACAGAACAGCGAAAGCCCGCGCCGCGACGCCGAGATCTTACTCGAGACCGTTACCGGCAAAGGGCGTACCTTTATTCTGGCGTTTGGTGAAACGGTATTAACCGCGGCACAGCAGGAACAGCTGAACGCGCTGGTGGCGCGTCGTCAACGGGGAGAACCGGTGGCGCACTTAACCGGCGTTCGCGAGTTCTGGTCGCTGCCGCTGTTCGTGTCACCGGCGACGCTTATTCCACGTCCGGACACTGAATGCTTAGTCGAGCAGGCGCTGGCACGCCTGCCTGCCTCTGCGTGCCGCATTGTGGATTTGGGGACCGGTACGGGCGCTATTGCGCTGGCGCTGGCTTCCGAGCGCCCGGACTGCGACGTGACGGCGGTTGATCGGATGCCGGACGCCGTGGCGCTGGCGACCCGCAATACGCAGCATCTGGGCATCAACAATGTGCGCGTGCTGCAAAGCGACTGGTTCAGCGCTTTGCATGGGCAGCAGTTCGACATGATCGTCAGTAACCCACCGTACATTGATGAGCAGGACCCGCATCTGGCACAAGGCGATGTACGTTTTGAGCCGCTGACCGCGCTGGTGGCCGGCGATCATGGCCTGGCGGATATCGTGCATATCATCGAACAGTCTAAACACATGTTAACCCCTGGCGGTTATTTGCTACTGGAACACGGCTGGCAGCAGGGGCAGGCGGTGCGTGACGCGTTTACGCGCAGTGGATACCAGGCGGTCGAAACCTGTCGTGATTACGGCGGCAACGAGCGCATTACGCTCGGGCGCCTCGCTGCATGACCACCTTCAGCCTGTTGCTCGGCGTTCATCTTATTAGCATTGCGCTGTCCGTGGGGCTGCTCACGCTGCGTTTTTGGTGGCGTTACACGCAAGCACGCCTTGCGTCAGCGCGCTGGACGCGGATTGCTCCGCCGGTTATTGATACCGTTTTGTTACTCAGCGGCGTGGCGTTGATCGCTAAAACGCACATCCTGCCATTCACCGAACAGGGGACATGGCTGACTGAAAAGCTGTTTGGGGTTATCATTTACATCGTTTTGGGTTTTATTGCGCTCGATTATCGTCGGGCGCGCAGCCAGCAGGCGCGTTTAATCGCCTTTCCGCTGGCGCTGGTGGTGCTGTACATCATCATTAAACTCGCCACCACAAAAATACCGTTACTGGGGTAATCATGAGGTCGTTAGCTGATTTCGAATTTAATAAAGCGCCATTGTGCGATGGGATGATCCTGGCATCGGAGTCTATCCGCCTGGATTTCCCTACGCAATCTGTCTACGACGAACTGGAACGTCTGGCCAGCCTCGCGCATGAAGAAATTAGCCAGCTCCTGTCTCAGGATGAGCAACTGGAAAAATTGCTGGCACTTTTTTACGGCGACTGGGGGTTTACGGATACCCGCGGCGTCTATCGTCTTTCTGATGCACTTTGGCTCGACCAGGTCCTGAAAAATCGTCAGGGCAGCGCGGTGTCGCTTGGCGCCATCTTGTTGTGGCTGGCCAATCGGCTGGATCTGCCGCTGGTGCCGGTGATTTTCCCGACGCAGTTAATTCTGCGCATTGAATCACTGGAAGGCGAAATGTGGTTGATTAACCCGTTCAATGGCGAAACGTTAAATGAGCACACGCTGGAAGTGTGGCTAAAGGGCAATATCAGCCCGGTAGCTGAGCTGTTTAACGAAGATCTCGATGAGGCGGATAACGCGGAAGTGATCCGCAAACTGCTCGACACGCTGAAATCATCGCTGATGGAAGAACGGCAAATGGAGCTGGCACTGCGCGCCAGTGAGGCCTTATTGCAGTTTAATCCTGAAGATCCGTATGAAATACGCGATCGCGGATTGATCTACGCGCAGCTGGAATGTGAACATGTTGCGTTAACCGATTTAAGTTATTTCGTTGAGCAGTGTCCGGAAGACCCGATCAGCGAAATGATCCGTGCGCAGATAAATACTATTTCGCACAAGCATATTGTATTGCATTGATTAATGACACTTTACCTACCGTTTAAGGCGATCCTATGAAACAAAAAGTGGTTAGCATTGGCGACATCAACGTGGCAAATGACCTGCCATTCGTGCTGTTTGGCGGCATGAACGTGCTGGAATCCCGCGATCTGGCGATGCGCATTTGTGAGCACTACGTAACCGTTACTCAGAAACTGGGTATCCCTTACGTGTTCAAAGCCTCCTTTGATAAAGCCAACCGTTCTTCCATCCACTCTTATCGTGGTCCGGGCCTTGAAGAAGGGATGAAAATCTTCCAGGAACTGAAACAAACCTTTGGCGTAAAAGTGATCACCGACGTGCATGAAGCCAGCCAGGCGCAGCCTGTGGCTGACGTTGTGGACGTGATTCAGCTTCCGGCCTTCCTCGCTCGCCAGACCGATCTGGTTGAAGCGATGGCGAAAACCGGTGCCGTTATCAACGTCAAAAAACCGCAGTTCGTAAGCCCAGGTCAAATGGGTAATATCGTGGATAAATTCCATGAAGGTGGCAACGACAAGGTTATTCTGTGCGATCGTGGCGCAAACTTCGGTTACGACAACCTGGTTGTGGATATGCTGGGCTTTGGCGTGATGAAGAAAGTTTCCGGTAACTCACCGGTTATTTTTGACGTTACCCACGCGCTGCAGTGCCGCGACCCGTTCGGTGCTGCAAGCGGCGGTCGTCGTGCGCAGGTGACTGAACTGGCGCGTGCCGGTATGGCGGTGGGTCTGGCGGGTCTGTTCATTGAAGCACATCCGGATCCAGCCAATGCGAAATGTGACGGTCCTTCCGCGCTGCCGCTGGCGAAGCTGGAACAGTTCCTCACCCAGATCAAAGCGGTTGATGATCTGGTGAAAAGCTTCGACGAACTGGATACTGAGAACTAAGTTTGGCTTGTGTGCCCGATGGCGCTTACGCTTATCGGGCCTACGACGCAAAAATCACTGTAGGCCGGATATGACGCTTTGCGTCGCATCCGGCTTTTTTATGAATCAAGCAAAGATCGTCATCAGATAGGCGATAAACAGTGCCAGATGTGCCGCACCGTTAAGCACGTTCGTGCGCCCGGTCGAGAAGGAAATTTGGCACAGTACCAACGAAGAAACCATCACAATCATCTCTGGCGAACCTAAGCCAAACACCAGGTCGTTGCCCGTCGCCCACGCAATCAGCGTTACAACCGGAACTGTCAGCGAAATGGTGGCGAGCACGGAGCCGAAGAACAAATTCATCGCACGCTGTACCTGATTGCTCAGCACCGCTTTCAGCGCACCCAGCCCTTCAGGAGAGAGGATCAGCAATGCGACAAGGAAACCAGTGAACGCAACCGGCGCATTCAGTTCCGTTAACAGCGTCTCCAGTGGGTTGGCGTTCATTTTGGTCACTGCGATAACCGCAATTAAATGGACGATAAGCCAAACCGCATGCCACATATTACTGTGCGCTGACGGTTTACCGTGGTGCGGGTCGTCGTCGTCACCCTCGTCTTCGTGTTCGTAAATAAACAGGCTCTGGTGCGTTTTTGTCTGAATCAGAAGAAATACGCCGTACATTGCGGCAGAAATTAACGCCACCAGTAGCGCCTGCGCAGTGGTGAAATTCGCGCCCGGCAATGCCATCGGGAACACCAGCACAATAATGGCCAGCGGGAACAGGGCGATCAAATACTGTTTAATACCAAACAGATTCATATACTGGGTGGCAAATTTACGCCCGCCTAACAGTAATGAAAAACCGACCAGACCACCGGTGACAATCATAATGATTGAATAGAGCGTATCGCGCATCAGGGTCGGCGCGGCGTCGCCCGTTGCCATTAATGCAGAAATTAAGCTGACTTCAAGAATAACCACCGACAGGCTCAGGATCAGGGAACCATAGGGTTCACCGAGTCGGTGGGCTAATACGTCTGCGTGACGTACAACGCTAAATGCACTGCTTAATATACCCACCAGGGCAAGCGCATTAATGCCGATAACCACTGGTAGTGACTGACTGCTCCCCCATAAGAACAGAACTACCAGCGCCAAAATCGGGAAGACGAGCGAGGTCTCCTTGTGGCGGGTTTTTACCGCCTCATGTGCATGTGTCATTCACTTCTCCATCTCTGCAGGTATTTATAATTATAAATGTATTAAAGAATGTAAAAAATAACAGATATCTCGGTATTTCCGATCTGTTTTTACGTAATTTTACGGCGTGGCCCGTTTTTTGCTTCAAAGTGAATATAATCATTTATCTTGTTTAGAGACGATTTAAATAACAAGGTGTTAGTTTTAATGGTGCACAAATATTGACACTCACAATGAGCAACATGTCGGTACCGATCGCGCCATCAGTACAGGATATAAAGTGCCGTTGAGCCTTTGCTGCCTTGCATGCAGCCAGTGAATTGCCTATTGTCCTGATATTGGTTTCAAAATGAACAGCAAAAAAGCCCGGAAGGCGTCAAAAAGTTGTCGCAGGGACGTTGCAGTGGCGGAGGTGTAAGGTGTTAACGCGTGATTTTTTATTGAATGCCGACTGTAAGACGGCATTTGGTGCTATTGAAGAATCACTACTCTGGTCAGCGGAACAACGGGCAGCCTCACTGGCTGCCACACTCGCTTGCCGACCAGATGATGGACCGGTGTGGATCTTTGGTTATGGATCGTTGATGTGGAACCCGGCCTTAGAGTTTGAGGAGTCGTGTACCGGCACGTTAGTCGGCTGGCACCGGGCATTTTGCCTGCGCCTGACGGCGGGACGAGGCACGGCGTGTCAGCCTGGACGGATGCTGGCCCTGAAAGAAGGGGGCCGCACCACCGGTGTAGCCTACCGCTTACCGGACGCCTCGCTGGAGCAAGAGTTGACGTTGCTGTGGAAGCGCGAAATGATCACCGGCTGCTATCTTCCGACCTGGTGTCAGCTCACGCTTGATGACGGGCGGACGGTCAATGCGTTGGTCTTTATTATGGATCCGCGGCATCCATTGTTTGAGGCAGATACGCGCGCGCAGGTGATCGCGCCGCTTATCGCTACCGCCAGCGGACCATTGGGAACCAATGCGCAGTATCTGTTCTCGCTGGAACAGGAACTGTCCCGGTTAGGTATGCAGGATGATTGCCTGAACGAACTGATCGTCACGGTCAAACGACTGCTGGGCGAGGTGTTACCGGAAGGGGTCATGCGGCCAGGATTTGCCTGAGTCGGCGAACTGCCCGATAAGCGAGAGTGCTTTCGGGCAGCTAACTATCAGGCGGCGATATAACTGATGGAATGTTCCAGCGACTGGCTGTGGCTGTCGATCAGAACATTCCACGTGCCGGTATACGGCACGGTCAACCATGCGTTATCACGATCCTGCACGCTTAAAATGTCGGTCTGCGTGTCTTTGACGTGATTTTTTTCGCTCATCAGATGAATGTGACAGCGCTCAGAACAGCGCACCACCACGGTATCTCCACCAAACAATTTCAAACTTGCCTTCACTAATGCCATTTTTCACCCCATTCTTGAAAACAACGTACTTTCTGTCGAAAGTGCTGCGTGATGTTGTTCACATTTCACTCATGGCATAACACCAAAGGGGGAGGGACAGGATGCTGATTTTGATCAAAAAATGGCATAACGATTAAACAAAAATGACAAAATCCCTGAAAAGTGTTGAAAGGGCGTGCTTACGTTTAGCGAAACCGCGCCCCTGACAGATTAAATCTGGAAATATCCGGCTCTTTCAGTGCGCTTACCTGAAAAGTCGTCTATCAGAAGGTTAACACCTTATCCGCCGCTAGCGTCCACTGGGCTAATTCCACCAATGTCCCGACTTCAACGCCGTCGATTAACGGCAGCGTGGTGATGCCACGACCATCGGTGCAGGTTTTGCACAGTTTCACCGGCACATTTTGTGCGGTCAGGATCTCCAGCATTTGCTGAATATTGTAGCCTTCCGTCGGCTTCTGCCCGCGTATTCCCGCCGTTACCGCGTCCGACATCAAAAAAAGTCGCAGATCGAGGCTGTCATCCTGTTCGCGCAGGGCAATGGCCAGACGCAGACTGTTAAATAACGATTCGCTTCCATAGGCCGCACCGTTCGCGACGATCACTATCTTTTGCATTTTGACTCCTGTTGTCAGGGGGGCATGGATATTGCTAGCTCTTTGGGAAAACCCGTTATCCGTGAGAGCAGAGATGATGACACATGCGCAAGACCCCGGTGCCACGCAATGGTTTCACCACGCACGTCAGCTTGAGAATACCCAGCTTCGCCAGTTGGCGCAGTCAGGCCAACTGGTGACGCGCATTAGCCATCTGGTGCATATGCTACAGTGCGAACGCGGTGCATCCAACATTTGGTTGTGCTCCCGTGGGTCACTTTACGGTCCGGAGGTCCGTGCCAGCCGCGCACTGGTGGATGAGGAATGTCGACAACTGCACGCGCTGTTTACGCAGCTTATGCCGCAGGCCAGCAGCACGCTATGCCATCGCATTGCCGGTACCGTCTGGTGCCTGGCGCAGTTGCCCGCATTGCGTGAAGCGGTCAGCGGGCAGGCGTTAGATGCGCAACAGGCCATGGCGCAGTACAACCGTGCGCTGCGGCATGTGCTCGGTATTGTCCCGCAACTTAATGACAGTATTGATGACCCCTACGTTGCCCGCGGGATGGTGGCCCTGTACAGCTTTATGCAGGGCAAAGAGCTGGTGGGGCAAGAGCGGGCATTGGGCGCGATTGGCTTTACGCTTGGCGAATTTGAGCCGCCTATGCGCCAGGCGCTGGTGGATCGGATCGACGGACAGCAGCCGTGCTTTGAAGCCTTTAGCTCACTGGCCTCACCGGCGCTGGTGCAGCATTTTCGCCAGCAGTGTGAAGCCTCTGGCACGATTGAACAGTTGCGTCGACAGGTTTGCACGCGACACCCGCAGGCCGATAACGGCGAAAGCACGCTGCGCTGGTTTACGTTGCAGACCCAGCGGCTGGAACGTTTACGCGACGTGGAGGAGAGGCTGATCGGCGAGCTGATGCAGGCCGTTGAGCGGCGTCTGGCGGAAGACGCCAACGCGCTGCCGCTCGATAACTGGCTTGATGATAGCGCCGATGACAACCTCTGCCTGCGTCGCGACAAACAGCTTCTGCTGCTGGTTCGCCAGCAGGCACGCCAGCTCGAGCAGATGAGCGGCCAACTGGCGTCGCTACAGGATACGTTAGAAGAGCGGAAGGTGATTGATAAGGCGAAAAGTGTACTGATGAATCATCACAATATGAGTGAGGAACAGGCCTGGCAACGGCTGCGCAAAATGGCGATGGATAAAAATCAGCGGATGGTGGATATCGCCCGTGCGCTGTTGACCGTGAAATCACTCATTCAGGGATAGCGGCTGCACAACAGACGAGCAGCCTCTGCCATATTCGGGTGCAAAATAACGTCACCGGGAGGTAAAAGCCGCTCAGCGCGCCAGCGAAATTCTGGCATCCGAATTGCATTCATCTCTACAGACAGTTTAGCAACAGACCAACGGCGGTTTGTCTGCTTTGAGGATAAAGGCGTCCTGCAATGCTTCGGCATTGCCGGGCGCTTTTTTTTTGTTATGGGGAGCATGTATGGATGACAGAACAGTTTTGCTAACGCGGCGGCGATTCCTGCAGGCCAGCGCCGCCATCGGGGGGGCATCCCTGATTTCCGGCCTGATGCCATCGGTGTGGGCTGCAGGGTCTGACGCGCCAGAAATGACCACGGTCAGAGTGGGCTTCATTCCCCTCACTGACTGCGCGCCGTTGGTGATTGCCGCGTTGAAAGGCTTTGATAAAAAGTACGGCATTACGCTGGTGCCCAGCAAAGAGGCCAGTTGGGCGGCGGTACGTGACAAACTGGTTTCCGGCGAACTGGACGCCGCCCACGTTCTGTATGGACTCTTGTACGGGCTGGAGTTGGGCATCGCCAGCAAACCGCAGGCGATGGCAAATCTGATGACGCTGAACCAAAACGGCCAGGCCATCACGCTGTCTGCTGCGCTGCAGGAGCAGGGGATCGCCGACGCGCCGTCGCTGAAAAAGCTGATTGCCGGGCAGGCGCCAGGAACCTACACCTTCGCGCATACCTTTCCTACCGGCACGCACGCCATGTGGCTCTATTACTGGCTGGCCAGCGCCGACATCAATCCGTTTACCGATATCCGTACCGTGGTGGTGCCGCCGCCGCAAATGGTGATGAACATGCGCATCGGCAATATGAGCGGTTTCTGCGTCGGCGAGCCGTGGAATGCGCGGGCCATTAATGACCGCATCGGATTTACCGCCGCTACCTCGCAGGCAATCTGGCCCGATCATCCGGAAAAAGTGCTCGGCACGCGCCGGGAATGGGTGGAGAAGCATCCACACACCGCCCGGGCGCTGGTAAGCGCCGTACTTGAGGCGTCGCGCTGGATTGACGCCAGCGAGGCCAACAAACGTGAAACGGCGCAAATCCTTGCCGGACGCGCCTGGCTCAATACCAAAGCACAGTACCTGACCGGACGCATGCTGGGCGAATACGACAACGGTGCTGGTCATCGCTGGCAGGACGCGCACCCGATCCAATTCTTTCGTGACGGAGAAGTCAGCTTCCCGTGGCACTCGGACGGCATGTGGTTCCTGACGCAGTTCCGCCGCTGGGGGCTGCTTAAGCAGGCACCGGACTATGCGGATATTGCGGCCAGGGTCAACCGTATTGATATCTGGCGCGACGCGGCGACGGCCGTAGGCGGCATAACCCTGCCAGCGCAGCTACTGCGTACCAGCACGCTGATGGACGGTACCGTGTGGGACGGTCGCGACCCGGAAGCGTATGCCAACCGCTTTACCCTCCACCGTAAAGGAGCCTGAGATGAAACAAAACACGCAACTAAAAACCCCTGAACCGGCTGTGGGTGAGGTGATCACGCTGGCCGCCGTGACGGTGAGAAAACGCAAAACGCCGGCCTATTTGTGGCTGCACGCGTGGGTCAGACGAGCCGTGCCCGCGCTGCTGGGGATGGGCCTGCTGGTGGTGTGCTGGCAACTGGCGGCGATCAACAGCCAGGGATTTCCGACGCCGCTCAGCACGCTGGACTCGGCGCTAACGCTGTTTGCTGACCCGTTCTATAACAATGGGCCGAACGATATGGGCATCGGCTGGAACGTGCTGGCGTCATTGCAGCGGGTGGCCATTGGTTTTGGCCTCGCGGCGCTAGTCGGCATCCCGCTCGGATTTCTGATTGGCCGATTTACCTTCGCCTCACACATGTTTTCACCGCTGGTCGCGCTGCTGCGCCCGGTCAGCCCGTTGGCCTGGCTGCCCATTGGGTTGCTGCTGTTTCAAAAGGCGGAACCGGCCTCCAGCTGGACTATTTTTATCTGCTCCATCTGGCCGATGGTGATCAACACCGCCGAAGGGGTGCGCAGAATTCCTGACGATTATCTCAACGTCGCCCGTGTGCTCCAACTCTCCGAGTGGACGGTGATGCGCCGCATTCTTTTTCCCGCGGTACTGCCTGCGATCCTCACCGGCATGCGCCTGTCTATCGGTATTGCCTGGCTGGTGATTGTGGCCGCCGAAATGCTCACCGGTGGACTGGGCATTGGCTTTTGGATCTGGAATGAGTGGAACAACCTCAACGTCGAAAACATTCTTATCGCCATTGTCATTATTGGCGTCGTGGGCCTGCTGCTTGAGCAGGGGCTGATGCGGGTCGCCCGTCGTTTTAGCTGGCAGGAAAAATAAGGAGACAGCATGAAACCCATTATTCAGGTACAGGCAGTGAGCCAACGTTTTTCCACCGCCAGCGGCGAGTTTCTGGCGCTGCAAAACGTCTCGTTTGATATCCATGAAGGGGAAACGGTCAGCCTGATTGGTCATTCCGGCTGCGGGAAATCGACGTTGCTGAATCTGATCGCGGGCATCACGTTACCCACTGAAGGCGGCCTGCTTTGCGATAACCGCGAAATTGCCGGGCCGGGGCCGGAGCGGGCGGTTGTATTCCAGAACCATTCATTGCTGCCGTGGCTGAGTTGCTTTGACAACGTGGCGCTGGCGGTCGATCAGGTCTTTCGCCGCACCATGAACAAGGCCGAGCGGCGCGAGTGGATTGCGCACAATCTTGAACGGGTGCAGATGGGCCACGCGATGCACAAACATCCAGGCGAGGTTTCCGGCGGCATGAAGCAGCGAGTGGGTATTGCCCGTGCGCTGGCCATGAAACCCAAAGTGCTGCTGATGGATGAACCGTTTGGCGCGCTGGATGCACTCACCAGAGCACATTTGCAGGACACGGTGATGCAGATCCAGCAATCGCTGAACACCACCATTGTGCTGATTACCCATGACGTCGATGAGGCGGTGCTGCTCTCTGATCGGGTGATGATGATGACCAATGGCCCGGCGGCCACGGTGGGCGAGATTCTGGCGGTAAATCTGCCGCGCCCGCGTAACCGCGTCCAGTTGGCGGATGACAGCCGTTATCACCACCTGCGGCAACGCATCCTCCACTTCCTGTATGAGAAACAGCCGAAGGCGGCGTAAGGGGGCGATATGACGCAACGACTGGTCATTGTGGGGCACGGCATGGCGGCGACGCGCCTGACCGAGGCGCTGCTGGCGTACAAGTGCAGCGACATCGCGATCACGCTTATCGGTGAGGAACCGCAGCTGGCCTATAACCGCATCCAGCTATCACCGGTGCTGGGTGGGGAGAAGACGTTTGCCCACACGCTACTTCATCCGCGCCAGTGGTATACCGACCACGGCGTCACGGTGCTGAGCGGGGAACGCGTGCTGGCCGTTGATGCGACTCGCCGCCGGCTGACGACCTGCACGCGCATCCTTGAGTGGGATGAGCTGGTTTTTGCCACCGGCTCGGTGCCGTTTATTCCGCCAATTCCTGGCGGTGAACAGGCGCATGTGCACGCGTTTCGCACGATGGCGGATGTGGAGGCCATCTTGCAACAACCAGGTCCGGTGGTGGTGCTTGGCGGCGGCGTACTCGGCGTGGAGGCAGCGGCAGCGCTACGGCTAAACTGTGACAACGTCACGTTAATTCATCGCGCCGAACGTCTGATGGAGCACCAGCTGGATCGGCAGGCCAGCGATCTGTTGCTGGCCCAGCTGACAGCGCGCGGTATTCGCTGCGTACTCAATTCCGGGATTACGTGCATTGAAGGAGATCGCGTCACATTGCTGGATGGTGAGCAGTTGGCCGCGCAGCGGGTGGTGATGGCGACCGGCGTCAAACCGAATATCCACCTGGCGCAGGAGAGCGGTGTGAGCTGCCAACGGGGGATCGTGGTGGACGCACAACTGCGTACCACCGTCGCAGGCATCAGCGCGGTGGGCGAGTGTTGTGAAATTAACGGCCAGACCTGGGGGCTGGTGGCACCGTGCCTGCAGCAGGCCGAGGTGCTGGCTGCACGCCTGGCAGGCCAGAACGGCGAGGGATTTCGTTGGCATGATCGCGGCACGCGCCTGAAGGTGACGGGAATCGAACTGTTCAGCGCTGGGGTAACGGACGCCGAACCCACGGATACCGCGTTGAGTAGCTGGGATCCGCTCAGCGGACACTACCGCCGTCTGCTGATTCGCGACGGAAAACTCCATGGCGTGCTGTTAATGGGCAATTGCCGCAGCGCTGCGCCGCTCACCGACTTGCTGGATGCACACGCGCCGGCAAATTCCGCCTGGCTATTTGACCGCTTTGATACGCAGCCACCGGCTGCAGGACTGATGACGATGACAAAACCGACGCTGGCTGTTGTGGGACACGGTATGGTTGGCCACCATTTTCTCGAGCAATGCGTAAGCCGCAACCTGCATATGCAGTATCACATCGTGGTGTTCGGCGAAGAACGTTATGCCGCCTATGATCGGGTACATCTTTCCGAGTATTTCGCCGGGCGCAGCGCGCAGTCGCTGTCACTGGTGGACGAGGACTTCTTTGCGCGTCACGGTATCGAGCTGCGTCTTGCGCAGTGTGTGACGCAAATCGACCGTGAAGCTCGGGTTATCCGTACCGCCAGCGGCCATGAAACCCACTGGGATGCGCTGGTGCTGGCCACCGGATCGTACCCGTTTGTGCCGCCGGTAAAAGGCGGTGATTCCGCGGATTGTTTTGTTTACCGTACGCTCGACGATCTCGATGCCATTGCGGAAAAAGCGAAAAATGCCCGGCGTGGGGTGGTGATTGGCGGTGGGCTGCTTGGGCTGGAGGCGGCCAATGCGCTGCGCCAGCTTGGGCTGGAAACCCATGTCGTTGAATTCGCCGCGAACCTGATGGCGGTGCAACTGGATAATGCCGGCGCCGCTATGCTGCGCGAAAAAATTGAGGCGCTGGGGGTGGGGGTGCATACCGCAAAATCCACCCGCGAAATTGAGCGTACGCCAGACGGCCTGGTGCTGCATTTTGCCGACGGAGAGCGGCTGGACACCGATCTGGTGGTGTTTTCCGCCGGTATCCGCCCGCAGGATACGCTGGCTCGCAGCAGTGGCTTACACCTCGGCGATCGCGGTGGAATAAGCATTGATAGCCACTGCCGCACGTCAGATGATGCCATTTACGCCATTGGCGAGTGCGCGCTGTGGGAAGGGCGGATATTTGGACTGGTGGCGCCGGGCTATCAGATGGCGCGCGTTGCCGCCGCGCGGCTGGCCGGGGAAGAGGCCAGTTTTGGCGGGGCGGACATGAGCACTAAGCTCAAGCTGCTCGGCGTTGATGTGGCGTCATTTGGTGATGCGCAGGCGCGCACGCCGGGGGCGCAAAGCTATCAGTGGACCCACGGCCCGCAGCAAATCTACAAGAAAATCGTCGTCAGCGCCGACGGCAAAACGCTGCTGGGCGGCGTGTTGGTGGGCGATGCCAGTGACTATACCACGCTACTACAAATGATGTTGAACGGACTGGTGCTGCCCGCGCAGCCGGAATTGCTGATCCTGCCTGCCGTGGCGGGTAGCGCACCGAAAGTGCTTGGGGTGGCGGCACTCCCTGACACCGCACAGATTTGTTCTTGTCATAACGTCAGCAAGGCCGATATCTGCCGGGCGGTCAGCGCTGGGGCGACGGATATCGGTGCAATAAAACAGTGTACCAAAGCGGCAACCGGCTGTGGCGGGTGCAGCGCACTGGTCAAACAGGTGATGGATCATCAGCTGGCTGCGCAGGGTGTGGAGGTCAAAAAGGATATCTGTGAACACTTTCCCTGGTCGCGTCAGGAAATCTATCATCTGGTGCGGGTGAATCATATTCACACTTTCGAACAGTTGATTGCCCGCTATGGACACGGGCACGGCTGTGAAATTTGTAAACCGCTGGTGGGGTCGGTGCTGGCCTCCTGCTGGAATGAGTATCTGCTTAAACCTGCGCATCTGCCGTTGCAGGACACGAACGATCGCTATTTTGCCAACATTCAAAAAGACGGATCGTATTCGGTGGTCCCGCGCATGCCGGCGGGGGAAGTGACGCCGGATGGCCTGATTGCCCTTGGTCAGATTGCTAAACGCTACCAGTTGTACAGCAAAATTACCGGCGGGCAGCGGGTTGATCTCTTCGGTGCGCGGCTTGAACAGTTGCCCGATATCTGGCGCGAGCTGGTCGAGGCGGGGTTCGAGACCGGGCATGCTTACGGGAAGTCGCTGCGTACGGTGAAGTCCTGTGTCGGCTCAACCTGGTGTCGCTACGGTGTTCAAGACTCAACCGGACTGGCGGTCACGCTGGAGAATCGCTACAAGGGCCTGCGCGCACCGCACAAAATCAAAATGGCGGTTTCCGGCTGTACCCGCGAGTGTGCCGAAGCCCAAGGGAAAGATGTCGGCGTCATTGCCACGGATAAAGGCTGGAACCTGTATTTGTGCGGCAACGGCGGCATGAAGCCGCGCCATGCCGATCTGTTTGCCAGCGATCTGGATGATGCCACGCTGATTCAGACCATCGATCGTTTCCTGATGTTCTACATCCGCACCGCGGACCGCCTGCAGCGTACCAGTACCTGGATGGACAATCTCGAGGGCGGTATTGATTACCTGCGCGAGGTGATCATGGACGATAGCTTAGGTATTGCCAGCGAGTTGGAACAAGAGATGGCGCGGGTAGTGGAAAGCTACCAGTGCGAGTGGCAAACCACGCTCAGCAGTCCGCAACGTCTGGCGCTGTTTCGCTCTTACGTCAACAGCGATGCCCCGGATGACGCCATCGCGCGTCAAGCCTTACGCGGCCAGCCGCAGTTGGCCCCTCCTGTACGCCATGCTCGTGAGACATTACCGGTGAAACCCTGGCAGGCGATCTGCCCGCTTGAGGCGATCCCGGAACAGGCAGGGATTGGTGCCCTACTGGGTGACCTGCAAATCGCACTCTTCCGTTTTGGTCAGTCGATTTATGCGCTGGATAATCGTGAACCCGGCAGTGACGCTCAGGTACTTTCGCGCGGCATTTTGGGGGATGTGGCCGGTGAGCCTGTTGTGATTTCGCCGCTGTATAAACAGCGCATTCGCCTGCGTGATGGTCGCCAGTATGACAGCGGCGAGCAGGCGGTACGCGCCTGGCCGGTGAAAGTGGTGGATGGAAAAGTGTGGGTGGGCAATCAGGCATTGATTCTGCGCGCGGAGGCCTCATGAGTGAGATACGTACCACATGTCCCTACTGCGGCGTCGGCTGTGGGGTGATCGCCCAGGTGAGCGAAAAAGGCGTTAACGTCCGGGGCGATCCTGACCATCCGGCAAACTTTGGTCGCCTGTGCGTCAAAGGCGCGGCGCTGGCGGAAACCACCGGGCTGAGCGGCAGATTGTTACAGCCGACGGTTGACGGGGCGAAGGTCAGTTGGTCGCAGGCGCTGGAAACCGCAGGCACGCGTCTGCGCAGCATTATCGCCCAGCACGGCCCGCAGGCGGTGGCCTTTTACGCTTCCGGTCAGCTACTGACGGAAGATTACTACGCGGCCAACAAGCTGATGAAAGGTTTTATCGGTGCGGCCAATATCGATACCAACTCGCGGCTTTGCATGTCGTCGGCGGTGACCGGCTATAAGCGGGCGCTGGGTGCCGACGTGGTGCCCTGCAGCTATGAAGATATCGAGTGTAGCGATCTGGTGGTGCTGGTGGGATCGAATGCCGCGTGGACGCATCCAGTGCTGTACCAACGGCTGGTGCAGGCACGACAAACTAATCCATTGTTGAAGGTGGTGGTTATCGATCCCCGACGTACTGCCACCTGTGATATTGCGGATCTGCATCTGCCGCTGCTGCCTGGCAGCGACGGTGGGCTGTTTGTGGGTTTGCTCAACAGAATTGCCACCGACGGTGCAGCGCTGGGGGATTTTGACGGGGCAACGGAAACGTTGGCTATCGCGCGTGACTGGGACGTGGCGCGGGTGGCGGAGTTTTGTGGGCTGGAGGTGGCGGAAGTCACCGCGTTTTATGACGCGTTTATGTATGCGCCAAAGGCCGTCACGCTGTACACCATGGGCATTAACCAGTCCGCCAGCGGCAGCGATAAATGCAATGCGATCATCAACGTCCACTTGGCCAGCGGTAAATACGCCCGCGCCGGGTGCGGGCCATTTTCGCT
Organism: Citrobacter sp. JUb117; assembly: GCF_024809055.1. Taxonomy (NCBI): domain Bacteria; kingdom Pseudomonadati; phylum Pseudomonadota; class Gammaproteobacteria; order Enterobacterales; family Enterobacteriaceae; genus Citrobacter; species Citrobacter sp. JUb117. The sequence continues at coordinate 53,552 of NZ_JANUFB010000013.1, forward strand.
GACCGGACAGCCAAACGCGATGGGCGGTCGCGAGGTAGGCGGGCTGGCGACGCAGTTGGCAGCACAGATGAGTTTTGACCCGCAGGACCTGTCGCGCGTGGCCCGCTTCTGGGGCGCTGAGCGGCTGGCACAAACGCCGGGGTTGATGGCGGTCGAGCTGTTCGAGGCTATTGGCAACGGCGAGATTAAAGCGGTGTGGATCATGGGGACTAACCCGGCGGTATCGTTACCGGACAGCCATGCTGTGTGTCAGGCGCTGGCGGCCTGCCCGCTGGTCATTGTCTCCGAGGTGGTGGCCGACACCGATACCAGTCGCTATGCCCACATTCGCTTTCCGGCGCAGGCCTGGGGAGAGAAGAATGGTACGGTGACCAATTCAGAGCGGCGCATTTCTCGCCAGCGCGCCTTTTTGTACTCTCCCGGTGAGGCGCGTGCAGACTGGTGGATTATCGCCCAGATGGCTAAACAGTTGGGGTATGCCGGGGCGTTTAGCTGGCAAAACGCGTGGGAGGTCTTCTGTGAACATGCGGCGCTTTCCGGTTTTGAAAATAATGGGGAACGCGCCTTTGATATTGGTGCCCTGGCCGAAATGACGTACGCGCAGTGGGAAGACATGACCCCGGTTCGCTGGCCGGTCAGTCGATGTCTAGCGCCGCTAAACCTCTGGCAGGGCTGGCACGCGAACCAGCGTTTGCGGCTGGTGCCGGTCACGCCGCAGGGGATGACAACCGCCTGTGATGCGCTCTATCCGCTGGTGTTAAACAGCGGGCGTATCCGTGACCAGTGGCACACCATGACCCGCACCGGCACCGTTTCGCGCCTGATGCAGCACATCAGCGAACCGCTGGTCGAGGTGTCAACCGAGGACGCCGTACGATTTCAGCTGACCGGGCGAGCGCTGTGTCGTATCAGTTCCCCGCGCGGGCTGATGGTGGGCAGGGTGGCAATCCAGCCAGGTCAGCGGGCGGGCAGCGCGTTTACCTCGATGCACTGGAACAACAGCTTTGCCCGTCAGGGCCGGGTAAACGCGCTGGTCGCGCCGGTGTGCGATCCCCATTCCGGACAGCCAGAAAGTAAACAGACGGCGGTGCGTATCATGCCCTGGCAGCCGCAATGGCAGGGGGAGATGTTTAGCCGCCATCAATTAACACTGCCCGGTTTTGTCCATTGGTGGCGCAAAGCGGCGGACACGGTTTTTCGCTATACCCTGGCGGGTGACAGGGAATTCGCCAGCTGGCTATGCCAGTACTGCACGGCACAAGGCTGGCAAATCCAGCAGGCGCACTGGGGCCAGGGGCTGAATATCCTGGCCTGGCGGGAGGGGCAACTGATGCTGGGATTCTGGTCGGCGGCGACGCAGCCTGAGATTGACACCGTCACTATTCTCGCCGCGTTTGTGCGAGCGCCAGACAATGCTGAAATACGCCATGCGCTGCTGAGCGGCAAACCCGCAGGTATAGCGCCTGACGAGGGGGCGATAGTGTGCAGCTGTTTCAGCGTAGGTGAAACGGCGATCGTCCGGGCGATCACCGACGGTTGCCATTCGGTTCAGACGTTGGGACAACAGCTGCGCTGCGGCAGCAACTGTGGGTCGTGCATCCCGGAGTTGCGTGCCTTACTGAAACAAACGGTAACGCTTAAAGAGTAAGGATATTCCTGAAAATTTGAGAAAAGGCTGCAAATTGCTGGCCTGAAAGGTATGGTTAACGGTCGAGAGACCTGATTTTAATGATGTAAAAGCCACCGACGATTTGAGCCGTTTTTTCAGTTGTACACGTAGTATCCTCCTACTCTTGCCGCTGGCAGGCGGTACTGCCAGCGCGCAGTCTTCGTTTATCCAGCAGGCCGCCAACCCGTTTGACAACAATCATGATGGCTTACCCGATCTTGGCATGGCAGCGGAGTCCCGGGCCGGTGAAAAGCATTTTGCCGAAATGGTCAAAGCGTTTGGCGAAGCCAGCATGACCGATAATGGTCTTGATACCGGTGAACAGGCGAAGCAGTTTGCGTTTGGCCAGGTGCGTGACACGGTCAGTGAGCAGGTGAATCAACAACTGGAGTCGTTGCTTTCTCCCTGGGGTAATGCCAGCGTTGGGCTACAGGTGGATAACGAGGGTCGCTTTACCGGCAGCCGGGGAAGCTGGTTTATTCCCTGGCAGGATAATCAACGTTACCTAACCTGGAGCCAGATGGGGATAACCCAGCAAGATGAGGGGCTGGTCAGTAATCTGGGCATCGGGCAGCGCTGGGTACGCAACGGCTGGTTGTTAGGTTACAACACCTTTTATGACACTCTGCTGGATGAAAACCTGCCGCGCGGTGGCGTGGGTGCTGAAGCGTGGGGCGAGTATCTGCGCTTATCCGCCAATTATTACCAGCCGTTCTCGTCCTGGCAGGAACGTTCTGCGACGCAGGTGCAGCGCATGGCGCGGGGATACGATCTTACTGCCCTGATGCGGGTCCCGTTTTATGAACATCTCAATACCAGCGTTAGCGTGGAGCAATACTTTGGCGACCAGGTCGATCTGTTTCATTCCGGAACCGGCTACCATAATCCGGTGGCGGTCAAGCTGGGGCTGAGCTACACGCCGGTGCCGCTGGTGACGGTGACCGCGCAGCATAAGCAGGGTGAAAGCGGGGTCAGCCAGAACAGCGTCGGCGTAAAGCTTAACTATCGCTTTGGCGTGCCGTTAAAAAAACAGTTGATGGTCAGCGAAGTGGCTGGCAGTCAGTCCTTGCGCGGGAGTCGTTATGACTTACCACAGCGTAACAATCTGCCGACGATGGAATATCGCCAGCGCAAAACCCTGGCTGTGTTTCTGGCAACTCCGCCGTGGGATCTCACGCCTGGCGAGTCTGTAGCGCTGAAGCTGGAGGTGCGCAGTCTACACGGTATTCGCCACCTGACGTGGCAGGGGGATACGCAAGCGCTGAGTTTGACGGCGGGAACAACTACCCGGAGTGCAGAAGGCTGGACGATTATTATGCCAAAGTGGGACAGCAGTGACGGGGCAACAAACCGCTGGCGGCTGTCGGTGGTGGTGGAAGACGAACAGGGTCAGCGTGTCTCTTCCAATGAGATCACGCTATCACTGACCGAACCGTTTAGCGCGGTGTCGGAAAATGATCCTCGTTAACGATAAGCAGCATTAAAAATTAGAAAATGCGTTCCTGATGCACCCATACCGCGGCTTCTACGCGTGATTTGAGCTTCATTTTCTTCAGCATATGCTTCACGTGGACTTTGACCGTGCTTTCGGTGATATCCAGACGGCGGGCAATCATCTTGTTAGGCAGGCCCTGGGCAATCAGTTTCAGGATGTCGCGTTCGCGCGGCGTGAGCTGGGTGACATCGCGGTCTGAGGTGGCACGATTAGCACGCAGGCTGGCGGCCAGTACGGGTGTTAAAGCTTCGCTAAGCACCATTTCACCGGCGGCCGCTTGCTGTAATGCCTTCAGCAAATCTTCCGGTTCCATGTCTTTCAACAAATAACCATCCGCGCCGCGTTTCAGGGCGGTGACCACGTCTTCTTCATGATTGGAGACGCTGAATACGACGATGCGGCCGGACAGGGATTTTTCGCGCAGCTTATCGAGCGTTTCCAGACCGTTCATACCGGGCATATTGAGATCCAACAGGATCAGATCGGGATCAAGAGACTCAGCCAGCTCGATACCCTGCTCGCCATTACTGGCTTCGCCGACCACGGTAATATCGGGCGCCATACTGACAAGCTGTTTTACACCGGTTCGCAACATCGGATGATCATCGATCAACAGGATGGTTGCCGGTTCCAGATTACTCATGGGTATCTCCTTGGACTTCTGTGAAGTTTGTTTCGGGAATGAAAGTGACAGCAACTTCAGTACCGCCAGTCTCGCGACGGCGTACACGGCAATCGCCGCGCAAGCTTTGCGCACGATCGCGCATAATAATCATGCCGTAGTGGTTACTGCGTTCGGCGTTTTCCGGTACGCCGCAGCCGTTATCTTGCACTGTCAGTTTGACCTGCTTGCCATTTTGCACCACCGTCACCACAACGTCATCGGCGTGAGAGTGTTTCAGGGCATTACTCAGGGCTTCACGGGCAATTTGCAACAGGTGAATAGCCTGGTGCGAAGGCACCAGACGCGGTGGCAGCTGGTAATCCAGCTTCACCGTAAAACCAAATCGGGCGCTGTATTCCAGGCAGCTGGCTTCCAGCGCTGGGCGCAATCCAGGCTCCGTTAACTGCAAACGGAAAGTGGTTAACAGCTCACGCAACTGCACCCAGGACGTGTTCAGTTCATTACGAATTTGACTCAACAGGTCGCGGCAGTTTTCCGGCAGCGCCTCGCCTTGCATTTGCAAACAGCTGACCTGCATCTTCATACAAGAAAGCGATTGTGCAATAGAATCATGCAGTTCGCGTGCAATGGTGGCACGCTCTTCCATCACAATCAACTGCTGCTGACGCTCCTGCTGCCTGTCCAGCGCCAGCGTCGCGGTCAGTTGTTCAACCAGGGTATCAACCAGTTGCTGCTGGTCGTGGCTAAGATGACGTCCGTGCGGCAACGTGGCCAGCAGAATACCATACTGAGTATGCGCATCGGTCAGTCGCCATTTCAGTGTGATTCCGCCGTCAATGGCGGGCAGCGTGCCGCGCGGACACAGATGACACCCTTTTTCATCACAGCTGACGTTCGACTGACAGGTAAACTCCTGGTGATTATCTTCATCTTCCAGGTCGTACACCCGCAGTTCGATATCATGCAACAGCGTTAAATTTTGTAGCCCGTTGAGTACCGGGGAAAGACGTTCACACAGTGGTACCTGAGAGTGCAGACGGCGGTTGGCTTGCCACAGGAAGGAGAGGATCTGGTTTTTATGCTCCAGACCGGCGGTTTTCTCCTGCACCCGCTGTTCCAGTACCGCGTAACTTTCTGCCAGCTCTTCTGACATATTGTTCAGTGCCGATCCCAGGGCCGCCATTTCATTACGCCCGCTAATGCATGCGCGCTGGGTAAAATCACGTTGGCTGACGGCTCGCGCCATCGACAGCAGCTGTTTCCACGGTTCCAGCAGACGAACACGCAGCCAGATAATGGTGAAAACCAGCAGCAGTGCCATAAACACGGCCATCAGACGATGCAGCATCACCACGCGCTCAATACGCAATTCCGTGGTGTGGTCAAAGGCGGTCACCAGCTTATCCAGTCCTGCCACAAACTGCGTAACGTCCTCGGCAACGGCGTCCGCGTTTTGTGCATGTGATAGCCCTGGCGCCAGTTCGGTATGCCAGTAATCCTGTAACGCCTTCAGCTGCGCCTGTTGTCCGTCGCGCTTAGCGGCGCGCGTGAGTTCCGGGCTGAAGGCCGTTCTTTCCATCTCTTCCAGCAGCGGCTGGTCATTGGCATCCAGCGGAACCGCTGCCAGCAGACGATAGCTCTGCATACGCAGGGAGCCGGCTTTGTTAATCGCATGCGCGCTGCCCTGAACGCCCTGAACCAACCAGCCGGAGACGGCCATACCTGCCACGCCGATTGCGGTGGACAGTAAAACAATCAGCGCCACCTGGTTGACCAGCGTAAGCGGAGAGAGACAACGTTTTAACATGGTGACTTCTTCCTTCAGGATTTCGTTGTAGCGAAAACCTTATGAATGACGATGCTGCTGCAAGCAGTGGCGTTATTCTCAGCCATACACTGGAGTATACCCATACCTCAAACGGGCTACCCCTTAATTGCCGCAGGTGGGAGAGATCCCCGGCTGCGGGGAGTAGGGGGCGACAGAAGCGTGAAAAACCACATCTTTTTTAGCGATGTTATGTACTCATTTGGGGTAATGATAAATTTTAAGCACTAATAATGACATCTTTTCCTTTGATTTATATCAACTTACCTCTCGCTGTAAACCCTAATGTTGCAGGCATCGAAACAAGTATCAGAGGTGTCTATGAGTCACTCATCTGCCCCGGAAAGGGCATCTGGATCTGTAATTACAGAATGGCGGCCGGAAGATCCCGCCTTTTGGCAACAAAGAGGTCATCGTATTGCCAGCCGCAACTTGTGGATTTCCGTCCCTTGTCTGCTGCTGGCATTTTGCGTATGGATGTTATTTAGCGCCGTAGCGGTGAACTTACCGAAGGTTGGCTTTGACTTTACCACCGAGCAGCTGTTCATGCTGACGGCATTACCGTCGGTTTCCGGTGCGCTGCTGCGTGTTCCGTACTCCTTTATGGTTCCTCTGTTTGGCGGACGTCGCTGGACGGCATTCAGCACCGGTATCCTGATCATTCCTTGCGTATGGTTAGGTTTTGCCGTGCAAGATACCACCACGCCGTTTAGCACGTTTATTATCATCTCTCTGCTGTGCGGTTTTGCCGGGGCAAACTTTGCTTCCAGCATGGCTAACATCAGTTTCTTCTTCCCGAAACATAAACAGGGCGGTGCACTGGGGCTGAACGGCGGTCTGGGTAACATGGGCGTCAGCGTGATGCAGTTGCTTGCGCCGCTGGTGGTCTCCTTGTCTATCTTCGCGGCATTCGGTAGCCACGGCGTTGAACAACCGGATGGCACGCAACTGTATCTGGCCAACGCCGCGTGGATTTGGGTACCGTTCCTGGCGGTGCTGACGCTGGCTGCGTGGTTTGGTATGAACGAACTGGCAACCTCTAAAGCGTCACTGAAAGAGCAATTACCGGTGCTGAAACGCGGACATCTGTGGATTATGAGTCTGCTGTATCTGGCAACCTTCGGCTCCTTTATCGGCTTCTCTGCCGGTTTTGCCATGCTGTCAAAAACGCAGTTCCCTGAGGTGCAGATCCTGCATTATGCCTTCTTTGGTCCGCTGATTGGCGCCCTGGCTCGTTCTGCTGGTGGGGCAATTTCTGACCGACTGGGCGGGACGCGCGTGACGTTGGTGAACTTTGTCCTGATGGCCATTTTCAGCGCCTTGCTGTTCCTTACGCTGCCAACAAACGGTGAGGGTGGCAACTTTATCGCCTTCTTTGCGGTGTTCCTGGCGCTGTTCCTGACGGCTGGGTTGGGTAGTGGTTCTACCTTCCAGATGATCTCAGTGATCTTCCGTAAACTGACGATGGACCGAGTGAAAGCCGAAGGTGGCTCCGAAGAGAAAGCGATGCGTGAAGCGGCAACCGACACGGCGGCAGCACTGGGCTTTATCTCAGCCATCGGCGCGATTGGCGGTTTCTTTATTCCTAAAGCGTTTGGTACGTCGCTGGCGTTAACCGGTTCGCCGGTGGATGCGATGAAAGTGTTCCTGATCTTCTATGTCGCCTGCGTGGTCATCACTTGGGTGGTATACGGACGTCATTCTAAAAAATAAAAAAGTAATGTACACAAAATCACTCAAACTGCATCACGGCGGCAAGTGAGAAATCCCCAGGAGCATACTCAAGTCAGTGACTGGGGAGAACGAGCACAGCCAACGCGGAAGCAGTTTGAAGGATGACGTGTAGGTTGATTATCCTTTGCGCGGTGTTAGACCGCGCTTTTTTTTGTCTGTAATTAGTTACAACATACTTATTTATCTACAGAGACTATCGTCTGTCAGAACGGTGCACAGAAAGAGGCCTGCCAGGGGGGATACCCCTTAATACTCACTTGTAAAGAATTTAACATTTGTATGATGAGTTAATTTTAAAATCATATTTAAAATCAAATAATTACTCACTTTTACCTCATCCCACTTAAGGGGTATATAAAATTTAACCTCTCTTTCCCATCCCTGCCTGCCTTGATCGTTATCAATTCCCACGCGCTTTCATAGCGTTACCTTCATTCTCAATCAAGCAATGTCGATTTATCAGAGAGCCGTCAGGCTCCTACAGGAGACAACCGATGAGTAAATTCCTGGACCGGTTTCGCTACTTCAAGCAGAAGGGCGAAACCTTTGCCGATGGGCACGGCCAGCTTCTCAATACTAACCGGGACTGGGAGGATGGATACCGCCAGCGTTGGCAGCATGACAAAGTCGTGCGATCAACTCATGGGGTAAACTGCACCGGCTCATGCAGCTGGAAAATCTACGTGAAAAATGGTCTGGTGACCTGGGAGACCCAGCAAACCGACTACCCGCGCACCCGTCCAGACCTGCCAAACCATGAACCACGCGGCTGCCCGCGCGGTGCGAGCTACTCCTGGTATCTCTACAGCGCTAACCGCCTGAAATACCCGCTGATGCGTAAACGCCTGATGAAAATGTGGCGTGAAGCGAAAAGACTGCACAGCGATCCGGTAGACGCATGGGCATCCATCATCGAAGACGCCGATAAAGCAAAAAGCTTCAAGCAAGCGCGCGGTCGTGGTGGTTTTGTACGTTCTTCCTGGCAGGAAGTGAATGAGCTGATTGCCGCTTCTAACGTCTACACCGTCAAAACCTACGGCCCTGACCGCGTGGCAGGCTTCTCGCCGATCCCGGCAATGTCGATGGTTTCCTACGCCTCCGGTGCACGTTACTTGTCCCTGATTGGCGGTACCTGCCTGAGCTTTTACGACTGGTACTGTGACCTGCCGCCTGCGTCTCCGCAGACCTGGGGTGAGCAGACCGACGTTCCGGAATCTGCCGACTGGTACAACTCCAGCTACATCATCGCCTGGGGTTCAAACGTTCCGCAGACCCGTACCCCGGATGCCCACTTCTTCACTGAAGTTCGCTACAAAGGGACCAAAACGGTCGCGATCACCCCGGACTACGCTGAAATTGCCAAGCTGTGCGACCTGTGGCTGGCACCGAAGCAGGGCACCGATGCCGCGATGGCGCTGGCAATGGGCCACGTCATGCTGCGTGAGTTCCACCTTGATAACCCAAGCCAGTACTTCACCGACTATGTGCGTCGTTACACCGACTTCCCGATGCTGGTGATGCTCGAAGAGCGTGACGGTTACTATGCGGCGGGCCGTATGCTGCGCGCCGCCGATCTGGTCGATTCTTTGGGCCAGGAAAATAACCCAGAGTGGAAAACCGTTGCCGTCAATACCGACGGCGAGATGGTCGCACCAAACGGTTCGATTGGTTTCCGCTGGGGCGAAAAAGGAAAGTGGAACCTTGAGCAGCGCGATGGCACGTCCGGTAAAGAAACCGAACTGCAGCTCAGCTTGCTGGGCAGCCAGGATGACATCGCTGAAGTCGGCTTCCCATACTTTGGCGGCGAAGGCACCGAGCACTTTAATAAAGTCGAACTGGAAAACGTTCTGCTGCACAAACTGCCGGTCAAACGCCTGCAACTGGCGGACGGTACTACCGCGCTGGTGACCACCGTTTATGACCTGACCATGGCGAACTACGGTCTGGAACGCGGTCTGAACGATGAAAACTGCGCCACCAGCTACGATGACATCAAAGCATATACCCCCGCATGGGCAGAAAAAATTACCGGTGTATCACGCGCTCAAATCGTGCGTATCGCCCGTGAATTTGCCGATAACGCTGACAAAACGCACGGTCGTTCAATGATCATCGTCGGTGCCGGTCTGAACCACTGGTATCACCTCGATATGAACTATCGCGGATTGATCAACATGCTGGTGTTCTGCGGCTGCGTTGGTCAGAGCGGTGGCGGTTGGGCGCACTATGTGGGTCAGGAAAAACTGCGTCCGCAGACCGGCTGGCAGCCGCTGGCGTTTGGCCTTGACTGGCAGCGTCCGGCACGTCACATGAACAGCACCTCCTACTTCTATAACCACTCCAGCCAGTGGCGTTATGAGACGGTAACTGCGCAGGAACTGCTGTCGCCGATGGCGGACAAGTCCCGCTATAGCGGTCATTTGATCGACTTTAACGTACGCGCTGAACGTATGGGCTGGTTGCCATCTGCGCCGCAGTTAGGCACCAACCCGCTGTACATTGCTCGTGAGGCGGAAAAAGCCGGGATGACGCCGGTGGATTACACCGTGAAATCGCTGAAAGAGGGTTCTATTCGCTTTGCGGCAGAACAACCTGAAAACGGTAAAAACCATCCGCGTAACCTGTTCATCTGGCGTTCTAACCTGCTGGGCTCGTCCGGTAAAGGTCATGAGTACATGCTGAAGTATCTGCTGGGTACTGAACACGGTATTCAGGGGATGGATCTGGGCAAACAGGGTGGTGTGAAGCCAGAAGAAGTGGAATGGCAGGATAACGGTCTCGATGGCAAGCTGGATCTGGTGGTGACGCTGGACTTCCGTCTGTCGAGCACCTGTCTGTATTCCGACATCGTGTTGCCTACCGCCACCTGGTATGAAAAAGACGACATGAATACATCGGACATGCATCCGTTTATTCATCCGCTGTCTGCCGCTGTTGATCCGGCCTGGGAATCGAAAAGCGACTGGGAAATTTACAAAGCCATCGCCAAGAAATTCTCTGAAGTCTGCGTCGGTCACCTCGGTAAAGAAACCGACGTGGTGACGCTGCCTATCCAGCACGATTCAGCTGCCGAACTGGCGCAGCCGCTGGACGTGAAGGACTGGAAAAAAGGCGAATGCGATCTGATCCCAGGCGTTACTGCCCCGCACATCATGACCGTTGAGCGTGATTACCCAGCAACTTACGAACGCTTCACCTCCATCGGCCCACTGATGGATAAAGTCGGTAACGGCGGGAAAGGGATTGCCTGGAACACCCAGAGCGAAATGGACCTGCTGCGTAAGCTTAACTACACCAAGGCAGAAGGCCCGGCTAAAGGTCAGCCGATGCTGAATACGGCGATTGATGCCGCCGAAATGATCCTCACCCTGGCGCCGGAAACCAACGGTCAGGTGGCGGTGAAAGCCTGGGCTGCGCTGAGTGAATTTACCGGCCGTGACCATACGCATCTGGCACTGAATAAAGAAGACGAGAAAATCCGCTTCCGCGATATTCAGGCGCAGCCGCGTAAAATTATCTCCAGCCCGACTTGGTCTGGGCTGGAAGATGAGCATGTTTCTTACAACGCTGGTTACACCAACGTTCACGAGCTGATCCCATGGCGTACGCTGACCGGTCGTCAGCAGCTGTATCAGGATCATCAGTGGATGCGCGACTTCGGTGAAAGCCTGCTGGTTTATCGTCCGCCAATTGACACCCGTTCGGTGAAAGCCGTGATGGGCGAGAAATCCAACGGCAATCCGGAGAAAGCGCTCAACTTCCTGACGCCACACCAGAAGTGGGGTATCCACTCCACTTACAGCGACAACCTGCTGATGCTGACATTAGGCCGCGGCGGTCCGATCGTGTGGATGAGTGAAGCGGATGCGAAAGATCTGGGTATCGAAGATAACGACTGGATCGAAGTCTTTAACAGCAACGGTTCACTAACCGCCCGTGCGGTAGTCAGCCAGCGTGTCCCGGCCGGGATGACCATGATGTACCACGCCCAGGAACGTATTGTGAATATTCCAGGGTCGGAAATTACCGAACAGCGCGGCGGGATCCATAACTCGGTGACCCGTATTACGCCGAAACCGACGCACATGATTGGTGGTTATGCCCACCTGGCCTACGGCTTTAACTACTACGGCACCGTAGGGTCAAACCGTGATGAGTTCGTGGTGGTCCGTAAGATGAAGAACATTGACTGGTTGGATGGCGAAGGCAATGACCAGGTACAGGAGAGCGTAAAATGAAAATTCGTTCACAAGTCGGCATGGTGCTGAATCTCGATAAGTGCATCGGTTGCCACACCTGTTCAGTAACCTGCAAAAACGTCTGGACCAGCCGTGAAGGGACCGAGTACGCCTGGTTCAACAACGTTGAAACTAAGCCGGGCACCGGTTTCCCGACCGACTGGGAAAACCAGGAAAAATGGAAGGGCGGTTGGATCCGCAAGATCAACGGTAAGCTGGTGCCGCGCATGGGTAACAAAGCGCTGCTGCTGGGTAAAATTTTCGCTAACCCGCATCTGCCGGGTATCGATGATTACTACGAGCCGTTTGACTTCGATTACCAGACGCTGCACAACGCTCCGGCTGACAGCAAAGCGCAGCCGATTGCACGTCCACGTTCGCTGATCACCGGCAAGCGTATGGACAAGATAACCAAAGGTCCGAACTGGGAAGACGACCTGGGCGGCGAGTTCGAGAAGCTGTCAAAAGACAAAAACTTCGAGAACATGCAGAAGGCGATGTACGGCCAGTTCGAAAATACCTTCATGATGTATTTGCCGCGTCTGTGCGAGCACTGCCTTAACCCGGCGTGCGTGGCGACCTGCCCAAGCGGTGCCATCTACAAGCGTGAAGAAGACGGCATCGTGCTGATCGACCAGGACAAGTGCCGCGGCTGGCGTATGTGTATTACCGGTTGCCCGTACAAGAAAATCTACTTCAACTGGAAGAGCGGTAAGTCAGAGAAGTGCATCTTCTGCTATCCGCGTATCGAAGCCGGTCAGCCGACCGTATGCTCCGAAACCTGCGTCGGACGTATTCGTTACCTCGGCGTACTGCTGTATGACGCTGACGCCATTGAAAGCGCGGCAAGCACCGAGAACGAGAAAGATCTGTACCAGCGTCAGCTGGACGTGTTCCTCGATCCGAATGACCCGGCGGTCATTGAGCAGGCACTGAAAGACGGTATTCCGCTGAGCGTGATCGACGCGGCTCAGCAGTCTCCGGTGTACAAAATGGCGATGGACTGGAAGCTGGCGCTGCCGTTGCACCCAGAATACCGCACGCTGCCAATGGTCTGGTATGTTCCGCCTTTGTCACCGATTCAGTCTGCGGCTGATGCGGGTGAGCTGGGCAGCAACGGTATTCTGCCGGACGTGGACAGCCTGCGTATTCCGGTTCAGTACCTGGCAAACCTGCTGACTGCAGGGGATACGCAGCCGGTGGTACTGGCGCTGAAGCGCATGCTGGCGATGCGTCACTTTAAACGTGCGGAAACCGTTGACGGTAAAGTCGACACCCGTGCGCTGGAAGAAGTTGGTCTGACTGAAGCGCAGGCACAGGAAATGTACCGCTACCTGGCCATCGCGAACTACGAAGATCGTTTCGTGGTACCGAGCAGCCATCGTGAGCTGGCGCGTGAAGCGTTCCCGGAGAAAAGCAGTTGTGGCTTTACCTTCGGCGACGGTTGCCACGGTTCGGACACCAAATTCAATCTGTTCAACAGTCGCCGCATCGATGCTGTCGATGTGACCAGCAAAACGGAGCCGCACCAATGATTGAACTCGTCATTGTTTCGCGTCTGCTCGAGTACCCGGATGCTGCCTTATGGCAGCATCAGCAGGAACTTTTCGATGCACTCGCGTCATCTGAAAACCTGGACAAAGATGATGTCCAGACTCTGGGCGTCTTCCTGCGCGATTTAACCGCGCAGGACATGCTGGACGCACAGTCCCGCTACAGTGAACTGTTCGACCGTGGCCGTGCAACCTCGCTGCTGTTGTTTGAACATGTGCATGGTGAATCCCGCGACCGCGGTCAGGCGATGGTTGACCTGATGGCGCAGTACGAGCAGCACGGTTTACAGCTCGACAGCCGCGAATTACCGGACCATCTGCCGCTGTACCTGGAATATCTGGCGCAGTTGCCGAAGGAAGAGGCGCTGGGTGGTTTGCAGGATATCGCCCCGATTCTGGCCCTGCTCAGTGCTCGTCTGCAACAGCGTGAAAGTCGCTACGCCGTGCTGTTCGATCTGCTGTTGAAACTGGCGAATGCGGCTATCGATAGCGACAAAGTGGCGGAGAAAATTGCGGATGAAGTTCGCGATGATACTCCGCAGGCGCTGGACGCTGTCTGGGAAGAAGAGCAGGTGAAATTCTTTGCCGATCAGGGGTGCGGTGAATCTGAGATCTCCGCTCACCAGCGTCGTTTTGCCGGGGCCGTCGCGCCGCAGTATCTGAATATCACCACCGGAGGACAGCAATAATGCACTTCCTGAATACGTTCTTCTTTGACATCTATCCGTACATTGCGGGTTCTGTCTTCCTGATTGGTAGCTGGCTGCGTTATGACTACGGGCAGTACACCTGGCGTGCGGCATCCAGTCAGATGCTGGATCGCAAAGGGATGAACATGGCGTCAAACCTGTTCCATATCGGGATCCTGGGTATTTTCGCCGGCCACTTCCTGGGGATGTTAACGCCGCACTGGATGTACGAAGCGTGGCTGCCGCTGGAAGTGAAACAGAAAATGGCCATGTTTGCAGGCGGTGCGTCCGGCGTGATGTGTCTGGTCGGTGGTGTATTGCTGCTCAAACGCCGTTTGTTCAGCCCACGCGTGCGTGCCACTACCACCGGCGCGGATATTCTGGTGCTGTCCGTTCTGGTTATCCAGTGTGCGCTGGGGCTGCTGACTATTCCGTTCTCCGCCCAGCATATGGACGGGAGTGAGATGATGAAGCTGGTCAACTGGGCACAGTCTGTGGTGACCTTCCACGGCGGCGCGTCCCAGTACCTGGACGGTGTGGCGTTTATCTTCCGTATGCACCTGGTGCTCGGTATGACGCTGTTCCTGCTGTTCCCGTTCTCGCGTCTGGTACACATCTGGAGCGTGCCGGTCGAGTATTTGACCCGCAAGTATCAGATTGTTCGCGCACGCCACTAATCGATTCTCTGCGTCATTGTAAACCCTGCTTCGGCGGGGTTTTTTTATGACTGTTGCCGGGTGGTGGCGAATACGCCTTATCCGGCCTATGGGGTTTAGCTGTTTAGCTAAGGGTACTACAGGGAAGTGGTGGTGGGGGAAAGATGACTCAGCGCTGCGCGCTTCGCCCTTCGGGTCGTTGCCTGCGGCAACGTTTTCTCGCTATGCTCTAATCGAACCTTAATCGAAGATTCTCATCCTTCCCGCATGGGCAGAATATAGGGCATTGTGCTTTGATTTAGCTGAGGTATTACAGGGGATTGATG
>NZ_JANUFB010000014.1:0-52776 GCF_024809055.1 Citrobacter sp. JUb117
AGAGACTTGGTATTCATTTTTCGTCTTGCGACGTTAAGAATCCGTATCTTCGAGTGCCCACACAGATTGTCTGATAAATTGTTAAAGAGCAGTGCCGCTTCGCTTTTCTCAGCGGCGCGGGGTGTGCATATTACGCCATCCCGCTACGAAGTCAAGCTTTTATTTTGCCTTTCTCCGCAGGATTCTCAATGGAACCCCGCTGACCCGGCGGCTTGTAATCCGTTGTTCCGTGTCAGTGGAGGCGCATTATAGGGAGTTATTTCAGGCTGACAAGGGGAAAATACAAAAAACTTATCAACCGATTACTTTTCCATCAAAACTAGTAATGAAAAGTTATTTTCGCCTGGTTTTTAAACAAAAACGAGCCCCGCAGGGCCCGTTTTTAGTATTTTGTGACTTACTGCACTGCCACAATGCGTTCGTCATTCACTTCCAGACGAATCGTTTTGCCAGGAACCAGCTCACCCGACAGGATTTGCTGGGCCAGCGGGTTTTCGATCTGTTGCTGGATAGCACGTTTCAATGGACGCGCCCCGTAGACAGGATCGTACCCATTCGCGCTCAGCAGTTTAAGCGCCTCGTCAGAGATGTGGATTTCATAGCCACGATCTTCCAGACGTTTGTACAGACGCTGCAGCTGGATCTGGGCAATAGACGCAATGTGTTGTTCACCCAACGGATGGAAGACAACAACTTCATCTATACGGTTAATGAATTCCGGACGGAAGTTTTGGCTGACCACGCCCAGCACCATGTCTTTCATGTGTCCGTAGTCCAGGTCGCCAAAACGTTCCTGAATGAGATCGGACCCCAGGTTAGAAGTCATGATGACCACCGTATTACGGAAGTCGACCGTTCTCCCCTGCCCGTCAGTCAGTCGACCGTCATCCAGCACCTGCAACAGAATGTTGAACACATCCGGATGCGCCTTTTCCACTTCATCCAGCAGGATGACGGAATAAGGGCGACGACGCACCGCTTCTGTCAGGTAGCCGCCCTCTTCATAGCCAACGTATCCCGGGGGCGCACCGACCAGACGAGAGACAGAGTGTTTCTCCATAAACTCAGACATATCGATACGAACCATCGCGTCGTCGCTGTCGAACATAAAGTTAGCCAGCGCTTTACACAGTTCGGTTTTACCGACACCGGTTGGCCCAAGGAACAAGAACGAACCGATCGGACGATTCGGATCGGACAACCCTGCACGGCTACGGCGAATCGCGTTGGATACCGCTTCCACCGCTTCGTTCTGACCAATGACGCGGTTATGCAGATCCTGCTCCATACGCAGCAGTTTTTCACGCTCGCCTTCCAGCATGCGGGCAACAGGGATCCCCGTCCAACGCGCCAGTACTTCGGCGATTTCCGCATCCGTCACTTTATTACGCAACAGGCGCATGGTTTTGCCTTCAGACTGAGTGGCTGCTTCCAGCTGTTTTTCCAGCTCAGGAATTTTGCCGTACTGCAGCTCAGACATCCGCGCCAGGTCACCCACCCGACGAGCCTGTTCGATAGCGATTTTCGCCTGCTCCAGTTCAGCCTTAATCGTCTGCGTACCGGAGAGTGACGCTTTTTCCGCTTTCCACTCTTCTTCGAGCTCAGAATACTGACGCTCTTTGTCATCCAGCTCTTCATTAAGCATATCGAGGCGCTTTTTACTCGC
The DNA here is from genome assembly GCF_024809055.1 of Citrobacter sp. JUb117. Taxonomy (NCBI): domain Bacteria; kingdom Pseudomonadati; phylum Pseudomonadota; class Gammaproteobacteria; order Enterobacterales; family Enterobacteriaceae; genus Citrobacter; species Citrobacter sp. JUb117. The sequence continues at coordinate 1,667 of NZ_JANUFB010000014.1, forward strand.
CTCGTCAGACTCTTTCATTAACGCCTGCTGTTCCAGTTTGAGCTGGATGATTCGGCGATCGAGTCGGTCCAGTTCTTCCGGCTTGGAGTCAATCTGCATACGAATGCTGGACGCCGCTTCATCGATAAGATCGATGGCTTTGTCCGGTAACTGACGGTCAGCAATGTAACGATGAGATAGCGTCGCTGCCGCGACAATTGCCGGGTCAGTGATCTGCACGTGGTGGTGCAGCTCATAGCGTTCTTTCAACCCACGCAAAATGGCGATGGTGTCTTCCACGCTCGGCTCGGCAACAAACACTTTCTGGAAACGACGTTCCAGTGCCGCATCTTTTTCGATGTACTGGCGGTACTCATCAAGTGTTGTAGCCCCTACACAGTGCAGTTCGCCACGAGCCAGTGCCGGTTTCAACATGTTCCCGGCATCCATGGCACCATCGGCTTTACCTGCGCCAACCATAGTATGCAGCTCATCGATAAACAGAATGACATTGCCTTCCTGTTTCGACAGATCGTTCAGCACACCTTTTAAACGTTCTTCAAATTCACCGCGATATTTCGCCCCGGCCACCAACGCGCCCATATCCAGCGCCAGTACACGGCGGCCTTTTAAACCCTCCGGCACTTCGCCATTAATGATGCGCTGCGCAAGCCCTTCAACAATGGCCGTTTTACCGACACCAGGCTCACCAATTAATACCGGATTGTTTTTAGTACGGCGTTGCAGCACCTGAATGGTGCGACGAATTTCTTCATCACGACCGATAACCGGATCGAGCTTACCCTGCTCGGCACGTTCCGTCAGGTCGACGGTGTATTTTTTCAAGGCCTGACGTTGGTCTTCAGCCCCTTGGTCGTTCACGCTTTCACCTCCACGCATCTGTTCAATTGCCTGAGTGATATTAGCGGTCGTCGCCCCCGCTGATTTTAATAAATCGGTCAGCGTACCGCGTGACTCAAGCGCCGCCAGAACGAACAGTTCCGACGAAATAAAATTGTCCCCACGTTTTTGCGCCAGCTTGTCGCAAAGATTCAGTACACGCACCAGCTCCTGAGAAGGCTGCACATCACCGCCGGTGCCTTCTACCTGCGGCAAGCGGCTCAATGCCTGATCAATGGCTGTGCGTAACTGGCCGGCGTTAATGCCAGCAGACGTTAACAAAGGACGGACCGATCCCCCTTCCTGATTAAGCAGGGCGCTCATTAGATGAAGTGGTTCGATAAACTGGTTGTCGTGCCCCAGTGCGAGTGACTGGGCATCGGCGAGTGCAAGCTGGAATTTATTAGTAAGACGATCCAGACGCATAACTCCTCCCATAACAGGTCAAAATTGCTACTGGAGATTAAATGAGGTCATCCCTCAATTATTCAAGGTGAATGACCTGAATTATGTGAAAAGAAAATTACGCGTACCGGATCGTCTTGATTCTTTAGGTTATATCAGCCAAATAAAACTTGCCATACGACCGGTGGTTTTGTCGCGACGATAAGAGAAGAAAGTCTCACTTTCGCTGAACGTACAGCGGTCACCGCCGTAGAGGTTCTCAACCCCAACATGTGCCAGACGCTGGCGAGCAAGCTGATAAATATCTGCCAGGTACTTTTCACCACGTGGCACAAATGCGCTGTCTGCTTGTGGATCTTTGACCATAAACGCGTCACGCACTTCAGGCCCCACTTCAAATGCACAGGGACCAATTGCCGGGCCTAACCAGGCAATAATGTTTTCGGGTTTATCAGCAAAACACGCAACGGTCTCTTCAAGCACGCCTGCACATAACCCGCGCCAGCCCGCATGAGCCGCCGCGACTTCCGTGCCAGCACGATTACAAAATAACACGGGCAAACAGTCCGCCGTCATCACTGCACACACGGTGCCCGGCGTATTGCTGTAAGACGCATCCGCACGCTTAGAAGAATAAGGCTCGCCGGTAAGTTTCAGAACCTCTTTACCGTGCACCTGTTCGAGCCAGACCGGTTTTGAAGGCAAATTGCCCACAGCAAAGAGTCGTTTGCGGTTCTCTTCAACATGTTCCAGGTTATCGCCGCAATGGGCCCCCAGATTCAGCGAATCGTACGGCGGCAAACTGACGCCACCAATACGGGTAGAACTACAGGCCGCGACGCCTTGCGGCAGCGGCCACTGCGGGACAATTAGCTTACTCATAGCCAGGCCACATCATCCTTATGCTCTTCGAAATCGGCACGCATCACGGCAATCAAATCAACCATATCTTGCGGAATTGGCGCATGCCATTCCATTTCGATACCTGTGATTGGGTGATACAAGCGCAGCATGGTGGCATGCAGCGCCTGGCGGTCGAACTTACGCAGCGTAGAAATAAATTCATCCGATGCGCCTTTCGGTGGACGTGGACGGCCGCCGTAGACCTGGTCGCCCACCAGCGGATGGGTAATATGCGCCATGTGCACACGGATCTGGTGCGTACGTCCGGTTTCCAGACGCAGCCTAAGGCGCGTGTGTACACGGAAGTGCTCCATAATGCGGTAATGCGTCACCGCAGGTTTCCCCATGGGATGCACGGACATATGCGTACGTTTGGTGGGATGACGGCTGATAGGCTCTTCTACAGTGCCACCGGCTGTCATATGACCAATCGCTACGGCTTCGTACTCACGCGTAATTTCACGCAGCTGTAGCGACTCGACCAAACGCGTTTGCGCCGGAACCGTTTTTGCTACCACCATTAATCCGGTGGTGTCTTTATCCAGACGGTGCACGATACCTGCACGAGGAACATCCGCAATCGGCGGGTAATAATGCAGTAACGCATTCAATACCGTGCAATCAGGATTACCGGCGCCCGGATGTACCACGAAATCACGTGGTTTGTTGATGACCAGAATATCGTCATCTTCATAGACGATATCTAGCGGGATATCTTGCGCTTCAAAACGAATTTCTTCGTCAATTTCAGCATTGATGGAGACACGTTCTCCACCCAAAACTTTTTCTTTCGGTTTATCGCAAAGATTCCCGTTTACCAGCACGCGCTGATCGAGGATCCATTCTTTTATGCGAGAACGCGAATAATCAGGGAACAATTCGGCCAAAGCCTGATCTAAGCGTTGACCGAGCTGATTATCGGAGACTGTTGCGGTGAGTTCTACTCGTTGTGCCATAAACTGCTTCTTCGTTTAACGTTGGGTTTTACGGCTTTGCCGTTTAATATAGTGTGCTATTGTAGCTGGTCTTAACCGGGAGCAGGAACAGAGAATCTCCCGTAAAACATTTTGAGGAAAGTCAAAACGTCATGACGCGCATGAAATACCTGGTGGCAGCAGCCACGTTGAGCCTGTTTTTGGCGGGTTGCTCTGGTTCAAAGGAAGAGGTGCCCGATAACCCACCAAATGAAATCTACGCGACTGCTCAGCAAAAGCTGCAGGACGGTAACTGGAAACAGGCAATAACGCAATTGGAAGCGTTGGATAATCGCTATCCATTTGGACCTTATTCTCAGCAGGTGCAATTAGATCTCATCTACGCCTACTACAAAAATGCCGATCTGCCGCTCGCTCAGGCCGCCATCGATCGTTTTATCCGTCTGAACCCGACACACCCTAACATTGATTATGTCATGTATATGCGTGGCCTGACCAATATGGCGTTGGATGATAGCGCACTGCAAGGATTCTTTGGTGTTGATCGCAGCGATCGCGATCCACAGCACGCCCGAGCTGCGTTTAATGACTTTTCCAAACTGGTACGTGGCTACCCGAATAGCCAGTACACAACGGACGCCACCAAGCGCCTGGTATTCCTGAAAGATCGCCTGGCGAAATATGAGTACTCCGTTGCTGAGTACTACACCGCACGCGGCGCGTGGGTTGCTGTGGTGAACCGCGTAGAAGGTATGCTGCGTGACTTCCCGGATACCCAGGCAACACGTGATGCCTTACCGCTGATGGAAAACGCCTATCGCCAGATGCAGATGACTGCACAGGCCGAAAAAGTGGCGAAAATTATTGCCGCCAACAGCAGTAATACCTGATTCCTCGCTGAATGCAAAACGGCAGCCCTCGGGCTGCCGTTTTTTTATCCGTTTACGCCGTAACTGAAGCGGTTTAGCTGCAACGCATCCTATCAAATATGGCCTGCTTTCAGGTATTCCTCAAGTAAAAGATCGCCTGTTCCTGCGGTGCCTCACAAAAAGGTTTTCTTGACAAAAAGCGACAAAATAATGTGATTTAGATCACACATTTTGACATTAGGAAAGGTATGCTGGAATCACCAAGACGGGAAAGACAAGAGGTAAAATTTATGACAATGAACATTACCAGTAAACAAATGGAAATTACTCCGGCAATTCGCCAGCATGTCGCAGACCGTCTCGCCAAACTTGAAAAATGGCAAACTCATCTGATTAATCCACATATCATTCTGTCCAAGGAGCCACAGGGTTTCACTGCTGACGCCACCATCAATACACCGAACGGACATTTGGTTGCCAGCGCTAAGCACGAAGATATGTACACCGCTATTAACGATTTGATCAACAAGCTGGAACGGCAGCTCAATAAAGTGCAGCACAAAGGCGAAGCCCGTCGTGCAACAACTTCAGTAAAAGACGCCAACTTCGTCGAAGCAGAAGAAGAGTAGTCCCTTACATTGAGTGTATCGCCAACGCGCCTTCGGGCGCGTTTTTTGTTGACAGGGTGAAAACAGTACAGGTACTTTAACTGACGTAGCCAAAGGAAATTGACATGAAACTTATTCCGTTCTTCTTCGCATTCTTTTTTACCTTCCCCTGAATGGGAGGCGTTTCGTCGTGTGATAAATAATGCGAAGACGAACAATAAGGCCTCCCACAACGGGGGGCCTTTTTTATTGATAATAAAAAAGGCAACACTATGACATCGGAAAACCCATTACTGGCGCTGCGCGATAAGATAAGCTCGCTGGATGAAAAATTACTGGCCCTGCTGGCTGAGCGTCGTGGTCTGGCCGTCGAAGTCGGTAAAGCAAAACTGCTTTCTCATCGTCCGGTGCGCGATATTGACCGCGAGCGCGATCTGCTGGACCGACTGATCCAGTTGGGTAAAGTGCATCACCTCGATGCCCACTACATCACACGCCTGTTCCAGCTCATTATTGAAGATTCCGTTCTCACCCAGCAGGCGCTCCTGCAGCAGCATCTGAATAAAATCAATCCGCACTCCGCCCGCGTCGCGTTTCTGGGGCCAAAAGGCTCGTATTCGCACCTCGCTGCGCGTCAGTATGCCGCTCGCCATTTTGAGCAATTTATTGAAAGCGGTTGCGCCAAGTTTGCCGATATCTTTAATCAGGTCGAAACCGGACAGGCGGACTACGCGGTCGTGCCTATTGAGAACACCAGCTCTGGCGCGATCAACGATGTTTACGACTTGCTGCAGCACACCAGCCTCTCCATCGTCGGCGAGATGACCATTATTATCGACCACTGCGTGCTGGTTTCCGGTACTACGGACCTGAATAGCATCGAAACCGTGTACAGCCATCCGCAACCGTTCCAGCAATGCAGCAAATTCCTCAATCGTTATCCGCACTGGAAGATCGAATATACCGAAAGCACCTCGGCAGCAATGGAAAAGGTTGCCCAGGCGAACTCACCGCACGTGGCAGCCTTGGGCAGCGAAGCCGGTGGCGTGCTGCACGGTCTGCAGGTACTTGAACATATTGAAGCGAATCAGACGCAAAACATTACCCGTTTTGTCGTGCTAGCACGCAAGGCTATTAATGTTTCCGACCAGGTTCCGGCGAAAACCACGCTGTTGATAGCGACAGGGCAACAGGCGGGTGCGCTGGTTGAAGCGCTGCTGGTGCTACGCAACCATAATCTGATTATGACCAAGCTGGAATCGCGCCCGATTCACGGTAATCCGTGGGAAGAGATGTTTTATCTCGATATCCAGGCCAACCTGGAATCGCCGGAAATGCAAAAAGCATTGAAGGAGTTGGGTGAAATTACGCGTTCGATGAAGGTACTGGGATGTTACCCAAGTGAGAACGTGGTGCCGGTCGATCCGAGCTAACGTATGACAATACCGGATGGCGTAGGCATCGCCATCCGGTATCGACGCTACTGGCGGCTATCGTTGGCCTGACGCAGTAGCGTACGGCTTTCGCTCTGGAAGCGTTTGGCATAATCGCCAAACCAGTGCTCAACCTTACGGAAGCTGTCGATAAACGCCTGCTTATCGCCCTGCTCCAGTAAACCAATCGCTTCACCAAAACGCTGATAATACCGTTTGATCAACGCGAGATTACTTTCTGACGACATAATAATGTCGGCATACAGCTGCGGATCCTGGGCAAACAGGCGTCCGACCATGGCCAGCTCAAGACGGTAAATCGGCGAAGAGAGCGCCAGTAACTGTTCAAGTTGGACATTCTCTTCTGCTAAGTGCAACCCGTAAGCAAAAGTCGCGAAGTGACGTAATGCCTGGATAAACGCCATGTTCTGATCGTGCTCGACGGCACTGATCCGATGCAGCCGCGCCCCCCAGACCTGAATCTGTTCCAGGAACCATTGATAGGCTTCCGGCTGGCGTCCATCGCACCAGACAACCACCTGCTTTGCCAGACTGCCGCTATCCGGACCAAACATCGGATGCAATCCAACTACCGGGCCATCGTGCGCCGCCAGCATCGCCTGTAATGGGCCGTTTTTCACCGAGGCCAGATCGACCAGGATACAGTCAGCAGGCAAGCGCGGTAATTTCGCGATCACCTGCTCGGTAACGTGAATCGGCACGCTAACGATCACCATTCCGGCATCCGCCACGATCTCCTCGGCACGATCCCAGTCCTGCTGTTCAAGAATACGCACCTGATAACCTGACAGCGTAAGCATCTTCTCGAATAGCCGTCCCATCTGACCGCCACCGCCGACAATCACCACCGGGCGTAACGTTGGACAGAGCGTTTTAAATCCTTTGTCATTCTCGCTAGAGTACGACTCACGCATTACCCGACGTAATACATCTTCAATCAGATCAGGCGGTACGCCGAGCGCTTCCGCCTCTGCACGGCGAGAAGCCAGCATAGACGCCTCCCGCTCAGGCACGTAAATCGGTAACCCAAAGCGGCTTTTTACTTCGCCAACCTCGGCAACCAGTTCAAGACGGCGCGCCAGCAAATCCAGCAACGCCTTATCCACTTCATCAATTTGATCGCGTAATGCGGTCAATTCAGCCACCATAACCCACCTCTTAAGCCAGGCGCGTCGCCAGCTGGCCGTTCAAGTCTTTATTAATTTCACGCAACAACGCATCCGTCATTTCCCAGCTAATGCAGGCATCTGTTACGGACACGCCGTATTTCATTGCACTGCGCGGCTGCTCGGAAGACTGGTTGCCTTCGTGAATATTGCTTTCAATCATCAGGCCGATGATTGAACGGTTGCCATCTTTAATTTGTGCAACCACTGACTCTGCCACGGCAGGCTGGCGACGGTAATCTTTGTTGGAGTTACCATGACTGCAATCTACCATCAGTGACGGTCGCAGTCCCGCCTGCTCCATTTCTTTTTCGCACTGAGCAACATCTGCCGGACTGTAATTCGGTGCTTTACCGCCGCGCAGGATCACATGACCGTCCGGATTACCCTGCGTTTGCAGCAGTGCCACCTGTCCTGCCTGGTTAATACCCACAAAGCGGTGAGACTGAGCTGCTGCGCGCATAGCGTTAATCGCTGTCGCCAGGCTGCCGTCAGTGCCATTTTTAAAACCAACCGGCATCGACAGACCCGACGCCATTTCACGGTGAGTCTGCGATTCAGTCGTACGCGCACCGATAGCGGACCAGCTAAACAGATCGCCCAGGTACTGCGGGCTGTTGGGATCCAATGCTTCTGTCGCCAGCGGCAGCCCCATATTCACCAGTTCAAGCAACAGCTGACGCGCAATTTTCAGACCGGCTTCAACATCAAAAGAGCCATCCATATGAGGATCGTTAATTAACCCTTTCCAGCCGACGGTGGTACGGGGTTTTTCAAAATAGACACGCATCACCAGATAGAGGCTATCGCTGACCTCTGCGGCAAGGGTTTTAAATCGACGGGCATATTCCAGCGCCATTTCAGGATCATGAATAGAGCAAGGACCACACACTACCAGCAAACGCGGATCGCGACCGGCGATGATGTCAGAAATGGTTTTGCGCGACTGCGCAATTTGCGCCTCTTGCGCCAGACTCAACGGGAATTGCATTTTAAGTTGTTCCGGAGTCATCAGAACCTGTTCATCAGTAATGTGTACGTTGTTCAGCGCGTCTTTTTGCATGGTGGTGATCCTGTTTAGCTCGTTTGCGATAGTTGTTCCTCAGCGAGGAGGTAATTACGATAACACAACGGGTAAAGATTTCAATCCAAGTTGCGTAAATTTTTATTTACAGCCAGTATAAACAGGCCTAACGGGCGCGGGATGTCGTAAATTTAAATTTACACACGCCATTTAAGAGATCCGCTATGCTTTAAAAAAACCAGGGAGTATCAGCAATGAAGCGACTTATCAACACGGTACTGGTGTTACTGCTAAGCGGATGTCAGATAGATCCCTATACCCATGCCCCCACCTGGACCGGCACCGACTGGTACGATGCCGGGATCCAGGATGCTATTTCAGGGTATGTCATTAAAGATAATGAAACTCTTGCCGACAACTACAATGACCCCGAAATCGATCGTACGGAATATCTTAAGGGTTACGCTGAAGGACAACGTAAAACCTGCCAGCAGGATTTTGTTTACGCCAGGGGACTGGCCGGGAAAACCTTCCCTCCAAGCTGTGATACCGTTGAAAATGTCGACCAATTACACAGTGCCTGGCAAAAAGGTTCAAATGAAGGCGCAGCCTCTATAAGATTAAATTAAACAAGAAGTTATATCCGATAAACCAATAATATTTAACTTAAATCGATAATGTTATTCATCCAGATATAATGACGCTCTGGTAAAATAATGTTACTTTGTTGCGAACAATCGTGAGTGTATTTCGACGTATTACGGCTAACGCTGGTAGGTACCTTTTCATGAGCTTTTCTTATCGACTCATACTTCTACTGGCACTGCTATTGTCCGGATTACCGCTGTATGCCCAAAACGCTACGGAAGAGGCGAAATCCGTACGCGCCATGGTTTCCGGCATCGTCAGCTATACGCGCTGGCCAGCGCTTTCCGGTCCGCCCAAACTGTGTATCTTCTCTTCATCACGTTTTACCAGTGTGCTGCAGGATACCCATGCCGGAGCGTTACCCTATCTTCCCGTCATCGTTCATACGCAACAAGACAGTGTCGTAGCTCAGTGTGACGGTTTTTATTTTGGCACTGAATCCCCGACATTTCAGGTGGAATTAAAGAGTCAATTTCCAACTAAGGCATTGTTATTAATTGCCGAACAGAATACCGAATGCGTTATTGGTAGCGCTTTTTGCCTCATCATAAATAATGAAGAAGTGAGGTTTTCGGTAAATATGGATTCCCTGTCACGCAGTGGTGTAAGGGTCAGTCCAGACGTATTGATGCTTGCACGGAATAATAAGGATGGATAAGGGTATTTCTCCCATAACACGCCCAACGTTCAAACGGACACTACGGCGTATCAGCATCGTCAGCGTTCTGGTCACTATGACGCTGATCTGGCTGCTGCTGAGCATTTCTTCCGTGCTGGCACTCAAACAATATGCGCAAAAAAACCTCGATCTGACCGCCGCGACCATGACCCGATCGCTTGAAGCCTCGCTGGTGTTTTCTGATAGCGTTGCAGCAAACGAAACGTTGGCTGCGCTAGGGCAACAGGGGCAATTCTCCGTTGCCGAAGTACGCAATAAAAATCAAAAGGTGATCGCCACCTGGCGCTATGACGCCCAGGATACAACAGAAAAGATTAGCGGTCTGATCAGTCACTGGCTATTCCCACAGCCGGTGACAAAGCCTATTTTGCACAATGGCAACGTCATTGGGGAAGTGCGCCTGACAGCCCGCGACAGCGTCATTAGCCATTTCATCTATCTGTCACTGGCTGTGCTTACCGGATGCATTTTACTGGCCTCCGGTATTGCATTAATGCTCACCCGCTATTTGCACAATGGCGTTGTTGAAGCGCTGCAAAATATTACCGAGGTGGTGCACGACGTTCGCACCAACCGCAACTTCTCACGCCGCGTGTCTGAAGAACGCATTGAAGAGTTTCATCTGTTTGCCCAGGACTTTAATAGTCTGCTGGATGAGATGGAAGAGTGGCAACTGCGCCTGCAAGCCAAAAATGCTCAGTTGTTGCGCACCGCGCTGCACGATCCCCTGACCGGACTTGCTAATCGCGCCGCATTTCGTAGCAGCATTAACGCGTTGATGAACGACGAATCCGCTCACAGCAGCTCGGCGTTGTTATTCCTTGATGGCGATAATTTTAAATTTATTAATGATACCTGGGGGCATGCAGCAGGAGACCGGGTATTGATTGAAGTTGCTAAAAGGCTGGCCGAGTTTGGTGGCAATCACCATCAACCGTACCGGCTCGGAGGCGATGAGTTTGCGATGGTGCTATACAGCGTGCATTCGGAGAATGAAGTTCAGCGTATCTGCGCGGCACTATCGCAAGAGTTTAACCGTCCATTTGACCTTCACAATGGTCATCTGGCAAGCATGACGCTAAGCATTGGGTTTGCGCTGACGTGGGAACATGCCTCTGCCGAGAAATTACAAGAACTCGCCGATCACAATATGTATCAGGCTAAACATTTGCGTTCTGAACGCATTATTAAAAAATAAGGAATTACACACATGCTGAAACGTCTATTATCGCCATTTATTCTTATCATACTGATTCTGGCTGGCTGTCAGGCCCCTCAGGGTAAATTCACCCCTGAGCAAGTTGCAGCCATGAAATCATACGGCTTTACCGAAGCATCTGGCGACTGGTCGCTGGGTCTGTCTGATACCATTTTGTTTGATAAAAATGACTATAAGCTGCGTCCTGAAAGTGAAAAACAGATCCAGGAAATGGCAGCTAAACTGGCGGCTACCGGCCTGAATCATGCGCGTCTGGATGGTCACACCGATAACTACGGCGAAGACAGCTATAACGAAGCACTGTCGCTTAAGCGAGCTAACGTCGTGGCAGATGCCTGGGCTCAGGGTGCCAACATCCCACGCACCAATCTGACAACTCAGGGATTAGGCAAAAAATACCCGATTGCCAGTAACCAGAGCTCAAAAGGCCGTGCCGAAAACCGCCGCGTTGCGGTCGTCATCAGCACGCCTTAATGCCTTACTCGGCTGACTGCGCCAACAGATTTTGCGACATTTTGTACCAGCGCAGCCAGTCAATCATCATAAACAGCAGTAGGCTTACGCCCGCTACCGGCATCGCCATCCCCAGCACGCCAGCCACTACCAGCACCGCACATCGCCCCTTCCCGTTGAGCATCAGCCAACACTGCACCAGCGTTTGTGCCGGATTCACCGCCGGTCCAGCGGGTCGGCGTATCCACCATAGCCGATAGCCCAGCACGATCATCAGGCACAGGCCTGCACCAAAGACGATCAGCAGCCCCTGATTGAGTACGCCAAACAGAATCCCCATATGGAAATCAACGCCCCAACGCGTCAATTTCGCCATCAGTGGGAAATCGACAAAGCGCGTCTGGTCAATAATCCGCATCGTGGTTGTATCAACAGACACCGCATCCACCTGGGTTGGCCAGCGGCGGTCAATCTCGGTGACAGTCCAAGCATGCTGCGCATCTTTCGCCGGGCGGATCTCCAGCTTCCTGGCATCAATCCCCGCCGTCTGCGCCGTGCGTAATACCGCATCAAAAAGCCCGCCGTCAACCACGCTTGCCGATGGCATTACCATGCCAACGTGATGTCCGGCATGCTCATCATGAATTTGCTGGACGCCATCGAGCTGTGTATTTACCTGCGGCGTCAGCCAGCCAAAGGCTGCCCGCATGCTATCCACATTGCCCCCTGCCCATTGCGACCAGGTTAAACCGGTTGCGGAAAAAAGTAACATCCCGCCTAGCAGAATCCAGCCCAGCGTAACGTGCAGACGACGGTTTTTTTGCAGTCGATTATTCAGACGACGCCTGGGTCGAGTGAAAAACCAAAGCACAATACCGCCCAGCGCCGCTACCCACATCCAGGACGCCGCCAGTTCGCTATAAAGCCGCCCAATATCCCCCAACAGCAAGGAACGGTGCGCATAGTCGATCCACTGGCGCAGAGGTAAAATCCCACTGGTGCCATAGACAGTCATATCGCCTGTTACCGTAAGCGCAACCGGGTCGATAAATATCGCCCGATGTTCAGACGGGGCCAGTACAGGGTCTGCAAACATGACCCGGGTCGTCTCTCCTGGCTCAAGCGCAGGGCGTACTGCATACACCGGCAAATGATTGCCGACGACCTGCTGCGCGAGCGCAATTTGAGCAGCCAGCGATTGTGGTTCTCCTTGCTCGGTTCCCTGTAGCGCCTCAGAGTAAAGCGCCTCTTCCAGTTGCGGTGTGGCAACGTAGAGCGTACCGGTCAGTGCCGCGACAAAAATAAAGGGACCCACGAACAGGCCGATAGAGAAATGAAGGCGTCGCAGCAGGGTTACCCATGCCGCACGCGGGGTGCAGGTGGTCATACTTTTCCTTAGAAAAAGCCAAAGAGCGTCATCACGCTAACGCGTACAGACGTATTTTTAGGATCAGGAAAAAGCAGACCGGTACGGTGGTGCACGGGTATTGGGATACAGCCAGGGGAAGTAGAACCAGAACGTCAGCGTAGGATGTAGTGGCGTTTTTTTCTGTAGCCGCAGCACGCCGCGCAACAGAATAACCAGAGTCAGTATCAGCCCGGGGACGTGCGCCAGCAGCACACAGTAGCCGCATGCTTCGCCGTGATCGACGGGCATCGTCATCGAGACGCCGTCACCATGTTGTTCAGCATGTTCCACCATCATGCCCATATCATGATGCATACCCGGCATCGCATTCATAGGATCGTGTTGCAAAGAAACAGAGATAAGCGGCGCGATGACGATCAGCAGGATCGCAAACAACGCGAGCCATGCCGCGCAGCGCTGATGACCAAACCGAAAAATTGCACCAATAACCACTGCCCCTCCAATAACGACAGGGCATTGTAAATGATTTATGAATTAATAGTTAATGATGTGAGTTTTATGGCGATAAAAAAAGGGGCCAGCCTTATTGGCCAGCCCCTTCTGACAGGATGTCGCCTGAGCGATATCTTAGTTAAGACGCTCTTTGATACGAGCAGACTTACCAGTGCGCTCACGCAGGTAGTACAGTTTAGCTTTACGAACAGCACCACGACGTTTAACAGCAATGCTGTCAACTACCGGAGAGTGAGTCTGGAAGACACGCTCAACGCCTTCGCCGTTGGAGATTTTACGAACAGTGAATGCAGAGTGCAGACCGCGGTTACGAATAGCGATAACCACGCCCTCGAATGCCTGCAGACGTTTTTTGGAACCTTCAACAACCCATACTTTCACTTCCACGGTATCACCCGGACGGAAGGAAGGTACGTCCTGCTTCATCTGTTCTTGTTCAAGTTGCTTAATAATGTTGCTCATAATTTAATCTCTTATCCTGGGTAAACTGATATTGGGGGCTTACGCCTGCCCATCATGTTTATGTTGCTGTTGTGCGTGTTCCTTTTTGAACTCCGCCAGCAACCTTGCTTGCTCTTCAGTCAGAGCCAGGTTTTCCAGAAGTTCAGGTCTTCTAAGCCAGGTACGGCCCAGCGACTGCTTCAAACGCCAGCGACGTATCTCAGCGTGGTTCCCCGACAGCAAAACTGCCGGTACTTCCATCTGCTCTAACACTTCAGGTCGGGTATAGTGCGGGCAGTCCAGCAACCCATCGGCAAAGGAATCCTCCGTTGCCGATGCTTCATGACCCAGTACCCCCGGAATAAACCGGGAGACGGAATCAATCAGCGTCATCGCTGCTAATTCTCCACCGCTGAGAACGTAATCGCCGATTGACCATTCTTCATCAATTTCGGTTTGAATTACGCGCTCATCTACGCCTTCATAGCGACCACACACCAGAATCAGCTTTTGATTCGTTGCCAGTTCGCTCACGCCCGCTTGATCAAGCTTGCGTCCCTGAGGTGACAGATAAATCACCTTCGCGCCTTCACCTGCCGCGTCTTTTGCTGCATGAATGGCATCCCGTAAAGGTTGCACCATCATTAACATCCCCGGTCCGCCGCCGTAAGGACGATCGTCCACGGTACGGTGCCGGTCATGAGCAAAGTCACGAGGACTCCAGCTCTGGATGTTCAGCAGGCCATTTTTTACTGCCCGGCCAGTTACCCCGTAATCGGTAATTGCGCGGAACATTTCTGGAAACAGGCTAACGATACCTATAAACACAAGCCAATCCCCATCACGCCGACTTTTACCGTTTATCCGGTGGTTTAAAAACCAGGATCCCAATCTACTTCGATAGTACGAGTAGCGAGATCGACTTTCTTGATAACCTGCCCATCGAGGAACGGCACTAAACGTTCCTTGATACCAAACGCATCTTTCAGGTTTGCCTTGATGACGATAACGTCATTCGATCCGGTTTCCATCATATCGACGACTTTACCGAGTTCGTAGCCTTCAGTGGTCACTACCTGGCAACCCATAAGGTCTTTCCAGTAGTAAGTGCCATCATCCAGCGCTGGCAACTGCGAGGAATCTACGACAATTTCACAATTCGTCAGTACGTTCGCCGCATCCCGATCCTCAATACCTTTCAGCTTGATGATCAGATCCTGATTGTGGTGCTTCCAGCTTTCCAGCTGTACTTGCTGCCACTGACCCGCCTTCTGGATAAACCAGGGCTGATAGTCAAAAATGCTTTCGGCGTCTTCAGTGGAAGAAAACACTCTGAGCCAACCACGGATACCGTAAGGAGACCCCATTTTCCCCAGAACTATGGGTTCTACGGGCGCCTGTGCGGCGAGTTGCTTGCTCATCATGACCACCGTGACAGATTAAGCTGCTTTGTTTGCTGCTTTGATCAGCGTAGCTACGCGATCAGAAATAGTCGCGCCCTGGCCAACCCAGTGAGCGATGCGATCCAGATCCAGGCGAGTGCCTTCTTCTTTTTCGCTAGCGATTGGGTTAAAGAAGCCAACGCGCTCGATGAAGCGACCGTTGCGTGCATTACGGCTGTCAGTAACAACAACCTGGTAGAACGGACGCTTTTTAGCGCCGTGACGTGCTAAACGAATAGTAACCATAACATCCTCTTGTGTGAATAAAACACCGGGCCCCATCGAGGGAAGGGACCCGGTGTCATATTAAAAGCCCGAAAATTTTACTGATTTCTGAGAAAAAAGCAATCAACATGTGATGAAGCTTGATACCTGGGCGTTACCGTTGCAGCCAGTTTGGCGTCGGCGTGCGCGCAGAAAGCGGAGCGTACACGCAGTACGTGAGCATTTCGAGCACACTCCGGCGTCAAAATAGCAAATAAGGTAGCCCGATATATTTATCTACCAGGGAATCCTGGCGGCATCATGCCCTTCATATTGCGCATCATCTTGGCCATCCCGCCCTTCTTCATTTTCTTCATCATGCGCTGCATGTCGTCGAACTGTTTCAGAAGGCGGTTAACGTCCTGTACCTGCATACCGCAGCCCTGAGCGATACGGCGCTTACGCGAACCTTTGATGATTTCCGGCTTGGCACGTTCTTTCAACGTCATCGAATTGATGATCGCTTCCATACGCACCAGCACTTTGTCATCCATCTGCGATTTCACGTTGTCAGGAATCTGACCCATGCCCGGCAGCTTGCCCATCAGGCTTGCCATGCCGCCCATGTTTTTCATCTGATTAAGCTGTTCTAAGAAGTCGTTCAGGTCAAAACCATCGCCCTTCTTCAGCTTGGTCGCCAGCTTCTCAGCCTGCGCGCGGTCAACCTTGCTTTCGATATCTTCGATCAGCGACAGTACGTCGCCCATGCCGAGGATACGCGAAGCAATCCTGTCCGGATGGAATGGCTCCAGCGCTTCGGTTTTCTCGCCAACACCGAGGAACTTAATCGGCTTACCAGTGATATGACGAATAGAGAGTGCGGCACCGCCGCGGGCGTCACCGTCGACTTTCGTCAGCACGACACCGGTTAACGGCAGCGCTTCGTTGAAGGCTTTTGCGGTATTCGCGGCATCCTGACCGGTCATGGCATCGACAACAAACAGCGTTTCTACCGGATTGATAGACGCGTGGACCTGTTTGATTTCGTCCATCATCGCTTCGTCAACGTGCAGACGACCGGCGGTATCCACCAGCAGCACGTCGTAGAATTTCAGCTTCGCTTCTTTCAGCGCAGCGTTAACGATATCGACCGGCTTTTGGCCGACGTCAGACGGGAAGAAGTCGACTTCAACCTGCTCAGCCAGCGTTTCCAGCTGTTTGATCGCCGCCGGACGATAAACGTCGGCAGAGACGACCAGCACTTTCTTCTTGTGCTTCTCGCGCAGGAACTTACCCAGTTTCGCCACGCTGGTCGTTTTACCGGCACCCTGCAGACCCGCCATCAGCACTACGGCCGGTGGCTGAGCGGCCAGATTCAGGGTCTGGTTCTCTTCGCCCATCGCCGCGACCAGTTCACTGCGAACGATTTTGACGAATTCCTGACCCGGGGTCAGGCTTTTGTTAACTTCATGACCAACCGCTTTCTCTTTTACGCGATTGATAAACTCACGCACTACCGGCAGCGCAACGTCAGCTTCCAGCAGCGCCATGCGCACTTCGCGCAGCGTTTCTTTAACGTTGTCTTCAGTAAGGCGTCCACGGCCACTGATATTGCGCAGCGTGCGCGACAAACGATCGGTTAAATTATCAAACATTGTCTCTCGCCTGGGGTGGAAACGGTCGGTCGCTTGCACGACACATCAACAGAATTTTGTCGCAGTATAACATGAAGCCGCCTTTGTTGTTATGCAACGGTTGGAGCAGCGGTCACGTAACGCTATACTGCTTTTCTTTATCACTGGTCAACTGTCGACACCTATATGCCCGTTTTTGCTTTGTTCGCCCTTGTCGCCTATTCCGTCAGCCTTGCGCTGATCGTTCCCGCTCTGCTGCAAAAAAACAGCGGCTGGCGGCGTATGGCTATCCTTTCTGCGGTTATCGCGCTGGTGTGCCACGCTTTTGCCCTGGAAGCACGTATTTTGCCCGGTGGCGAGAATGGACAAAACCTGAGCCTGCTGAACGTCGGTTCTCTGGTTAGCCTGATGATCTGTACGGTAATGACCATTGTGGCCTCGCGCAATCGCGGCTGGCTGCTGCTGCCGATCGTGTATGCGTTTGCATTAATCAATCTGGCCTGCGCCACGTTTATGCCCAACGAGTACATCACCCACCTTGAAGCCACACCGGGCATGATGATCCACATCGGGCTCTCGCTCTTGTCCTATGCCACGCTGATCATTGCCGCCCTGTACGCACTGCAGCTGGCATGGATCGATTATCAGCTGAAAAACAAAAAACTGGCGTTCAACAATGAAATGCCGCCGCTGATGAGCATTGAACGCAAAATGTTTCACATCACTCAGATAGGCGTGGTTCTGCTGACGCTGACCCTGTGCACTGGCCTATTTTACATGCACAACCTGTTCAGTACCGAAAATATTGATAAAGCCGTGCTCTCTATCGTGGCATGGTTTGTCTACATCGTTCTGCTATGGGGACATTACCATGAGGGCTGGCGCGGACGTCGTGTCGTCTGGTTTAACGTCGCAGGTGCAGGTATTCTGACGCTGGCCTATTTCGGTAGTCGCATACTGCAACAGCTTGTGAGTTAAGTCTTTAAGGAACCCTACGTGGAACACATCTCCACCACCACGCTCATTGTTACGCTTCTCATCATGGTGGTTATTTCAGCCTATTTTTCCGGTTCCGAAACCGGAATGATGACCCTGAACCGCTACCGCCTGCGCCACCGGGCCAAGCAGGGGAATCGTCAGGCAAAGCGCGTTGAAAAACTCCTGCGCAAACCGGACCGCCTGATAAGCCTGGTGCTTATCGGCAATAACCTGGTCAACATTCTCGCCTCCGCGCTTGGCACCATCGTCGGTATGCGTCTGTATGGCGATGCGGGTGTGGCGATTGCCACCGGGGTGCTGACCTTTGTGGTGCTGGTTTTTGCTGAAGTACTGCCAAAAACCATCGCCGCACTGTATCCCGAAAAAGTCGCCTATCCCAGCAGTTTCTTACTGGCACCACTCCAAATTCTGATGATGCCGCTGGTGTGGTTACTGAACACCATTACCCGTCTGCTGATGCGTATGATGGGCATCAAAACGGATATCGTGATAAGCAGTTCCCTGAGTAAAGACGAACTGCGAACGCTGGTGAATGAATCGCGCTCGCAAATCTCGCGCCGTAATCAGGATATGCTGCTGTCGGTGTTGGATCTGGAAAAAATCAGCGTCGACGACATCATGGTGCCGCGAAACGAAATCATCGGGATTGATATCAACGACGACTGGAAATCAATCGTGCGTCAACTGTCGCACTCCCCGCACGGCCGCATTGTGCTTTACCGCGACTCGCTGGACGATACCATTAGTATGCTGCGCGTACGCGAAGCCTGGCGCCTGATGGCAGAGAAAAAAGAATTCACCAAAGAGACCATGCTGCGCGCCGCTGATGAGATCTATTACGTCCCGGAAGGCACGCCGCTCAGCACCCAGCTAATCAAATTTCAGCGCAACAAAAAGAAAGTTGGCCTGGTGGTTAACGAATATGGCGACGTTCAGGGCCTGGTGACGGTCGAAGATATCCTGGAAGAGATTGTCGGCGACTTCACCACCTCCATGTCACCTACGCTTGCCGAGGAAGTCACCCCGCAAAATGACGGTTCAGTGATAATTGACGGCAGCGCCAACGTGCGCGAAATCAACAAAGCCTTTAACTGGCACCTGCCGGAAGACGATGCACGAACCGTAAACGGGATTATTCTTGAAGCGCTGGAAGAGATCCCGGTGGCCGGTACGCGGGTGCGCATTGGCCAGTACGATATCGATATTCTCGACGTACAGGATAATATGATTAAACAGGTGCAGGTCTTGCCGGTAAAACCGCTGCGGGAGAGCGTGGCGGACCAGGGATGATAATATCGCGGCGGGTAACGCATCTGCATTACCCGCCGCGACAGGCTGATTAGCCCTTGGCTTTCGCCACAGACACCATCGCCGCGCGGATGGTACGTCCGTTCAGGGTATAACCTTTCTGCATCACCATCAGTACGTTACCGGCCGCAACGTCGTCAGACTCAACCATGGCAATCGCCTGATGCACGTTCGGGTCCATCGGCACATCGATATCCGCAACAACCTGCACGCCAAACTTCGCCACCACATCCAGCATCGATTTACGGGTCAGTTCAATACCCTCGATCATCGCCGACATGGCATCGTTGTCTTTGTCCGCTACTTCCAGCGCACGGTCCAGGCTATCGAGCACCGGCAGCAGTTCGTTAACGAATTTTTCCAGCGCGAACTTATGCGCCTTTTCTACGTCCAGTTCGGTACGACGACGCAGGTTTTCCATTTCAGCTTTCATGCGCAACACGCTGTCACGCTCGCGCGTTTCGGCTTCAGTAAGCTGAGCTTCCAGATTCGCAATTTTTTCATCGCGCGGATCCACCTGCTCAGCAGAAGCGTCTGGTTCAACCGCCTCAACTTCTTCGTGCTGATCCATGATAATTTCTTCCGGGGCTTGCCCCTCAGGCGTTTTCTGTTCTTTACTACTCATGAATTTCTCCGCGTTTTTTCGCATTCATCTCGCTAACTTGGCTTATTATGGGGATAAGATTCAGGGATTCAAGGGAAGTACTCACATTGTCACTCATCTTCGCTACAAGGACCTCGAGAAAATGAATAAACATTTCAAGTGTATTGGCATTGTGGGGCATCCACGCCACCCCACTGCACTGACCACACATGAAATGCTTTACCGCTGGCTGTGCACAAAAGGGTATCAGGTTATCGTGGAGCAACAAATCGCCCGCGAACTACAGCTGAAAAATGTGCAAACCGGCACGCTGGCAGAAATTGGTCAGCAGGCGGACCTCGCGGTAGTGGTGGGCGGAGATGGCAACATGCTCGGTGCTGCGCGCACTCTGGCACGCTATGACATTAAGGTCATCGGGATCAACCGTGGCAACCTGGGCTTTCTCACCGACCTTGACCCGGACAATGCCCATCAGCAGTTAGCCGATGTGCTGGAAGGCCACTACATCAGTGAAAAGCGCTTTTTACTTGAAGCCCAGGTGTGCCAGCAAGATTGCCAGAAGCGTATCAGTACCGCGATCAATGAAGTGGTGCTGCACCCGGGTAAAGTCGCGCACATGATTGAATTTGAAGTCTATATTGATGAGGTCTTTGCGTTTTCCCAGCGTTCAGACGGACTGATTATTTCCACGCCCACCGGTTCTACCGCCTACTCGCTCTCTGCCGGCGGCCCAATCCTGACGCCTTCTCTGGATGCCATTACGCTGGTACCAATGTTCCCGCACACGCTCTCAGCGCGACCGCTGGTGATCAACAGTAGCAGCACCATTCGCCTGCGCTTCTCACACCGCCGTAGCGATCTCGAAATTAGCTGCGACAGCCAGATTGCCCTGCCTATACAGGAAGGTGAAGACGTGTTGATTCGCCGCTGTGATTATCATTTAAACCTGATTCACCCTAAAGACTACAGCTATTTCAATACATTAAGCACCAAGCTCGGCTGGTCAAAAAAATTATTTTAATTTACCCCCAGCCTCTTTACTGTATAAAAAACCAGTTTATACTGTATGTAATTACAGTTATGGTTTTTCATACAGGAAAACAGCTATGTTGGCACAACTGACCATCAGCAATTTTGCTATCGTTCGTGAACTTGAGATCGATTTTCAGAGCGGAATGACCGTCATCACCGGTGAGACCGGGGCGGGTAAGTCCATTGCCATTGATGCCCTCGGTTTGTGCCTTGGCGGACGTGCCGATGCCGACATGGTGCGCGCTGGCGCTACGCGTGCCGATCTGTGTGCCCGCTTCTCCCTGAAGGACACGCCAGCGGCGCTGCAATGGCTCGAAGAAAACCAGCTTGAAGAAGGCCGTGAATGCTTGCTACGCCGCGTTATCAGTAGCGATGGGCGTTCCCGTGGCTTTATCAACGGCACCGCGGTACCACTGTCGCAGCTTCGCGAGCTCGGCCAGTTGTTAATTCAAATCCACGGCCAGCACGCGCATCAACTGCTGACGAAATCTGAACACCAAAAATCCCTGCTGGACGGCTATGCCAATGAGGCATCTCTTATTCAGGAAATGGCGACGCGCTATCAACTGTGGCATCAGAGCTGCCGCGACCTGGCACATCATCAGCAGCAAAGCCAGGAACGCGCTGCCCGGGCAGAGCTGTTGCAGTACCAGTTGAAAGAGCTAAACGAATTTAACCCGCAGGCGGGTGAGTTTGAGCAGATCGATGAAGAGTACAAGCGCCTGGCTAACAGCGGGCAGTTGCTCACCACCAGCCAACAGGCGCTGGCTATCATGGCAGATGGCGAAGACGCTAATCTGCAAAGCCAGCTGTACACGGCAAAGCAGTTGGTCAGCGAACTGGCGGGTATGGACAATAAGCTTTCCGGTATTCTGGACATGCTTGAAGAGGCAACCATTCAACTCAGCGAAGCCAGCGACGAGCTGCGCCACTATTGTGACCGGCTGGATCTGGACCCTAACCGGTTATTCGAGCTTGAGCAGCGCATCGCAAAACAAATCTCTCTGGCGCGCAAACACCATGTCGCACCTGAAGCGCTCCCGCAGTTCTATCAGTCCCTGCTGGACGAACAGCAGCAACTTGACGATCAGGCAGATTCACTCGAAACCCTCACTCTGGCGGTGAACACTCATCACAAGCTGGCACTGGAAACAGCAAAGACGCTGCACCACCAACGTCAGCACTATGCTCAGGAGTTAGGGCAGCTCATTACAGAGAGCATGCACGCACTTTCTATGCCGCACGGACTCTTTTGCATTGAGGTGAAGTTTGATGAACACCATCTGAGTGTAGACGGTGCCGATCGCATTGAATTTAAGGTCACCACCAACCCAGGCCAGCCGTTACAGCCTATAGCAAAAGTCGCATCTGGGGGGGAACTGTCGCGTATCGCACTGGCTATTCAGGTGATCACCGCTCGTAAAATGGAAACCCCGGCGCTGATTTTCGATGAGGTTGACGTCGGTATTAGCGGTCCAACAGCCGCGGTCGTCGGCAAACTACTGCGCCAGCTCGGTGAATCCACGCAGGTTATGTGCGTCACGCACCTGCCGCAGGTTGCCGGTTGCGGACATCAACACTTCTACGTCAGCAAAGAAACCGACGGCGCGATGACCGAAACACATATGCAACCACTGGATAAACGCGCGCGCCTGCAGGAGCTCGCTCGCTTACTTGGCGGTAGCGAAGTGACGCGCAATACCCTTGCAAATGCAAAAGAACTGCTGGCAGCATAAACTTTTTTCTCTTGTAACGGTCTGAGTTCAACATAAAATCGCCGTCCGACCCGACAGCAAAAGGTTTTAAAGTGGTGAAAGGTCTATTATCATCGGCATATTACATATGAGCCGCGTACTGCTCGGGCCCGAAAAGGAATCAAATCACTATGCGCTGTAAAACGCTGACTGCTGCTGCAGCAGTACTACTGATGTTGACCGCAGGCTGTTCCACTCTGGAGCGAGTGGTTTACCGTCCTGACATCAACCAGGGAAACTATCTGACCGCTAACGATGTGTCCAAAGTTCGTGTCGGTATGACGCAACAGCAGGTTGCTTATGCTCTGGGTACACCGATGATGTCCGATCCTTTTGGCACCAACACCTGGTTCTATGTGTTCCGTCAGCAACCAGGACACGAAGGCGTAACGCAGCAAACGCTGACGCTGACCTTTAACAGCAATGGCGTGTTGACCAATATTGATAACAAGCCCGCATTGACCGGTAATCAATAAGTAGGTCTTCAGATAGCAAAAAAGGTGCTCGCTGAGCACCTTTTTATTGCCTGCTATTTGTTGGCAGACTTCTCCGCCCGCTTCCTGCGCAACTCTTTTGGATCGGCAATCAATGGCCGGTAAATTTCTACCCGATCACCATCATGCACAGCATCAGCAAGTTTTACCGGGCGGCTGTAGATCCCCACTTTGTTTTTACTGAGGTCGATATCAGGGCGCAATTCCAGTAATCCAGACGCGCGAATGGCCTCTTCAACCGTCGCGCCCTCTTGTAGCGTCACGCGCTGTAGATATTGCTTTTCGGGTAGCGCGTACGCGACTTCGACGACCATTTTAGCTGACACTGACACTGTAAACCTCTTTCGCACGCACTGTGAAGGCTTGCACCATGTTCGACGCCAGCTCTTTAAAGATACGGCCAAACGCCAGCTCAATGAGCTTGTTAGTAAACTCAAAATCAAGCTGAAACTCAATACGGCACGCTTCATGACTGAGCGGCGTAAACTTCCACCCGCCAATGAGTTTTTTGAAGGGGCCATCGACCAGATGCATCAGAATGCTCTGGTTATTAGTCAACTGGTTGCGCGTGGTGAACGTTTTGCTGATCCCTGCTTTAGACACATCCACCGCTGCCGTCATCTGTCCAGGAGTCGACTCCAGTACGCGGCTTCCGGTGCAACCCGGTAAAAACTGGGGATAGGATTTCACATCATTCACTAGCTGATACATCTGTTCCGCACTGTAAGGTACTAAAGCGGTCCGGCTAATCTGAGGCATAACAATTTCCATCTATATCAATCGAGCAAATAATACCATTTATCATCCGCTAAAAAAAACGCTATAGCCCAACTCGTGCTAAGATAGCGCCTTGCGCCCCGCTGGATGAAATGGGGTGTTTTTCGATTCCAGATTACCTATACTGAGCGGCATTATGACGAAGAAAAAAGCACACAAACCTGGCTCAGCCACAATCGCGCTTAACAAGCGCGCACGACACGAATACTTTATTGAAGAAGAGTTCGAAGCTGGACTCGCTCTGCAAGGCTGGGAAGTCAAATCCCTGCGTGCGGGTAAAGCCAACATCAGCGACAGCTATGTCATTCTTAAAGACGGTGAAGCTTACCTGTTTGGCGCCAACTTTATCCCGATGGCAGTTGCCTCAACGCACGTGGTCTGCGATCCCACTCGTACCCGTAAACTGCTGTTAAACCAGCGCGAGCTCGATTCGCTGTATGGCCGAATGAACCGCGAAGGTTACACCGTCGTGGCACTGTCTCTGTACTGGAAAAACGCCTGGTGCAAAGTGAAAATTGGCGTCGCTAAAGGTAAGAAACAGCACGATAAACGTTCCGATGTGAAAGAGCGTGAGTGGCAGGTGGATAAAGCACGTATTATGAAAAATGCTGGCAGATAACACCTTTGTTTTGTGACCAGTCTCTCATTATGGGACTGGTCCTTATTATTTAGTTATTGAATCCCCCTCAATATATTCATCACACTTATAGTTTAATACTGCTGAATCGTTCAAATATCAAGTAAATCACCGTGTTATTTCATGATGTCTGTAGTCCAATAAAAATAAAACTTCAAGAATTTCCTTCATCTATTTCACTTCATTTTAATAACATTATTATTACTGATGTTTATTATAAATCCATGCTGCACGCTAAAAACAAATCACTTAAAATACAATAACATAATAAAACACATATATTTTGTGTGGCGTTTTACACTAACCCACCTGAAATATCGCCGTATATTTTTAACAGGCAGAAGTTGCGGAATACTTTCTTTCTGACTATATCATCTAATACGAAAGAACTATTCAACGCCGAGGCCAATTTTTATTTACTAACCAAACAGACATCTCTGTGACCTAATCAATGAAACTACATGTGTAAATTCATCTTCACGATGAACGGGGCACCTGTCTGCTCATTTTCCCAGAACGCTGTTGCGGATTAATTCCCCCGGCAAGCCATCAGGAGTGAACATATGCGTCATCTCGCCGTTGTATCAAAATTGACTGGTGTATCTACGAATGTTGAAGCCTCTGAAGTGACGCTCAGTACACCGTCCATCGTGAAATTATCCGTTTCGCGTGAAGACATCAGCCAACTGACCCGTATTAACCAGGATCTGGTGGTCACACTCCGCTCAGGTGACGTAATTACGATTAAAAACTTCTATGTCGCAAACGGCAGTGATAAAAGCCAACTCGTTCTCGAAGACAGCAACGGTGCACTGTGGTGGGTTCAGGATACTGATGGCGCATTCCACTTCCAGCATCTGGACGATCTCACACCGCTGATGGCGGCTGAAGGCAGTCATGACGGTGGCGCAGTCTGGCCGTGGGTTCTAGGCGGCGTGGCGGCGGCGGGCGGAATTGCCCTCGCGGCGGGTGGTGGTGGTGGCGGTGGCGGTGGCGGTGGCGGTGGCGGTGGCGGTGGTGATAATCCCGGGAACGGGAATGGAAACGGGAATAATCCGGGAAACGGCAACGGTAATAACCCCGGCGGTGGAAATGGCGATGGCGACGGTGGAACCCCACCAACAACGCCAGCGCTCCCCGGCGTTCCCGTCATCACCAGCGTAGTCGATAACCAGGAGCTGATTACTGGCATTGTCAATCAACAGGAGTCCACCAACGACAATACCCCTACGCTTCAAGGGACGGGAACGGCTAATACCACGTTGCATATTTTCGATAATGGCAAAGAGATTGGCCAGATCACCATCGATGCCAGTGGTAACTGGTCATTTACACCATCTCCCCCTCTCGCGGATGGTACCCACCAGTTTACAGTCAGCGCGTCGAACAGCGCGGGCAGCAGTGGCATGTCAAACAGTTGGGTTATTATCATTGATACCCTCGCCCCTGATGCGCCTGCTCTCTCTCAGGAACTCGATGATGTCGGATCCATTCAAGGTTTTATCGCCAGTAACGCCGTGATCGACGATGACACGCCGACGCTCTCTGGTATCGGTGTTGCCGGCAATTTCATCAGCGTCTACGACAACGGTATCCTGATTGGCATGACGCAGGTTGATGAGAATGGTAACTGGACATTCACACCGGATACGCCGTTGAGCGAAGGCGTTCACAATCTGACGCTGACGCAAACCGACCCTGCAGGTAACGTCAGTGCAAAAACCACCGTGCCCAGCTTCACTGTCGATATCACCCCGCCTCCGGCGGCAGCGATTACCAACGTCAACCCGGAAGGGACAACGGTCACCGGCAGCGCAGAGCCAGGCAGCACGGTCAGTATTATCGGCAGTAATAATCTGCTGCTGGGTTCGGCCGTTGTAGGCCAGGACGGCACTTTCAGCATCGCGATTTCACCGTCGCAGACCCACGGTGAATCACTTACCGCAAAAATTCATGACGAAGCCGGCAACGTCGGGCCAGACACCCCATTCAACGCTCAGAACTCAGGCTATCCTGGCGTACCGGTTATCGTCAGCGTGATGGATGACGTCGCCCCGTCAACCGGGCCGTTGAGCAATCATCAGGCGACTAACGATAACAAGCCCACGCTTTCCGGTACCGCTGACGCCAACAGCACGGTGAATATTTACGACAACGGCGTAGCGGTCGACAGCGTACAGGCTGACAGCAACGGCAACTGGAGCTGGACATCAAGCTCACCGCTGGATGACGGCCCGAACGCCTTTACCGTCACCGCAACCAACCAGTCGGGTACCGGGGGAGTGTCGACCGCATTCAACATTAATATTGATACTCTGCCGCCGTCTGCGCCTGACGATCTCAACGTCTCGGCAGATGGCGCTGTCGTAACCGGGAAAACCGAGCCCGGCAATACCGTGGTGATCACCGACAGTAAAAATATCCCCATTGGCAGCGGCGTCGCCGGGCCGGATGGTTCATTTACCATTACCATCAAACCGCCGCAGACCAATGGCGAAACGCTTACAGCCATCTCGACCGATCCCGCAGGAAACTCAAGTCCGCCAGAAACGGCAGTTGCGCCGGACATCACCGCCCCACAACCGCCCACAAACCTGGTGATTAATGGCGCGGGCAACGAGGTCACCGGCAAGGCCGAGCCTGACAGTACGGTCAATATTCTGGATCCACGCGGCAATATCATTGGCACAACGACAGCCACTGCAGATGGGGACTTCACCGCAGCGCTGGTACCGCCGCAGACGAATGGTGAGATCCTGACGGCAAACGCGACCGATGCAGCAGGTAACAAAGGGGGCAATGCCTCCGTCACCGCGCCGGATACCACGGCACCGGATGCACCGACAGATGTTATCGTCGCTGGAAATGGAGGGTCGGTGAGCGGCCACGCCGAGGCCGGAAGTACCGTCACCGTCAAAGACAGCGATGGTCATATTATTGGCAAGGGCCAGGCGGACAGCGGCGGCAACTTCACCGTGTCAATCGCACCGGCGCAAATCAACAGTGAGACGGTTACCGTCACCGCCACGGACGGCAAAGGCAACGAAAGTCTGCCAACTTCAGCAATAGCACCAGATCTCACTGCACCCGAACAGCCGATTATTATCGCCGTCACAGACGATGTCGAAGATATCCTTGGATCCATCAAGAATGATGGATTGACCAACGACGATAAACCCAAAATTGAGGGCACTGCCGAGGCCGGGTCTAAGATCAACATTTACGACAATGGCGTACTGTTAACCACCGTTACCGCCGATCTCAACGGCAACTGGAACTATACCCCCACCACCGCGCTGGCGCAGGGTGCGCACGTCTTTACGGTGACGGCTACCGATGCCGCCAGTAACACCAGCAGTGCCGCCAGCTGGAAAATCATTGTCGACAGTATCGCCCCCACCGTACCGGCCATTACGCTTATCAACGATGACGTCGGCAGCATCACCGGCAACGTCGCGAACAACGGGGTCACCAATGACAAAACCCCCACGTTCTCAGGGACCGGTGAACCCGGCTCGCTGGTGACACTGTATGATAATGGCCTGCAGATGATGGTTATTCTTATCGACAGAACAGGCACCTGGAGCCATAGCGTGCCAGCCAATGAGGCCCTTAGCGAAGGCACCCACCGTTTTACGCTGACCGCAACGGATGCCGCCGGTAACGTCGTCACCGCCCCCCCTGTCATCATAACGGTCGACACCAAAGCGCCCGATGCCCCCATTATTTCGAGCGCCACGGACGACGTAGGTAGTTTGCAAAGCGACCTGACCAATGGTGGACGTTCAGACGATACCCTGCCGCTGCTGAAAGGCACCGGAGTCGCAGATTCCACGATCACAATTTACGATGGGGCTACCCCCATAGGCACTGCCACAGTGACGCCGGAAGGAAGCTGGAGTTTTCAGGTCACTCAACCGCTGAGTGAGGGTCCACACGCGCTGTCAGCTATTGCGACAGATAAAGCGGGTAACGCCAGCAGTGCCGGTAATTTCACGCTGACGATTGATACCACGCCGCCAACCGCCCCTGTTATCACCTCGGCGGAAGGACTTATTGGCAGTGAGACAAAACTGCTGGCTAACGGCGGGAGCACCAAAAGCGACAACCCCAAGCTGTCAGGCACCGGCGAGCCGGGTGCGACAATTACCGTTTTTGATAATGACGTCCGTCTGGGTACGGCCACCGTGCAGCCAAACGGCACCTGGACCTTTACTCCAACGTTGCTTACAGACGGTCCACACAAATTCACCGCCACAGCGACAGACGTGGCTGGCAACACGGGGATCCCGTCCGCCGGCTTTACGCTGACGGTAGATAACCTGCCGCCCACGAAGCCAGAACCGCCAACCATAACCGATGACGTCAATCCGATAACGGGAATTATCACCAACGGCATCACCAACGATACCACGCCAACCTTCAGCGGTACCGGGAGTGCCGGAGATGTTATCGCCATCTATCTTGACGGCAGAACCGAACCGCTAGGCACGGCGACGGTCGGGGCGGATGGCACCTGGAGCTTTACGCCAACCGACCCGATTAATCCGGACAGCTATCAGGTCACCCTCACCGCCACCGATCCGGCGGGCAACGTCAGCCCGCGTTCGGATGCCGTCACCCTGGGCATCGATACGACGCCGTCCGCGCCGCCGGTTATCACCGCGGTTAATGATGACGTCGGCGACGTCAGAGGCGATCTCGCCGCCGGCGCGGTGACGGATGACACCACGCCGACCATCCGCGGAACCGGCTCCAACGGTGACATCATCACCCTGTACAATGGCAGTACGGTAATTGGCACGGCTACCGTTGCAGGCGGCGTCTGGAGTATCACGCCCAACCCGGCGCTGACCAACGGCAGCTACACGCTGACCGCCATCGCCACCGATGCGGCAGGAAATGCCAGCGACGCCTCAAACAGCGTCTCGTTTACGGTGAACAGCACAGCATTGAAGTTGCCCCAGGTCACGGATATTGAAGATGACGCTGGGGTTATTATCGGTTCGCTAACCAACAACAGCGTCACGGACGATACCACCCCAACGATCAGTGGGACCGGTACACCGGGCAGTACAGTGTTAATTTTCGATGGCAGCAATCCCGTAGCGATTGCCACGGCCACCGTCGCGGCGAACGGCAGTTGGAGTATAGATGTTCCCCTGACACCCAACGTCACTCACACGCTGACTTTCGGTGCCCAGGACGCTGCCGGTAACGTGCTGGCAGCAGGAAACCCCGTGACGTTAATCGTCGATACCTTGCCACCTGCAATGCCAACCGTCAGTGGCGTAGATCCAAACGGGACGCTGGTTAGCGGCACGGCCGAACCGGGCAGCACCGTTATCATTCGCCGCGACAACACGATTCTCGGTCAGGGTATTGCCGACGACGAGGGAAATTATTCCGTTACCCTCTCACCGGCGCAAACAACCGGTCAGGTACTGGACGCTATCGCCCAGGACCCGGCAGGTAATCAGAGCGATCCCACGCCGTTTAACGCCGCGACGTCCAGCATCCCCCACCCGCCGACGCTGGAAATTGTGGACGATGTGGCCCCGGTCATGGGCGTGATTGGCAACGGTAAAACCACCAATGACACCTTACCGCTGCTGCAAGGAACCGCCACTCCGGGGGCTACGGTAAACATTTACCAAAATGGGACCCTACTCGACACAGTGACCGCCGACGCCACCTCCGGCGCATGGAGCTATCAACTGTCCACGCCACTGACAAACGGTACCGCGTATAACTTCACCGTGTCGCAAACGGTAGGTGGTGCAGAGAGCGGTCAATCACCTAATTACACCATCACTATCGATACCGTCGCCCCGCTGGCCCCGACCATCGCCAGCATTATTGACGATGTCACGCCCGGTACGGGCACGTTAGACAAAGGACAACTTACCAACGATTCCCGACCAACCTTTAACGGTACCGGCGAAGCAGGCGCAACCATCACTCTCTACGATGGCAACGGTGTCTATGCCACTACCACCGTCAACAGCAGCGGATTCTGGAGCTATACCCCAACCAATGCCCTGGGCGAAGGCCCGCATGACTTCACTGTGCGCGCGACGGACGCCGCAGGCAACCAGGGCGCTGCCTCCGACAGTTTCCGCATTATTGTCGATACCTTAGTCCCGGACGCGCCGTCCATTGTGACGGTGAAGGACAACGTCGGCACGGACCAGACGCTCACCTCCGGGCAGTCGACCAACGACAACACCCCAACACTGGAAGGCGTGACCGAGGCGAATTCGGTCGTCACTATTCTTGATAAAGGGACGGTAATTGGCACCACCACCAGCGACGCAGACGGCAACTGGAGCTTTACACCAGCCCCAGCTCTCGGTGAAGGCAATCACGCGTTAACCGCTACCGTCACCGATGGCGCGGGCAACATCAGCCCGGCAACGCCGCCGTTCCTGCTGGTTGTCGATACACTGGCGCCAGCCGCGCCAATCATCACCTCGGTGATTGACGACCAACCGGGAAATACCTCACTGACGAACGGGCAACTGACTAACGACGCGCAGCCAACGCTGAACGGCAAAGGGGAAGCCGGAGCGACTATCACGATAAAAGATAAGGGCGTCGAATTAGGTACCGCGCGGGTAGACGAATCCGGTAACTGGACCTTCACACCAGAAAACGCGCTGGGTCAGGGGCAGCATGTCTTCACCGCGACAGCCACAGACCAGGCCGGTAATACGGGTGGGGCATCCTCCGCCTTTACCCTTGAACTGGATTCCGTTGCCCCGCTGGCGCCGGTCATCGGTAACGTACAGGACAACACGGCCCCCACCACCGGGCCAATAGGTAACGGTCAGACGACCAACGAAACCCGTCCAGCGCTGAGTGGAACGGGTGAAATCGGCGCAACGATTACTATCCTGAGCGACGGTTTACCCATTGGCACCACCACCGTCGGTGCAGGCGGCACCTGGAGCTTTACGCCAACAGACGCTCTGAGTAACGGTCCGCATACGCTGACCGCCACCGCCACCGACAGCGCGGGCAATACCAGCCCGGCCTCCAGCGGCTTTACGTTCACGGTTGATACGGTATCACCGAACACGCCGGTTATTACCCAGGTCAGCGATGATGTCGGCCCACTGACCGGAAATCTAAACAACGGCCAGGCGACAAACGATGCACACCCAACCCTTAACGGTACGGCGGAAGCCAATTCAACGGTCAAAATCTATGACAACGGCACGCTTATCGACACGGTTTCTGCAGACGGAAACGGCGTATGGAATTTTACACCGGGGAGTGCGCTGGGTAACGGCAATCACGTGTTGACGGTGACATCCACCGACGCGGCCGGCAACGTCAGCGTGTCGTCTGCCGGGTTTGCCCTGATTGTGGATACCGTCGCCCCGCTGGCACCCACCATTATCCAGGCCTTTGATGACGTACAACCGGGCACCGGCACGCTGTCGAGCGGTGCCTGGACCAACGATACCCGCCCCGTGCTGAGCGGTTCTGCGGAGGCCAACGCCCGGATTGCCATTTACGACAACGGCACGCTGCTGACGACTGTTACCGCAACAATAGACGGTACCTGGGAGTTTCTGTCCACTACGCTGGGTAACGGCCAGCATGTCTTCACCGCCATCGCCACGGATGCGGCCGGAAACGTCGGCCCGGCGTCAAGCGGATTTATTCTCAACGTTGATACCGTTGCGCCATCAACACCGATCCTGACCTCGGTGGTGGATGACATCACTGGCGGCGTGTTTAATGCCGCACTGAGCAACGGGCAACTGACCAATGACGCCCGCCCTACGCTTAACGGTACCGCCGAAGCGGGCAGCACCGTCAATATTTATGACGGCAGCACGCTGCTCGGCACTGCTCTCGTGCAAAGTAACAACAGCTGGTCGTTTACCCCAACGACACCGTTGGGGAATGGTTCGCACACCTTTACCGTCACCGCCACCGACCCCGCGGGCAACACCAGCGGTGCAACGGCGGGCTTTACGATTAACGTGGACACCACCGCCCCCACGCTGCCGTCAATTAGCAGCATTGTTGATGATGTCGGTCCCAATACCGGGTCGATTGGCAACAACCAGCCCACCAATGACGCGCGCCCCACGTTAAACGGCACCACGGAAGCCAATGCCCGGGTTGATATTTATGACAACGGCAACTTTGTCACCAGCGTAACGGCGGATGGCAGCGGCAACTGGAACTACACCCCGTCAACCGCACTGGGTCAGGGCCCCCATTCATTTACTATTACCGCAACGGACAGCGCGGGCAATACCAGCGGCATGTCGGCTGCCGCGTCGATTGTGGTCGATACCGTCGCTCCGGGTATTCCCACCGCTCTGGCGGTCAACGCCAACGGTACTGTGCTGACCGGCGTTGCGGAAGCCAACAGCACGGTGATCGTCACAACAAGCAGCGGCACCGTGCTCGGCACCGCCACGGCCAACGCCGCCGGCAACTTCACCTTTACCCTCAACCCGCCGCAGATCAGCGGACAAACGCTGCAGGTTAGCGCGCAGGATGCCGCCGGGAATACCGGCACGCCAGGCAACGCGCTGGCCCCGTTTACCGGGGTACCACCCGCACCGATTATCGCCAGCGTTTTTGATGACATTGGTACGGTCACCGGCAATGTCGCCGCCGGAAAAACCACCAACGACACCCGTCCGATGCTCAGCGGCACGGCACAGGCTAACGCCGTCGTCAGCCTGTACAACAACGGAACATTGATGGGCACCACAACCGCGGACGGCAACGGACTGTGGAGCTTTACCCCTTCCGGCGCGCTCAGTGAAGGCAACCACGCGTTTACCGCCAGTGCGGCTAACGCCAACGGTTCCGGCGTGTTGTCTGGCGCGTTTAACGTCATTGTCGATACCACGCCACCGCCGCCGCCATCAGTGCTGATCAGCGCCGACGGCGGCACGGTCAGCGGCATCGCCGAAGCAGGCAGTACGGTCACTATCTCCCTGCCCGGCGGCGGCAGCATTACGGCGGTCGCCAACAGCAGCGGGGTCTACAGCGTCACCCTGCCGGTACGCCAGATTGAGGGCCAGTCGTTGTCCGCTACTGCGACCGACGCGGCAGGCAACACCTCAACGCCGACCACTATCCTCGCACCGGTCTTACCGCTGCTGGCTGAAGACAACGTCACTCGTCTGGCGCTACAAACCGACTTCACGGTTACCAACGAGCACAAAAGCGATTATGGCTTCCTGCTGGTCGGTGCGGTGGATAATGTGCTGAAGGTACTGGGAGACAACACTGCACTCGTCAACTTCAACATCCAGACCGGCGGCAGCGGCACCATCACCATCAACGCGGCAGCAACCGGCATTGTGCTGTCGCTGCTGAGTACCATGGAGATTGTTATCCAACGCTTTGACTCCACGCGCAGCGCCTGGGTGACGGTGGTCGATACCGGTCAAGCCGATTTTGCCGACCTGCTGACGCTCAGCGCCTCCGGCGTGACGCTCAACTATGGCGGGCTTACCGGTGGGGACTACCGTGTCGTCAGCTACAACACCAGCCTGCTGGCGACCGGAGCCTTCACCAGTCTGGACGTGGCGGTGGTCAAAACCAGCGCCGGAACGATCACCGGCGGCACCAGCGAATCCGGCAATATCATCACCGATACTGACCCCACCAACGGGCAGGATAACGCCCCATCCGGCACGCGGGTGACGTCGATTACCGATGGCAACGGCAATGTGGTGAACATTCCGCTGGGCGGGGCTAGTGTAGAGGGTAAATACGGCACTCTGCATATTAATCAGGACGGGAGTTATACCTACACTCTTACCGATAAATCCGCCTCGGTATACGGTCGCTCCGAAAGCTTCACCTATACGCTGACGCACGGTAACGACCACTCTTCGGCAAAACTGGTGGTGGCGCTGGGCCAGGGTCCGACGACCAGTACGGTAACGGCAGCAGACGATGTGGCCTCACTGACCTACGGCACCGAGGTCAGCGTGGTCGACCACGGACCATCAAAACAAACCGGCTTTACGCTCGCCAGCGTAGGCCTGGGGAATGTGCTGGACGTCAGTCTGGTCGACGGGTTAACCAACCCCATCAAATTCAACGTTGAAGATGGCGCCACCCGCACGCTGACGATTCAGGCCGACGTTCTCGGCGTAACGCTCGGCGGCTTTGATCTGTACGTCTACCGTTTTAATGACGCTATTCAGCAATACGAGCAGTATCGGGTACAACCCAACTGGGCCACGGCAGTATTAGGTGGAAAATCAAAAGATTACACCATCACGCTGCCGGGCGGTGACTACCTGTTCCTGCTGAACGCCGGCGGCGGTCTGGCACTGTTAACCAGCTACACCCTGAATATTCAGGCCGATCACACCTATGCGGTGGACAGTCTGAGTGCCTCAACCAACGGTAATATTCTGGCCAATGATTCCGCGCCCGCCGGTACGGTTATCACCGACGTAAACGGCGTCGCAGTCAATTTAACAGGCACAACCCGTATTGAGGGACAGTACGGCACACTCACTATCGATGCGAAGGGGAACTACAGCTACACGCTGAAAAGCGGACTGGGCGCGGACAGCATCAATACGCCGGACAGCTTTGTGTATACGGTCAAGGCGCCAAACGGCGATATCGGCAGCGCGTCGCTGAACATCAAGGCGACCCCGCAAGTGCTGGACGCGGTAAACGACACCAGCAGCCAGATGGCGGTGACGACGTTGCAGGATACGTCTCAGCCCTTTAGTGATACCAGCGTGGGATCGGCCAGTTGGACCACTGTGCTGGGGCCCAGCTCGAAAAGTGGTACCGGAACAGTTGAAGTCGCAGCGGGTACAGCGGTGCAAAACGTGGTGCTGCATTTTAACGTGGCATCAGGGCTGACGCTGGGTGGGCTGAACGTGACCTGGGCGCTGTACGACAGCAATGGCGTTAAAGTTGCCGGGGATACCTTCAACGGCGGGCTCCTGATCGGCGGCAATCTTGATATTGCCCTGAACGGACTGGTGCTGCACGCCGGGAACTATCGCCTCGACTATACCGGCAACGCAGGTGCGCTGGGGCTAGGCACCATCACCATCACCCCCAGCGTGAAAGGGACAATAGTCGATCTCGATAACTTCGAAACCGCGGGCGTCAATAGCGTCACCGGCAACATCTATGACGGCGACCATATTGCCAGCGTCCATACCCTGCTGACGGTAAACGGCGCGGGCGGCAGTACCGCCACGCTGGATCCACTGGGCAGCAGCACCGCCAGCGCCACCATCAATGGACTGTACGGCAAACTGACAATGGGCATTGATGGGCATTACACCTATACCCTCAACAGTGATGTCTCACTGGAATCCATCAAGACCAAAGAGACATTCAACTACACCCTTAACGACCAAAAAGGACATACCGATAGCGCCACGTTGACCATCGATATGAATCCACAGGTGATCAGCACCGCGGAGGCCGATCGGGTTATCGGCAGCGCGTACGGCGATACGCTGATTTACCACCTGCTCAGCGCCAATAATGCAACCGGCGGCAACGGAACCGCGGACACCTGGAGCAACTTCTCGCTGGCGCAGGGTGACAAAATCGATATCGGCGACCTGCTGGTGGGCTGGAACGGGCAGAACGCCACGCTCGGCAATTATCTCACCGTGTCCACCAACGGTAACAACACCGTGGTGTCCATCGACCGCGACGGTACGGGCGCCACCTATCAATCAACCAGCCTTGTGACACTGGAGAACGTTCACACCACGCTCGATGAGCTGATCCAACAAAATCATATTGTGACCTGACGTGAGCACCAAAACGCCATAACAACAACCCCGGATGCTATGACGTCCGGGGCAATAACAGTCGTCACTGCCGTATTTTGAAAGGGATATACGATGAGAAATGTCGCCTCTGTTACGTTGCTGCTGGCATTCACGCTCTGTTCCTTACAGGTGAATGCCGAAGATGAACCGCAAATCATTACGCCGGAAGGGCTGGCCACCAGCCAGATGCTCCCCTCTCTGGATGGGTCGGTGGCCGAACTCCCGCTGAGCGCCGCCGCGCCCGGCAACCTGACGCTTAACGATGCGGTAAGCCGCGCCGTAAGCTGGCATCCTGCGATCCGTGAATCGATCGGCAAACTGCTCTCGCAAAATGAGCAGATCGACGTGGCGAAATCCAAATACTATCCGCAGGTCACGGCCGGGGTGAACAACGGCTACAGCAATACCTATAACGATCATGGTTTCAGCCCGTCGCTGGTGATCTCGGTCTCGCAAATGCTGTATGACTTTGGCAAAGTCGCCAGTCAGGTACGCGCCGAGACTGCAGGGGCCGCCCAGCAGCAGGCTAACGTCTTACTCAGCATTGACACCGTCGCCCACGAAACCGCCAACGCCATTGTGCAGGTACAGTCCTGGCAGCAAATGGTCGACGCCGCCGAAGCGCAGCTCTCCGCTCTGAACGGCATTGGCAGGTTAACCCGACAACGCAACGATGAAGGAGCCACGTCGCTCTCTGACGTTGTACAAACCGATGCGCGTATCGAATCCGCTCGTTCGCAGCTGGCGCAGTATCAGGCGAACCTCGACAGCAGCAAGGCGACACTGATGAGCTTTCTTGGCTGGAATTCGCTCAACGGTGTCAGCAACGCGTTCCCGGTGAAACTGGACAGCAGCTGCGACATCACCAGGCCTGATGACAGGCTGGTACCTGCGGTGCTGGCAGCCTGGGCGCAGGCTAATGTCGCACAGGCCAATCTGGATTACGCCAACGCGCAGATGACGCCCACTATCTCTCTTGAGCCTTCCGTGCAGCACTATCTCAATGACAAATATCCCAGCCATGAGGTGCTCGACAAAACGCAGTACTCCACGTGGGTGAAAGTCGAGATGCCGCTGTATCAGGGAGGCGGACTCACCGCCCGACGCAACGCCGCTGGTCATGCGGTAGACTCGGCGCAGTATTCCATCCAGCGCACCCGCCTTGACGTGCGCCAGAAACTGCTCGAATCCCGCAGCCAGGCGATGAGTCTTGCCTCCGCCCTGCAGATCCTGCGCCGCCAGCAACGGCTGAGCGAACGCACGCGCGAACTGTATCAACAGCAATATCTGGATCTCGGCTCTCGTCCGCTGCTCGACGTGCTTAACGCCGAGCAGGAGGTGTATCAGGCCCGCTTTGCCGAATTGCAAACCCAAAGCCAGCTTCGTCAACTCCAGCTGAACTGCCTCTACAATACCGGCACGCTGCGCCAGGCGTTCGCCCTCAACAATCGCAGCATCCAGTCAGTGGAGATCCAGCTATGAGCCACGTCGAGCCGGGTGTAGAAGAGACGATTAGCGAGTCCGCCCTGAACCTGTGGGCGCAGGCCATTAGCCACATTGCCAGCCACTATCGCGTCACCTGCTCGCCCGGCGCGATTCAGGCCAACGCTCCGTGGTTTGCCGGAAAAAATAAGCCCCTCGCACTGACGCAACTCGCGCGCCAGGCGGGGCTGTCGTTTCATGCGCTGGATACCACAAAACAGCTGTTCAGCCAGTGGCGTTTACCGGTTGTGGCGGAGCTACGCGACGGCCAAATTATGGTAATAGAGCACTTCAACGGTAACGATGCGCTGGATGTGTTTATCATCGCCGAAGAAGGCCAGCGCAACCGGCTGGCGATTGCCGAGCTGCTGCCGGAGATCCACACCATTACCGCCCTGCGCCCGCTGTCGGCGCTCAAAGACAGTCGGGTCGACCGCTATGTTTCGCGCTTTAAGCCGGACTGGATGCGCGACCTGGTGCTACAGGACATCCGGCCTTACCTGCCGGTGATGGTAGCCGCGTTCCTGATTAACGTTCTGTCGCTCGCCGGGATTATCTTCTCGATGCAGGTTTACGATCGGGTGATCCCGGCCCAATCGTATCCCACGCTGTATGTGCTCTCGACCGGCGTGCTGGTGGCGGTGCTGTTCGGCTTTTTACTGCGCGAAGCCCGTACCCATATCATGGATGTACTCGGCAAGCGCGCCGACATGCGCATTTCCGATCGCGTGTTCGGCCACGCACTGCGCCTGCGTAACAGCGCCATCCCCCGCTCCACCGGCAGCTTTATTTCCCAGCTCCGCGAACTGGAGCAGGTACGGGAGATGATCACCTCCTCAACCCTGTCGACCCTTGTCGATCTGCCCTTTTTCTTTTTGTTTATCGTCGTGATGGCCTGCATCGCCCCGCAGCTTGCGTGGATAGCGCCCGTCGCTGCGATCCTGATGATCCTGCCTGGCCTGCTGTTACAGAAGAAGCTGGCTGTGCTCGCCAACCAGGCTGCACACGAGTCCACGCTGCGTAACGCGGTGCTGGTCGAAAGCGTCCAGGGGCTGGAGGACATCAAGCTGATGCAGGCGGAGAACCGCTTTTTGCAGCAGTGGAACAGCTACATCCGCATTACCGGCGAGTCCGGACTGCGCACGCGCAAGCTGACTCAGGGGCTGATTGGCTGGGGCATGTCGGTACAAAGTCTGGTCTACGCTGCGATTATTATGTTCGGTGCGCCGATGGTCATCGAAGGCACCATGACTACCGGCGCGGTCGTGGCGGCCTCAATGCTCGGCTCAAGAATGATTGCCCCGATGGCAAATCTGTGCGGCGTTTTGGCGCGCTGGCAGCAGGTCAAGGCAGCGAAGACGGGGCTGGACAGCATTATGCAGCTCCCCACCGAAACCCAGCACGATGAGAATCGGGTACATCAGGAAATCTTTCGCGGGCACTATCTGTTTGAGAACGCCCACTTCCGCTACCACAGCGACGATCAGCAGGTACCGCTGCGCATTTCTCGCCTCGAAGTGATGCCAGGGGAACGCATCGCCATCCTCGGGCGTAACGGCGCGGGGAAATCCACCCTACTACAGGCCATGGCGGGCGGTGTGGAGCTGATTCAGGGCGACGTCCGGCTCGATAACCTGAGCCTGGCGCAGATCGACATGGCCGATTTACGCCGCAACATCGGCTTTCTCAGCCAAAACGCGCGCCTGTTTTTTGGCACGCTGCGTGAGAACCTGACCCTCGGCGCGCCGCATGCCAGTGATGCGCAGATATTCGACGCGCTGGAAGTCAGCGGCGCAGCCACCTTTGTTAAACAGCTCGCCAAAGGGCTGGGACACCCGATTATGGAAGGCGGCAACGGCCTCTCCGGTGGGCAGCGGCAATCCATTCTGCTGGCAAGAATGCTGCTGCGCTCGCCCAATATTGTGCTGCTCGACGAACCCAGCGCCTCGCTGGATGAACATACCGAGCGGGAGTTTATTCAACGGCTAAACCAGTGGCTCGGCAACCGCACGCTGATCGTCGCCACCCATCGCGTACCGGTTCTGGAACTGGTCGAGCGCGTGGTGGTGTTAAAAGAAGGTCAACTGGTGATGGATGCCCCGAAAGCACAGGCGCTGAACGCGAGTCGCGCGCCTGCACAGACTCACGGTCGGGAGTGGAAAAATGAAAACCAATCCGCATGATGCCGCCATGGACGACCTCGACATCCGCCACGAACAGCGCTTTTCCGGTGCCAGCCGAATTATCCTGCTCAGCACGCTGCTGTTTGCCATTCTGGGCATCTGGGCATACTTCGGGACGCTGGATGAAGTCTCCACCGGCAGCGGCAAAGTGATCCCCAGCTCGCGCGAACAGGTGCTGCAGTCGCTTGACGGCGGGATCCTCGCCGAACTGACGGTGCGCGAAGGAGACAAAGTACAGGCCAATCAGGTAGTGGCCCGTCTCGACCCGACCCGCTCGGAATCTAACGTCGGCGAAAGCGCCGCCCGATACCGCGCTTCGCTGGCCTCCAGCGCGCGACTCAATGCCGAAGTCAACGATCTGCCGCTGACCTTTCCCGATGCACTGAACGCCTGGCCCGACCTTATCGCCTCCGAAATCCGGCTGTATAAAAGCCGTCGGGCGCAGCTTGCCGACGCGATGGTCGAACTCCAGGATGCGCTGGTCTCGGTAAATAAAGAGCTGGCAATCACCCAGCGGCTGGAGAAAAGCGGCGCCGCCAGCCATGTGGAAGTGCTGCGCCTGCAGCGACAAAAAAGCGACCTCGGACTAAAAATCACCGACCTGCGCTCGCAGTATTACGTGCAGGCGCGGGAAGCACTGTCAAAAGCCAACGCCGAAGTGGATATGCTGGCGGCCATTTTGAAAGGGCGTGAAGATTCCGTCACCCGCCTGACCGTGCGCGCCCCGATGCGCGGCATCGTGAAAAACATTCAGGTCACCACCATTGGCGGCGTGATCCCGCCCAACGGCGAGATGATGGAGATTGTGCCGGTCGACGATCACCTGCTGATAGAAACACGCCTGTCACCGCGCGATATCGCCTTTATTCACCCCGGACAGCGGGCACTGGTGAAAATCACCGCCTATGACTACGCCATTTACGGCGGACTGGAAGGCGTGGTCGAAACCATCTCCCCGGACACCATTCAGGACAAAGTAAAGCCAGAAGTCTTCTACTACCGCGTGTTTATCCGCACCCATCAGGACTATTTGCAGAACAAACTGGGCCGTCATTTCTCGATCGTTCCGGGCATGATTGCCAGCGTGGATATCAAAACCGGTGAAAAAACCATCGTCGACTATTTAATCAAACCGTTTAATCGCGCAAAAGAAGCGCTACGGGAGCGCTAAATCGTTGAGGATAAGGGGTTGCAGGGGCTGGTCACGCGTGTCACAAGTCTGTTATACTTGCCTTAACACATTGGGGCTGATTCTGGATTCGACGGGATTTGCGAAACCCAAGGTGCATGCCGAGGGGCGGTTGGCCTCGTAAAAAGCCGCAAAAAAATAGTCGCAAACGACGAAAACTACGCTTTAGCAGCTTAATAACCTGCTAAGAGCCCTCTCTCCCTAGCTTCCGCTCTTAAGACGGGGATCAAGAGAGGTCAAACCCAAAAGAGATCGCGCGGATGTCCTGCCTGGGGCTGAAGTGCTAAAACTAATCAGGCTAGTTCGTTAGTGGCGTGTCTGTCCGCAGCTGGCGTGCGAATGTAAAGACTGACTAAGCATGTAGTGCCGAGGATGTAGGAATTTCGGACGCGGGTTCAACTCCCGCCAGCTCCACCAAATATTACGGCCTGATTCTCTTAGAGTTTCAGGCCGTTTTTCTTTGGGCGTGTGGCACAACTGTGACTCAGGAGTGTACCATATGCCATCAAACAACATCCCTCATTACCTCTACAAGCGTAACCATACTTGGTGGTTCAGGAAGCGTTTTGTCGCTCAGAGCAAAGTAATCGAGTTCAGATTGAGCCTAAAAACCTCAAGCCTCAAGCGAGCCCAGCTTCTAGCCCTCCATTTGCAGACTCTTTGTCTTCATATGGTTGCTTCTTTGGGGGACCCCAACCAGAAGAAGAATCTAATGGACTCCAAGACAAAACAAACTATCGACTCCATGCTCAGAGCTCAAATTGCTGAGTGGACAGCGGAAGAAACAGAACGCTGGTTTGATCGCCCTGAACGCACCGGAGAAGATCTCGACAGAATCCTTGAAGACATTGATACGTGCCTAACGGGTTTGAGTGGACGAATCAAACTCGACAACAGACCTCATCTTCGTCAGGACGAAGCCAATATCATTTTGGATAAGCTTCCTCATCTAAAATCTTCACTCAGCGAGTCCGATATTCAGGAAATTGCCCGCCAAGTTGCACTAGGGAAAGTCCAATCACTGGAAGATACACGTGAAATCATTCTTGGTCGGAAATCCCG
The DNA here is from genome assembly GCF_024809055.1 of Citrobacter sp. JUb117. Taxonomy (NCBI): domain Bacteria; kingdom Pseudomonadati; phylum Pseudomonadota; class Gammaproteobacteria; order Enterobacterales; family Enterobacteriaceae; genus Citrobacter; species Citrobacter sp. JUb117. Next base: position 43,843 of record NZ_JANUFB010000014.1, read on the forward strand.
CTGGAATCAGCCTTCTCCAGCTGTCCCTCAATCCGCTTTTATCGATGAACAAGAAGAAACGCCCACTCTGTCTGAACTCTTTGACAAATACGCAGAAGAAAACAAAGCCAAGGGCCATGCCGGGCGAACGCAAAAAAAATACGACTGGTACAGAGCACTGGTCATCAGCTTCTTTGGTGATGTCCAAGTTCATACGATCACAGGCACTATGGGGAGGGAGTTATACGAAAACCTATCAAAGTTGCCCCTCAATCTGCAACAAGAGGAGTTATCAGCGTCGCCTCTGCTTGAGCTAATTCAGAATAGTGATTCTAAAAGGATTGCCCTTGTTACAGCTGGTGGTCATCAGGGAAAAATTGCCAATTTTTTCGATTGGGTAGTTGACCGTAAGCACATCAAATCCAGTCCCTTTCCTAGTAAAAGTATCCCTCAACCGAAGAGAAACCACAAAGATGACCGACAGTCGGTTACCGATGACGAAGCGAAATTAGTATTCAGTCATCCATTATTTACAAATCATATGGGAATCAAAACTCAACTGATTCAACACCCCCACCACTATTTCCTTCCCCTGATTTGCCTGACCACAGGGATGAGAACTGGAGAGGTAGCACAGCTCTATATTGATGATATTGAAGATGTAGGAGGAGTCCACTGCATCCGTGTAGACAAGCGCCGTGATGACCAGTGGCTAAAAACACCCAACGCGAAACGCTATATCCCTCTACACAAAGAAATTGTGAGACTTGGATTTCTAAATTTTATCAGTGACTTGAAGGAGAAGGTGGGGCAAGAATCTCGGTTATTTCCAAATATTCCACTAATTCAGGACAGTTACTCCGCAAAGCCTAGTGAATGGTTTATTCGTAATTTCAGAGACAACCTAGGGCAGCCCAAACACGTCACATTGCATGGATTCCGGCACTTGTTTAGAGATAAATTAGCGAATGTTACCGACTCAGAGGAAAGGATTTGCCGATTGATGGGTCACCAAACCAGCAACTACGGCAGCTCTTTGCCCACTAGTCAGCGAGTTATGCAAGACTTAGTCAATTCAATTGATTTTCAGGACATTACCTCTGATGTAAAACCCTACACGTCGTTATGCATGTTCCATCAGCTCAACGGGAGGGCTTAACAATGAGTCAGATTATTAGCCAGAGCCAGCTGTATCTCCCAGCGGATAGCACTCTTCCCCGCCATGCAATGTTCCGTCAGACAATCGATCACGAGTGGCACATCAATCTCTATATGCTGTTTAAAAACCTACCGAAGCCCCGTGGTTCGAGGGCTATTTGGTATAAAACCAGCCAGAGCATGGTTCAAAAATTACCCAGTGACATCTTCGAGCGTGAAATTCGTGAGATATGTGCCGTTTTATATGATCAAATCGGCAAAAACACGTGGATTTCAGTCCGTTCAGCCTTAGTCTTACTGACTTACGGCTCCCGAAATCACAAGCATCTTGAAGTTGCTCTTTGGGTCGAACAATACACAGGTATCAGGCTTCCCCGTCCAAAAGGACTTAGTCGGAGAGAGGTTGTCTTTGGTCACAAACTACGTGCATTCATCGATGCCGAACTCACAAGCGTCACCTACGGTGATTATGAGCTGTATTCTCAGCATCGCATGTGCAATGGCAAGTACTACGTTGATTTTGCGGTAAAACATTACTGGAATGGCGATGAGGATAGTTCAAACTATCACCTGTACCTCATTGAGTTTGACGAAGAAGAACACGCTTTATCACCAAACAAGGCAGCCGACCTGATTAGAGACACAGAAATCAAAAAAGAGGCTCCTCACACAACAATCATCAGGGTCAAACATGATGAAAGTGATGACTGGTTTGATCTAGTGCGTGAAAACAATCGCCTTATTGGCTTTGAATCAGCTTTTTTGGACGGAATCATCACCGCCTGTCGTACTGTCGAAGGTGATTCACTCATCATTGATTCGAACTCAGCAATGAAGGCATATGATTCTAGACAGAACGTGAATGCAGATATGCTCACTCACGAGAAACAGCCGTTGCGTGGTATCAAAGAGGCTCTGAAGAAATGTGGCATCCGTTGTAATGATTGCAGAACAAAGAAGCAACGCCAGTTACAGGTGCCACTGGAATCATTCGCTACAACTCTTCACCGTTGGCTGCCTGCCAAAAGCGTCGAGCACATCCTTAGTAACCTGAAATCAAGCTAATCGTTTGAGCAAGGTTACATCGAAACGTTGATAGCATGGGGATTGCGGTGAGTTCAAACTCCGTAACCCCCAAAACCTACCGCAACACAGTCCTATAGCCTCTATAAATGTATAGGGATTCAGTCGTCATAGGTGAGTTACTTCAAAGTAATGGCTGACAGCATCAACCTTTTTGGCAGATCTCACATCATTTGAAAAGTGTCACCGCCCTTAGTCAATACCTCAGCATATCGTCGGTATAAGCAACGTGTTAACCACAACAGGAGGCACTATGTTTATACGTGATGTAATCGTCCCGGCACTGATAACTGGCTTGGTTGCCTTTGCCACAGCTCTACTTGAAACAATCATCAAGATGTTCACTCCCCCAGACGTTTCCTCAATCTAACCAACCACTTTCCCCCTGCCAATAACCATGCCCTAAAGATCTGCCACCACTGCAACGATGGAATGCCCGTTCAGGTCATGCCACAGGGTTGCTTTGGCGTTTTGGCAGGTCTTTGCAGCATAGCATGGCCTATTGGCAGGGTAAGGAGTCCACTATGGCAACCATCGGATACGCCCGCGTTTCAACTACTGGGCAAAGTCTGGATGCACAACTCTCCGCCCTCTCCGGATGCGAGAAGATATTCAGGGAAAAAGTCAGTGGGGCAAAAGACGACCGCCCTGAACTGCTGGCAATGCTCGAGTTCGTCCGAGAGGGCGATACGGTTCAAGTAACGAAACTCGACCGACTCGCCCGTAACACCCGCCACTTACTAGAAATCTCGGAATACCTACAAGGTAAAGGTGTGGCGTTGAACATCCTCAATATCGGCATAAATACTGCCACCCCAACCGGAAAGCTCATGCTGACGATGATTGGAGCGATTGCGACATTCGAGCGTGAAATGATGCTTGAGCGTCAGGCCGAAGGGATAGCACTGGCAAAGCTAAAGGGTAAGTACAAAGGCCGTAAAGCAACAGCTCGCAGTAAGGCACTGGAAGTTATTGAACTGCTAGAAAAGGGGCTGAGTAAACCGGAAATATCTCACCAGTTGGGAATCGGCATTACCAGCATTTATCGCATCGTCAGGGCTAACAGACCCGACTTACTGGAGAACAAGTATTGCAGCGACTAAAGGGGGGCTTACTGATTGCCTTGCTCTACAACGTAAACGCCTTAGCAGCGCCCCCTATCAATGTCTGGCTCCGTTGTGCGAATGGCATTCATGCAACGATCAAAGATGACGTACTGACTGCTGAGGGCGTGATGGCACTGCCATTTGAGCATACGGAAAACGAAACCAACCAACAGATAACATTAGTCTTCGCCGACGCTCATACAGAAGCAAAGATACAAATCAGATATAGCGGACCAGCATTCTATCTTAGAGACACGGATGGCAGTTGGGCTCCATGTATCGCAACAAAAATACCCTAAATTCCCCACTTTAAGGAAAATACTATGAGAACACTGACACGGACTTTGACAATTGCATTAATGCTCTCTGCATCCAGTCTTGCCACCGCATCATCTTTGGAAGACCAAGTCATTGATTTGAGCTGTCCAAGCAATGTCAGAGGCACACTTCATATGAATAATACTTGGCAGGATGGCTATTTCTCTGTTCGGGGCTTTGGAGTTCTTGCCCTAAGATCCTTTGAACAACAGAACCGGGAACAAGCTGTACTCACGTTCAGTAATGGCGATGTGAGAGCCAAAATCCGGACATGGGTCAAGGATAACGAGATTCGCTTCTATTTGTGGGATAAGGGCGACTGGAAGTCTTGCGACTGGCAATAGCTACAGCAATGCATGAATTCAGCTCCCCGTAGGGGGTTGAGTTCACTATTTGTGGTATTACATTCCAAAAGCGAGGCGGCTCACATTTTTTAGATAAAGGGGAAGGTCAAGCCTTGATCTCCTTGAATGAAGAAAAACCATACTCATATCAAGAGTACTTTTCTAACATTTAGAGGTTTCAATGACAACTTGCCAAGAACCACATCGATATGATTCCATGTTTGCCACCCTTCCTGAAGATCAAAGTTATCCTCACCGCCATAAATGTGCAGGTTGTGCTTACGAAGCGGGTTTTCAAGCCGGCCTATCAAATCAAGAACCTGAGGCCACTACGGCACTTAATTCTCTTTTAGAAAGCCAAGCCGCTGAGGTCAGGCATAGAAGCCCACGAGTAGCCTACTACCAAGGATACACAGATGGCCTAAACGAGTATTACGTCCAAAACCCCCGTGGGTAGCTAAAAGCGACTGAAGGTATTTCGACTGATTATAGCTACAACAATACATGAATTCAGCTTCCTGCTAGGGAGTTGAATTCGCGTCCTAATTCCCCTCTCTCATCATCACTCACATTTCGAAACAAATCGCTTACCGCTCTATTGCTAACTACATGAATATGATCATAAAATGTCCCTGCTAGTACCTAGGAGAGACTTTCTCGCAAAAGCTTGATGGCCTGCTTGTCAGCCATCGTGGAGGTTTCGGCCTCTAATCTCTCCCCCACACGACGCATGCTACGCTTACGCAGTGTTCCAACGTTACGATGCTACGCATCACCGACGCTCTGGTTCGTACTGGGACAGCTAGGATTGCTGGATTTGTGGCGAGAGGACGTCACTCTGTGACGTCGAAAACTGGGGTTAATTGCTGAACATCTCTTATTCCTGTCAGTTCAGGCGAGACTGGTGGCCATGTTGGTCATCGGGAACTGAAAGGGAGATGTAATATGGGTCGTAAGACACGTAAAAGTCGAAAGACGCGTACAAGTCGAAAGACACGTAAGAAGTACCAGGCTAGTGTTCAGCAAACGTTTTGTGTAAAGGAGAAACTAAAGAAATACTCCAAAGATACCGGTAAGTACATCCTTGCCTTGGTTTTCAGCGAAGTGTTTTCTACGGTTTTTCATTCTGAAGCTGTTGCCTCTATCTTTGCATCCATCAAGGGATTCCTGTAATGGAGGCTATAATGGATTGGAGCAACAATGATGAAAAGCACAAAACGTACCCCTAGTCTTCAAAGATCCCCAAAGATTTACCCTTTGAATCAATCCCCTCTATTCAAGCTTAAAACCAGAAAAAAACTATTTGATATCATAGGCTTGTCAAAGAAGCAGGCTGATAAACTCATGCTTGACTCTGCGTACAAAGAATTCGAAAACGACGCAGGAAGGAAGATTCAGGAACCGATCGCCCAACTCAAAGCGGTTCACAGGAAGATCGGCGTTTTATTAAGCAGAATCGAATTACCTCTATATCTTCACTCGGGTCGGAAGAAACATTCAACACTAACTAATGCAGAATCACATAAGCAAGCAACTGAACTTCTGAAGCTCGACATTCACAAGTTTTTCCCCTCGACTAGCGCTGCTAAGGTCTACAAAGCATTTGTTGATAAATTTGAGATGTCACCTGATGTGGCATATGTAATGACCAATCTCGCAACCTTTGCAGGAAAAGTGCCCACAGGCAGCCCGATAAGCATGGCTATGGCGTTTTGGGCCAATAAAGATATGTTTGACGAACTTAGCAGCCTTGCGACCTTAAACAGCTTAGTATTTACAGCATATGTTGACGATGTCGCGTTCTCTGGTTCAAAAATCCCAAAAGGATTTGCCGCCCAAGCTAAAAAATGTATCCGTTCTCATGGCCTCACCTCTAAAGACAAGAAAGAGCGATTTTATCCGTCTTCAGAGGGCAAACTGCTTACAGGGATAGTGATTCAGGATGGGGAACTTAAGGTTCGTTGGGCACACTATGATTCAATCGGAAAAGAATTCGCTACTTTGGCTGACGCAAAAGACAACGCAGCAAGAATAATCCATCTAGAAAAGCTGGCAGGTAAGCTGCATGCGGCCGGTCAAGTTGACTTCAGACAGAAAGACAGAGCTCGCTTCTTCACTCAGCAACTCAGAGCAGCCAAAAAGCAATCAACTCAGGGCAGTTAAGGCTATTGATCGTAGCTAGTTGGGTGTGCCATACTGCTGTGACATTGATTCCCGCTACATTGCTCAAAGAATCAGACAGTTAGTATTTGGTGTCGCTTCAAGCCAGCTCCACCAATCATGATTGGACAGTGCTAGGACAGCACTAACAAAAACAGGATGTTAGCAGTCTCAGCAGGACACCGACCAGACGGTGAGGAGACAAAAAAGGATACGCAAAGGAGCCGCGGCTCCTGAGTGACATGAAAGCCCGCTTATGCGGGCTTTTTTATAAAATTTCATATGTAAATGTCACGGATACAACACTAGCGATCAAACTTTCATTTTTTACCAATTGTTTACATAGCTCCCAAGCCTTACGCGGCCTGCATCCGATAGCCATTAAACTGTTTCATCCTCAGCTCAACCTCAAAATCAACTCTTGTCCTGAAAAGAATCCCTACTAGAATGGTCACCATAAAGCGAATAACTTCAAGAGCTAATTAAGTATCGCTTGGATAGAGCTCAGTGGGCAGTCCAATCCTGAGATTATAATTGTGGTAAAATCAATGCGATAAAAAAGTGGGAGGAAATATGAATTGATTCTAAGAGAAAACAGTTCGTTTAAAAATAAAAAAGCCCTGATTAATCAGAGCTTTAATACTGGATTGTGTTTGACGGCCATCATTCCCAATCCAACACACGCCGCCAAGGGCATGCCATCATTTGATGTAGATATTAGTGTAATATTATTTCTACGTCAATCCTGTGCCTGCGGTCTATGTTATTCCAATGGAGAAAAGCAAATGTGGCGATTCCTAGAACGCTATCTGGATGCACCCTGGCACAAAAAACTGAGCATAATTTTTTTATTACTCTTATGCTCACCTTTTGCCATATACAATCTACTTAAAATCATTTACTAACTTTAAGTAGACACAAAAAGCTGGCTAAGGTCAGCTTTTTTTAAACAAATTTTTCAGTAATGAACAATCTGAGTTTCGCATGACTATTCCTACATCACTGGGCAGTCATCAAACTCCGCGTTCCTGGCATCATTAATGATGTAAGTAACCACCCCGAATATAGCGGGTGCAGAACCGTAACCGTCATCATCTACTGGTAGCGCCTCCCTTCTCCCGCTCTCCAGATTAATCAGGTGGGGTTGAGGATGAGTCCTATATCGCTTGATCCTGAACTCCCCGTCGATTGCACATATCAGAAGTGAGCCATCACAGGCAGTAAGTGACGCATCTACCACAAGCAGCGCACCCTGGAGTATCCCTTCCCTGAAATGTGAACGCGATGCCCGCATGAAGTAAGTCGCTGCTGGCTGGCTGATAAGCTGCTGATCGAGGGAGATCCTCGTTTCAACGTAATCGCTGGCCGGTGAAGGGAACCCCATGGCTAAAGCCCTCCGTTTGGATTGAACAGCTGAAAGGTTCGGTTCTCGCCTTCCTGCGTTGATACATCGCGGAATGTTGTCACATAACATTCTATCCAATCGTTGGCCTGCTTCATCGTCCAGTGCCAGTTAACCTTACCCAGTTCCTGGACAAACCGCTGTGTGGTGACAGTCTTCCGACCATTCGGTTCTCGCTGTATCGAAGCATGCCAGGCTATTTCAATATCGCTACGTCGTGGCATCATTAACCCTTCTTGAATACTGGATAAAAAAACAGTATAAATACTGTGTATCCATCCAGTAAAGAGGAAATAAGCAATGTTCGTGGAACTCGTTTATGACAAAAGGAATTTTGATGGCCTGCCCGGTGCAAAAGATATCATTCTGGGCGAATTGACTAAGAGGGTTCACCGGGTCTTCCCTGATGCTGATGTCCGGGTAAAACCGATGATGACACTGCCGGCGATCAACACTGACGCCAGCAAGCATGAGAAGGAACAGATAAGCCGTACTGTTCAGGAAATGTTTGAAGAGGCTGATATGTGGCTGGTTTCAGATTAAACGCCTTGAACCGTCATATTGCTTAAGTACAATCCGCCGTGACTGGCAATCATTCAATACTCGCACTATCGAACGTTCGCCAGTTCGCCGCCGCCCGTTCTTGCATACGACGACGCGGTGGCGTCTTCTCAACGCCGCGCAGGAAATTTTTTGTATAGCGTCGACACCCCTACATCATAAATTATAGCCACACGTTTTCTAGACTCACCTGCAGCAATCAACCTTCCAGCCTGAGCCCACTCTTCTGCGGTTAACTTTGGTCGTCTGCCGCCGATCCGACCATCTTCGCGCGCAGCAGCTAAGCCAGCCCGTGTTCGCTCAACAATAAGCTCTCTTTCCATCTCAGCAAGCGCCCCCATGACATGAAAGAAAAAGCGCCCCATTGGTGTTGAGGTATCTATACTGTCGGTCAGGCTACGGAAGTTTACCCCTCGCTCCCTCATTTCTTCGACCAGCACGACAAGATGCCGCATGCTGCGCCCGAGGCGATCCAGCTTCCATACCACCAGCGTATCGCCTTCTGATAGCGTCCTGAGCACCTTTTTTAATCCTGGTCTGTCGGACACCTTACCGCTGATCTTATCTTCGAAAATCAGTTCACATCCTGCACACTCGAGCGCGTTTCTTTGCAATGCTGTGTTCTGGTCATTTGTTGACACCCGTACATAGCCTATAAGCATGATCAATCCCTTCGCTAAAAGCCGGGATCATGCCATCTGCACCAGAAATATTCATTTTCGTAAACGTTGGTTTAGTAGAAACAATAAAACTGGCTGCCGGAGCGCTGCCAGTAGCAGGAGGTAATTTACTTGGGCAGATTTACTTTTCATTATCACAACCT
>NZ_JANUFB010000015.1:0-41702 GCF_024809055.1 Citrobacter sp. JUb117
GCCACGACGGACTCGACAGTTACGGCACGACGTTCATCGGCCGGCAGATGCTTTGGATGGGTGTCAACGAGCACTCCTTGTAAGATAGTAATTGATTACTATCTTACCACAAGAGGCAACTCAAACAAGAGAAAACCCGACGTACTCGTCAATATCTAGAGTCTGCAATGGGCTTAACGTGCTTTATTTTCCGTTTTCTGAGACGTCCCCAGTATGGCAACCACGATCAGTTGTGTAGAGACATTAAAGTTGTATCCTTTAACCTGAAAAAGACTTTAAAGTTGTAAACTTTTAAAAAAAACACATACAAAACATGATACTAAGTGTGTATCACACGCTGTTCCAACATTATGCCTTGATGTTCTTGCAGGAACTGCAATTTACAGGAGGAAAAAGGTGTTTTTGTAGTTATCTGGCGTTACGTGACAGTGTTGGTCAGATACTTCCACCTCTTCAGAGTTAAAGTTTGATATATGGGAAAAAAACGCTCCCGGACGGGAGCGTAAGCCAGTGACTTCGGCGTCAAATGAGGGTCTAACAAGTGGAGCTGCGGGTTAATTCTGGGTGATCTGGCTGCGATGCTTTTCAGCCTGCTGCTGATGAATAACGGAAGATTGACCATTATTCGCCTTCTCATGCATAACAGCGGCTTTCTCATGCTCGTTCATTTCGGAAAATGATTTTGCTGTTTCGTTAGAAGCTGCTGGCTTGGATTTCATCATTTTTTTATGCATTTCAGCCATGTCCTGATGGGCAGCAGAATTGCCGTTTTGCATCATTTCATGGGACATTGCGGCCTGATCGTGACCGCTCATATCCATCATTTTCATGCTCTCCCCCTGAACTGCACTTTTTTCAGCGGATGATTGCATCTGATGGGCAGGCGCCTGGGCATTATTTACCTGGTCATGCATGTTCATTGTCTCTGCAGCCCAGGCAGATGAAGCGACAGCCATCATGGCAATAAAGGATACAAGGATCTTTTTCATGGTTGGGTCTCCGGTGTTTTCATACCCGAACAATCAATGCTTATAACAGAGAAAGCATTTGATCTCAGGGCTGGTTGATCATCACGCCAGGAACCGGGCGATTGAATTATCACGCTGTCCTGATTTATGGCTGATTATAAAAAACCGCCTCTGTTTATCGCGTGACTGAACGATGACATTTTTGTCACCTTCCGGGTTTCTCCTGAATAACGGTATTAATCCATTAACAGACGCACACTGAACACAATTTCCCGCCCCTGCTGTTCTGCTGACAGCTCGCCGCCGTGAGCATGAATGATCGACCTTGTAATTGATAATCCCAGCCCCGCGCCTTCCGTGTTGTAGAACCTTGATGAGTCTGCGCGATAGAACCGGTCAAACAAACGTTCCAGATTAGCGGGAACCTGGCCGGATATCGTATTCGTAATCATCACGTTCACACAGTCACTGTCACGCTCAAGGTGTATCGCTGTACAGGTGTTATCGGGAGAATACTTGATTGCATTGGAAAGCAGGTTACTGAAAGCACGTCGGAGCATATCGCTGTCTCCGGCAACAACGCCCTCTCCTTCAACCGTGATTGTCTTTCCTGTTTCGTCTGCCAGGGGCTCGAACAACTCACGTAATTCATTCAGTTCGGCTGCCAGATCCACATCATGTTTATCCAGCCGCAGCAGACCATGCTCTGAACGTGCCAGAAAAAGCATGTCACTGGTCATTCGTGACAACCTTTTCAGTTCTTCCAGGTTAGCGAATAAAATTTCGCGGTAATGCGAAACATCCCTTTCCTTAGCCAGTGCAAACTGCGTCTGCATCATCAGATTACTGACTGGTGTGCGCAGCTCATGCGCGATGTCAGACGAGAAATCTGACAGTTTCCGGAATGCCCCCTCCAGGCGATCAAACATATTATTGAACTCCTGCATGGTCTCAGAGATTTCCGGCGGAGCCAGATCGGGATTTAGACGCTGATCCAGGCTGTGTACAGTCATGGAGGAAGCCAGACTGGTCATTTCCCGTAACGGTTTCAGACCAATACGTGTGGTCAGCCAGCCCAGAAAAACAGAAATAAAGACCAGACCGATATTGAACCAGAACAGCCAGGTACTGAGTTTGTCCATAAACAGGGTGTGATACCCAGTATCCGTGGCAACCGTAATGATGACATGTTTGCTTTTACCCTGTTCCGGCGTCACGGCAACCCGCCGCGAGATACTGCGGTACACGGTGTTATTTTCTTCCGTCTGGATCATATAGTCGAGAATATCACCCGACTTATTAAGCAGGACCGCTGGAACAACAGAATTTTTGGCATAGAGTTCAACAATTTTTTCATTTTCCATGTTTTTTATAGAAATGAATAAACCATTGTGCCCTACCATCGCATCGTTTATTTTTTCTGATAATGACTTAATATCCGTTTTGTTCCGGAACGTCTCTGTTTTAAGAAACTCTTCGGTGAGCTGAAGTTTACCTGTCAGAAAATCGCGGTCCTGATTATCGAAATAGCCATTAAGGGTGCTAATCAGGATAAAACTTGATAACCACCATACCGTAAGCATCACCGCAGAAAAAATCAGGCTCAGGCGTGTGGTCAGGGAAATTTTGAACCTCACTCTTCTCTGATCTCCAGGACATATCCGGCACCGCGAACGGTATGGATCAGTTTTGGCTCAAAGTCATCATCAATTTTACTTCTCAGACGTCTCACGGCGACATCAATCACATTCGTATCACTGTCAAAATTCATGTTCCAGACCAGGGACGAGATAAGACTCCTGGGTAACACTTCTCCGGTGCGTTGCAGCAGCAACTCAAGCAGAACGTATTCTTTACCGGTGAGATGGATCTTCTTCCCCGAACGGATCACGGTCCGGCGCACCATATCAACGGTCATATCGGCGATGGTGCAGACTGTTGCGGCCTGCGAGCGTGCCCGGCGCAGTAGGGTTCTTACACGTGCAACCAGCTCCGTAAAATCAAAGGGCTTAATCAGGTAGTCATCTGCGCCAAGCTCCAGTCCTTTCACTTTGTCCCGCACGTTGTCCTTTGCGGTTAAAAACAGGACCGGTTCTTCGTGCCCGGACTCCCTCAGTGCGCTGATGATTTGCCACCCGTCGAGGAAAGGCAGCATCACGTCCAGTATTATCAAATCATACTGTCCCTTCGACGCGGCCCCGAGACCATCGCGGCCATTATTAAAGAGATCGGCCTGATAGCCTTCCTCAACCAGTCCCTGCTGCAGGTAACGACCTGTTTTTTGTTCGTCTTCAACGATTAAAATACGCTGCATGGTCAACTCGCTGATATGAAAGTAAAAATCTCACGCATGAGCTTTGGCTGTCCCCTAGCTGACCTGAGACGGAGCAAGCATTCCGAGCCACGCTACGGCGCCCAGAATGATAATCGCAACAACGAATTCTGTCAGGATGCTGTTTCGCATCAGGGCAACGCTGCGATCATAATTCCCTTCCCTGACCATAACTTCAAGCCGTGGCCCCAGGTGAAACCGGTTTGCTGCAGCCAGAAGAAGCATCAGAACAAACAGAGCCGTCTTGGCAAGCAATATCCTCCCCCAGGAACTGTTGAATAAGGGAGTTAAGTTACCCTCAGCAATATACAGATAGTTGACCAGCGCACTCAGGATCAGGGCTACAACAATCACCGTTCCTGCCGTGGCAAATTTTGCCAGGGAGTCAGATATCACAATGACGCTCTGTGCATTATGCTCGTTTCTGCGCATCAGCAGGATAGCAAATGCAACCAGAGCACCTGTCCAGGCACCTGCAGCGCCGAGATGGGTCAGATCGCTCAGTAAATGGAGATAGTAATGCAGACCGTCATGCATAACGGCGTGTCCTCCCCAGGCAAGTGTGGCCAGCGCCACGCCCCCACTCATCGTCATCAGCAGGCAGGACAATACTCTCTTATTAGTGTAAAGGAACAAAGCACCGAGTGTGGTAAACAGGGCACAGAGCCTGACAATCCAGCTAATACCCACATCAGTTTCTTCTATCACCATCTCGATAACATGGATGGATAATTCTCTGAGGTCAGTTACTCCACTCATGGCATTAGATACCAGGAGCATATTAATGCCAGTAAGAATGATGCCTGTAACAACAGCAAAGGTTATAAACGACCTGAAATTAGTCAGGTTATAGGTTTCATGTCTGACACCACTTATTCCATATATCTGAAAAAATGGCAATCCAAATATTACCATCAAATCCAGATAAAGAAGAAAACGAATAACAATCATAATCAGGTCGTTCATAATATTACTTCACTGTAAAGGTGTAATTACCGGTAATAGGGTGCGTATCTGAAGAAACCGCGCGCCAGTCAACACGATAAGTGCCAGCGGGTAAAGGCTCTCGCGGAATAATGACCATCGATTTAGGGTCAGCGCCTGGCGCCACTTTTGCCGCGACCGGCATCGGAGAATGTGATGACATGCCTTTCATACCCGTCATTGTTAATTTTGCACCTGAGAATTTCACGGTCAGATTTTCCGAGAAATTAAGCTGAATCTTTTCCGGGGCCGCTACGGCTGAATCAGCCTGTGGCACAGAGCTTTTTAATTCCGGATGGGCCATAGCAGAGAAAGCAACGCCCATAACGAGGCCACCTGTAAGAATGGCTTTATTTAAAATCGACATTTTATTTACCTGTTTAGTTGAGTGTTTTATATCAGTGCGTTAAAACCAGATTCTGGCTCCCGCCAGGAATACTACCTGATGGTCTTTCTCACCTTCTCTTTTCGCCATATCGGATGTTTTCCCGTAAAGTTGATTCCAGGAAACGCCTATATAGGGTGCAAACTCACGGCGTATTTCATAGCGCAGCCGGAGCCCCAGCTCTGTGTCAGTCAGTCCCCTGCCGCGACCCCGCGATTCATCATCCTGACTGTAGAAATTCACCTCATAGGATGGCTGGAGTATGAGCCGGTTAGTCAGTAAAACGTCGTATTCTCCTCCCAGACGAAGGGCTGCTTTTCCGCCATTACTGACAAAACCCGTAATTTCAGACTCAAAATTATAGAGTGCCAGCCCCTGAAAACCGACAGCAGCCCAGGTCCGGGCAGAAGCAGGTCTGAAATCCTGCCTGACACCCGCAACCAAATCCCACCATGGGCCAACCGCATGTCCCCAGAGTAACTGCGCTTCAGCCGCCTCCGTTTCCCCATTGCTTCGTTCACCTTCACTCTTTAGCCAAATCCGATCTGTGTCGCCTCCAATCCAGCTGTTAACACTCCAGCTGAAATTGTTGGTGTTATCCGACCGTTGCCATTCCAGTTGATCCAGCAGAACCAGATAATTAATCGCACTGTCGTGAATCGCATGCCCCTGTAAATTGCCGAATGCAGCCTTCCGGTCGGCATCGGTAACAGGCGGAATTGGCGTTCTGCTCTCAGTTACAATGGGCTCCATTGACGTCATCTCAGTGAAATTCTCATCTGCTGGCATCTGCATGGCAGACATGTCGTGCCCGGCGTGGGGATCTGCAGAGACGGAGCCCGCCGCAATAGAAAGCGGTGAGGTAAACAAACCGGCGACCAGAACAGGTATGGCCTTCAAATTTCTCTTCATTCGCATCATTCCTCCACCCGGACTTCACGAAACATTCCCATTTCCATGTGATAGAGCAAATGGCAGTGATACGCCCAGCGGCCAAGCGCATCTGCTGTCACTCTGTAACTGCGTTTTGTACCAGGGGGAACATCTATTGTGTGTTTACGAACCATGAAATTACCGTTTTCATCTTCCAGATCGCTCCACATACCATGCAGGTGAATGGGGTGAGTCATCATGGTATCGTTGATCAGCGTGATCCTGAGCCGCTCACCGTATTTCAGCAGCACCGGTGCGGCATCTGAAAACTTGATTCCGTTAAATGACCAGGCAAACTTTTCCATGTGGCCGGTTAAATGCAGTTCTATGGTACGGCCAGGTTCACGTCCGTCAGGATCCTCAAAGCGGCTTTTCAAATCCGCGTACGTGAGAACCTTTCTTCCGTTATTTCGAAGACCAATACCCGGATCATTTAATTTCGGAGAGACGCTCATCGCCTGCATATCAACCAGTGGGTTATCCGTTTCTGACGCAGGATGACTTTGCATACCCGGCATTCCGGCCATCCGGGAATGATCCATACCGGCCATGCTGCTGTGATCCATGGGCGCGGAGGATGTCCCGCTATCCGGAAGGTCAGCACCGTCCATAGACATCATCTCTCCGCTGTTATCCATGCCTCCCATCTGGCTGTGGTCCATTCCTGCCATATCATGTCCCATTCCCCCCATACCCATATCTTCCATGGTCAACAGAGGACGGGGATCGAGGGGGGGAACGGCAGCACTTAACCCCTCTCTCGTGGCCAGTGTCCCTCGAGCGTAACCGGTCCTGTCCATGGATTGTGCGAAGATGGTATAGGCCTCACCCTGAGGCTCCACAATGACATCATAGGTTTCGGCAACGGCAATCCTGAATTCGTCAACGGTAACCGGGTTTACATACTGGCCATCTGCAGCCACGACCGTCATTTTCAGCCCGGGGATACGGATATCGAAATAGGTCATTGCCGATCCGTTGATAAACCGTAAGCGTATCTTTTCACCGGGACGGAACAGTCCGGTCCAGTTTTTCAGCGGGGCCTGCCCGTTCATGAGATAGGTGTAGGTGTAGCCACTGACATCCGCGAGGTCAGTCGGATTCATTTTCATTTCAGCCCACATTTTCCGATCGGCAATGGTGGCTGACAGCCCCCTGGTATTCACGTCGCGGAAAAAAGAGCCAACGGTTGGTTTATTGAAATTGTAGTAATCCGACTGTTTTTTTAATTTTTTCAGCAGGCTGTGAGGATTTTCATCGGTCCAGTCAGACAACATGACCACATGCTCACGATCGTAAGCAAACGGTTCTGGCTCCCTGGCATCGATGATAATGGCACCGTATACCCCCTCCTGTTCCTGCAGACCGGAATGGCTGTGGTACCAGTAAGTCCCGTTCTGCTTAACCTTAAAGGTGTAAACGTAGGTATCATCAGGCTCTATGCCCATAAAACTCAGCCCCGGAACACCATCCATATTGGCCGGAAGAATAATGCCGTGCCAGTGAATGGACGTCTGTTCATTAAGACGGTTTTTGACCTTCAGGGTAATGGTGTCACCTTCTTTCCAGCGAAGAACGGGCCCCGGCAGGCCTCCATTGATTGTTTTGGCCTGACGCTCACTGCCCGTGATATTGACGGCCGTTTCACCAATGGTCAGGTCAAACTGAGTACCCTGCAGGGATGCGGCAACTGGCAGGCTCAGACTGGAACGCGCATTGAAACTCCATACGCCAAGACTTCCGGCTACGCCAGAGAGGGTTAACCCCTTCAGGAAAGTTCGTCGAGACGTTTTCAACAGCATGCGCATTCCCTTATTTAAAGTATGGTTACTGACAGAATTCGAGAACCGATTTAAATTAAATTACTGGTTCATCCACTTACAATGAAATGAATCTAGCACACCTTAAGAAACAAATTCATTACAATCGTGTAATGTACATAGCTGTATTACATTTACGTCATCTTCCCCACAGGTTGATTATTTTTATATATGATCATAAGGACATCTTTTATGTACCTCAGAAGGTAATTACACATGAATATATTAATCACGACCACTGCGTTTACAGCTTTATTTTGTGGGGCAGCTTTTGCTCAGTCCAGTGATATTGCCCATGAAGCACATCGATTTGTTAATAATGCCTCAGCCGTCAGTCATGTGAATTACTCGACGCATGAAAACTTACCGGACAGGGTTAATAAAAACAACACGCCCTCATTCTCTGAAATGAATGAACATGAAAGGGCCATTGTTGCTCATTCATTTATGAACAACAGCGCGTCCTATGCGCATCAGAAAATGATTGAGGAACATAAAAAAATGCTGTCCGGCAGTGATGCAAATTCAAAGACCTCGTCTTCTTCTTTTAACGAACTGAATGCCGGAGAAAAAGCCGCTCTCGTGCATGAGCAGGTCAATAATGCCGGTGCGGAAGCACATCAGACGCAGGCAAGAAAGCTTCGCGGGCTGTATTCGACCAGGTAACTGCAGGCGGGTTAGTGCTTAGCGTCAGGTGCGCAGCAGGGCTTTACTGACGGGTTACGTAGCAGGACATGAGCCCCATATTGCTCTGCCGTAACCTGTTTCAGTCCCGTTAATCATCACCGTCGGGCTGGTCATACAGTTCCCAGAGCTTCAGGAGCAAACGGGAAACAAGATATGTTACAAAAATGACGACCATCAACGGTGCTCCCGATTAACTGACAGATGACACGCCTCCTGAAAACCCCTAGCATACGCCGCAGTGTTCATGCTAACGGCGAATTCCAGTAAATGTATTCTACCGATGTCGTAAAAGAAAATGCCTACCTTTCAGCCACCCGCTCGGGGCTGGAATCGAACGAGATCGCTACTCTTCAGCGCTCCTTGCCTTCCCGGTTTAATCTGCGGCATTTGAAAAAAAATGAATCATTAAAACTCGTACTGCAAAAGAAAGCGGGAAAATCACGTGTCGTGGCCTATAAATTTACGTCCGGTTCATTTAATTACACGGCGTATCGTATATCAGATAAAAAGTTCTATAACCTTTCCGATACTTCCGGGAAAGGCAGTCTCGATTATCCGTTACCGGCCACAGCAAGACTCAGTTCGCCTTTCAATCCTGCAAGACTTAACCCGGTATCGGGAAAAGTGAGTCCCCATAATGGCATTGATTATTCCATGCCCATGAACACGAAAATAGTCAGCGTCATCGACGGAAAAATCACCCGGGCCGAATACAACAGTACCATGGGATATTTTGTTGAAGTAACGGGAAAAGCCGGTGTTAAAACTCGCTATCTCCACCTCAATAAAATACTCGTTACTAAAGGGGCCAGGGTTACACGGGGAGGTGCTATTGCGTTATCCGGTAACAGCGGACGTTCATCCGGTCCTCATCTGCATTACGAGCTGGTCATCAATAACAACCCTGTTAACTCTCTGGCGTTCCGGGCAGCGGCACCCGCTGATAACAAACTCGAACAGCATGCCTTTGCGCATGCCAGAGACTACGAACGATACCTGGACTGATAACGGGACCGCGACGCGGCCCCGTCTGCCGGATTAATTTTTTTTATCGTTTTCACTTCCGTGATGTTGATGATCTCCATGCCCTCCGTGGCCGTGGAAAAGATGCATTAGCGGGCAGACCAGCAATAACAGATATGGCCAGTAACCTGCCACATGTGACCAGTGTTCGCGCAGGAGGGCAAATGCCGCGATCGCGGCGACAGCAATAAGCGCATAGGTGGTACTTTTCATACTGGACTCCTTCTGTTCGTAACTGACCCTTCACTCAGTGTTATTTCCCGAGCCTGACACTTTTCAGACGCAACGCATTCACAATGACGCTGACGGAGGAAAGAGCCATGGCCGCCGCCGCAATAACTGGCGACAGCAGTATTCCATACACAGGATAAAGCAGACCTGCAGCCACAGGCACGCCAAGTGCGTTGTAGATAAATGCAAAAAACAGATTCTGACGGATATTTTTCATGGTGATCTCTGACAGATGACGGGCCCTGTTCAGTATCATCAAGTCGCCTTTGAGAAGGGTGACTCCGGCACTTTCAATTGCCACATCTGTACCCGTTCCCATGGCTATACCCACGTCAGCCGCTGCCAGCGCCGGGGCATCATTCACACCGTCTCCGGCCATCGCAACCACATGGCCAGACTCTTTCAGTCGGGTTATCACTGCTTTTTTGCCATCCGGCAGAATTCCGGCTTCAACCTCATCTATTCCCAGTTTCCGTGCGACTGCTTCAGCAGTAAGCTGGTTATCCCCGGTGAGCATAACAATGCGGATCCCCGCCTGACGCAAAGCTTTAAGCGCATCCGGCGTGGTTGTTTTCACGGGATCCGAGATAGCTATCAGGCCTGCAAGGTCCCCGTCTGTGGCCACATAGATAACGGTAGCGCCTTCCATCCGCAACGTATCCGCAACGGCCTTTTGATTATCAATAACGATACTGTTTTCCTGCATAGCCAGTTCATTACCAATAACAACCCGTTGACCTTCGACATCGCCTGAGACACCTTTACCCGACGGTGCATCGAAATGAGTGACTGCGGGTATTGCGATCCCCTTTTCCTGTGCTGCTTTAACTACTGCCATACCCAGCGGATGCTGCGAGCCTTTTTCCACTGCGGCTGTTACACGCAAAAGAGATGTTTCCCCACCCGGATTGAGACTGATAATCCCTGTCACCGTAGGCGAACCTTCCGTGAGCGTGCCTGTTTTGTCGACAACCAGCGTGTCCACTTTTTCAAGACGCTCAAGGGCTTCGGCATTCCTGATTAACACCCCGGCCTGGGCTCCTTTGCCCACCCCCACCATTATCGACATCGGCGTGGCCAGCCCCAGCGCGCAGGGACAGGCAATAATCAGGACCGACACAGCCGCAATGAGACCGTGCGCCATCCTGGGCTCGGGCCCCCAGACAGACCAGATCACGAAAGCAACAACCGCGATAAGTATCACCAGAGGAACAAACCAGCCTGAAACGCTGTCAGCCATTCTCTGGATGGGGGCACGCGAACGCTGTGCATCAGCGACCATCTGAACAATTCGTGAGAGCATTGTTTCATCACCGACTTTCTCTGCACGGATGATGAGACTCCCTGTCTGATTAATGGTCCCCCCGATGACAGGGTCACCCTCCGTTTTGGTAACCGGCATAGATTCCCCGGTCACCATCGATTCATCAACGGTTGTTTTGCCTTCGATCACAATACCGTCGACCGGAATACTCTCTCCTGGTCTGATGCGGAGCTTATCGCCAGGCAGAACATCTTCCGCATTAATATCCGTTTCATGACCGTCATGATCCAGCCGCCTGGCGGTTTTGGGGGCAAGATTCAGTAGTGCAGTAATGGCACCTGAGGTTTGTTCCCGTGCCCGCAGCTCAAGAACCTGTCCCAGCAGAACAAGCACCGTAATAACTGCTGCGGCTTCAAAATAAACGGCCACCAGGCCATCCATGTTTCTGAACGATGCAGGAAACCAGGAGGGGAAGACGGTTGCAATGACGCTGTACACCCAGGCTACGCCGGTGCCCATTGCAACAAGGGTAAACATATTCAGGGAGCGGTTACGTAACGACATTCCGGCCCGGGCGAAGAATGGCCAGCCACACCACAACACGACAGGAGAGGCCAGAAGCAGCTGCAGCCATGTGTTGTGCTGTGGCGGTACTGTATTCCTCAAGGCGGGAAACAGATGAGATCCCATTTCGAGTACCAGAACCGGAAACGCCAGCAACAACCCCAGCCAGAAGCGTCTTGTCATGTCGCGAAGTTCATCACTTGGCCCCGTGGATGCCGTAGCTACGAGCGGCTCCAGTGCCATTCCACAGACAGGACAGCTTCCGGGACCACTGCGGCGTATCTCCGGGTGCATCGGACATGTCCACACACCTTCAGAATTCTCTTTCTCCGCCTGGTGGTGAGGCTGTTTTATCTGATCAGGGCTGACTTCGTGATGATCGTGGTGATGGTGATGGTGATGGGAATGTTCACTGGCATCTTCGGTAAGATAACGATCGGGATGGGCTTTAAATTTACTCTCACAGCTGGCGGAGCAGAAATAAAGTTGGTGGTCCTGGTATCGAATGCTGCTGTGCGCCCTGTCGGGCAGGATGTCCATCCCGCACACGGGATCTCTCACCTTATGCAATACGTGGCCCTCGTCCGGGGATAATGTCTGCTCAGAAGCAGTCTGGTTGTTGTGTTGCACTGCATTGTCATTTTTCACAGTAACTCTCCTTATGCATACCGAAGCATCTTCTGTCTTCAGGGTATGTCATGGATGCGATTACCACGAATGCCGCCGGCATAAGAGTGCCTGCTGCCGGCGTCCCGTTATCAGCCGTTCCGCTGACTATTCGATTCGCTGGAAGACTTTTTTACTTCCATCCGGTGAGAATGCGATAACATCGTAAGCCTCTTTTCGGGCTCCCATCTCCATTCCAGGACTTCCTGCTGGCATACCGGGGGTGGCGAGACCGTATATACCTGAACCAGACTGCATTGCCTTATGTATCGTTGTCGCAGGCACATGGCCTTCAATGATCAAATTACCGGCAACCGCGGTATGACAACTTCGCAGTCCTGCAGGAATAGCATGCTTTTCTTTCAGGGCTGACAGCGCCTGATCATTCATGACGTGAGTTCGTACTTCAAACCCGTCTTTTTCCATCGCCTTGCCCCACAGGGAACAACAGCCACAGTTTTCAGATTTGTACATATCAATCACTTTTTCACTCGCCATCGCGGGCAGTGAAAGGCCGAGAGCCAGCGCCATCAGAACCACTTTTTTCATACTCACCTCTGTATATTATCGATTTAAACCCTGACGTCAGGGTGAATCAGTAAAGAAGGACACCCACAGGGGGTGCCCTTTCAGGTTCAGGACACGCTTTTTTTATGTCTACGCAGCCAGATTAATTTGTAGGCGGCAGGAATAATGAACAGGGACAGCAGCGGAGCCGTGATCATCCCACCAATCATGGGTGCCGCGATACGGCTCATGACTTCTGAACCTGCACCGGTTCCCCAGAGTATTGGCAGCAGACCCGCAATGATCACCGCCACGGTCATGGCTTTCGGCCGGACACGCAGTACGGCACCATGATAGAGGGCTTCATCAAGGCCTTCCGGTGTGAACGTCTCTTTACGGGACAATTCCGGGTGCGCTTCAATGGCATGACGCAGATACATCAGCATGACCACGCCAAACTCTGCTGCCACCCCGGCCAGAGCGATAAACCCCGTTCCGGTTGCGACAGACATATGGAAGCCCTGCCAGTACAGGAACCATATCCCGCCAACCAGGGCGAACGGCAGGCTCATCAGGATCAGCAGGGCTTCATCAACCCGGCGGAATGCCAGATACAACAGGATGAAGATGATCATCACCGTCATCGGCACCATCAGCTTCAGTTTCTTGTTGGCATGCTCAAGCAGTTCAAACTGTCCGGAGAATGACACGCTGGTACCCGGTCTCAGTTTCACTTTCTGACTGATCGCCGTTTTAATGTCATTAACCACCGACACCATATCCCTGCCGCGCGCGTCAATGTAAATCCAGCTGGCTGGACGGGCATTTTCCGTTTTCAGCATAGTCGGCCCGGAAACGACCTTAATATCCGCAACATCGCCCAGCGTGATCTGCTGCTTCATCGGGGTCAGGATCGGCATCTGTTTCAGGGCCTGCGGGCTGTTCCGGTAATCCTGCGGATAGCGGATATTAATCGGGTACCGGGCCACGCCTTCAACCGTCTCACCCACCATAGCCCCACCGATGGCTGATGAGATGAACAGCTGCACATCGCCCACCGTCATTCCGTAGCGGGAGGCTTTTTCCCGGTTGATATCCACATCAATGTAGCGCCCGCCTTCCAGTCGCTCTGCGAGAGCAGACACTACGCCGGGTACGGTTTTGGCGACCGCTTCGATACTCTGCGCCGTTGCATCGATATCGGACAGAACCGTTCCGGACACCTTGATACCTATCGGGCTTTTGATCCCGGTTGAGAGCATATCAATACGGTTACGGATTGGCGGCACCCAGAGGTTTGCCAGCCCCGGTAAACGGACGGTCCTGTCGAGTTCTTCAATAATCTTGTCAATCGTCATGCCTGGACGCCACTGATCCTCAGGTTTGAGCTGGATCGTGGTTTCAACCATTTCGAGCGGTGCGGAATCCGTGGCGGTCTCTGCTTTACCGGTCTTGCCAAATACAGAGGCCACTTCAGGAACGCTTTTGATTAACTTGTCCGTCGTCTGCAGGAGCGCTGCAGCTTCAGCCGGAGAGACACCCGGCAGGGTCGACGGCATATACAACAGGTCGCCCTCGTTAATCTTCGGCAGAAACTCACCGCCCACCTGGCTCAGCGGCCAGATAACGGTGAAAATGGACAAGGCCGCAACCAGCAGGGTTGTTTTTGGCCAGTGGAGAACCCGCAACAGCAATGGATGATACGCTTTGATCAGTACCCGGTTCAGGGGGTTACTGGTCTCTGCAGGAATTTTCCCCCGGATCCAGAATCCCATCAGAATCGGAATGACGATGATGGCCAGCGCGGCCGCGCCCGCCATGGAGTACGTTTTCGTGAATGCCAGCGGGCCAAACAGACGTCCTTCCTGACCTTCCAGGGTAAAGATAGGAATAAAGGACAGGGTGATGATCAGCAGGCTGATAAACAGTGCGGGTCCCACTTCAACGGAGGCATCGGTAATCACCTTCCAGCGGGTGGCGTTGTCAATCTGCTCACCAGGATGCTGATGATCCCACTCCTCAAGCCGCTTATGCGCATTCTCAATCATCACAATGGCGGCATCCACCATCGCACCGACGGCAATCGCTATCCCTCCCAGCGACATGATATTGGCGTTCAGTCCCTGGAAGTGCATGACGATAAAGGCGATACACAGACCAAGCGGCAGAGAGATAATCGCCACCAGGGCAGAACGTACGTGCCACAGGAACAGGGCACAGACGATGGCCACCACGATAAACTCTTCCAGAAGTTTGGAACTGAGGTTATCAATCGCCCGGTCGATGAGCTGGCTGCGATCGTAGGTGGTCACGATTTCAACGCCTTCCGGCAGGCTGGCCTTCAGCGTCTCAAGTTTATCCCTCACTGCCGTGATAACGTCGCGTGCATTTTTACCCGACCGCAGGATCACCACGCCGCCAGCGACTTCGCCCTGGCCGTTCAGCTCGGCAATACCACGCCGCATTTCAGGCCCGGTCTGCACGCGGGCAACATCCCGCAGATAAACCGGCACGCCGTTCTCGCCTGTTTTCAGGACGATGTTATTAAAATCATCAATGCTCTGAAGATAACCGCTGGCACGGACCATATACTCAGCTTCGGCCATTTCAACGGATGAGCCACCGGCCTCCTGGTTAGACGATTCAAGGGCCTGTTTCACTTCGGGCAGGCTGATACCATACTGAGACAGTTTTACCGGATTGACCTGAATCTGGTACTGTTTCACCACGCCGCCAACCGAAGCGACCTCAGCCACGTTCGGGATGGTTTTCAGCTCAAATTTCAGGAACCAGTCCTGCAGAGAACGCAGTTCTGAAAGGTCGTGTTTTCCGCTGCGATCGACAAGGGCATATTCAAATATCCAGCCCACCCCCGTGGCGTCCGGACCGATTTCAGAACTCACACCGGCGGGCAGTTTTCCCTGTACCTGGTTCAGGTACTCCAGCACGCGGGAACGGGCCCAGTACAGATCGGTGCCGTCTTCAAAAATGACATACACATACGAATCACCGAACTGTGAAAAACCACGCACGGTTTTTGCGCCAGGCACGGACAGCATGGTGGTGGTAAGTGGATAGGTGACCTGGTTTTCTACAATCTGCGGGGCCTGGCCGGGATAGCTGGTTTTGATAATGACCTGCACATCTGACAGGTCAGGCAAGGCATCGACAGGCGTGTTAATAATCGTCCATGTGCCCCAGATGCTGAGAAACAGGGCCCCCATCATGACCAGGAAACGGTTGGCGACAGAGCGCCGGATAATCCATTCAATCATCGTCGTCTCCTCAGTGCCCTGAATGCATATTTACAGGCTGGTCAGACATTGCTGGCATACTGCTTTCTGTTTTTTCAGGGTGGCGCATACGTTCCAGTGCGCCCGTAATATTGGCTTCAGAGTCAATGAGGAACAGGCCACTGACCACCACGGTATCGCCTTCATTCAGGCCGGAGCCGATGCCGGACTGTTGCTGTGACTCATGCAGAACGTGGATCTGTTTCGGCACAAACTTGCCTTCATCATCAACAGTAATCACGCGCTGTTCTTTGCCGGTATCGATAACGGCCTGGCTTGGTATCAGCAGCATCTCCTGGCTTCTGGTATTCAGTTTCAGATAGGCATTCATGCCCGGCTTGAGAAACTCATCCTTATTAGAAACCTGGAGACGGACCTGAAGCGTACGGGTTGTCTGATCCACGCTGGGAAGAATATTCCATTTTTCGACATGGAATGTTTTATCCGGATAAGCCGGTACCGAAATTTCAAACTGCGACGTATCTTTCAGCAGATAGGCGATAGATTCTGGCACTGCAGCGCTGATCCAGACCGGGTCCATTCCCTGAATCTGAGCCACCACCTTATCTTTCGAAATATTCATGCCGGTGCGCAGGTCAAATGCAGTAATGACACCATCAATAGGTGCTTTAATGGTAAAACGGGTCTGAATGCTCCGGGTAGAACGCAGTCTCTGAATATCCTCTTCCGGCATACCTGCCAGGCGAAGCCGTTCCAGAACGCCTTTAATTTGCGTGGAAGTACCACCGGTGCTGGATAACAGAAGGAATTCACTCTGTGCTTCCACCCAGTCCGGAATGGTAATATCGATAAGTGGCGTCCCCTTCTTCACATGATCGCCAATCGTCATGGGGTAGACTTTTTCGACAAACCCGTCAGAACGCGCCTGCACAATAACAAACTGATACTCGTTATAGCTGACATTAGCCGGGATTGTCTGAGAATAATTCAGCATTCCTCGCGTGACTTTTTGCGTTTTTAATCCCAGATTCTGAACCTGGGTTGGGTCGATACGGATCCCGCCACTGCTTTTATCGCCACTGTCATCAGCATATTTTGGCACCAGGTCCATATCCATAAAGGGCGATTTTCCGGGTTTATCAAATTTGGTATCCGGTTTCATTGGGTCATACCAGAAAAGCACCTTTCGTTCCGGTGCCTTTTGTTCTGTTTTTTCTGTCTTTTGTGCTGAGTTTACATACTGCCAGGCAGTAACCGATATCAGCCCCCCTGCTATGAGGCTGCTGATAATTATTGCAGCATATTTTATCTTTAAAGAAGCCATACAATTTTCCGCTAAAAAATCAAAACACCTGGCATATGCGCCTGACGGTTAACTCACACATATACCTATGTGAATGTACAGGCGCACAGGATGTAATCGCTCCGGACAGCCAATCAGGACTGCGTCACGTTAATGCTTTTAAGTAAAGAAATATTACCCTGCTGAATAAACGAGAAATCGACATGGTTGCCGGTTTTCAGGGCATTGATAGCGTCGTCTGCATTAACAAAAGTGAAGCGCATGGTCATTGCAGGCCAGCCCACCGCAGGGATTGCTTCGTGCGAAATGGTGATCTTTTTACTATTTATATCAATTTCTTTAACGACACCGGTGCCCTTGATAACCTGCTGTACCGAAGCATCACTGGCAGTATTCATATCGCCATGCTGATGTGTTTCAGCATGAAGACCGGCAGAAAACATGACAGAGAAGGCACCAAATAAAACGGCTTTAAGTGAATTACGCATTTTAAATTTCCTGATTAATGAAATAAATTTACTCTACCCAACCGCCACCCAGTGCGGTAAACAGATTAATTTCGTTAACCTGCCGGGAATAGGTAAGATCGAGAATGGTTTGCTGCGTAGCGAAGAGAGAACGCTCTGCATCCAGCACTTCAATGTAACTGACAGCACCACTGGAATATAATCCTCTGGCACGCTGGAGAGTTATCTGAAGTGAATCAAGATAACGCTGCTGTGACTCAAGTTGCTGGCTAAGGCTGTCGCGCAGCGCAAGCGTGTCGGAAACATCCTTAAAGGCTGACTGAATTTTTTGTTCGTAATTAACCACCGACTGTTGCTGGCGAATTTCAGCCAGCTTCAGATTGGCTTTATTCCTGCCAGCATTAAATATAGGAATTTCAATTTTAGGGATAAAATTCCACATTCCACTTCCTGACGTAAACAGGCTGGACAGCTCCGTACTGCTTGCGGAAAGACCACTGGTCAGGGTAATTGAGGGGAAAAAGGCCGCTCGCGCTGCGCCAATATTGGCATCAGCCGCTTTCAGCTGATATTCCGCTTCCATAATATCCGGTCGCTGCAGCAAAATTTGTGAAGACAGATTTGGTGGCAATTTTACTGGGGCTATCTCCCCGCCTTTCATCCCTTTTTCTGACGGAAGTGCGCGGTACGTTCCCAGCACCAGTTGCAGGGCATTGTTTGCCTGAGCCAGATCGCCTTCTCGTTTGGCTATTTCGGCGCGGGTACTTTCGATTTGTCCTCGCGCCTGTTCAAGTGCCAGAACGTTCGTACTCCCGGTCACGAGCTGCTGCTCAACGAAAGCATAGGACTGTTGATAATTTTTCAGCGTTTCCCGCGCAATACGAAGTTGTTCGTACGCCAGTTGCTGGCTGAAATAGCTTTGTGAAACGTTGGATACCAGCAGGATGTGTACGGCCCGACGGGCTTCTTCGCTGGCAAAGTAGTTCTGGCGATCAGCATCACTCATGTTCTTAAGTTTGCCGAAAAAATCGAGCTCATAACTGAACTCCAGACCTGCGTCGTACTCCTGTGTGGTCGGCTTGTCACCTTTCAGACCACCGCTGTATGTGATCCCGGATGAGGCATTCAGCTGGGGATAACGATCTGCATCCGTGACGTTGAACTGGGCCCGGGCCTCTTCAACCTTCAGTGCAGCCATTCTCAAATCACGGTTATTAGTCAGGGCTTCAGTAATCAGCCGGGTGACCTGGGGATCGACAAAAAAGTTACGCCAGCCCGTATCCTGATAGCCATTCACCGCTGGCGTCAGGCTGTTACGGGACAGTGAAAACTGCTGGGGTACCGGTGCTGCCGGACGCTGATATTCAGGCGCCAGAGAGACACAACCAGCCAGAATGAAGATTGTGCTGATGCTGAGTAGTTTTAATTTGAACATATTGCTTCTCGTCCAGGCAGACCTGGTAAATGGTTCAAATGAAGTTCAGAGTATTACCAGGGTTACTTTACAGAATGCACTCTGTTTGTCGGGTGACAGAATAATGACAATGTTGTCATTTTTACGGTAATTCGTTGATTACGATCGTGTGCGCAATAGAATGACATTAGCAGCCAGACGGGGAGCAAGATGAAAATATTGATCGTCGAAGACGAAATTAAAACAGGTGAATATCTCAGCAAAGGGCTTACAGAGGCAGGGTTCGTAGTGGATCACGCTGATAATGGTCTTACCGGATATCATCTCGCCATGACAGCCGAGTATGATTTAGTCATTCTGGACATCATGCTGCCTGATGTGAACGGCTGGGATATCATCCGCATGCTGCGCACTGCCGGAAAGGGTATGCCGGTCTTACTACTGACGGCCCTCGGCACGATCGAACACAGGGTCAAAGGACTGGAACTGGGTGCGGACGATTATCTGGTTAAACCCTTTGCGTTTGCCGAACTGCTGGCCCGGGTGAGAACCCTTCTGAGGCGGGGAAACGCGATGATCACGGAAAGCCAGTTTAGGGTGGCTGATCTCTCGATGGATCTCGTATCCAGAAAAGTCAGTCGCGCCGGAAACCGCATTGTGCTCACCAGTAAAGAGTTCAGCCTGCTGGAATTTTTCATTCGCCATCAGGGCGAGGTTCTTCCCCGTTCCCTGATTGCCTCTCAGGTCTGGGACATGAATTTTGACAGCGACACTAACGCGATTGATGTCGCCGTAAAGCGACTCCGCGCTAAAATAGACAACGATTACGGGACAAAGCTGATCCAGACTGTCCGGGGCGTGGGCTATATGCTGGAGGCCCCGGATGCATAGCAAACCTTCCAGGCGCCCTTTCTCACTCGCCCTGCGGCTGACCTTTTTTATCAGCCTGTCCACGATACTGGCTTTTATCGCCTTCACCTGGTTTATGCTGCATTCTGTTGAAAATCATTTTGCCGAGCAGGATGTCAGCGATCTTCAACAAATCAGCACTACCCTGAACCGTATACTGCAGTCCCCGGTGGATCCGGATGAAAAAAAAGTAAGCAAAATAAAGGAGTCGATTGCCAGCTACCGCAACGTTGCCCTTTTGCTCCTCAATCCCAGGGGGGAAGTGCTCTTTAGTTCAGCGCAGGGGGCGGCACTACACCCGGCCGTGAATTCCGCAGATTTTAGCGAGCACAGCCGCGCACGGGATGTCTTTCTCTGGACGGTGGAGGATCCTGCGAGACCGATGGATACCGGGTCTGAAATGAAGATGGAAACATACCGGATTATCGCCTCCTCTGGCCAGGCGATATTTCAGGGCAAACAGCAGAATTATGTCATGCTGACTGGCCTCTCCATTAATTTCCATCTCCATTACCTCGATGCGCTGAAAAAAAATCTGATTGCGATCGCCGTCGTGATAAGCCTGCTGATTGTTCTGATCATTCGCATCGCTGTCCGTCAGGGGCACCTGCCCCTTCGTAATGTCAGCAATGCCATTAAAAACATCACCTCCGAGAATCTTGATGCACGGCTGGAACCGACACGCGTTCCCATTGAGCTGGAGCAACTGGTTATCTCGTTCAATCATATGATTGGAAAGATTGAGGACGTCTTTACCCGCCAGGCCAATTTCTCTGCCGATATCGCGCATGAGATCAGAACGCCCATCACCAATCTGGTGACGCAGACTGAAATCGCACTGAGTCAGGATCGAACCCAGAAGGAACTTGAGGATGTCCTCTACTCCAGTCTTGAAGAGTATAACCGGATGACCAAAATGGTCAGCGACATGCTGTTTCTGGCACAGGCGGACAATAACCAGCTTATACCTGACAGGGTCCGTTTTGACCTCAGAGCAGAAGTCATGAAAGTCTTCGAGTTTTTCGAAGCCTGGGCCGAAGAACGCAATATCACGCTCAAATTTAACGGGATGCCCTGCCTGGTTGAGGGAGATCCACAAATGTTCAGAAGAGCGATCAATAATCTGTTATCCAATGCCCTGCGTTATACCCCGGAGGGACAGGCCATCACCGTCTCAATAAGAAAGCAGGAGAGCTTTTTTGACCTTGTGATTGAAAATCCAGGGAAACCGATCCCTGAAGAACATTTATCAAGGCTGTTTGACCGTTTTTATCGGGTGGATCCATCCAGACAACGAAAAGGAGAAGGCAGCGGCATCGGCCTTGCGATTGTGAAGTCAATCGTGGAAGCACATCACGGAAGAGTGCAGGTGGAATCAGACGTACGCTCCACGCGTTTTATCTTATCCGTGCCCAGACTGGAGAAAATGATCCCGGAAACCCAATGCTGAAAATAAAGATGTAAATGACAAAGATGTCATTAGCCTGTCATGCAGCAAACAGAAGCCATTCGATATAATTAGTGCAACTTATCAGGAAGGCTGGATTGCTTCATCAATACCCGGCGTCAGAGTACGCCAGGAAATGAATATCCAGCCCTCTTCCGGAGAAATAAACGCTGCCGAACTTGTTTCAGTTATGGAACTGAAAACACCGGTTGTACTTCCCCGGACATCACTAATTCAGAAATGGAGAGTTATCATGAAAAATATCGTATTAGCATCTTTGCTGGGCTTTGGTTTAATTTCATCGGTCTGGGCCACTGAAACCGTGAATATCCATGATCGCGTCAACAATGCACAGGCTCCTGCTCACCAGATGCAGTCTGCTGCGGCTCCTGTCGGGATCCAGGGGACTGCTCCTCGTATGACCGGTATGGACCAGCATGAACAGGCCATTATTGCTCATGAAACCATGACGAACGGCTCGGCGGATGCGCACCAGAAAATGGTGGAAAGTCATCAGAAGATGATGGGAAATAACACGGTATCCACGACCGTCCCGTCAACGTCTTACGCGGCGATGAATGAGCATGAAAGAGCAGCGGTTGCCCATGAATTCATGAATAACGGGCAATCCGGCCCACATCAGGCCATGGCCGAAGCGCACCGCCGCATGATCAATGCAGGCTGAATGCGACGGTAGTATCCGTGCTGTTACCTTTTCCCTGATAGATTTTCCTGAAACAACGTTGCTACATTTTTGCCCCCCGTCAGGGGGCTTTTTTGTCTGACTCAGCTACACTTAACCGGTACCTGTCTGAAAGGAATTATTATATGAAAATCAAAAACACCCTTTTTGTAATATTAATGTTATCCCTGCCTGAATCGCCACGGGTTTAACAGACACCTCAGAGTCATTTAAGATGGCTTAAAGAGAGGTGCCCATGAGCGGTAAGCGTTATCCCGAAGAGTTTAAAATTGAAGCAGTCAAACAGGTTGTTGATCGCGGTTATTCTGTTGCCAGCGTTGCAACACGTCTCGATATCACCACCCACAGCCTTTACGCTTGGATAAAGAAGTACGGTCCAGATTCTTCCACTAATAAAGAAGAGTCAGATGCTCAGGCCGAGATCCGCCGTCTCCAGAAAGAGCTGAAGCGGGTTACCGACGAACGGGACATATTAAAAAAAGCCGCTGTAGATTCAATCTGTCAATGCAACACCCCTTTCAATTATCTCTTTCGGTGTTTTGAACTTCAGTGTCTTTCTCGGTCTGTTGTTTAGCTGAGCAGCAACCAGATCTAGTTCATGTTGAGTATATTGGGCAAGACATGTCTTTTTAGGAAAGTACTGCCGAATTAGCCCATTTGTGTTCTCATTTGTTCCCCGCTGCCAAGGACTCTGAGGATCGCAGAAGTAAACTTTAACGCCGGTGCTGACAGTAAATTCTAGATGTCTGGCCAGTTCCATTCCTCTGTCCCATGTCAGTGATTTTCTGAGTTCTGACGGTAAACTCAGGAATTTGTCGGTAAGAGCCTGATTTACTGAGACAGAATCTTTGCCCCTGAGTCTAAGGATGATCGTATAACGTGATTTTCGGTCTACAAGTGTGGCTATATGAGAGTTTTTTGTACCTGAGACTAAATCGCCCTCCCAATGCCCCAGAGAGCGTCTGTTATCGATATTTCGGGAACGTTCGTGAATTGGTGTTCCGTTCACTATGTTAATCGTACCTCTTTCGCCTTTGCGGGTATGACGCCTGCCATGGCGAAGGCTATGCGACCGTCGCAGATGCTGTATATTCAGGTGGTGTAGCGCTTCACGGCTACGAAAGTACAGCGTTTTATAAATTGTCTCAGGTGATATTCGCAGCGTTTTTTGACGTGGTTTTGTTCGCCTTAACCATCCTGATATTTGCTCTGGAGACCATTTCATCTCCAGCTTTTCCAGAACAAGCTTTCGCAATGGTAAATTTTGATCCAGTAAGCACGGTTTTGGCCTTTTCGCCATTCTGTTGGCTCGGTTAGTAGCATCAACAGCTTTGTAATAGCGTCTGCCCCGATTACGCTGAACTTCACGTGAGATCGTCGAAGGACTGCGATTCAGCGCAGTAGCTATCGCACGAATGCTCATTTTGGCTGACAAACCAGCTCGTATCTCCTCGCGCTCAGACAGTGTCAGGTGAGCTACAGCCCGCTTACGCTCATGGGGTTTTATGCCGCCAGTATCCCTTAACATAGTGAAGATCGTTCCGGGTTTTGAACCCAGGATATTCGCTATTTCACTGAAGCCTGTTCCGTTCTTCCATAGTTCAAAAACAGAGGCTTTTTCCTCTGCTGTAAATGTTCGTCTCATTCAAAAAACCTCCGCAACCCCATGTTTTCACATAACTGTTGCGTTGACCAATTGAATCTACAGCGGCGTACTTCGCAAAGCTGTCCGACTGAGGTACGCCTTTATCCGTGACAACACCTGTTGCTGGCCTGTTCGCCTGCTCTGTCGGGTGCTGGATGTTCATCCCAGTGGTTTTTACGCCTGGCTTCAGCAGCCGCATTCACAACGCCATCAGGCAGACCTGAGGCTGACAGGGCAGATTAAACAGTTCTGGCTGGAATCGGGATGCGTCTATGGTTATCGCAAAATCCATTTGGATCTGCGGGACAGCGGGCAACAGTGCGGAGTGAACAGAGTCTGGCGACTGATGAAACGTGTCGGGATAAAGGCTCAGGTCGGATACCGGAGCCCGCGGGCACGTAAAGGCGAGGCCAGTATCGTGTCGCCCAACAGGCTCCAGCGACAGTTCAATCCGGATGCTCCGGATGAGAGTTGGGTAACGGACATAACCTACATCAGGACCCACGAAGGCTGGCTGTATCTTGCCGTGGTTGTTGATCTGTTCTCACGCAAAATTATCGGCTGGTCCATACAATCCCGGATGACAAAGGACATTGTCCTGAACGCACTGCTGATGGCTGTATGGCGGCGTAATCCCCAAAAACAGGTGCTGGTTCATTCGGATCAGGGCAGTCAGTACACAAGCCATGAGTGGCAGTCGTTCCTGAAATCACACGGCCTGGAGGGCAGCATGAGCCGTCGCGGTAACTGCCATGATAATGCGGTTGCAGAAAGCTTTTTCCAGTTGTTGAAACGTGAACGGATAAAGAAAAAAATCTACGGAACGCGGGAAGAAGCCCGCAGCGATATTTTTGATTACATCGAAATGTTTTATAACAGTAAGCGTCGGCATGGTTCTAGCGAACAGATGTCACCGACAGAATATGAAAACCAGTATTATCAACGGCTCGGAAGTGTCTAGATTATCCGTGGCGATTCAGACTGGTCTTAATGTTCACTTTTAGCGGGTGGTCAAGTCTGGAGTTGAAATATGTTCCTCTTCCATGAAGGTGAGGTTGCTGTGAGACATTGTCATTTCGCAAATTTTTCAGGAACAGTGAGAATATCAAAGAGTTTCATTTCCGTACTGTAGATATGCTGCCTGCATTCCGGACAGCACCGGAGACCATAATATTCACGCTGGCAGAGCACGCGGAAATAATCCTTTTTTGAGGGACCTGTAGATGGTGTGTCATCACGTTCCATCAGTGCATTAACTGCCTGCTCAAAAGCTGATACTGGTTTCTCTTGGGGAATGGCCTGATACTCGCACTGTCTTAACTTAAGTTCTTCAGCTTCTTCCAGGTCATGTTCAAAATAACCGCCGCTGTCATGCGTCCAGCGTAGTCTCAAAGGATTGTTGCAGGAGCAGCAATACCAGCGTTCCCGTGAGCGAGGTGTTAAATCTCTGGTATGAATAACTTTGCCCATGTGGTTCAGGGCGGTACGAATGATGCGAAATTGCATATTGTGAATCGTCATAATAATGGTCCTTTGCCGGACGACGCGCAGGCGTCATTCTTCCCGTGGAGGGCAGACGTGCATGCGGTATCCGGAATTAAATGAAATGAGGTCAGGGGCATGGGAATAAGACGTGGGTTAAATCAGGCAAAAGGTTTCAGCGAAATGCCGTAGCGGTGGACAGGGCCATCCGGTAACAGAACGGACAGGGCGTCACACCGCAGAACTGGTGTCTGCATTTGTCACATATCCAGCGTGGAGGAATTGTCGTAGCGTACATGAGGTCAGCCTCTGGAGTCGGTGATACGCTGCTGTAGCCAGGCTTCCACTTCGCTTTCAAGCCAGCGGGAGCTACGCCCAAGCTTAATGGGTTTTGGGAATTCACCCAATGAAATCAATTTGTAGAACCATTTGTCGGTTAAGCCGGTGAGCTGTGTAATGAATGCCATATCGACAAACTTATCGTTAAGCAGGCTGGTTGGTGTGGTCATCGTTTTTTCTCCGTTGGTGATAAGGGAGAAGAAGCCAGGTATTCGAATGGTGCAGACTTCTTCAAACGATGACGCACTGGCGTAATTTTTTAGCCGATAACGCGACTCCGGGGTCTGCCTGTTACGGACACTACCGGGACTGCGCTGACTCTGTAAATCCGGCGCTCTGTACGCTGCGACTGTTTACCCAGATAGCTCAGGATGTACTGCATACCTTCCCTTCCTCTGCGATCTGAAAAGTTGATTACTCGTTCACCTCGCACCCGGTAATGTCCCTTAGGCTCACACCGGTGCGCGTAGCCTTCTCCGTCCGTAATGTCCTCCCACAGCAACTGGATGGATTTCCAGAAGCACCAGGCCTTCCGGTGGCTCTGACCATTGATATAAAACGCCGCATGAATGTGGTAACGGTGATCTCCCCCATATTCCATTACCCAGGCATATCCCTCCAGACCAGATATCTCTGCGCATTGCTCAGTCAGCCATGTCATCTCAGCCACCAGTTGATGAATATCACCATACGCGTATGAATCAGAGTTTTTCCTGTATGCAAAATCCACCCGAAGCAGGAGTAATTTCGAATGACAGTCAAATAACCGGTCCTGATGGTTAAATAATACTGACTGAAGAGAATAGTCTGGTTTGTGGTTTGAGTTGATTACGTATTCCATGATAAATATCCCATAACAGTTATTGGTCATGAGATTACAGGAGAGATTAATTTTTTATGCAGAATACCGATTCAGGTTGTCAGCCATGAAAGTATGTTATTGCGTATCATTTTTCACATGTACTGTAACAGTAATTTCTTATTGTAAAATGGAATGAATGTTCATCACACTGGAAAGTCTGACAATCATTATGCTTTACGGCAAAGAATAAACAATGATGTTAGTAAACATTGAACGTACCGGGATGTCTGAAAAGAAATCATCATCCGGTAGACGAAGAAATGCTGTACTTACTGAAGAGTCATTATTCCTAGATACAAAGGTGTAAGCAGTTGGACAAGTAACCCTTCTTTATAAAATAACACTAATAACCTTAATGTTTCTTTTCACACAATCAGTAACCTCCAGAGAATACGCTCACCACGCAGGTTTAAGTTATTCACGCCATGGTGTTCTAATATCATTAGAACACCATTCCTGTCTTCCCCGACTTGATACCTGTACAGCAGGCATGTGCTCATGAAAGATTTGTATACGCATACTTTTTGACTCCCGGAACGGGTCACCCTGCCACTGTAATATTTACTGCAATAGTATTTTGCCGTTATTTATGCCGGTACGGGGTTTATTTTCTGATTACTCCCCCGGTATTTTCAGGCACAAAAAACGTGGAAGTAAGAGAGTAATTATTGGTTACTCAGGAAAAACATTCCATGCGCGGCCCGGAAAACATGAAAAAAGGTAAATTCATGACGGGCTAACGTATTTATTTTCGAGGGGAAACCGCATTCTCCCCGGCGATAACAATCAGACCACAGAATGCTCTGCAACTGGATGACAGGATAAGATACTCCCTGACCAGGTAAACACAGTCGGAAAAACAGTCTCGCTGTAAGACGCTGATCGGAAGTAACGGAACACCCTCAGTCGCCTGAAAAGACAGTCAGAATCGTTTTCACCTTAAAATCATGTCATAACAATCTGAAACAACAGAAAAAAACAAACACACAAAAAACGACAAACAAATTATATATAATTCATTTAATTCAATGAATTAAGAGGCAATCATAAGCTCTGAATAATGCTTAAAAGGCTATGTTTTACCATGCCGGTTCTGTGATCTAATCACTCTTAATTCAGAGCTTTATACGATATAATTCGGAGGTATAAAAACAGAACCAGTATTCGGGAGAGCAGAATGAGAAGGGACGGACTGAATGATTTTTATGAAGTGAACTTTCTGAGGTTAAGGGAGATAGATGCCACGTATCCATCGGAACCCATACGTTACGCGGACCTGGCTGACATATACAGCTTCATCAGCTTTAAAGATGCAGAATGTGAAAAAATACCGTCTGATAAACTTTCCACTAAAAAAAGAAAAACACAGGTAACAGACGGCTACGCATGCAATCTTTTGTCGGACATTCTTAAATATGAGAATTCATTACGCCCTGGCTCATCCCGTTCTCTCGCAGGAACACATAAATATTTGAAGCTTCATTGCGAAGCAACCCCAGAATATAAAGAAGAACTGAAGAGAAATCTTATTCATAAAGAAGATGTGCTACTTAAAATTCAGACTGAATATAACAAAATAAAAAATAAAGCATCCGGAAAAATCACAATAATCCCAATCAGCTTTCACCTCAACTGCAAGACAAATGGAATACTTGAACACATCATCGATGACTTAACCATAATTAACATAGCCTTTTCCTCGATGATGAGTAAAATAAAACATCGCACAATGTACAGCCGGATAGCCGGACATGTAAGACTGGGCATGCTGGACGAGAATTTTGAGCCTTTCGCCCATGTGTTATTTTTTATTCAGGACGGGGCTGTCAGTCATGACTTTATCAGGGAAATTATTGAGGTCTGGTACTCTTTCATCCCTGAAGACATTGAATGCCTGGTGGGTGTTTCTGGTTTTGACTTTAATTTCTTACTCAACTTCCAGCGTGAAGTCATCAACAAACAAAAAAGTTCTCCCACGCCAGGAGGAATAGACTTTTTCATATCCGACATACTGAATCCGTTCCCTGATGTCACTGCACCTGGCTATCGGCGTCATGAACCCTGCACATTATTCTCCCGTCTGCTCAGAAGAACAGAAAGGGAAGATAACATCAACAGACCCCACCGACGACGTCTTGCTGACAGGGAGGCAGAAATCAGTGCGACTAAAAAAAAGAGTGGTTATGACAAACTGAAAAACACACCAGCAATTCACAGGGAATATTTTTTAAGAATTGCAAAAAAAATCAACAAAATTCCTTTTATGCGTACCATAAACTGAATCAACATATCTGTGGGGGGCGCTCGCCCCTGCTGATATCTGGATTAAATGCTATATCCGCATTTTTAAATTTTTCTCAGTTATATATCACCTCAGTGAATTCCCTCCCGTTTACGTCAGTCAGGCCATCCATCCGTGATGGCCATTTTATTATGCCGAGGCTTATATGAAACATCCTTCGGGCTATGCCCTTATCCGTCGCCATCTGCGGCGCTATCCCCGTATTCTGCGGCAGCATCTTCTCCGGGAGCTCAGCCGCCTCGTCGCGTATGAACCCGTGATTGGCATCATGGGCAAGACCGGCGTCGGCAAATCCTCGCTGTGTAATGCGTTGTTCCGGAGTGAAGTCTGTGCGGTGAATGCCGTGGAGGCCTGTACCCGTCAGCCTCAGCGTGTACGTCTGCGCTTCGGTAACCATTACCTGACGCTGGTGGATTTACCCGGTGCGGGAGAGAGCATCAGCCGTGACAACGAATACCGTGAGCTGTACCGCGAACTCATGCCACAACTCGATATGGTGCTGTGGGTGCTCAAGGCCGATGACCGCGCATTCTCGGTGGAAGAGCTTTTTTATCAGGAGGTATTCGCACAATACAGCGGACCGCTGCCACCGGTGTTATGGGTCCTCAACCAGGTGGATAAAACCGAACCTGCAGCGCACTGGAACTGGTTATCGGCGCAGCCATCAGCATTGCAGGCTGAACGTATTATACAGAAACAACAGACCGTGGCCCGTCAGATGGGAACCGCAGAGACGAATATTCTTCCGGTGTCAGTCAGGGGGCGGTACCACCTTCCCCGTCTGGTGGAGGCGATGATTACCCGTCTCCCAAAGCAGGCCCGCAGCCCGCTGGTGCCTCACCTGCAAAGCGGGTACCACACCCCCGGCATTATCACTACCGCCCGCAACAGCTTTGGCGATGCCGTGGTGGAAGTGATTGACGCGGTCATCGACCAGGCCCCGTTGCCGCAGGTTGCACGTTGCGCGCTCCGGACAGTCACACACACCGTGGCCCGTGCTGCCCGGACCGTCTGGTCCTTCTTCTTTGGCTGACTTCCGCATCGATAAGCCTGTCTTCCGTTTCGATAAATAATCTGGCTCTGTCACGATCGATTTTGTCGATCGACCCGATCGGTTTTATTCATTGTTCATGATGAATTTCCGGTTATAGAATCCCTCAGGGATACTGTATTCAGCCATTTACTGATTAAAAATC
Source organism: Citrobacter sp. JUb117 (assembly GCF_024809055.1). Lineage (NCBI taxonomy): Bacteria > Pseudomonadati > Pseudomonadota > Gammaproteobacteria > Enterobacterales > Enterobacteriaceae > Citrobacter > Citrobacter sp. JUb117. The sequence continues at coordinate 29,688 of NZ_JANUFB010000015.1, forward strand.
AATGCGATGAATTGCAGGAATGCCTTCATCCGGAGAAAAGTAATGAAAAGGTTTTTTATGGCGCTGACCGCCAGTCTGTTGTTCACCTCACTTCCCTCCCTGGCCGGCAGCGATATGCCCGTTAAAGTGGAGGTCAGCCATGCCGGCCATGAGTGCTATGGCTGCATCTATGTCACCGTGACAGCAAAAACCGACACCGTTCTGATAAAGAAAATCGATGTTAACCGGGGAAAATGTCCGATGCTGACACACCGAAAAATAGCCTACAGGGGCCGGAATGTGGATGGCTGGTGGCCCACAGATAAACCGTTCACACCCCGTAAAATGACCTTCGCTGAGAGTGTCTTCTGGAAATTTGGTCACACTTTGGATTTTGGTAAAGCCTGCAATTTTGTTGAGGCCCGGGTGTTCACCGATCAGGGCACATTCACCGTCAGCCAGTGATATCGCCAGTATCACTTATCAGCCCTCTTTCTTAACGCGTCTCAATGTCTTCAGGAGAGACCCGTATCGTCTTAACCATCACCCTCAGGGAATACTATGAAAAAGAAAATACTGCTTTTCACTCTTCTGATATCTGCTCTGACTCCGGCAGTGTCACAGGCCTTCGGTAACCGTGATACCTGGGCCAGCGGCTGGGGTCAGGGCGTGTCTGAGTTTGTAATTCTGGGGAAAGGACAGTCACAGCTTTACCTGACCTGCGAAGACACCGGCTCACAAGCGGCCACCCTGACCTTCACCGACGCAAACGGTCATCAGGTCAGGATGGATAACGGCCAGTCGCTGGACATGAAAATTGACGATGAGGAGCCTGTCAGCGTCAGTGACAGCGAGTCACATGTGGGCTCAGACAACGTGGCATGGGCATGGGATAAACTGCGCACCGGTAAGCGGGTCATTGTGTCCGGGGAGGGCGTAAAGGCAGCCGTGTTTACGCTTAACGGTGCGGGGAAGGTCCTTCCCGCGTTCGGGGACAGCGGCTGTCTGCCGAAATATGCCCTGCCGTAATAAAGACAGGTAACGCCTTTTTTCTGAATTCATTCACGCTCACGACAACAGGAACCTCAGTCCATGACGCATATCCCGGTTCAGGCAGCACACACCCGCCAGCCCTGACCACTGCATCAGTATTTCACACCGCCGACGCCCTGCTCATTTGAGCGGGGCGTTTTCTTTTGTTTCTCATCAGGGATCAGATATGCAGACCACTGATAATGCGTCGCTGCCACCCGGCCCCTTCACCCGCCGACAGGCGGAAGCCATGGCCGCACGCTATCTCAACGTCACCGTCGAAGACGACCAGGGCCCCATTTTCGTCTGGTCATCCGCGACTGCCGTGGCATGCTGATATGGCGGGACTGGAATTTTGCCCCGCAGGCCGGAGAGATGCTGAACCGCTATCTCATCAGCGACGGTATTCCTGTGTCACCACAGCCACTGAGCCACTGAGCGGCGAAGTCCTGCTCATTTTTCAACAGAACACAGTCCCCCACAGGCCATGCACCTTCCGGAGCATGGCCTTTCTGCTTTTATGCCCTTTAACCCGATATCAGAGGTATTAACCATGCGCTTAGCCAGCCGTTTTGGTGCGGCCAGTCTCGTACGCCGCGACCGCCCACTGACCCGTGATGAACTGGCACACTATGTGCCCAGCGTATTCAGTGAAGAAAAGCACGAATCACGCTCAGAACGTTATACGTATATCCCGACCATCACACTGCTTGATAATCTGCAGCGGGAAGGCTTCCAGCCGTTCTTTGCCTGCCAGACCCGCGTTCGCGACCTGAATAAACGCGACCACACAAAGCACATGCTGCGTCTGCGGCGTGAGGGGCAAATCACCGGCAAACAGGTCCCCGAAATCATCCTGCTTAACAGCCACGACGGCTCCAGCTCATACCAGATGCTGCCGGGCCTGTTTCGCTTTGTCTGCCAGAACGGACTTGTCTGTGGCGAAACCTTTGGTGAGGTTCGCGTACCGCACAAGGGGAATGTGGTGGATAAAGTCATTGAAGGGGCTTATGAGGTGCTGGGGATATTTGACCGGGTGGAGGAGAAGCGGGATGCCATGCAGTCACTGCTACTTCCTCCGCCGGCACAACAGGCGTTTGCCAGAGCCGCCCTGACGTACCGCTTTGGGGAAGAGCACCAGCCGGTGACGGAAGCACAGATTCTGTCTGCGCGACGCTGGCAGGATGAAAGTTCCGACCTGTGGACCACCTACCAGCGTATCCAGGAAAACCTGATTAAAGGCGGTCTGCCGGGCAGAACAACGAAAGGTAAACGGGCCCACACCCGTGCGGTTAACGGCATTGACGGCGACGTGAAGCTCAACCGCGCCCTGTGGGTAATGGCGGAAAGCCTGCTCGGGAGCCTGAAGTAATGCAGTGTATTCCTGGCGGCGTGATTCAGGTTTCGCCACATCCGTTCTCCCTGATCAGTGAGCAAAGCTGCCGCTCCATCTCTGATGACGACCTGTGCGCCTGGTGCTCTCACCTTCTTTATCGTCCCGGTGAACTCAGCCAGTGCGGCATAAGTATCCCTGAGGGGCACTGGCCTTCACGCTGTGATGATGATGGCTATGTGCAGTTCTGTCCGTCACTTTGTCACAACAACCCACATGAAAATACAAAGGAAATCAAATGAACAACATACTCACCCTGACCAGTCCGGTGACTGAATCTCTCACCTCACCACGTACTGATACAGACCGCATCGAATGCATGCCCGTACCCGATGAACAGCGTGCCGCCTTCTGGCCGCAGCAGTTTGGCAGCATACCGCAGTGGATAACCCTTGAACCCCACATTTTTGGCTGGATGGACCGGTTTTGCAGGGACTACAGCGGCGGGATATGGAATTTCTTTACCCTCAGCAATGGCGGTGCATTTATGGCCCCGGAGAACGAAAACGATGAGAAATGGACACTGTTTAACAGCATGAACGGTAACGGCGCAGAGATGAGCGCTGAGGCTGCCGGAATAGCCGTCTGCCTTATCGCTTACAGTCATCACGCCTGCCGCACCGAATGCAATGCCATGACGGAGCACTATTATCGCCTGCGGGACTATACCCTGCTGCACCCGGACTGCCACGCAATTATGCGTATCATTGATTAGGGGAATAACCATGACGAATCCGGCCCCCTTACCCACGTCATCGCAGCCTGATATGTTCCCGTCACTGACCTCACCACACCAGGAAGTCCCCCTGTCCCCGTATGCCCGGCGAACGTTACGGCGGGCAATGAACCTGCTGGAGCGCCAGTTGCGTGAACCCGGTGTGGCCTTCACCTCCGCCGGTGCCACCCGGGACTGGCTGCGTCTGCGCCTGGCAGGGGAAGAGCGCGAAGTGTTTATGGTGCTGTTCCTCGACAACCAGAACCGCCTCATTGCCCACGAGATACTGTTCACCGGCACTATCAGTCATACCGAAGTCCATCCCCGGGAAGTGGTGAAAGCCGCCCTGAAACATAACGCAGCCGCCGTCATCGTTGCCCATAACCATCCGTCAGGCCTGGCGGAGCCCAGCCAGGCTGACCGCCGCCTCACGGAACGTCTTAAGCAGGCACTAGACCTGGTGGATATCCGCCTGCCGGACCATCTGGTGGTTGGCGGCATGGAAGTAGTGTCATTCGCTGAACGCGGCTGGCTGTAAGGAGAGCAGCGATGAAGATTATCAGCAAACGTCAGGCGATGGCGCTATATCGCCAGCATCCTGAGTCCAGGCTGTTTCGCTTCTGTTCCGGAAAATACGCCTGGTCCGGCAGCGTCTGCCACTATGCAGGGAAGGAGGTCCAGGATATCAGCGGCGTCCTGGCCGTGTTCGCTGAACGTCGCCAGGACCGCAACGGCCCGTATGTCGTTCTGCGCAGCGTCACCCTCAGTTAACTCATATTCAAGGAGCACGACCTTGTTGAATAAAACACTGCCGGCAAATCATCATATTTCTGAACCGTGGTGGGGACTGAAACGTAATATCACCCCGTGCTTCGGTGCACGGCTGGTACAGGAAGGCAACCGGCTGCATTATCTGGCCGACCGCGCCAGCATCACCGGGACATTCACCGACGCGGATTTGCGCCATCTCGACCAAGCGTTTCCGGTACTGCTGAAGCAAATGGAACTGATGCTGGTTTCCGGCGAACTCAGTCCCCGCCATCAGCACTGCGTCACGCTGTATGCAAAGGGACTGACCTGCGAGGCTGACTCACTCGGATCGCATGGCTATATCTATATAGCGATTTATCCGACACCATCAGTAACGTCATAACCCCCGCAACACCTTTCTTTTTACCCCTTCAACAACGAGATACCCCTTATGCAAACACAACCCGTATCCCCGGCACGGGAGGCTTCTCCACGTCTGTCACCCGTGGAGATTTGGCAGCGACTTCTGAGCCACCTGCTGGATCATCACTACGGTCTGGCGCTAAACGACACGCCGTTTGGCAACGACGACGTGATTCAGGAGCACATTGACGCCGGTATTTCCCTGTGTGATGCCGTCAATTTTATCGTCGAAAAATACGATCTGGTACGCACTGACCGTTACGGATCCAGCACTACAGAGCAGTCACCGCTTATCAGCAGTATCGATATTCTCCGCGCCCGTAAGGCCTGTGGACTGATGACACGTAACGGCTACAGAACGGTGACAGATATCACTACAGGCAAATACAGCAAGATGACCCGATGAAGCTGTCTCTCAACGTGGAAGCTGATGCCATCAACGTTCTGGCCCTCAACATGGGGCGTATCGCAGTGGATGTCGATGGTATTGAATTGTCCGAACTGATCGCCGCGGTAAACCAGAACGGCTGCTCACTGCGGATCGCGGATGAACCTGGGAAGATCGCCGTTGAATTCCCACGGCCCCCTTTTACATCATTACCGGGGATGTGCTGCAGTACTGCGCACCTCACGGAGGAAGACAATTCACTGTTGTACGCCCTGTCACATCAGCGCGAAGACTTCGGCGAGTCGGAATGGATTATGTACACTGGTTCAGATTATCTGATTCGCCTGTATGCCTGGTCGTTTCCGGTATTACGGCTCAAACGCCTCGGACTGTCGAAAGCCTGCCGCCGGTTAGTGATAACGCTTATCCGTCGCTACGCCGTTGGCATTGTTCATCTGGATGCCTTTGGCGAAGTGCTGCCCGGCTTTGACGTTTTCGACTGGTAACCCCACCTCAATCACCACAAGGTTTTCACATGCCAGAATTAACCACTGAAACCGCTCTCGATATTTTGATTTGCTTGCTGCAGGACAACATCTGTTGCGACAACGGGATTATCTTCGATAACGACGAAGTAAATACCGATTCAGCCGTGCTGTTGCCATGGATTGAACAGGCACTCAGGGATGTTCGCGATCTTCAGCGTCTGCAGCAGACCAGTACAGATTAATTACCTGTCCGTACTCATCACTTACCCATAAGCGCCAGCCCTCACCGACTGGCACTTTGCTTTATATAAGGAAATAAATGATGTCAGACCTTACTCTTAACGAACCCGAAGTATTAACCGGCCACACAGACGTTATTTGCTCCACCAGCATTGAGCGCATCGTCACCGGACGTAATGCGGCGCTGGCGCAGATTGAAGTGCTCATGCAACAACTTAGCGATATTGCAACACTGACCCGCAGTATTGGCGGTAAAACCGCTCTGGACTGGGCCATGAAGCAGGAATTCCGCCGTGGTTGCTGGTTGATGGAAAAACCAGAAACAGCGATGAAAGCCATTACCCGTAATCTCGATCGTGGTATATGGCGCGATTTAATGAAAAAGTCAGGGATGCTTTCCATCATGGACGCTCAGGCTCGTGATCAGTGGTACAGAAATCTTGGGGGGGGAGAACATTCCTGCAGTCAGCGAAGCCAACATTCTGAGCACTTTTGAGCAACTGTATCTGAATAAAGGTGATGTGTTTGAGCGGGGTGTCATTAACGTCTTCAAAGGGTTGAGCTGGGATTTTAAGACGAACAGCCCCTGTAAATTTGGAGGGAAAATCATCGTCAGTGGGCTAGTCAAATGTGACCGGTGGGGATTTGGGCTTCTCTGGGGCTGGCAACGCGATCGGTTAGCTGACCTTGAGCGGATGCTGATGCTTCTGGACGGAAAACCGGTTCCCGACAACCGTGCCGACGTCACCCGTCGTCTCGCCAATCATATCCATGAAAACAGGCACAGCAATCGTTACGAGGATGAGATGTTTGCAATCAAATACTTTCAGAAGGGAACTGCTCATATCACCTTTAAGCGGCAAGAACTGGTCGATAAGCTGAATGACATCATCGCACGTCACTACCCTGGAATGCTGGCATCCGGACAGTAATCAGGGGCCTGCACATATGTGAAATGTCAGTATCAGTGCAGAGTTAAACAAACCCCTTGCCAGGTTCGCCTGCTTATGGACAATATGATACTGACGTTCCTGGTGCTTTTCTTCTGGTGGTTTGTTACTGGATTCTGTAACGCACCAGGAGCGTCACCAGACAAAGGACCATCATAAAGTATCAACACATCAGCCTGAGGCGAGTATCCCACTTATCGTCACCGATTCGGGTTTCGGATTCATACCAATCGGGAATGAGGGTACAAATGAGGGCATAAATATAATCACATCAAAAATTTTACTTATAAATCATAAAGATAAAACAAAAGATCGATTCCGAGTCCGGCACCACTATTTAGAGAAACCAGCCTAAGGGCTGGTTTTTTGCTTTCTGGGGTTACGGTAGATTTCGGGTCACTTTGACCGCTGATGTCATTACCTAGCTTCCGCCATCCAGTCTGAGGATGTTGATGGCACTGAAAAATTTGTGACCTTTTTTAAGTTGTCCACTCAGGATTTCTGTAACTTCTTTGCGCTTCCTTTCCTTGTGGCTCATTCAGATTTAATGGAGAGCATTAAACTATATTGCTTTCGGAATAAAATAATCCTGAACGCCTTATCTTGATAGCCTCGATTTTGGGTATAGAACCTATTCACATCGGTAGAGGCGCCAGCATAAGCAAATGGATAACGCGACTAAAAAAACAGCGTTATAAAGGTAGCTTTCATTCCCTTTAATAACTTATTTAGTGTTGTTGGAGTATGCTGGCGCGACATCATCGTCTCCTTATCCGATTAGAATAAAATCATCAATATTGACGCTTTTAGAGTTTACGTTTTCTAAAGTAATGACATTGGCATTAACAGGATCGCCGATGGTAATTACGGTACTGTTACCGGTTCCCCCGGCAATCTTGACGCTGCTGGCAAAATTCGCCACACCAATGCCGAATAAACTCACATCGAGGTAATCCTGTCCGCCGCTGGGGTTACTGTCGAAGCCGCTGGTAATACGGTCTCGCCCAAAGCCTGCGCTAAAGACGAAGGTGTCATTTCCGGCACCACCGGTCATGATATCGTCACCCTGGCCCCCCTCGAGTCTGTCGTTACCCGCTCCACCTGTCAGTTTATCGTTACCGGCCCCGCCCTGAAGGTTATCGGCACCGTCACCCCCATCAAGGGCGTCATTTCCTGCGCCACCGTAGAGCGTGTCGTTTCCTCCCATCCCATACAAAAAGTCATTACCGCTGCCACCGGTGATGGTGTTGGCAATGGCATTCCCTCTACCGGTGAACGCGCCTGTCCCGGTAAACACCAGGTTTTCAACGTTATTGGTCAACGTGTAATTATGGAGGGTGGTCTGGACAGCATCTGTCCCGCCATTAAGACCTTCTGTGACGACGTCTCCATTATTATCAACAATATAGGTGTCATTGCCGAGGCCGCCTACCATCAGATCAGCCCCTTCGCCACCGTCAAGTCTGTCGTTACCCTCTCCGCCTGTCATTTTATCGTTACCGGTCCCGCCCTGAAGGTTATCAGCACCCTCCCCCCCATCAAGGACGTCATTTCCTGCCCCGCCGTTGAGCGTGTCGTTTCCTCCCATCCCATACAAAAAGTCATTACCGCTGCCACCGGTGATGGTGTTGGCAATGGCATTCCCTCTGCCGGTAAACGCGCCTGTCCCGGTGAACACCAGGTTTTCAACGTTATTGGTCAACGTGTAATTGTGGAGGGTGGTCTGGACAGTATCTGTCCCGCCATTAAGACCTTCTGTGACGACATCGCCATTATTATCAACAACATAGATGTCATTTCCGGCACCGCCCACCATCACATCGGCCCCGAGGCCACCGTTGAGAATATCGTTGCCAGCCCCACCGTTGAGCGTATCGTTGCCGCCCCCGCCATTCAGGACGTCGTTGCCGAGCCCACCATTCAGGATGTCAATGCCGTTCCCACCATTCAGGACGACGTTATTGTGGGCAATGACCGGCGGTTTATCGAGCTGACTCGTCCCGAAGATGTTCTCGGGAAGATTGGTCAGGCCCGTGTTGCGTGCCACGATCCCGGCAAAACCCTGTTCCTCGATAACCTCGTAGAGGTCCAGATGCTCCACGCGATCGAGATAATACAGCCGGTCACCTTCCTGGATGCGGTCAAGTTGTTCGTGGATGATGACCCAGAAGGTCTGGCCAACCACACCACCATTGATGTGCTTCTCGGCGAGTCCGCCAACGAATAAATCCACTCTGTCGATACCTTTGACGGTGTTTCCGTTGACCAATTTATAGCCAGGATTCGCCGCCAGGAAGTCTGCAATTTGACTATCCTCTAGTACGAGGTCGGGATAGGCCTTCTTGAATTGCGCAATGACGGTGTCGCTGAGATTGTTCCGTGCCTGGAAGTCTTCCCATGAACCGTAGGGTGTGAGATCGCCAGCAAAGCTGACCGCCTCTTTGACGTACGGATCGAGAGAGGCCATCAGGTCGGCCCGGATCTGGTTCATCGAACCCAGACCAACGTCCCACTCGCGGGCGACGTCGAAGGCGAACACGTCAGCACTCATACGAACAAGGTCGTTGCGCACAGCATCGACGATATTGACGTCGACTTCTTCCGCAGGCTGGACAACACCCCCGGCAATGATCCCGGCGGCACCCAGTTGCTCATAGCCTGGCTGTGGAGAGTAAGGCAATTGCGATTTGGGGAAGTTAAACGCGCTCGTATCGTTGGTCGGGTTGAGGAACGCGTCGAACAGCGGCACCTGCGTTGCATTGCCCTCAGCGTCGAGCACCGTCAGCGTCTGCCCTATCAGCGAATGCCCGAACCGGTAAGCGGCAACCGCGAACTCGTGCGAGACTCGTGCATCCACTTCCGGATTGTACTCGGCGAAGCCGTGATCGCCCTCACCTCTCATGCCACCAAGCAACTTGTCGGCAAAGTCGGTGTAAATAACGCGCTGATATTCAGCTTCGTTAATGATCTTGGCAGCCTGGAACAGCTCTTCAGCTGTTCCATTAAATCCGGCTTCGAGCAATGCGTTGACATGGAAGTTGTGATTCCGTTCCCAGATGTTGTGGATCGCGGTTAGTGCGATGTTTTCGTTCGCACGTCCATCACCCGCCACGTAGTGGTCGAGCAGGTTGATAAAGGGGTTGGTGTCGAGCAGCAGCGCAAAGCCACTTCCCATGAAATTAGAGGTCATGGCAGGAAGCATCGCTTGGTTGATAACGCCATTACTGTCGACCAGTCCGGCGAAGTACTCCCGGAAGGCTACGCGGTGGTCGCCCGGCAGCGAGCTGTCGGTGAACAGCGTGTTGTTGTTCCAGTGATGCAGGATCAGTTCACTCAGCGTGGGCAGTAGCTTGAAATTTGGATTTGATGGATCCAGTCCGCCCTCTAACAGCTTGCCCGTAAACCCGCCCAGTCCATCACCTTCTCGCAGGAACTGGCCGACGAGTTCGTTAGAGCCATAAGTTTGGTTCTGGTCAGCGAATGGCGATGTCTTATTGAGATGCTGCGGGATTCCATTGGCATCAATACTGTTAACGGTGCCACGAGTCAGGTCCGCGGGGTTTGGAACCGAGCCCGGAGTGCCAATCTGGATCGTTCCGTTACCTCCCTTACCGAGGAAATCGAGACCGTGATCGAAGTACTGACCGAAGGCCGTGAATAAGCTGTTCACGCCAGCGGCATTGCCGGACAGGTTTGCTTCCTGTGCACCAAGGGCATCGCTGATGGCTCGCGGATCCAGCCCGGAGAACAAGGGGTTGATGTCGCGGTTTTGGGTCGTCTCGTTCCAGGCGCCGTAGTGCGCGTCGGTGAGCCGTATGAACGGCTGATCGGCTGAACCATAGTCAAGGTGAACCCGGTTATTACCGGTACCTTCGAGATCTCGGATCCCGAGCGCATCGTTGTCTTCCCCTCCTTCAAGCCCGTTGACGAGATTCTTCAGGTTGGCGACATCACTGGCGGTGAGAGGGAAAGCACCGTCGCCGCCGACATCGTCATTGTCATTGTCATCGTCATCGGCTTCCGTCGACGTTTCCTTGCGTGCTAAGACAATGGGATCGGTAGGTTTCAACTTGGTGTTTATGCCATCATGCACCGTGATCTTGTCCTGAGTTAGCGTAGAAGCCTTGGATCTCGGTGCCAGCTCAATCACCTCCTGCGGCGTCGGTGTGCCAAACACATCATCCAGACTTATGCCGAGCACCGGATCGGTCTCTTTGTTCACTTCAACTGCGGATAAGAAATTGGCGGTCCGGTTGCTGATAATCCATGACGGCGGATCTATAACCGACCATATCCCAGCATATCCCGCCTGAAATGAGGAATCAAAAAAGCGCAGGAAGGAAAAGTCTGTAACACCAAACTTGCCTTGCCCTGTGACCAGGTTGTTAAAGCTAGCATCGAAGGTTCGCATACTGAATGGCACAAGATGGTTAGATAATATATTGAAGTTGAGATCGTCGACATCCATTTGTGCTATAGATATTTGTTTGAGGGTATATTTCAGGTCAGGTTTTATGACATTCTTCATTTTCATTTCTCTCAGTAATGATTATGAAAGGCACGAAAAGGCGAAGCCGGTAAGCGGCACTCGAATTACGCGCCTGGAATTGCTAACTGAGCGAATAGGTAGAGCGACTTCGAGCTCCGGGTGGACGCACAACCTATATATCACCCTTTAACGTCACAAAAGACCCTATGATAGATATGCTCAGCCCCCACTGGAAAATCGCGACGACTTACTTTGCCAAACTGATAGCAGGCTTCAGACAAGCGACCCCTTAATATTGAATAAAGCCAAAAAAATAACATCCGTCAATTAGTAGCAACTATTTTTAAATTTCGAATGGAAAAAAAATCATCAATATTACATAGCTAATACATCACCCAGAATTTAATCGTTCATCATTGCGTTAACAGTCGCACATTAATTTCCTTTAAATTCAATATTCTACAAAAACCCATCCAGACAAGTATTGAATAAATCATAAAGAAAAAATTGAACACCCATCAAGCCGCACTAATAAAAATGATATAAAAGTTTAAATGGCGACAATAAAAATAATACATCCTCATTACCGCGACGCTGAAATTCCGGAGCTAAACTATATTAATATATCATTACCAACATAAATGAAGTTATTATATGTAATGTTAAATTTTCTTATGCGGTTTAAATTATGATTTTCCTGACTGGATATACGGAATAGCCTCGGATTTCCTGGAGGTTTTACTGGATAACGTCGGAATGTAAGGACGCGCGGAAAATTCAGATGACTTCCTTGAAAGAAGTTATTTCGCGATAGGATCGAAGCTAAATAGGGTACACTGGCAAGATGGACATTTAACAGCCAAATTTGACATGAGTTTTGATAATCCCCGTGTCCTTGGTTCGATTCCGAGTCCAGCACCACTATTTAGAAGAAGCAGCCTACGGGCTGGTTTTTTGCTATTGTATTTCCCAAGGCTTTTCAGCCAATCCCAAGCCATCTCCTTATCAATTACCCGCAACCGTCGCTGCTACCCCCCATAAATTAATGGGCAGTTAGATTTTATAATTAAAGAAGAATGCTTTGTCGTTCACGGGCAGGATAAAGGACATTTTACGCGGACAGAAGAGAGGTTTTGCTGGGCAGATAAGGCGCTGACGCGGCTATCCA
>NZ_JANUFB010000016.1:0-31391 GCF_024809055.1 Citrobacter sp. JUb117
AGGCGCATTATAGGGAGTTCTCTGGCGCCCGCAACCCTTAAATTACAGAAAAATGACTGACTGCTGCATTCCACAGCAAAACCCCGCCTTATACCTATTTGCACACAGAGTTATCCACAAACATCCCCATCATTTCGGCGATCCTTTCTACCTATATACGGTTTTAAGCTCTCGAAATAAGGGTCAACATTGAAAAAGAAAAATTCGCGAGCGTTGCGCAAACGTTTTCGTTACAATGCTGCGGCAAAACAAGGATGCCCCGTAAGGGGCGTTAGCTGAGTTTTTACGCAAAAACTCAGCTAACGCTCTCTGTTATAGTCAAATCCAGGGGATTTACCATGCAACAACGTCGTCCAGTCCGCCGCGCTCTGCTCAGTGTTTCTGACAAAGCAGGTATTATCGAATTCGCTCAGGCACTTTCCGCACGCGGTGTGGAGCTGCTGTCTACAGGTGGCACTGCACGCCTGTTAGCAGAGAAAGGTCTGCCAGTGACCGAAGTTTCCGATTACACCGGTTTCCCGGAAATGATGGATGGACGCGTGAAGACCCTGCATCCAAAAGTACACGGCGGCATTCTTGGCCGTCGCGGTCAGGATGACGGAATAATGGAACAACACGGTATCGACCCTATCGATATGGTGGTTGTTAACCTGTACCCGTTCGCCGAGACCGTGGCTCGCGTTGGCTGCTCGCTGGAAGATGCGGTAGAGAATATCGATATCGGCGGCCCAACCATGGTGCGCTCGGCCGCCAAGAACCATAAAGATGTGGCTATCGTGGTAAAGAGCAATGACTACGACGCCATTATTAAAGAAATGGATGCCAACGAAGGTTCTCTGACCCTCGACACCCGTTTCGATCTCGCCATTAAAGCGTTCGAACACACCGCCGCCTACGACAGCATGATTGCCAACTACTTCGGCAGCATGGTCCCGGCCTATCACGGTGAAAGCAAAGACGCTGCAGGTCGCTTCCCACGAACCCTGAACCTGAACTTCATTAAGAAGCAGGATATGCGCTACGGCGAAAACAGCCACCAGCAGGCGGCCTTCTATATAGAAGAGAATGTTAAAGAGGCGTCCGTTGCCACCGCTACGCAGGTCCAGGGCAAAGCGCTCTCTTATAACAACATCGCCGATACCGACGCCGCGCTCGAGTGCGTGAAAGAGTTCAACGAGCCAGCCTGCGTTATCGTTAAGCACGCCAACCCGTGCGGCGTGGCAGTCAGCTCCTCTATTCTTGATGCCTATGACCGCGCGTACAAAACCGATCCAACCTCCGCGTTCGGAGGCATCATCGCTTTTAACCGCGAACTGGATGCTGAAACGGCACAGGCCATTATCTCCCGCCAGTTTGTTGAGGTGATCATCGCTCCGTCAGCAACTGAGGAAGCGCTGAAGATTACTGCGGCTAAGCAGAACGTTCGCGTCCTGACCTGCGGTCAGTGGGCTGAGCGTGTTGCGGGCCTGGATTTCAAACGCGTGAACGGCGGACTGCTGGTTCAGGATCGTGACCTGGGTATGGTCACCGAGGGTGAACTGCGCGTAGTGTCCAAACGTCAACCTACTGAGCAGGAACTGCGTGATGCGCTGTTCTGCTGGAAAGTCGCGAAGTTCGTGAAATCCAACGCCATTGTCTACGCCAAAGAGAACATGACCATCGGCATAGGCGCAGGTCAGATGAGCCGCGTTTATTCCGCGAAGATCGCCGGGATTAAAGCCGCCGACGAAGGTCTGGAAGTCAAAGGTTCGGCGATGGCGTCTGACGCCTTCTTCCCGTTCCGCGACGGGATTGATGCCGCAGCAGCCGTTGGTGTGAGCTGTGTTATCCAGCCAGGCGGTTCCATTCGTGATGACGAGGTGATTGCCGCTGCCGACGAACACGGTATTGCGATGATCTTTACCGACATGCGCCACTTCCGCCATTAATCCACGGAGCAGACGATGAAAGTATTAGTTATTGGCAACGGCGGGCGCGAACACGCGCTGGCCTGGAAAGCAGCCAAGTCACCGCAGGTTTCAACCGTTTATGTCGCACCGGGCAATGCGGGTACCGCACTGGAACCGACGCTGCAAAACGTGGCTATCGGTGTAACCGACATTCCGGCACTGCTGAGCTTTGCCCAGAACGAGAAGATCGATCTCACCATCGTTGGTCCGGAGGCACCGCTGGTGATTGGCGTGGTCGATGCCTTCCGTGCCGCCGGTCTGAAAATCTTCGGCCCAACCGAAGGTGCTGCGCAGTTGGAAGGTTCTAAAGCGTTCACCAAAGATTTCCTCGCGCGCCATAATATTCCCACGGCGGAATACCAGAACTTCACTGAAGTGGAGCCCGCGCTGGCCTATCTGCGTGAGAAAGGCGCGCCGATCGTCATTAAAGCCGACGGCCTGGCTGCCGGTAAAGGCGTTATCGTGGCAATGACGCTTGAAGAAGCTGAAGCCGCCGTGCACGACATGCTGGCAGGCAACGCGTTTGGCGACGCAGGCCACCGTATCGTGATCGAGGAGTTCCTCGACGGCGAAGAGGCGAGCTTTATCGTGATGGTCGACGGCAAGCATGTCCTGCCGATGGCTACCAGTCAGGACCACAAACGTGTGGGCAATGGCGATACCGGTCCGAACACCGGCGGGATGGGTGCATACTCTCCAGCGCCTGTGGTAACTGATGACGTTCACCAGCGCACCATGGAACGCATCATCTGGCCAACCGTAAAAGGCATGGCGGCGGAAGGTAACACCTACACCGGTTTCCTGTACGCAGGCCTGATGATCGACAAACAGGGCAACCCGAAGGTTATCGAGTTTAACTGCCGCTTCGGCGACCCGGAAACCCAGCCGATCATGCTGCGCATGAAGTCGGACCTGGTGGATCTGTGTCTCGCCGCCTGCGACGGTAAGCTGGACGAAAAAACCTCCGAGTGGGACGAGCGCGCCTCGCTGGGCGTGGTAATCGCCGCCGGGGGTTATCCGGGCGACTACCGTACCGGAGACGCGATCCACGGCCTGCCGCTGGAAGAAGCCGCTGACGGCAAAGTGTTCCACGCCGGCACTAAACTCGCCGCCGACGACACGGTATTGACCAATGGGGGCCGCGTCCTGTGCGCAACCGCACTGGGTCATACCGTTGCAGAAGCGCAGAAGCGCGCTTACGCGTTAATGGCCGACATCCGCTGGGAAGGCAGCTTTAGCCGTAACGATATCGGCTGGCGCGCCATCGAACGCGAGCAGCGTTAACGCGAAATTTTCGCCAACAGCGTTTTACGCGTGATGCCTAACTGACGGGCGGCTTCAGTTTTGTTGCCGCCCGTTTTTTCCAGTGCTGCCAGAATCACCTCTTTTTCAACATCCACCAGCGGTTGGATCTCCAGACTGTTCTCTGCTTTTATTGGCGTCGCTGCAATCGCCAGTGGCAGCTCGCGTTCAGAAATGTATTCTCCCGTCAGCAGAACCACCGCACGCTCAATCGCATTTTCCAGCTCACGAATGTTTCCCGGCCAGTCGTAATGGATCAGCAGATCCATTGCCTGCGGGGTAAAACCTTTCACCGCTTTGCGGTTACGCTCAGCAAAGCGCTGGAGAAAATGCCCGGCCAGCAGCGGAATATCTTCCCGGCGTTGACGTAATGCGGGCATCTCGATAGTGACGACGTTCAGGCGATAGTAGAGATCCTGGCGAAAACGTCCGGCGTTGACCTCTTGTGCCAGATCGCGATGGGTGGCGGCAATCAGCCGGACATCCACAGCAATAGTCTGATTACTGCCTACGCGCTGGACTTCACGCTCCTGAATCGCCCGCAGCAGGCGCACCTGCATCAGCGGCGAGATATCGCCAATCTCATCAAGAAACAGCGTACCGCCGTCGGCTTCCACAAAGCGCCCTTCCCGGCGTTTATCGGCACCCGTAAACGCGCCTTTTTCATGGCCGAACAGTTCAGATTCCAGCAGAGATTCATTCAGCGCCGCGCAGTTGAGCGTCACCAGTGGTTTATCACTGCGCGCACTGCTGGCGTGAAGCGCCCGGGCGACCAGTTCTTTGCCCGTTCCAGAGTCTCCGTGAATAAGCACCGTCGCATCCGACGGCGCAACCATCGCAATTTCGTTAAGCAGGTGCTGCATCGCCGGACTGTTGCCAATCATGCCAAACTGCGCTGCCGGGGCTGCTACGGGGTCGACGCCGGTCGCCCGGGTATGTGCCAACGCCTTTTCCAGCGTGTGCTGCAGACTGTCAAAATCCAGTGGTTTGATTAAGTAATCCAGCGCCCCGGTTTTTAACGCTTCCACCGCGGTCTCCACGCTAGAAAAAGCGGTCATAATCAAGACAGGAATCGCCGGATTCAGGGCTTTGATCTCTTTCAGCGTTTCAATGCCGTCCATCTCCGCCATACGCACATCGCACAATACCAGATCAAAGACGTGTTCACGCACCTGCGCCAGTGCCTCTCGTCCGCTATAGGCAAGCGCAACGTCATAGCCCCAGCCACGCAGCAGCGCTTGTAGAATAGTGCAGTGGCTGACGTCATCGTCCACAACCAGAATATCGATTTTTCCGTGTGTCATCCTTGTCAATCCTGTGGTTTCGCATTGATCGGCAGCCAGAGAGTAAAGACGGTGCCTCTACCTTCCACGCTGGTTACCTGAATGGTTCCGCCGTGCTGCTCAATGATGTTTTGCACCACCGCCAGTCCCAGCCCGGTACCGTCTGCCTTCGTCGTAAAGTAAGGAGTAAAAATAGCCTCCAGCTGGTCGGGCGCAATTCCCTTTCCGCTGTCGGTAACCCTAATTTTAACCCGATCGGCGCTACTTTCACTCGCTGAAACCGTAACCGTCCCCTGATGTCCGATAGCATGAATGGCGTTGAGGTATAAATTCAGCAGGACCTGCGTGAGTCGGTCGGGATCGGCTTGAATAGCGGGTAACGCAGCATTCGGCGTAAACTGCAGTTGAATTTCCCGGCTCTGAGCATCCTGGCTAACCAAATGCAGCGAGTGGGTGATGACTTCATTAAGATCGACCCGCTGCAGCGTCAGGTGCGCGGGCTTCACCAGCTCCAGCAATTCACTCACCACCCGATTTAAGCGATCGGCCTCTTTCGCCATCACCTGCGCCAGTTCATGCGACTCTCCCCCCGCCGGAGTGCGTTCGGCAAAATATTTCGCTAACCCCTTGATGGATGACAGTGGATTACGGATTTCATGCGCGACTCCCGCCGCCAGATGTCCGAGCGCCATCAGCTTTTCTTTACGCTTCATCGCGTCCTGTAGCTCTTTATAAGAACGCTGATAGCGTTGGTACCAGAAAAACGTCAGCACAGTAGCCAGCAGCACCGCCGCCAGAGCAGACAGAACGATCAGCGTATTACGCCACTCTCTGGCCTGAGTCGCGGCCAGGTCGCTGGCATCAAAAGCGATAAAGATGGTTTGCGTGGGCGTATTCGCATGATCGTCATTACCGGAGCAGCGTGCCATACCGTGCCTCCCGGCCCCATACAACGGCTGGAACTGGCGATAAATTTCCAGGGCTGGTATTTGATCATGCCCATCGGGCGATGAGTCGATATTCCGCCAGCGTTCTTGTTCCCCAGGATTTAGCTGACGCAGGACATCCGGCGAGTAGAGGGATTTACCAACCATAGAGGAATCACTGTGGGTGATGATCACGCCATGCTCATCGACAACGGCAAACCAGAGTACGCCCGGCTGTACCGCCATTTGCTCCAGCAGCGTTTGTTGCTGCGCATGATGCATACGCATTCCCATACCCACACGCGTACCGGACTCAAGGGCGCGGATCAGCACGCTTCCCTTTTCCAGTAACGTTTGTCGAGCGGCATCACTTTCCCGGCCGTAGTCCCGAATGGTCATGATGGAAAACCACCCCACCAAAATCAGGATCGCCGCCGGTAATAACCGGCTCAGCCACTTTGCTGCCGTATCCTTATCAAGACGCATACGTTCTCCCTTTCCCGCCGTTCCTTTCTTCATTTCAGGTATACAGCAGAAATCATGCCATCTTTTCACCCTGATAACCCTGTTCTCAGGCACAAACCCTCACAACGGGTGGGTAAAAATGACCCACCGGGCTGTTCTGGCGAGTCATTTTTACTCGCTTACTCCCGGGCGGCAGCCGCGCGATCCCCGCAGCACAAGGACGTCCAGGTTGGCACGGAAGATGCAAAAGAGAAAGTAAGCTAACCAACAGGAGAACGAACGATGAAACGGAATAATAAACTGGCGCTAATGGTCCTCTCGCTGATGGCTCTGGGTTCCACCCCGGCACTGGCGCAACATCACTGGGGCAATGGTGAGGGAATGTGGCAACAGGGTGGTACGCCAATGACCACCGAGCAGCAGGCCGCAGCCCAGAAAATCGCTGATGATTACTACACGCAGACCCGCGCATTGCGCCAGCAGTTGACGTCCAAACGTTATGAGTACAACGCGTTGCTCACCGCCAGCCCGCTGGACAGCGCAAAAATTAATGCCGTCGCAAAAGAGATAGAATCTCTGAATCAAGCGCTGGATGAGCAACGGGTGAAACGGGATGTCGCCATGGCGGAGGCGGGTGTGCCTCGCGGTGCCGGCATGGGTTGCGGTGGCGGCAGTTACCATCGTGGCGGGGGTCATATGGGTATGGGCCACTGGTAAAGAACTTAATGCCTGATGGCGCTACGCTAATCAGGCCTACAGATGGATACCGTAAGCCGGATAAGACGCTTTTGCGTCGCCATCCGGCGTTAAAATGTTTTATCTTTTGGCTGCCAACGGCAGAAATCAGAATTCGCGACCAGCAACAGCTGAGATCCCTCAGGCGCTTCCAGCCATGCCACGCTCACGTCGACCGACGAGCGGCTCTGGCGGCGCTCGATATGGTTTATCGCCCATGAATCTAAATCAGGTTTGATCGTCTCGCCTTCACACGTAGTGACCGTGCGTTCGGCAGCATGCCAACGCCCCTGCCGTAATACCACACGCCCCTGGCGCAGCGCATCGCTGGTCTGACGGGTTTGATCGGCACGGTAGCGGTAGAGCGCAATTTGATCGCTGGAAAGCTGCTGCTTTTGTCCATCGACTTCACGCTGCATAAAACTCAGTTCACCCCGATCGTCGAAACGGATGCGAACATGCTCAGGCGGTTGGCTGTATACGTTGAGTTCTATCAGAGAGAGGGTGTCACCCTGCCAGCGGTACTCACTGGTGGTTGTGTCGCCGCTTCGCCACGGACTAAAAACGGAGAGCAGATGCACATCATCGTTGGAATCTTTACGCCAAACGCGTACCGCTCCGTGATCGCCAACATAACCGCTGGCCGTGAACGGAGGAAGCTCAGAGTGGCGACTGCAGGCAGACAGCAACAGAACACCTGAAAGCCAAAGCGTATGACGCCAGATGGACAAAAGGGGCGAAACCGCCCCCTCGTTAAAACTGTTCACTGCCACGCGAATTACTTAACCGCGTCTTTCAGTGCTTTACCAGAAACAAATGCCGGTACGTTAGCTGCGGCGATTTTGATTTCTTGACCGGTCTGCGGGTTGCGGCCAGTACGCTCAGCGCGGTGGTTCACTTTGAAGGTACCGAAACCAACCAGTTGTACAGCATCGCCTTCTTTCAGAGACTCAGTAATAGCAGCCAGAGTGGATTCCAGAGCAGCTTTAGCCTGTGTTTTGGACAGTTCTGCTTTGTCTGCAATTACATCAATCAGTTGAGTCTTGTTCATAAGTTATCCTTACAATGTGTTTATCGCTTGCTAAGCATCGAGTGCGACGGAAATGCCAGAAAAGCACTCTCCTGCATACACGCACCGATAGCCACTTTTCTTCGCCCCCCAAATGTAGACCAGACGGGGGGCGGATGGGAAGCCTTCAGGCACGACAAATCAGGCGTTAAATCACGTTTTGTGGTGTCATTGCTGAAAAATTATACCAATATTGCTCTCACCAGCCTCGCGCAGGTCTGCACGCAGCCCTTTTATCAGCTCAAGATCGCGTTCTTCGCAATCGGCTAAAAGTCGGAATATTTCCCACTGAATATCCCATTCTTGCTCAACGGCAGGGTTCTCTTTCAGCTCTTCATCGGTCATTTCGCGACCCGCTTGCGTCATTTCCAGCATCGCGACGCTGGTAATCGAAGCCTTACTGACTTCAATCGCGTGTTCCAGCGTTTCACCGCTCAGACGAGAATGCATGACTTCGCTCAGGGCAACACAGGCGTCAATCGCCGGATAAACGCCGTACAGATCGTAGTCGTCTGCGGACGGAATAGCCTCTTCAAACTTCTCCAGCTGGCTGTCAAAATTGATTTTCGCATCCTTGACGGTCAGCACTTCCCAGACTAAATCCAGGATTCGGCGGTAAATCTGCCCATCACCAAACTCCGTTTGCTTGCAGAACATGGCGTAGTTTGGGTACATGCGCTCACACAGGCAGGCCATAAAGGTGACGTGCTGCCAGCTTTCCAGCTTCTCCAGACGCAGATGAATCGGGTTTTGTAACATGATGAGTTCTCGAATACGGAAATTAGTCGCAGTTTACCCGATATGGGGCGTTTTTGCTGCAAGCCGCGTAAAAGCCGGGCGTTCCGATGCCACCGCATCCGCCCAGCGTGTCGGTTCCGGCAGGCGATAGCCGTTCATACAACGCTGCACCCACGCCAGCGCGCTATCCATGCCCACGCGATGTCCGGTAGAGATAAACAGTGGATTACAGCGTGCTTTGCTGCGCCAGACCCACGCCAGTTGCTCGCCTTTATCCAACAGTGGCGCTAGCGCCCCGGGTTCAGCAGATAAGGGGTCAAACTTGCCGCACAGCCGTTTTTTCGCCACGCCAATCGTCGGGACATCCACCAGCAGACCAAAATGGCTGGCAACGCCAAGACGACGCGGGTGGGAAATACCGTGACCATCAACGAACACTAAGTCAGGCTTCTGCGATAATTGTTCCCAGGCAGCCAGCAGCGCAGGATATTCGCGAAAAGAGAGAAAACCGGGGATATACGGCATGGTGGTGGCGATACGCGCCACCTTATATTCAACCAGCTCAAGAGAAGGATACTTCAGTAGCACGATGGCGGCTCGCGTCACCTCTCCGCCCTGCTCAAACCCGACATCTGCCCCAGCGATCAGATCCGGCGGATCGCTTTTAAAGCGATCTTCACGGATCACCGCAGAGGCCAGTTCAAGCTGTTGGGTGCGTAGCGACGCGAGATCCATCGTGACTCCTTAGCGGTGGTACTGCTCAGACAAGCGATGTACCGCCTCCACAAACACCCCGGCATGTTCCGGCGGCACGTCCTGGTGGATACCGTGGCCCAGGTTAAAGACGTGGCCTTCCCCTTGACCGAAGCCAGCCAGTATCGTGGCGACTTCTTCTTCGATACGCGGTGCCGGTGCGTAGAGCATGGACGGGTCCATATTGCCCTGTAACGCCACTTTATGACCGACACGACGACGCGCATCGGCAATATCTGTCGTCCAGTCGAGACCCAGCGCATCACATCCAGTTTCCGCCATCGCTTCCAGCCACTGTCCGCCGCCTTTGGTGAACAAGGTGACCGGCACGCGGCGGCCGTCGTTTTCACGCAGCAGACCATCGACAATTTTGTGCATGTAATAGAGAGAGAACTGCTGATAGTCGCGACCGGTCAGCACGCCGCCCCAGGTGTCGAAAATCATCACCGATTGCGCGCCGGCTTTGATCTGCGCATTCAGGTATAGCGTGACGCTTTTCGCCAGCTTATCGAGCAGCAGATGCAGCGACGTTGGATCGGCGTACATCATCTTTTTAATCACGGTGAAGGCTTTGCTGCTGCCGCCTTCCACCATGTAAGTCGCCAGCGTCCACGGACTGCCAGAGAAGCCGATCAGCGGCACGTCGCCCTTCAGCTCGCGGCGAATAGTACGTACCGCGTTCATCACGTAGCCCAGTTCCCCTTCCGGGTCCGGGATCGGCAGCTTATCCACATCGGCCTTACAGGTGATGGGAGAGGTAAAGCGTGGGCCTTCGCCAGCTTCAAAGTACAGCCCAAGTCCCATCGCATCCGGGATGGTCAAAATGTCCGAAAAGAGGATCGCCGCATCAAGTTTATACCTGCGCAGCGGTTGTAGCGTCACTTCGCAGGCCAGCTCGGCGTTTTTGCACAGCGCCATGAAATCGCCCGCTTGCGCACGAGTGGCTTTGTACTCCGGCAAATAGCGGCCCGCCTGGCGCATCATCCATACCGGAGTAACATCAACAGGCTGGCGCAGCAGCGCACGCAGGTAACGATCGTTCTTCAGTTCGGTCATTTTTATCTTCCTTTTAGCGTCAGGCCGTCAGTGTATCATTACTCGTTCTTTACTCGTACTCAGCCCGACACATCGCCACGGTATCTTCGATCAGTCGACGTGCGACGGTACCCGGCGGGGGAAGTAGCGGTAAGTCATCGTAGCGATACCAGTTCGCTTCCAGCAGTTCTTTCGGGTCGATGACGATCTCCCCGCTATCATATTCCGCCATAAACGCGGTCATCAAAGACTGCGGAAACGGCCAGGGCTGGGAGGTAACGTAGCGCAGGTTTTTCACCTTAATGCCGCTTTCTTCCATCACTTCTCGCGCTACCGCTTGTTCTAACGTCTCCCCCACTTCAACAAAACCGGCCAGCACGGTATGCACGCCGTTGCGGTGGCGAACATGCTGAGCCAGCAGCAGGGAGTCTTCACGACGGATGGCGACAATAATGCAGGGGGCAATTTGCGGATAATAACGTTCACGGCAGTGGCTACACAGCATTGCCCATTCCGTTTTGCTTGGGTGCATCGGATGCCCGCAATAACCACAGAATTTATGCGAACGGAAAAACTCGGCCAACTGCACGCCGCGTCCGACCAGTTGAAACAGTCCTACATCCTGATCGAGGATCTGGCGCACTGAGCCCATATCGTGGCGACGCTGCTGCTGCACCAGCCAGACGGTTTCACCTTCCCACTCGCCTATCGGTAACGCGCGCTGGCCCAGCAGATCAAAACCAGCCGCGTCACCATGTGGCAGCTCTCCGTGAGGCAACCACAATTTTTGTTCATGACTGACGATCCACCAGCCGCTGTCTAATTTTTCAATAATACGATCCATATCTCTTGCGCAACCTTTGCTTCACAGGCATGTTGTTTACATTATTTTTACATTTATCGGTGAGCCATTTTTCAACACCACCTTGCGGAGTCAATCATGCTAAACCAGCTGGAAAGCCTGACGGAACACGTCGGAGGAAGTAATAAACTGGTTGATCGCTGGCTACATGTACGTAAGCACCTGCTCGTGGCTTACTACAATCTGGTTGGCATTAAGCCTGGCAAAGAATCGTACATGCGGCTCAATGAAAAAGCGCTGGATGATTTTTGTCAGAGCCTGGTCGACTACCTCTCCACCGGACACTTCAGTATTTATGAACGTATTCTGCATAAATTGGAAGGGAACGGGCAGCTTTTAAAAGCCACAAAAATTTGGCCTCTTCTGGAAGCCAATACACAACAGATTATGGACGACTATGATTCCAGTCTGGAAAACGCCATTGACCACGATAATTTCCTTGAATTTCAACAGGCATTGTCGGATATCGGCGAGGCGCTGGAGGCCCGGTTTATGCTGGAAGATAAGTTGATTATGCTGGTGCTTGATGCGGTACACGACAGCGCAATGATCAAACGCCCTGCTTGAGATTTGCGCGAGTAACAGGTAGTTTACAACCATTCCTCCTCGCCAGAGGGGGAATTATCTTGTCGGAGTGCTTATTTTCCACATCAGCATGAGTGGAAAAGGCTGAGACCGTTAATTCGGGATCCGCGGAACCTGATCAGGCTAATACCTGCGAAGGGAACAAGAGTAAATCTACAGTTGTATCGCCCATGGGCGATCTTCCCTCTTGCTTCATCCGTCGTCTGACAAGCCATATCCTTACTTTTTTGGAATGAGCTATGTCTGCCACTACTAAACCATCCCGCCGCGAACAGCGCGCCCAGGCCCAACACTTTATCGACACCCTGGAAGGGACCGCCTTTCCTAACTCAAAACGCATCTATATTGCTGGTTCACAGCCAGATATCCGTATTCCTATGCGTGAAATCCAGCTCAGCCCGACGCTCATTGGCGGCAGTAAAGATACCCCGCAGTACGAAGAGAACGAAGCCGTGCCGGTATATGACACCTCTGGCCCGTATGGCGATCCTGATGTGGCGATTAACGTCCAGCAGGGTCTGGCAAAACTGCGCCAGCCGTGGATATCCGCACGTAATGACAGCGAAGAGCTGGACGACCGTAGCTCCGCCTACACCAAAGAGCGCCTGGCCGATGATGGCCTGGACGAGCTGCGTTTCAACGGCTTGCTGACGCCTAAACGCGCCAAAACCGGCCGCTGCGTGACCCAGTTGCACTACGCGCGCCAGGGCATCGTCACTCCGGAGATGGAGTTTATCGCTATCCGCGAAAATATGGGCCGCGAGCGCATTCGCAGTGAAGTGCTGCGCCACCAGCATCCAGGCATGAGCTTTGGCGCCAGCCTGCCGGAAAATATCACGGCGGAATTCGTGCGTGATGAAGTCGCTGCCGGGCGCGCCATCATCCCCGCCAACATCAACCACCCGGAATCAGAGCCGATGATCATCGGACGTAATTTCCTGGTGAAGGTCAATGCCAACATCGGTAACTCAGCGGTCACTTCCTCCATCGAAGAAGAAGTGGAAAAGCTGGTGTGGTCCACGCGCTGGGGGGCGGATACGGTGATGGACCTGTCCACCGGTCGCTATATTCACGAAACCCGTGAATGGATCCTGCGAAACAGCCCGGTGCCGATCGGCACCGTACCGATCTACCAGGCACTGGAGAAGGTCAACGGGATCGCCGAAGATCTCACCTGGGAAGCGTTCCGCGATACGCTGCTGGAGCAGGCCGAGCAGGGCGTCGACTATTTCACTATCCACGCGGGTGTGCTGCTGCGCTATGTGCCGATGACCGCTAAACGCCTGACCGGGATTGTCTCGCGCGGCGGCTCCATCATGGCGAAATGGTGCCTCTCCCATCACAAAGAAAACTTCCTCTTCGAGCACTTCCGCGAAATCTGTGAAATCTGCGCCGCTTATGACGTTTCTCTGTCGCTGGGTGATGGTCTGCGTCCGGGCTCTATTCAGGATGCCAACGACGAGGCACAGTTCTCAGAGCTGCATACGCTGGGCGAGCTGACCAAAATTGCCTGGGAATATGACGTGCAGGTGATGATTGAAGGCCCTGGCCACGTACCGATGCAGATGATTAAGCGCAACATGACCGAAGAGCTGGAACACTGCCATGAAGCGCCGTTCTACACTTTAGGGCCATTAACGACTGATATCGCCCCAGGCTATGACCACTTCACCTCCGGTATTGGTGCGGCAATGATTGGCTGGTTTGGCTGCGCGATGCTGTGCTACGTCACGCCAAAAGAGCACCTCGGCCTGCCGAACAAAGAAGACGTGAAGCAAGGGTTGATTACCTACAAGATTGCCGCGCATGCCGCCGATTTAGCTAAAGGGCATCCGGGTGCGCAGATCCGCGATAACGCCATGTCAAAAGCGCGCTTCGAATTCCGCTGGGAAGACCAGTTTAATCTGGCGCTCGACCCGTTCACCGCCCGCGCCTACCACGATGAAACCCTGCCACAGGAGTCCGGCAAAGTCGCTCACTTCTGCTCAATGTGCGGGCCGAAATTCTGCTCGATGAAAATCAGCCAGGAAGTGCGCGACTACGCTGCCGCACAAACCATCGAAGTGGGGATGGCGGATATGTCGGAGAACTTCCGCGCCAAAGGGGGCGAAATCTACCTGAAAAAGGAGGAAGCCTGATGTATCAGCCTGAATTCCCAACGGTACCTTTTCGCTTAGGGTTATATCCGGTCGTTGACAGCGTGCTGTGGATTGAACGCCTGCTGTCGGTGGGCGTGCGCACAATTCAGCTACGCATCAAAGATATGCGTGATGAGGATGTTGAAGCCGACGTGATTGCCGCCATTGAACTGGGGCGTCGCTATGACGCCCGCCTGTTTATCAATGACTACTGGCGACTGGCGATTAAACACCATGCTTACGGGGTACATCTGGGCCAGGAAGATCTTGAAAGCACCGACCTGAAGGCGATTCAGGCCGCAAGGTTACGTCTTGGGGTATCCACCCACGATGATATGGAGATTGACGTGGCGCTAGCCGCCCGCCCTTCTTACATCGCACTGGGTCACGTCTTCCCCACACAAACCAAGCAGATGCCATCTGCCCCACAGGGATTGGTACAACTCGCCACGCATATCGAACGACTGGCTGACTACCCTACTGTCGCCATTGGCGGTATCAGCCTCGCGCGGGCACCGGCTGTGCTGGCGACCGGGGTGGGCAGCATTGCGGTGGTCAGCGCCATCACGCAGGCCGCTGACTGGCGAGGTGCCACGTCACAGCTGCTTTCAATTGCAGGAGCAGGCGATGAATGATCGCGATTTTATGCGCTATAGCCGCCAGATTTTACTCGGTGATATTGCGATAGAGGGCCAGCAGACACTGCTCAACAGCCACGTGCTGATTGTTGGCTTGGGCGGATTAGGCTCCCCTGCCGCGCTGTATCTGGCGGGTGCGGGAGTAGGCACATTGACGCTGGTGGACGACGACGACGTGCATCTGAGTAATCTTCAGCGCCAGATCCTGTTCACGACTGATGATATCGCCCGGTCAAAATCCCAGATGGCCCAACAGAGACTGACACGGCTCAACCCGGATATCGAACTGGTCGCGCTACAGCAGCGCCTGAAAGGCGATGCGCTCAGGCACGCGGTGGCGCGCGCTGACGTGGTGCTCGACTGCACCGACAATATGGCGACGCGTCAGGCGATCAATACCGCCTGCGTCGCCCTGAATACACCGCTTATCACTGCCAGCGCTGTTGGCTTTGGTGGCCAATTGATGGTGCTGACGCCGCCATGGGAACAGGGCTGCTACCGCTGTCTGTGGCCGGATGACATCGAGCCCGAACGCAACTGCCGTACCGCAGGCATTGTCGGTCCGGTCGTTGGCATCATGGGTACCCTGCAGGCGCTGGAAGCCATCAAACTTCTCAGCGGTATTGAAACCCTAAGCGGTGAATTACGCCTGTTCGATGGTAAAACCAGCCAGTGGCGTAGCCTGGCGTTACGCCGCGCCCGCGGTTGTCCGGTATGCGGAGGGCAACATGCAGATCCAATTCAATGATGAGCCAGTACAGTGTGCCGAGGGGCAAAATATCAGCGCGCTGCTGGCAGAGCTTAATCAGCTCAAGCCGGGGATAGCGCTGGCGCTGAATCAACAGATCCTGCCGCGCGAGCAGTGGGAACAGCAAATCGTGCAGGAAGGCGACCAGATCCTGCTTTTTCAGGTTATTGCAGGGGGTTGATATGCTACGTATTGCCGACAAAACGTTTGATTCACATCTGTTCACCGGCACGGGGAAATTTGCCTCATCGCAACTGATGGTCGACGCCATTCGCGCCTCCGGTAGCCAACTGGTGACATTGGCAATGAAGCGCGTGGATTTACGCCAGCACAACGATGCCATTTTGGTGCCACTGGTCGAGGCAGGGGTAACGCTACTGCCGAATACCTCAGGGGCGAAAACGGCGGATGAAGCTATCTTTGCCGCGCAGCTGGCGCGCGAAGCGCTGGGCACGCACTGGCTGAAATTAGAAATACATCCTGACGCTCGATGGCTGTTACCAGATCCTATCGAAACGCTGAAAGCCGCCGAGGCGCTGGTGAAGCAGGGTTTCGTGGTGCTGCCCTACTGCGGCGCGGACCCGGTGCTGTGCAAGCGGCTGGAAGAAGTGGGCTGTGCGGCGGTCATGCCGCTCGGTGCGCCCATTGGCTCAAATCAGGGCCTGGAAACCCGCGCCATGCTGAAGATCATTATTCAGCAGGCCACCGTCCCAGTGGTGGTTGATGCCGGGATCGGTGTGCCCAGCCATGCCACGCAGGCGTTGGAAATGGGGGCCGACGCGGTGTTGGTCAACACGGCGATTGCCGTAGCGGACGACCCGGTAATGATGGCGACGGCGTTCCGGCTGGCGGTTGAAGCGGGCCTTCTGGCACGTCAGGCCGTTCCGGGGAGCCGAAGTACCAATGCTTGCGCCACCAGCCCATTGACCGGATTTCTGGAGGTCTCAGCATGAAAACCTTCAGCGATCGCTGGCGACAGCTGGAGTGGGATGATATCCATCTGCGCATTAACGGCAAAACCGCCGCCGATGTCGAGCGCGCACTTAACACTGCACAGCTGAGTCGTGATGACCTGATGGCGCTGCTCTCGCCAGCCGCCGCCGATTATCTGGAGCCGCTGGCGCAGCGAGCGCAAAAGCTGACCCGCCAACGCTTTGGTAATACCGTCAGCTTTTACGTGCCGCTGTATCTTTCGAATCTGTGCGCCAACGACTGCTCTTACTGCGGCTTCTCCATGAGCAACCGCATCAAGCGTAAAACTTTGGATGAATCAGAGATTCAACGGGAGTGTGCGGCGATCCGCGAGCTGGGTTTTGAGCATCTGTTGCTGGTCACCGGCGAGCATCAGGCGAAAGTCGGCATGGACTATTTTCGCCGCCATTTACCCGCCATCCGTCGTCAGTTTTCTTCGCTACAGATGGAGGTACAACCGCTGTCAGTTGCTGAATATGCTGAGCTAAAGATACTCGGTCTGGACGGTGTGATGGTGTATCAGGAGAGCTACCATGAGGCGACTTATGCCCGGCACCATCTGAAGGGAAAAAAGCAGGACTTCTTTTGGCGGCTGGAAACGCCGGACCGACTTGGTCACGCCGGTATCGACAAAATTGGCCTTGGGGCACTGATTGGCTTGTCTGACAGTTGGCGGGTTGATTGCTATATGGTAGCCGAGCATTTGCTATGGATGCAGCAACATTACTGGCAAAGCCGTTATTCAATCTCGTTCCCACGCCTGCGCCCATGTACCGGAGGTATTGAACCGGCATCGATTATGGATGAGCGTCAACTGGTACAAACCATTTGTGCGTTTCGCTTGTTGGCGCCGGACATCGAGCTGTCGCTCTCCACGCGAGAATCACCGTGGTTTCGCGACCACGTCATTCCGCTAGCAATCAATAACGTCAGCGCCTTCTCAAAGACGCAGCCCGGCGGCTATGCCGACAATCACCCGGAGCTGGAACAGTTTTCTCCGCATGATGATCGGCGCCCTGAAGATGTTGCCGCAGCTCTCAGTGCGCAGGGTTTACAGCCCGTGTGGAAAGACTGGGATAGTTTTCTCGGACGTGTGTCACAGATGTAGTGAATCCGGATGTAAAAACGAAAAAACCCGCTTTCGCGGGTTTTTTATTCACTATCACTTATCTGCTCAGGCTCTGGCCTTCATCGCTATCGTAAGCGTTCGTGAGATTATCGGCGATTACAGCGCGATAACGTTAACAGCAGACGGGCCTTTCGCGCCGTTCTCAACGGAGAACTCGACTTTTTGGCCTTCGTCTAAGGTTTTATAATCGTTGCTCTGGATAGCGGAAAAATGCACAAACACATCTTTGCTACCGTCCTGAGGAGTGATAAAGCCGAAGCCTTTCTCAGAGTTAAACCATTTTACTAAACCAGTCATTTTGTTAGACATAGATACTTCCTTTCATATTTTGAGCCGCTTATGCAGCGAAGATGGCCTGTTTTGCAGAAATTAACTTATTGGGCACTTAGGAGGAGGCTCATGAAGAAGAGTATCTGAGGATAACGCTTGAACTGAGAACTGCTTTACTAAAACTGCTTTCATAAGGTCTGTGTTCCAAACCGATGCAGCTATAGTAGCCTTACTTCTAATCATTACGCAAGCATTAATTTATTTAATGCCCTTAACTGGTGAAATGTTGAGCTGATTTGGTTAAGAGCCTAAGATAACACCTTGATGTATATATAATAAAAGCCCTGACCGTTGCAGCCAGGGCTTTAAGTTACTACAAACTTCAGATTTAACATTAATTGACTTACAATTTGATACTGCTGTTTGTACTACATTTTAAATGTACACGTTTACCACAGATAATATTGGAGAATGCTACTAACGAACCTTCCTCTATTTACCGTTAAACATATTTCGCCAGCTTGATGAATTCACTCAAGAATGGCGGCCTAAACAAGTACACTTCCCCTCGCGACATATACTCTTTGATGCGTTGCCTGACTTCCCTTGCGATTGCTCAATAATGGAAACCGCAAACATTAACTTTTAAATCATGGCCTTACATCGTCGCGCTTACTTAACTTTTTGCGATTACATATATCAACTACGTAGCCTTAAAGCATCGTCGATGTGAAATAAAATAACTTCAACGTCGACTACCCCATACAACAAAATACTTCGTGGCCTTTATCGCAATCCCCCTATCGAACTCTACTAACTCTTACTGCTTTAACAGCTAACTACTCTTTCGCTGCTGTTAAGTATTAACATACGGATTTTAAAAACAGTGTCAATACTGTTTTTAATGACATGTCTTTATTGACAGTATTCATAAGACTGCATGTCAGGCAAAAAAAAACCCGCCGAGGCGGGTTTTTCATTACGGTCAGCAACGATTAATCGTTGTTAGAACCGCCCAGACCTGCGTTCAGCAGTTCTGCCAGGCTGGCAGATGCATCTTCCGCAGTAACCTGAGGCGCTGCCGGCTGTTCGCCCGCTGCGCGACGGCGCATACGATCCTGGTGGTACGCATAACCGGTACCGGCAGGGATCAAACGACCCACGATAACGTTCTCTTTCAGGCCACGCAGTTCGTCGCGTTTACCCGCAACGGCTGCTTCGGTCAGGACACGCGTGGTCTCCTGGAACGATGCGGCAGAGATGAACGATTCGGTTGCCAGAGACGCTTTGGTGATACCCAGCAGGTCGCGAGAGTAAGTTGCCGCAACTTTGCCGTTCGCTTCCAGATCGCGGTTAGCAATCTTGACGCGGGAGTATTCAACCTGTTCGCCTTCCAGGAAGTCGGAGCTACCAGCACTGTCAATGGTCGCTTTACGCAGCATCTGACGAACGATAACTTCAATGTGTTTATCGTTAATCTTAACGCCTTGCAGACGGTAAACGTCCTGAACTTCGTTGGTGATGTAACGCGTTACCGCGTGTACGCCACGAAGACGCAGGATGTCGTGCGGTGCTTCCGGACCGTCGGAAACAACGTCACCACGTTCTACACGTTCACCTTCGAACACGTTGAGCTGACGCCATTTCGGAATCATCTCTTCGTACGGTTCGCTGCCGTCTAACGGGGTGATAACCAGACGACGCTTCCCTTTGGTTTCTTTACCGAAGGAAATGATACCGCTGATTTCCGCAAGGATAGCTGGCTCTTTCGGACGACGTGCTTCGAACAGATCCGCAACGCGTGGCAGACCACCGGTGATGTCCTTGGTACCGCTGGATTCCTGAGGAATACGCGCCAGAGCATCACCCGCACTGATCTGGATACCATCTTCCAGCTGGACGATTGCTTTACCCGGCAGGAAGTACTGCGCAGGCATATCGGTACCTGGGATCAGAACGTCGTTACCGTTAGCATCAACAATTTTCAGTGCCGGACGCAGGTCTTTACCACCTGCAGTACGCTCTGCAGAATCCAGAACCACCAGAGAAGACAGACCGGTCAGCTCGTCGGTCTGACGAGTAATGGTCTGGCCGTCGATCATGTCAGTGAAGCGGATGAAACCACTTACTTCAGTGATGACAGGCATGGTATGTGGATCCCAGTTTGCTACGGTTTCGCCGCCAGTAACCTGTTCGCCATCACCTTTCGCCATAACAGCACCGTAAGGCACTTTATAGCTCTCTTTGGTACGACCGAATTCGTCGATCAGTTTCAGCTCGGTGTTACGCGAGGTCACTACCAGCTTACCGGCAGAGTTCACAACCGACTTCGCATTGCTCAGACGGATGCTACCTTTGTTTTTCACCTGGATGCTGGATTCAGCAGCCGCACGAGATGCCGCACCACCGATGTGGAACGTACGCATCGTCAGCTGTGTACCCGGTTCACCGATGGACTGTGCCGCGATAACGCCGATGGCTTCACCTTTGTTGATGATGTGGCCACGTGCCAGGTCACGACCATAGCAGTGCGCACATACACCAAAGTCGGTGTCACAAGATACAACGGAACGTACCTTGACGGAGTCAACGGAGTTCTCTTCCAGCAGGTCACACCAGTGCTCGTGCAGCAGCGTGTTGCGTGGAACCAGAATATCCGCGGTGCCCGGCTTCAGAACGTCTTCAGCAGTCACACGACCCAATACGCGATCGCGCAGCGGCTCTTTAACGTCACCACCCTCGATAACCGGGGTCATGGTGATGCCTTCCAGTGTGCCGCAGTCATCTTCAGTCACAACCAGATCCTGCGCGACGTCAACCAGACGACGTGTCAGATAACCGGAGTTTGCTGTTTTCAGTGCGGTATCCGCCAGACCTTTACGCGCACCGTGAGTAGAGATGAAGTACTGGAGTACGTTCAGACCTTCACGGAAGTTTGCGGTGATTGGCGTTTCGATGATGGAGCCATCCGGCTTCGCCATCAGACCACGCATACCTGCCAGCTGACGAATCTGTGCTGCAGAACCACGCGCACCGGAGTCGGCCATCATGTAGATGCTGTTGAAGGAAACCTGCTGCTCTTCGACGCCGTCACGGTTAATAACAGTTTCGGTTTGCAGGTTGTCCATCATCGCTTTGGATACACGATCGTTCGCCGCAGCCCAGATATCGATAACTTTGTTGTAGCGTTCGCCCGCGGTAACCAGACCAGACTGGAACTGCTCCTGGATCTCAGCAACTTCAGCTTCCGCTTCAGAGATGATCTCGTATTTCTTCTCTGGGATAACCATGTCGTCAATACCAACAGATGCGCCTGAGCGCGCTGCATAGGCAAAGCCGGTGTACATGGTCTGGTCAGCGAAGATAACGGTCGGCTTCAGGCCCAGAATGCGGTAACAGGTGTTCAGCATTTTGGAGATAGCTTTCTTACCCAGCGCCTGGTTGACAATGGAGAAAGGCAGACCTTTCGGTACGATCATCCACAAAATAGCACGGCCAACGGTCGTGTCTTTCAGGCTGGTATGCGCAACGAATTCGCCGTTTTCATCTTTTTCGTATTCGGTGATACGCACTTTAACGCGCGCATGCAGAGAGGCCAGACCTGCGCGATAGATACGCTCAGCTTCTTTCGGGCCAGTCAGCACCATGCCTTCGCCTTTGGCGTTAACACAGTCACGGGTCATGTAGTACAGACCCAATACAACGTCCTGAGACGGAACGATGATAGGTTCGCCGTTCGCCGGGGACAGGATGTTGTTGGTAGACATCATCAGCGCACGCGCTTCGAGCTGGGCTTCCAGCGTCAGCGGTACGTGAACAGCCATCTGGTCACCATCGAAGTCGGCGTTATATGCCGCACAAACCAGCGGGTGCAGCTGGATAGCTTTACCTTCGATCAGTACCGGTTCAAATGCCTGGATACCCAGACGGTGCAGTGTTGGTGCACGGTTCAGCAGTACCGGGTGTTCGCGGATAACTTCGTCCAGGATATCCCAAACGACAGCTTCTTCACGCTCAACCATTTTCTTAGCGGCTTTAATGGTGGTGGCGAGGCCACGCAGTTCCAGCTTGCCGTAGATGAACGGTTTGAACAGTTCCAGTGCCATTTTCTTCGGCAGGCCGCACTGATGCAGACGCAGGTATGGACCTACGGTGATAACAGAACGACCGGAGTAGTCAACACGCTTACCGAGCAGGTTCTGACGGAAACGACCCTGCTTACCTTTGATCATATCGGCCAAAGATTTCAGAGGACGTTTGTTAGAACCGGTGATCGCACGACCGCGACGACCGTTATCCAGCAGGGCGTCAACCGCTTCCTGCAGCATACGTTTTTCGTTACGTACGATGATATCTGGCGCAGCCAGATCCAGCAGACGTTTCAGACGGTTGTTACGGTTAATGACGCGACGATACAGATCGTTCAGGTCAGAAGTCGCAAAACGACCACCATCCAGCGGAACCAGCGGACGCAGATCTGGCGGCAGAACCGGCAGAACGGTCAGGATCATCCACTCTGGCTTGTTGCCAGACTGTACGAACGCTTCCAGCAGTTTGATACGCTTGGTCAGCTTCTTACGCTTGGTTTCGGAGTTGGTTTCGTTCAGCTCTTCGCGCAGAGTTTCACACTCTTGCTCCAGATCCATGCTCTTCAGCAGGGCCTGGATAGCTTCCGCACCCATCTTCGCGTCGAATTCGTCACCGAACTCTTCCAGCGCGTCCAGATACTGCTCTTCAGTCAGGATCTGTTGACGTTCCAGATTGGTCATACCGCCTTCGATAACAACATATGATTCGAAGTACAGTACGCGTTCGATATCACGCAGCGGCATATCGAGCAACAGACCGATACGGGACGGCAGTGATTTCAGGAACCAGATGTGCGCAGTCGGAGACGCCAGCTCGATGTGGCCCATACGCTCACGGCGTACTTTAGTCTGGGTCACTTCAACGCCGCACTTCTCACAGATCACACCACGGTGTTTCAGGCGCTTGTACTTACCGCACAGGCACTCGTAATCTTTTACTGGCCCAAAGATACGGGCGCAGAAAAGGCCGTCACGCTCAGGTTTGAACGTACGGTAGTTAATGGTTTCCGGCTTCTTAACTTCACCGAAAGACCATGAACGGATCATGTCTGGCGAGGCCAGAGCAATTTTGATCGCATCAAACTCTTCGGTTTTAGTCTGCGCTTTCAGAAACTTTAATAAATCTTTCACGGATTTGCTCCCGTCGGAGTTAGCACAATCTGGCGCCGGGTCTTACCCCGGCACCAGTGACCTGTTTGAGCGAGAGTTACTCGTCTTCCAGCTCGATGTTGATACCCAGCGAACGAATCTCTTTCAACAGTACGTTGAAGGATTCTGGCATGCCTGGTTCCATCTGATGGTTGCCGTCCACGATGTTTTTATACATCTTGGTACGACCATTCACGTCATCAGACTTAACGGTGAGCATTTCCTGCAGGGTGTATGCCGCGCCATATGCTTCAAGCGCCCACACTTCCATCTCCCCGAAGCGCTGACCACCGAACTGAGCCTTACCACCCAGCGGCTGCTGAGTAACCAGGCTGTAAGAACCGGTAGAACGCGCGTGCATCTTGTCATCAACCAAGTGGTTCAGTTTCAGCATGTACATGTAGCCAACGGTAACCTGGCGCTCGAATTGCTCACCGGTACGACCGTCGAACAGTGTGATCTGACCAGAAGTCGGCAGGCCACCCAGCTGTAACAGTTCCTTGATTTCAGACTCTTTCGCACCGTCGAAGACCGGCGTTGCGATCGGCATACCTTTTTTCAGGTTTTCAGCCAGACGCAGAACTTCTTCATCACTGAAGGTATTCAGGTCAACTTTCTGACGAACGTCGGTACCCAGATCGTAGGCACGCTGGATGAATTCGCGCAGTTTGGCGACTTCTTCTTGCTGCTTCAGCATGGCGTTGATTTTCTCGCCGATACCTTTCGCAGCCATACCCAGGTGGGTCTCAAGGATCTGACCGATGTTCATACGCGATGGTACGCCCAGCGGGTTCAGTACGATATCTACCGGCGTACCGTTAGCATCGTGTGGCATATCTTCGATCGGGTTGATCTTAGAGATAACACCCTTGTTACCGTGACGACCTGCCATCTTATCACCAGGCTGGATCCGACGTTTAACCGCCAGATAAACCTTAACAATCTTCAGCACGCCTGGTGCCAGATCGTCGCCCTGAGTGATTTTACGGCGTTTCGCTTCGAGTTTTTTCTCGAATTCGTGTTTCAGTTCGTCGTACTGCTCAGCCAGCTGTTCCAGCTGATTTTGTTTCTCTTCGTCGGTCAGGCCGAGTTCCAGCCAGCGATCGCGCGGCAGTTTGTCGAGCTTCTCAGCTTCAACGCCACCGGCAACCAGCACCGCGTAGATACGGCTAAACAGGCCAGCTTCGAGGATCTGCAGTTCTTCAGACAGGTCTTTCTTCGCCTGCTTCAGCTGCATCTCTTCGATTTCCAGCGCACGTTTGTCTTTTTCTACGCCATCGCGAGTAAAGACCTGAACGTCGATAATCGTACCGGAAACACCGTTTGGTACACGCAGAGAAGAGTCTTTAACATCAGACGCTTTCTCACCGAAGATGGCACGCAGCAGCTTCTCTTCTGGGGTCAGCTGGGTTTCACCTTTCGGCGTTACCTTACCTACCAGAATGTCGCCACCGGTGACTTCTGCACCAATGTAAACGATACCGGACTCATCCAGTTTGGAGAGCGCAGCTTCACCCACGTTCGGGATATCAGCGGTGATCTCTTCCGGCCCCAGCTTGGTGTCACGGGACACACATGCCAGTTCCTGAATGTGGATGGTAGTGAAACGGTCTTCCTGAACAACACGCTCGGAAACGAGGATGGAGTCTTCGAAGTTGTAACCGTTCCATGGCATGAATGCCACGCGCATGTTCTGACCCAGAGCCAGTTCACCAAGGTCGGTGGACGGACCGTCTGCCAGCACATCACCACGTTCAACCGGCTCGCCCAGAGAGACACACGGCATCTGGTTGATACAGGTGTTCTGGTTAGAACGGGTGTATTTGGTCAGGTTATAGATGTCGATACCCGCTTCGCCCGCATGCATCTCGTCTTCGTTAACTTTGATAACGATACGGGAAGCATCAACGTACTGAACGGTACCGCCACGCTTAGCAACAGCAGTAACACCGGAGTCAACGGCAACAGCACGCTCCATACCGGTACCAACCAGCGGCTTATCAGCACGCAGAGTCGGAACCGCCTGACGTTGCATGTTTGCACCCATCAATGCACGGTTGGCGTCATCGTGTTCCAGGAACGGGATCAGGGACGCACCGACGGATACCACCTGCTGGGTGGATACGTCCATGTAGTCAACCTGGTCACGGCTGAACAAGCTGGATTCGCCTTTGCTACGACATGTTACCAGGTCTTCTACAAAGTGGCCTTCGTCATCCAGGTTGGAGTTCGCCTGAGCGATAACGTAGTTGCCTTCTTCGATAGCAGACAAGTAATGAATTTCGTCGGTAACAACACCGTCAGTCACTTTACGATACGGCGTCTCAAGGAAGCCATATTCGTTAGTCTGTGCGTACACGGACAGGGAGTTGATCAGACCGATGTTCGGACCTTCAGGGGTTTCGATTGGACATACGCGACCGTAGTGAGTCGGGTGTACGTCTCGAACTTCGAAGCCTGCACGTTCACGGGTCAGACCGCCTGGGCCGAGGGCAGAGATACGACGCTTGTGCGTAATCTCAGACAGCGGGTTGTTCTGGTCCATAAACTGAGACAGCTGGCTGGAACCGAAGAACTCTTTCACTGCGGCAGAAATCGGCTTGGCGTTGATCATATCCTGAGGCATCAGGGTATCCAGATCGCCCAGAGACAGACGCTCTTTCACCGCACGCTCTACACGTACCAGGCCAACGCGGAACTGGTTTTCCGCCATTTCGCCAACGGAACGGATACGACGGTTACCGAGGTGGTCGATATCATCGACTTCGCCTTTACCGTTACGGATATCGATGAGCTTCTTCATCACTTCAATGATGTCGTCTTTGCTCAGGATACCGGAACCTTCGATCTCGTCACGCAGCAGAGAACGGTTGAACTTCATACGACCAACCGCAGACAAGTCATAGCGGTCTTCGGAGAAGAACAGGTTCTCGAACAGGCTTTCAGCAGCTTCGCGAGTCGGCGGCTCACCAGGGCGCATCATACGGTAGATTTCTACCAGCGCGCTCAGACGATCGTTGGTTGGGTCGACGCGTATAGTTTCAGAAATATATGCACCGTGATCCAGATCGTTGGTAAACAGCGTTTCGATACGCTTGTGACCAGACTGGCTCAGCTTAGCCAGCAGATCCAGGCTCAGCTCCATGTTCGCTGCGCAAATCAGCTCACCGGTTGATGCGTCAACGTAGTCTTTAGCCGCAACTTTGCCCGCGATGTACTCAACTGGAACTTCGATAAGCTTGATATCGTCTTTTTCCAGCTGACGAATATGGCGCGCAGTGATGCGACGACCTTTTTCGACGTAGATTTTGCCGTTAGCTTCAATATCAAAGGAGGCGGTTTCACCACGCAGGCGTTCCGGCACCAGTTCCATCTGCAGCTTGTTGTCACGAATTTCGAAGACAACTTTCTCAAAGAACAGGTCAAGGATCTGTTCAGTGGTGTACTGCAGCGCACGCAGAATAATGGTCGCTGGCAGTTTGCGGCGACGGTCAATACGTACGAACAGGTTGTCCTTCGGATCGAATTCGAAATCCAGCCAGGAACCACGGTAAGGAATGATACGCGCGTTATAAAGCACTTTACCCGAAGAGTGGGTTTTACCCTTATCGGAGTCAAAGAAGACGCCTGGGCTACGGTGCAACTGGGAAACAATAACACGCTCGGTACCGTTGATAACAAAGGTACCGTTGTCAGTCATGAGTGGAATTTCACCCATGTAGACTTCTTGTTCTTTAATGTCTTTTACGGTGCCTTCCGGCGCTTCGCGCTCGTAGATCACCAGACGCAGTTTGACGCGCAGCGGTGCGGAATAAGTCACGCCACGGATCTGACATTCCTGAACGTCAAAAACAGGTTCGCCAAGGCGGTAGCTGACGTACTGCAGCTCAGAATTACCGCTATAGCTTTTAATAGGGAAAACGGAACGGAAAGCTGCTTCCAGACCATACTGCCCTTCAGGATCTTGCTCGATGAACTTCTGAAACGAGTCAAGCTGGATAGAAAGGAGATAAGGTATGTCCAACACTTGCGGACGTTTACCAAAATCCTTACGAATACGTTTTTTCTCGGTATAGGAGTAAACCATTAGGGTTCCTCAGCTCGCTGACAAGTCGACCCATCTGTCCGACGAAGGGACAGTTTGTGCAACACTATTTTGTTGACCGGAAAATCGAATACTTTCCGCAATGCCTGTTGCTATCACGCTTAAACCATTTCGTTGCGATTTACACAGAGCGGAGGCTCTGTCGCAATATATTAAGGCGTCGATAGAAACAAACATTGAAAGGCACAACAGTAGTCAAACAGTGTGAAATGCTACTGGCGCCTTACAGCGCAAAAAGGCTGGTGACTAAAAAGTCACCAGCCATCAGCCTAATTTCTTAGGCTGCAACTAGAAAAGTTGGCTTATTTAACTTCAACTTCAGCGCCAGCTTCTTCCAGAGATTTTTTCAGTGCTTCAGCGTCATCTTTGCTCACGCCTTCTTTCAGAGCGGCCGGAGCAGATTCTACCAGGTCTTTAGCTTCTTTCAGACCCAGACCAGTTGCGCCACGTACTGCTTTGATTACTGCAACTTTGTTCGCGCCGATACCTTTCAGAATCACGTCGAATTCAGTTTTTTCTTCAGCAGCTTCAGCAGGGCCCGCAGCTACAGCTACAGCAGCAGCAGCAGAAACACCGAATTTTTCTTCCATTGCAGAAATCAGTTCTACAACGTCCATTACGGACATAGCGGATACTGCTTCAATGATTTGATCTTTAGTGATAGACATTTAAATTGTTCCTGAAAATCAGAATAAGTTTATACGTAAGCAGATGCTTGATAAAGATAACTGCGATTAAGCAGCTTCTTTCGCATCGCGAACAGCAGCCAGAGTGCGAACCAGTTTGCCAGCCGAAGCTTCTTTCATGGTTGCCATCAGGCGTGCAATTGCTTCTTCGTAGGTCGGCAGAGTTGCCAGGCGATCGATTTGCGATGCCGGGATCAATTCACCTTCAAAGGCTGCGGCTTTGACCTCAAATTTTGCATTCGCTTTCGCGAAATCTTTGAACAGACGAGCAGCTGCGCCCGGGTGTTCCATAGAATATGCAATCAGGGTCGGACCAACGAACGCGTCTTTCAGGCACTCGAACTGAGTACCTTCAACAACACGGCGCAGCAGGGTGTTACGAACAACACGCATGTATACGCCGGCTTCGCGACCTGCTTTACGCAGTTCAGTCATTTTGTCTACAGTAACGCCACGGGAATCCGCAACTACTGCAGACAGCGCGCCTTTGGCTACTTCGCTGACTTCAGCAACAATCGCTTGTTTGTCTTGAAGATTTAAAGCCATTAGCTTTGCTCCTGGATGTTTGCCGGGACTCATGTCCCGGAACTCACTTCACTCTTCCCAACGGACAGAGCGTCTTAATACGGTGAGCAGAAACAAGCCAGAGTATCAGAAATAATCTTAGCGTTCTGTCACCGTCTACGCAGGGCATTAAGCTTCTTTCGAAACACCTGCGGTCTTCGACGGAGGCCTGGATAGGCCAGGCTCCAACGAACAAATCTTGTCTATCTGTCGCTATTCAATCTGTGACGGCGTTGACTGCCTTCGTTCACACCAGTCACATAGTTAACTATGCTCCTGGCGATTCACTCAGTTGTCGCCTTGCCACAGCCTGAATATCTTGGATATACGTCTGCAATTAGCAGAAACGTGGGGGTAAGATTGTAGACAAAATCACCGCCCACGTAAAGGCGAATATTAGTTCGCCACAGTCGCGGTCAGACCGGACTGATCAACGGCAACACCAGCACCCATGGTGGTGGAGATGCTAACTTTCTTGATGTACACGCCTTTAGCCTGAGTCGGTTTCGCTTTTTTCAGCGCAACCAGCAGAGATTCCAGGTTTTCTTTCAGTTTGTCAGCGTCAAAATCCACTTTACCGATGGTAGTGTGGATGATGCCGTTTTTGTCGTTACGGTAACGAACCTGACCCGCTTTAGCGTTCTTAACCGCTTCAGCAACGTTAGGGGTTACAGTACCAACTTTCGGGTTTGGCATCAGGCCACGCGGACCCAGAACCTGGCCCAACTGGCCAACAACGCGCATTGCATCCGGGGAAGCAATAACAACGTCAAAGTTCATTTCGCCTTTCTTGATCTGGTCAGCCAGATCTTCCATACCTACCAGTTCAGCGCCAGCAGCTTTAGCAGCTTCAGCGTTTGCGCCCTGGGCAAATACGGCTACGCGAACGGAACGGCCAGTACCGTGCGGCAGTACAGTTGCACCACGTACGTTCTGGTCAGATTTACGAGCATCGATACCGAGGTTAACGGCAACGTCAACGCTTTCTACGAATTTAGCAGTGGCCAGCTCTTTCAGCAGAGCAATAGCTTCGTTGATATCATACTGTTTAGTTGTATCAACTTTGTCACGGATCACGCGCATACGCTTGGTCAGTTTAGCCATTTCTTAATCCTCCACTACCAGGCCCATGGAACGTGCAGTACCTTCAATGGAGCGAGTCATCGCTTCAATGTCGGAACCAGTCATGTCGGCAGCTTTGGTCTGCGCGATTTCCTGCAGCTGGGCGCGGGAAATTTTACCCACTTTGTCTTTGTTCGGCTTACCGGAACCAGACTTGATACCAGCCGCTTTCTTCAGCAGAACTGCTGCCGGAGGCGTTTTGGTAACGAAAGTGAAAGAACGGTCAGCGTAAACGGTGATAACAACCGGGATCGGCAGACCTTTCTCCATGGAATCAGTTTTTGCGTTAAACGCTTTGCAGAATTCCATGATGTTCACGCCTTGTTGACCCAGTGCTGGACCTACCGGCGGACTCGGGTTAGCCATACCAGCTGCAACCTGCAGCTTGACATAGGCTTGGACTTTCTTAGCCATTCTAAATTCCTCTAGTTGGGTTATAGCGCCTCAAAAAGGCTCCCCGTGATAAAATTCGTTTTACGGATGCTATCCATAAAAACAAAAGGCGCGAAATTGTATTCCAATCTCGCGCCTTGTGCAACGATTAAATCGCCGCTTTTTTGATCGACTTGTTAGGCTTTCTCAACCTGAGCGAAGTCCAGCTCAACCGGCGTTGCACGACCGAAGATAGATACGGAAACCTTCAGACGAGACTTCTCATAATCCACTTCTTCAACTACGCCGTTAAAGTCAGCAAACGGACCGTCGCTAACGCGAACCATTTCGCCCGGCTCAAACATCGTTTTC
The DNA here is from genome assembly GCF_024809055.1 of Citrobacter sp. JUb117. NCBI lineage: Bacteria > Pseudomonadati > Pseudomonadota > Gammaproteobacteria > Enterobacterales > Enterobacteriaceae > Citrobacter > Citrobacter sp. JUb117. The sequence continues at coordinate 30,056 of NZ_JANUFB010000016.1, forward strand.
GGACGTGGCTTATCGCCAACCTGCTGCAGGCGGTTCATGATCGCATCAACTTCTTTGTCGCTGATCGGAGCTGGACGGTCAGAAGTACCGCCAATAAAGCCCATCACACGCGGCACGCTACGCACCAGGTGCCAGCTCGCATCGTTCATGACCATCTGGACCAGTACATAGCCCGGGAAGAATTTACGTTCGCTTTTGCGACGCTGGCCGCCACGGATTTCGACCACTTCTTCAGTCGGTACCATGACTTCGCCAAACAACTCTTCCATATTTTGTAACTTGATATACTCACGCAGCGATGTGGCTACGCGGCCTTCAAAACCGGAAAACGCCTGAACGACGTACCAGCGCTTTTTAGGAGCTTCAGACATCTTAGAACCTCAGGCCAGTGATAAAGGATACCAGGCGAACCAGAATACCATCCAGTCCCCACAGGATCAGTGACATTACCGCAGTGACCGCAGCAACGATCAGCGTGGTGTGCAGCGTTTCCTGGCGAGTTGGCCAAATGACCTTACGGACTTCGGTACGCGCTTCACGGGCAAAAGCAACGGTCGCTTTACCTTTTGTCGTCAACAGCGCGACACCGCCCGCTGCAGCAATCAGAATCACTACGGCTAGCGCACGCAACGGCAGCATCATGTCACGATAGAGGTAGTTGCCAACGATAGCGACAAGCAGCAATACAGCGACAACAACCCACTTCATCGCTTCCAGGCCGCGCCCGCTTCCTTGAGCTTCGGTATTCGCACTCATAAACCAACCTGTCAGAAGTATTCTACAAACATTTTCACCCCGCGTACGCGAGGCGATCCAAACCGAAATGCTCTGGTGCGTTTCGGACTAAACGCCCTCTTCAGAGCCTGTCTCAGCAATGATTATGGCAAAAAAAATCACTGATGAGCCAGGTTCTGGTTCGACAGCGTATAAAAAGGGCATCAAATGATGCCCTTTTATTGCGCATTGCGTCAAATAATATCAGCAATTAGCTCAGAACTTTAGCAACAACGCCCGCACCAACAGTACGGCCGCCTTCACGGATTGCGAAACGCAGACCGTCGTCCATCGCGATCGGGTGGATCAGGGTAACAACCATTTTGATGTTGTCGCCCGGCATTACCATCTCTACGCCTTCCGGCAGTTCGATGGTACCCGTCACGTCAGTTGTACGGAAGTAGAACTGCGGACGGTAGCCTTTGAAGAACGGAGTATGACGGCCGCCTTCGTCTTTGGACAGGATGTAAACTTCAGATTCGAACTTGGTGTGCGGCTTGATAGAGCCCGGCTTAGCCAGTACCTGACCACGTTCGATTTCTTCACGTTTGATACCACGCAG
>NZ_JANUFB010000017.1:0-26182 GCF_024809055.1 Citrobacter sp. JUb117
CACCCGATCGCGATGGACGACGGTCTGCGTTTCGCAATCCGTGAAGGCGGCCGTACTGTTGGTGCGGGCGTTGTTGCTAAAGTTCTGAGCTAATTACTCGTTAATTAGTTTTGAATTGAAAAGGGCGCTTAGGCGCCCTTTTTGCTGCCTGATATTTGACACCTGTAATATTTATTCGCATTTTTCGCAAGCCGCGTCGGCATACAAACAGTATTGTGCTATTGTAATCATAACTATTCTCATTTACACTTTGCGCATAAATTGAACGGGAGCGATCATGTACGTTTGTTTGTGTAATGCGATAAGTGATAAAAAAATTCGTCAGGCTGTTCGCCAGTTTCATCCGCAATCTTTTCAACAATTACGAAAATTTATTCCTGTTGGAAATCAATGTGGTAAATGCATTCGCGCTGCGCGTGAAGTGATGCAAGATGAATTAACACAAATGCCAGAATTTAAAGAGATCGCCTAAGTCACACTCTTTTTTTTGACATCCCTGTAGCCCCATCTACGCTCTAAGAGTGGAAGCGGAGGGACTATAAAATGAAAGGTGATGTTAAAATCATAAGTTATCTCAATAAACTATTGGGAAATGAGCTTGTCGCGATCAACCAGTATTTTCTTCATGCCCGAATGTTTAAAAACTGGGGGCTGACTCGGCTCAATGATGTTGAGTACCATGAATCTATTGATGAGATGAAACACGCCGATAAATACATCGAGCGTATTTTGTTTTTAGAAGGGCTCCCAAATTTACAGGACTTGGGTAAGTTGGGGATTGGCGAAGACGTTGAGGAGATGCTTCAGTCAGATCTTCGACTTGAGCTGGATGGCGCAAAAGATTTACGTGAAGCCATTGCCTATGCCGATAGCGTGCATGACTATGTCAGTCGGGATATGATGATAGAGATCCTCACCGACGAAGAAGGGCATATCGACTGGCTCGAAACGGAGCTGGATCTGATTGGAAAACTGGGATTGCAAAATTACCTGCAGTCGCAAATTAAAGTCAGTGACTAAAAGCCCCGTACCAGATTTACCCCGCCAATAATAAAACCCGCAGCCGCCAGATAGGGTCCAAAAGGCAGCGGGTTTTTTAGTCCTTTTTTTCCGTGTCTTACATAATCAGCTCCCATCATGCAGCACGCTAAACAAGCCGCAAGGAAGACCAATAGTGGTAATGACTCCCACCGATGCCAGGCACCCAATGCGGCGAGGAATTTTACATCACCATAGCCTAATCCCTCATAACGCCGCACCAAGCGGTAACTCCAGTAGAGCAGCGAAAATGCGCTATAGCCTGCTATGGCTCCCCAAAGTGCGTCGGATAAAAGTGCTGGTTTACAGCACTGGTAGTAAATAAGACCGCACCAGAGCAGAGGGCAGGTCAACTTGTCGGGTAATAACCCGGTACGTAAATCCTGGGCCCAAAGTAGCCCGCATAATGAAATGTAGAAAAACAGAAAGGGGAGGTCGGCGTACATGCGCGAATCCTTTGTGGAAATAGATGCCACCTTCAAGAAATCGTGCTGACCATACAAGGCTTGATTGCTCATTCTGTTGGCTTCCTTCCGGAGAAATTACGATGAACAAAAACCTCTGCATTCAGAGCGGAATCGGGCTCGCATTACTGGTTGAGTGATTAATATCTACACGGCACTTGCGTAAGGCTGAGATTTACGTATAATGCGCGGGCTTGTCTAATATTGACAGCGGCTCGATATGAGCCACCGGTACTGCGAAAGCGATACCAGACAATGTTCCCAATCGGGGAACTCTGTAAGAACGGTTACACTCTCCCATCAATCGTAATGGGTTTGAGGAGTAACTATTTCGTCTATAAAATAATTGGAGCTCTGGTCTCATGCAGAACCAAAGAATCCGTATCCGTTTGAAAGCGTTTGATCATCGTCTGATCGATCAATCAACCGCGGAAATCGTAGAGACTGCCAAGCGCACTGGTGCGCAGGTTCGTGGTCCGATCCCGCTGCCGACCCGCAAAGAGCGCTTTACCGTTCTGATCTCTCCGCACGTTAACAAAGACGCGCGTGATCAGTACGAAATTCGCACTCACAAGCGTCTGGTTGACATCGTTGAGCCAACTGAAAAAACCGTTGATGCTCTGATGCGTCTGGACCTGGCTGCCGGTGTAGACGTGCAGATCAGCCTGGGTTAATCAGGTCATCGAGCGATTGAGAGGTTGATACAATGATTGGTTTAGTCGGTAAAAAAGTGGGTATGACCCGCATCTTCACTGAAGATGGCGTATCTATCCCAGTAACCGTTATCGAAGTTGAAGCAAACCGCGTTACTCAGATCAAAGATCTGGCTAACGATGGCTATCGCGCTGTTCAGGTTACCACTGGTGCTAAAAAAGCTAACCGTGTAACCAAGCCGGAAGCTGGTCACTTTGCTAAAGCTGGCGTAGAAGCTGGCCGCGGCCTGTGGGAGTTCCGTCTGGCAGATGGTGAAGAATACACCGTTGGTCAGAACATTAGCGTTGAACTGTTTGCTGACGTTAAAAAAGTTGACGTAACCGGTACCTCTAAAGGTAAAGGTTTCGCTGGTACCGTTAAGCGCTGGAACTTCCGTACCCAGGACGCGACTCACGGTAACTCCTTGTCTCACCGCGTTCCGGGTTCTATCGGTCAGAACCAGACTCCGGGCAAAGTGTTCAAAGGCAAGAAAATGGCAGGTCAGATGGGTAACGAGCGTGTCACCGTTCAGAGCCTTGACGTAGTACGCGTTGACGCTGAGCGCAACCTGCTGCTGGTTAAAGGTGGTGTTCCGGGTGCGACCGGTTGCGACCTGATCGTTAAACCAGCTGTGAAGGCGTAAGGGGATAGCAATGGAATTAGTATTGAAAGACGCGCAGAGCGCGCTGACTGTTTCCGAAACTACCTTCGGTCGTGATTTCAACGAAGCGCTGGTTCACCAGGTTGTTGTTGCTTATGCAGCTGGTGCTCGTCAGGGTACTCGTGCTCAGAAGACTCGTGCTGAAGTAACTGGTTCAGGCAAAAAGCCGTGGCGCCAGAAAGGTACCGGCCGTGCGCGTTCAGGTTCTATCAAGAGCCCGATCTGGCGTTCCGGTGGCGTAACCTTCGCTGCTCGCCCGCAGGACCACAGTCAAAAAGTTAACAAAAAGATGTACCGCGGCGCGCTGAAAAGCATTCTGTCCGAACTGGTACGTCAGGATCGTCTGATCGTTGTCGAATCATTCTCTGTAGAAGCGCCTAAAACTAAGCTGCTGGCACAGAAACTGAAAGACATGGCTCTGGAAGATGTGCTGATCATCACCGGTGAGCTGGACGAAAACCTGTTCCTGGCTGCGCGCAACCTGCACAAGGTTGACGTACGCGATGCAACTGGTATCGACCCGGTTAGCCTGATCGCCTTCGACAAAGTCGTAATGACTGCTGATGCTGTTAAGCAAGTTGAGGAGATGCTGGCATGATTCGTGAAGAACGTTTGCTGAAGGTGCTGCGCGCACCGCACGTTTCTGAAAAAGCGTCTGCTGCGATGGAAAAAACCAATACCATCGTTCTCAAAGTTGCTAAAGACGCGACCAAAGCAGAAATCAAAGCTGCTGTGCAGAAACTGTTTGAAGTCGAAGTCGAAGTCGTTAACACCCTGGTTGTTAAAGGGAAAGTTAAACGTCACGGACAGCGTATCGGTCGTCGTAGCGACTGGAAAAAAGCTTACGTCACCCTGAAGGAAGGCCAGAATCTGGACTTCGTCGGCGGCGCTGAGTAAGTCGGAGGAGTAATACAATGGCAGTTGTTAAATGTAAACCGACATCTCCGGGTCGTCGCCACGTTGTTAAAGTGGTCAACCCAGAGCTGCACAAGGGCAAACCTTTTGCTCCGCTGGTTGAAAAAAACAGCAAATCCGGTGGTCGTAACAACAATGGCCGTATCACCACTCGTCACATCGGTGGTGGTCACAAGCAGGCTTATCGTATCGTTGACTTCAAACGCAACAAAGACGGTATCCCGGCAATTGTTGAACGTCTTGAGTACGATCCGAACCGTTCCGCGAACATCGCGCTGGTTCTGTACAAAGACGGCGAACGTCGTTACATCCTGGCCCCTAAAGGCCTGAAAGCTGGCGACCAGGTTCAATCTGGCGTTGATGCTGCAATCAAAGCAGGTAACACCCTGCCGATGCGCAATATCCCGGTTGGTTCTACCGTTCATAACGTAGAAATGAAACCAGGTAAAGGCGGTCAGCTGGCACGTTCCGCTGGTACTTACGTTCAGATCGTTGCTCGTGATGGTGCTTATGTCACCCTGCGTCTGCGTTCTGGTGAAATGCGTAAAGTCGAAGCAGACTGCCGTGCAACTCTGGGCGAAGTTGGCAATGCTGAGCATATGCTGCGCGTTCTGGGTAAAGCAGGTGCTGCACGCTGGCGTGGTGTTCGTCCTACCGTTCGCGGTACTGCGATGAACCCAGTCGATCACCCACATGGTGGTGGTGAAGGTCGTAACTTTGGTAAGCACCCGGTAACTCCGTGGGGCGTTCAGACCAAAGGTAAGAAGACCCGCAGCAACAAGCGTACTGATAAATTCATCGTACGTCGCCGTAGCAAATAATTTTAGAGGATAAGCCATGCCACGTTCTCTCAAGAAAGGTCCTTTTATTGACCTGCACTTGCTGAAGAAGGTAGAGAAAGCGGTGGAAAGCGGAGACAAGAAGCCCCTGCGCACTTGGTCCCGTCGTTCAACGATCTTTCCTAACATGATCGGTTTGACCATCGCTGTCCATAATGGTCGTCAGCATGTTCCGGTATTTGTTTCCGACGAAATGGTCGGTCACAAACTGGGTGAATTCGCACCGACTCGTACTTATCGCGGCCATGCTGCTGATAAAAAAGCGAAGAAGAAATAAGGTAGGAGGAAGAGATGGAAACTTTAGCTCAACATCGCCATGCTCGTTCTTCTGCTCAGAAGGTTCGCCTTGTTGCAGACCTGATTCGCGGTAAGAAAGTGTCGCAGGCTCTGGATATTCTGACCTACACCAATAAGAAAGCGGCTGTACTGGTTAAGAAAGTCCTGGAATCTGCCATTGCTAACGCTGAACACAACGATGGCGCTGACATTGACGATCTGAAAGTTACGAAAATTTTCGTAGACGAAGGCCCTAGCATGAAGCGCATTATGCCGCGTGCAAAAGGTCGTGCAGATCGCATCCTGAAGCGCACCAGCCACATTACTGTGGTTGTGTCCGATCGCTGAGACTCTGGAGACTAGCAATGGGTCAGAAAGTACATCCTAATGGTATTCGCCTGGGTATTGTAAAACCATGGAACTCAACCTGGTTTGCGAACACCAAAGAATTCGCTGACAACCTGGACAGCGATTTTAAAGTACGTCAGTACCTGACTAAGGAACTGGCTAAAGCGTCTGTATCTCGTATCGTTATCGAGCGTCCGGCTAAGAGCATCCGTGTGACCATTCACACCGCTCGCCCGGGTATCGTTATCGGTAAGAAAGGCGAAGACGTAGAAAAACTGCGCAAAGTCGTAGCTGATATTGCTGGCGTTCCTGCCCAGATCAATATCGCCGAAGTGCGTAAGCCTGAACTGGACGCAAAATTAGTTGCTGACAGCATCACTTCTCAGCTGGAACGTCGTGTTATGTTCCGTCGTGCTATGAAGCGTGCTGTACAGAACGCAATGCGTCTGGGCGCTAAAGGTATTAAAGTTGAAGTTAGCGGCCGTCTGGGCGGCGCGGAAATCGCACGTACCGAATGGTACCGCGAAGGTCGCGTACCGCTGCACACTCTGCGTGCTGACATCGACTACAACACCTCTGAAGCGCACACCACTTACGGTGTAATCGGCGTTAAGGTATGGATCTTCAAAGGCGAGATCCTGGGTGGTATGGCTGCTGTTGAACAACCGGAACCGGCTGCTCAACCTAAAAAGCAGCAGCGTAAAGGCCGTAAATAAGGAGCGTCGCTGATGTTACAACCAAAGCGTACAAAATTCCGTAAAATGCACAAAGGCCGTAACCGCGGTCTGGCGCAGGGTACGGATGTTAGCTTCGGCAGCTTCGGTCTGAAAGCTGTTGGCCGTGGTCGTCTGACTGCCCGTCAGATCGAAGCAGCACGTCGTGCTATGACCCGTGCAGTTAAGCGTCAAGGTAAGATCTGGATCCGTGTATTCCCGGACAAACCGATCACTGAAAAGCCGCTGGCAGTGCGTATGGGTAAAGGTAAAGGTAACGTGGAGTATTGGGTTGCCTTGATTCAGCCGGGTAAAGTCCTGTATGAAATGGACGGTGTACCGGAAGAGCTGGCCCGTGAAGCATTCAAGCTGGCAGCAGCGAAACTGCCGATTAAAACCACCTTTGTAACTAAGACGGTGATGTAATGAAAGCAAAAGAGCTGCGTGAGAAGAGTGTTGAAGAGCTGAACACCGAGCTGCTGAATCTGCTGCGTGAGCAGTTCAACCTGCGTATGCAGGCTGCAAGTGGCCAGCTGCAACAGTCTCACCTGTTGAAGCAAGTGCGTCGTGATGTCGCACGCGTTAAGACTTTACTGACTGAGAAGGCGGGTGCGTAATGACCGATAAAATCCGTACTCTGCAAGGTCGCGTTGTTAGCGACAAAATGGAGAAATCCATTGTTGTTGCTATCGAACGTTTTGTGAAACACCCGATCTACGGTAAATTCATCAAGCGTACGACCAAACTGCACGTACATGACGAGAACAACGAATGCGGTACTGGTGACGTGGTTGAAATCCGCGAATGCCGTCCGCTGTCCAAGACTAAGTCCTGGACGCTGGTTCGCGTTGTAGAGAAAGCTATTCTGTAATAGAGTATGCATTCTCAACGAATAAACGGCTCAGCGATGAGCCGTTTATTTTTTCTACCCATATCGTTGAAGCGGTGTTATAATGCCGCGCCCCCGATATGGGGCTTTTTAACGACCTGATTTTCGGGTCTCAGTAGTAGTTGACATTAGCGGAGCACTAAAATGATCCAAGAACAGACTATGCTGAACGTCGCCGACAACTCCGGTGCACGTCGCGTAATGTGTATCAAGGTTCTGGGTGGCTCGCACCGTCGCTACGCAGGCGTAGGCGACATCATCAAGATCACCATCAAGGAAGCAATTCCGCGTGGTAAGGTCAAAAAAGGTGATGTGCTGAAGGCGGTAGTGGTGCGCACCAAGAAGGGTGTTCGTCGCCCGGACGGTTCTGTCATTCGCTTCGATGGTAATGCATGCGTTATTTTAAACAATAACAGTGAGCAACCTATCGGTACGCGTATTTTTGGGCCGGTAACTCGTGAACTTCGTAACGAGAAGTTCATGAAAATTATCTCTCTGGCACCAGAAGTACTCTAAGGAGCGAATCATGGCAGCGAAGATCCGTCGTGATGACGAAGTTATCGTGTTAACCGGTAAAGATAAAGGTAAACGCGGTAAAGTAAAAAATGTCCTGTCTTCCGGCAAGGTCATTGTTGAAGGTATCAACCTGGTTAAGAAACATCAGAAGCCGGTTCCGGCCCTGAACCAACCAGGCGGCATTGTAGAGAAAGAAGCAGCTATTCAGATCTCTAACCTTGCTATCTTCAACGCGGCAACCGGCAAGGCTGACCGTGTAGGCTTTAGATTCGAAGATGGCAAAAAAGTCCGTTTCTTCAAGTCTAACAGCGAAACTATCAAGTAATTTGGAGTAGTACGATGGCGAAACTGCATGATTACTACAAAGACGAAGTAGTCGCTAAACTCATGACTGAGTTTAACTACAATTCTGTCATGCAAGTCCCTCGGGTCGAGAAGATCACCCTGAACATGGGTGTTGGTGAAGCGATCGCTGACAAGAAACTGCTGGATAACGCAGCAGCTGATCTGACAGCAATCTCCGGTCAAAAGCCGTTGATCACCAAAGCACGCAAATCTGTTGCAGGCTTCAAAATCCGTCAGGGCTATCCGATCGGCTGTAAAGTAACTCTGCGTGGCGAACGCATGTGGGAGTTCTTTGAGCGCCTGATCACTATTGCTGTTCCACGTATCCGTGACTTCCGTGGCTTGTCCGCTAAGTCTTTCGACGGTCGTGGTAACTACAGCATGGGTGTCCGTGAGCAGATCATCTTCCCAGAAATCGACTACGATAAAGTCGACCGCGTGCGTGGTTTGGATATTACCATTACCACTACTGCGAAATCTGATGAAGAAGGCCGTGCTCTGCTGGCTGCCTTTGACTTCCCGTTCCGCAAGTAAGGTAGGGTTACTGAATGGCTAAGCAATCAATGAAAGCACGCGAAGTAAAGCGCGTAGCTTTAGCTGATAAGTACTTCGCAAAACGCGCTGAACTGAAGGCTATTATCTCTGATGTGAACGCGACCGACGAAGATCGTTGGAACGCAGTTCTGAAGCTGCAGTCTCTGCCGCGTGATTCCAGCCCGTCTCGTCAGCGTAACCGCTGCCGTCAAACAGGTCGTCCGCATGGCTATGTGGGCAAGTTCGGGTTGAGCCGTATTAAGCTTCGTGAAGCCGCTATGCGCGGTGAAGTACCGGGCTTGAAAAAGGCTAGCTGGTAATTACCAATTGAATCACGGGAGTAAAGACAGATGAGCATGCAAGATCCGATCGCGGATATGCTGACCCGTATCCGTAACGGTCAGGCCGCGAATAAAGCTGCGGTCACCATGCCTTCCTCCAAGCTGAAAGTGGCAATTGCCAACGTGCTGAAGGAAGAAGGTTTTATTGAAGATTTTAAAGTTGAAGGCGACACCAAGCCGGAACTGGAACTTACTCTTAAGTATTTCCAGGGTAAAGCTGTTGTAGAAAGCATTCAGCGTGTCAGTCGCCCAGGTCTGCGCATTTATAAGCGTAAAGACGAGCTGCCAAAAGTTATGGCTGGCATGGGTATCGCAGTTGTTTCTACCTCTAAAGGTGTTATGACTGATCGTGCAGCGCGCCAAGCTGGTCTTGGTGGCGAAATTATCTGCTACGTAGCCTAATCGGAGGAAAAAATGTCTCGTGTTGCTAAAGCACCGGTCGTTATTCCTGCCGGCGTTGATGTAAAAATCAGCGGTCAGGTTATTACGATCAAAGGTAAGAACGGCGAGCTGACTCGTACTCTCAACGATGCTGTTGAAGTTAATCATGCAGATAATGCACTGACCTTCGGTCCGCGTGATGGTTACGTAGATGGTTGGGCTCAGGCTGGTACCGCGCGTGCCCTGCTGAACTCAATGGTTGTCGGTGTTACCGAAGGCTTCACTAAGAAGCTGCAGCTGGTTGGTGTAGGTTACCGCGCAGCGGTCAAAGGGAATGTAGTAAACCTGGCTTTAGGTTTCTCTCATCCCGTTGATCATGAGCTGCCGGCAGGTATTACTGCAGAATGTCCGACCCAGACTGAAATCGTGCTGAAAGGCGCTGATAAACAGCTGATCGGTCAGGTTGCAGCAGATCTGCGCGCCTACCGTCGTCCTGAGCCATATAAAGGCAAGGGTGTTCGTTACGCCGACGAAGTCGTGCGTACCAAAGAGGCTAAGAAGAAGTAAGGTAACACTATGGATAAGAAATCTGCTCGTATCCGTCGTGCGACCCGCGCACGCCGCAAGCTCCAGGAGCTGGGTGCAACTCGCCTGGTGGTACATCGTACCCCGCGTCATATTTACGCACAGGTAATTGCACCGAACGGTTCTGAAGTTCTGGTAGCTGCTTCTACTGTAGAAAAAGCTATCGCTGAACAATTGAAGTACACCGGTAACAAAGACGCTGCTGCAGCTGTAGGTAAAGCTGTTGCTGAACGCGCTCTGGAAAAAGGCATCAAAGATGTATCCTTTGACCGTTCCGGGTTCCAATATCATGGTCGTGTCCAGGCACTGGCAGATGCTGCCCGTGAAGCTGGCCTTCAGTTCTAAGGTAGAGGTGTAAGATGGCTCACATCGAAAAACAAGCTGGCGAACTGCAGGAAAAGCTGATCGCGGTTAACCGCGTATCTAAAACCGTTAAAGGTGGTCGTATTTTCTCCTTCACAGCTCTGACTGTAGTTGGCGATGGTAACGGTCGCGTTGGTTTTGGTTACGGTAAAGCGCGTGAAGTTCCAGCAGCGATCCAGAAAGCGATGGAAAAAGCCCGTCGCAATATGATTAACGTCGCGCTGAACCACGGCACCCTGCAGCACCCGGTTAAGGGTACTCACACGGGTTCTCGTGTCTTCATGCAGCCGGCTTCCGAAGGTACCGGTATCATCGCCGGTGGTGCAATGCGCGCCGTTCTGGAAGTCGCTGGAGTTCGTAACGTTCTGGCTAAAGCGTATGGTTCCACCAACCCGATTAACGTGGTTCGTGCAACTATCGATGGTTTGGAAAATATGAAATCTCCGGAAATGGTCGCTGCCAAGCGTGGTAAATCCGTTGAAGAAATTCTGGGGAAATAAACCATGGCAAAGACTATTAAAATTACTCAAACCCGCAGTGCAATCGGTCGTCTGCCGAAACACAAGGCAACGCTGCTTGGCCTGGGTCTGCGTCGTATTGGTCACACCGTAGAACGCGAGGATACTCCTGCTGTTCGTGGTATGGTCAACGCGGTTTCCTTCATGGTTAAAGTTGAGGAGTAAGAGATGCGTTTAAATACTCTGTCTCCGGCCGAAGGCTCTAAAAAAGCGGCTCGCCGCCTGGGTCGTGGTATCGGTTCTGGCCTCGGTAAAACCGGTGGTCGTGGTCACAAAGGTCAGAAGTCTCGTTCTGGCGGTGGCGTACGTCGCGGGTTCGAAGGTGGTCAGATGCCTCTGTACCGTCGTCTGCCGAAATTCGGCTTCACTTCACGTAAATCAGCGATCACAGCCGAAGTTCGTCTGTCTGACCTGGCTAAAGTTGAAGGCGGTGTTGTAGACCTGAATACGCTGAAAGCAGCAAACATTATCGGTATCCAGATCGAGTTCGCGAAAGTGATCCTGGCTGGTGAAGTCACTACTCCGGTAACTGTTCGTGGCCTGCGTGTTACTAAAGGCGCTCGTGCTGCTATCGAAGCTGCTGGCGGTAAAATCGAGGAATAAGTAGCAGATGGCTAAACAACCGGGATTAGATTTTCAAAGTGCCAAAGGTGGCTTAGGCGAGCTGAAACGCAGACTGCTGTTTGTTATCGGCGCGCTGATTGTGTTCCGTATTGGCTCTTTCATTCCGATCCCTGGTATTGATGCCGCTGTACTTGCCAAACTGCTTGAGCAACAGCGAGGCACCATCATTGAAATGTTCAACATGTTCTCTGGTGGTGCTCTCAGCCGTGCTTCTATCTTTGCTCTGGGGATCATGCCGTATATTTCGGCGTCGATCATTATCCAGCTGCTGACGGTGGTTCATCCAACGTTGGCGGAAATTAAGAAGGAAGGGGAGTCTGGTCGTCGTAAGATCAGCCAGTACACCCGCTACGGTACTCTGGTGCTGGCGATATTCCAGTCGATCGGTATTGCTACCGGTCTGCCGAATATGCCTGGTATGCAAGGCCTGGTGATGAATCCAGGTTTTGCATTCTATTTCACCGCTGTTGTAAGTCTGGTTACAGGGACAATGTTCCTGATGTGGTTGGGTGAACAGATTACTGAACGTGGTATCGGCAACGGTATCTCAATCATTATCTTCGCCGGTATCGTCGCGGGACTCCCGCCAGCCATTGCCCATACTATCGAGCAAGCGCGTCAAGGCGACCTGCACTTCCTCGTGTTGCTGTTGGTTGCAGTATTAGTATTTGCAGTGACGTTCTTTGTTGTATTTGTTGAACGTGGTCAACGCCGCATTGTGGTAAACTACGCGAAACGTCAGCAAGGTCGTCGTGTCTATGCTGCACAGAGCACACATTTACCGCTGAAAGTGAATATGGCCGGGGTTATCCCAGCAATCTTCGCTTCCAGTATTATTCTGTTCCCGGCGACCATCGCGTCATGGTTCGGGGGCGGTACTGGTTGGAACTGGCTGACAACAATTTCGCTGTATTTGCAGCCTGGGCAACCGCTTTATGTGTTACTCTATGCGTCTGCAATCATCTTCTTCTGTTTCTTTTACACGGCGTTGGTTTTCAACCCGCGTGAAACAGCAGATAACCTGAAGAAGTCCGGTGCATTTGTACCAGGAATTCGTCCGGGAGAGCAAACGGCGAAGTATATCGATAAAGTAATGACCCGCCTGACCTTGGTTGGTGCGCTTTACATTACCTTTATCTGCCTGATCCCGGAGTTCATGCGTGATGCAATGAAAGTACCGTTCTACTTCGGTGGAACCTCACTGCTTATCGTTGTTGTCGTGATTATGGACTTTATGGCTCAAGTGCAAACTCTGATGATGTCAAGTCAGTATGAGTCTGCATTGAAGAAGGCGAATCTGAAAGGCTACGGCCGTTAACAGTCGCCCGAGAAGTTACGGAGAGTAAAAATGAAAGTTCGTGCTTCCGTCAAGAAATTATGCCGTAACTGCAAAATCGTTAAGCGTGATGGTGTCATCCGTGTGATTTGCAGTGCCGAGCCTAAGCATAAACAGCGCCAAGGCTGATTTATTCGCATATTTTTCTTGCAAAGTTGGGTTGAGCTGGCTAGATTAGCCAGCCAATCTTTTGTATGTCTGTGCGTTTCCATTTGAGTATCCTGAAAACGGGCTTTTCAGCATGGTGCGTACATATTAAATAGTAGGAGTGCATAGTGGCCCGTATAGCAGGCATTAACATTCCTGATCAGAAACATGCTGTGATCGCATTAACTTCGATCTACGGCGTCGGCAAGACCCGTTCTAAGGCCATTCTGGCTGCAGCGGGTATCGCTGAAGATGTTAAGATCAGTGAGCTGTCTGAAGAACAAATCGACACGCTGCGTGACGAAGTTGCCAAATTTGTCGTTGAAGGTGATCTGCGCCGTGAAGTTAGCATGAGCATCAAGCGCCTTATGGACCTTGGTTGCTATCGCGGTTTGCGTCATCGTCGTGGTCTCCCGGTTCGCGGTCAGCGTACCAAGACCAACGCACGTACCCGTAAGGGTCCGCGCAAACCGATCAAGAAATAATCGGGGTGATTGAATAATGGCAAAGGCACCAATTCGTGCACGTAAACGTGTAAGAAAACAAGTCTCTGACGGCGTGGCTCATATCCATGCTTCTTTTAACAACACCATCGTTACCATTACTGATCGTCAGGGTAACGCGCTGGGTTGGGCAACAGCCGGTGGTTCCGGTTTCCGTGGTTCTCGCAAATCCACTCCGTTTGCAGCTCAGGTTGCAGCAGAGCGTTGCGCTGAAGCCGTAAAAGAATACGGTATCAAGAATCTGGAAGTTATGGTCAAAGGACCGGGTCCAGGTCGCGAATCTACTGTTCGTGCTCTGAACGCCGCTGGTTTCCGCATCACTAATATTACTGATGTGACTCCGATCCCTCATAACGGTTGTCGTCCGCCGAAAAAACGTCGCGTATAACGCCTCGTTTCTAGGATTGTTGGAGAAAGAAAATGGCAAGATATTTGGGTCCTAAGCTCAAGCTGAGCCGTCGTGAGGGCACTGACTTATTCCTTAAGTCTGGCGTTCGCGCGATCGATACCAAGTGTAAAATTGAACAAGCTCCTGGCCAGCACGGTGCGCGTAAACCGCGTCTGTCTGACTATGGTGTGCAGTTGCGTGAAAAGCAAAAAGTTCGCCGTATCTACGGTGTGCTGGAGCGTCAGTTCCGTAACTACTACAAAGAAGCAGCACGTCTGAAAGGCAACACCGGTGAAAACCTGTTGGGTCTGCTGGAAGGTCGTCTGGACAACGTTGTATACCGTATGGGCTTCGGTGCCACTCGTGCAGAAGCACGTCAGCTGGTCAGCCATAAAGCAATTATGGTAAACGGTCGTGTTGTTAACATCGCTTCTTATCAGGTTAGTCCGAATGACGTTGTTAGCATTCGTGAGAAAGCGAAGAAGCAGTCTCGCGTGAAAGCCGCTCTGGAGCTGGCTGAGCAGCGTGAAAAGCCAACCTGGCTGGAAGTTGATGCTGGCAAGATGGAAGGTACGTTCAAGCGTAAGCCGGAGCGTTCTGATCTGTCTGCGGACATTAACGAACACCTGATCGTCGAGCTTTACTCCAAGTAAAGCTTAGTACCAAAGAGAGGACACAATGCAGGGTTCTGTGACAGAGTTTCTAAAACCGCGCCTGGTAGATATCGAGCAACTGAGTTCGACGCACGCCAAGGTGACCCTTGAGCCTTTAGAGCGTGGCTTTGGCCATACTTTGGGTAACGCACTGCGCCGTATTCTGCTCTCATCGATGCCGGGTTGTGCGGTGACCGAGGTTGAGATTGATGGTGTACTACATGAGTACAGCACCAAAGAAGGCGTTCAGGAAGATATCCTGGAAATCCTGCTCAACCTGAAAGGGCTGGCGGTGAGAGTTCAGGGTAAAGATGACGTTATTCTTACCTTGAATAAATCTGGCATTGGCCCTGTGACTGCAGCCGATATCACCCATGATGGTGATGTCGAAATCGTCAAGCCACAGCACGTGATCTGCCACCTGACCGATGAGAACGCATCTATTAGCATGCGTATCAAAGTTCAGCGCGGTCGTGGTTATGTGCCGGCTTCTACCCGAATTCATTCGGAAGAAGATGAGCGCCCAATCGGCCGTCTGCTGGTCGACGCCTGCTACAGCCCTGTAGAGCGTATTGCCTACAATGTTGAAGCTGCGCGTGTAGAACAGCGTACCGACCTGGACAAGCTGGTCATCGAAATGGAAACCAACGGCACAATCGATCCTGAAGAGGCGATTCGTCGTGCGGCAACCATTCTGGCAGAACAACTTGAAGCTTTCGTTGATTTACGTGATGTACGTCAGCCGGAAGTTAAAGAAGAGAAACCAGAGTTCGATCCGATCCTGCTGCGCCCTGTTGACGATCTGGAATTGACTGTCCGCTCTGCTAACTGCCTCAAAGCAGAAGCTATCCACTATATCGGTGATCTGGTACAGCGTACTGAGGTTGAGCTTCTTAAGACGCCTAACCTTGGTAAAAAATCTCTTACTGAGATTAAAGACGTGCTGGCTTCCCGTGGACTGTCTCTGGGCATGCGCCTGGAAAACTGGCCACCGGCAAGCATCGCTGACGAGTAACCGGATCACAGGTTAAGGTTTTACTGAGAAGGATAAGGTCATGCGCCATCGTAAGAGTGGTCGTCAACTGAACCGCAACAGCAGCCATCGCCAGGCTATGTTCCGCAATATGGCAGGTTCACTGGTTCGTCATGAGATCATCAAGACGACCCTGCCTAAAGCGAAAGAGCTGCGCCGCGTAGTTGAGCCGCTGATTACTCTTGCCAAGACTGATAGCGTAGCTAATCGTCGTCTGGCATTCGCCCGTACTCGTGATAACGAGATCGTGGCAAAACTGTTTAACGAGCTGGGCCCGCGTTTCGCGAGCCGCGCCGGTGGTTACACTCGCATTCTGAAGTGTGGCTTCCGTGCAGGCGACAATGCGCCGATGGCATACATCGAGCTGGTTGATCGCTCTGAATCGCAAGCAGAAGCTGCTGCAGAGTAATCTGTAGTAACGTAAAAAAACCCGCCCCGGCGGGTTTTTTTATATCCGAAGCACCCCAACCTATCTATACGAGCTGTGCTTTTTTTGTTCACCTCCTGGAGCACTGTATGTGGTTACTGGACCAGTGGGCAGAGCGCCATATTAATGACGCGCAGGCCAAAGGCGAGTTTGATGATTTACCGGGTTCCGGTGAGCCGCTTGCTCTGGATGATGATTCTCATATTCCACCGGAACTGCGAGCCGGCTACAGGTTATTAAAAAATTCGGGTTGCCTTCCTCCCGAACTTGAGCTGCGCAGAGAAGCAATTCGTCTGCTTGATATCCTTGCAGGAATTCGTAAAGATGAGGTTCAGTATGAGGAGGTAAGTCGACGTCTTTCGCTCCTTGAACTTAAACTTCGACAGGCTGGACTCAGCACCGAGTTTTTGCGTGGGGAATATGCAGAAAAACTTCTGCATCGGATTAGTGATGATTAGCGGAGGTACCATGTATCGTATTGGCGAATTAGCTAAACTGGCTGAAGTCACGCCAGATACCATCCGCTACTATGAAAAGCAGCAAATGATGGAGCATGAAGTACGCACTGAAGGTGGATTTCGACTCTATACCGAAAGCGATCTTCAACGTCTTAAATTTATTCGTTATGCCCGACAGCTTGGTTTTACTCTGGAGTCGATCCGCGAGTTACTCTCGATCCGTATCGATCCTGAGCACCATACCTGCCAGGAGTCTAAGGGAATTGTTCAGGAAAGATTAAAAGAGGTTGAAGCCCGAATTGCTGAGCTTCAGACAATGCAGCGCTCGCTACAGCGATTGAACGATGCATGCTGCGGCATGGCGCATAGCAGCGTTTACTGCTCTATTCTCGAGGCACTTGAGCAAGGCGCTAGCGGAACAAAATCAGGCTGTTGATTTATTGAACGGTCAGGTCTACACTCGCGACGTAAATTATTACACACTGGAGAGATTATGAGTCGTTATCAGCACACCAAAGGGCAGATAAAGGACAACGCCATTGAAGCACTATTGCATGACCCGCTATTCAGACAGCGGGTTGAGAAAAATAAGAAAGGAAAAGGAAGTTATCAGCGTAAAGGTAAACAAGGAAATCGGGGTAACTGGGAGGCCAGTGGCAAGAAAGTGAATCACTTTTTTACCACTGGCCTTCTTGTTTCAGTGAGTGCTTAAGAACGGTTATTTTGTTCTTTCAGCAGGTCACGTATTTCACTCAGCAACACCTCTTCTTTTGATGGGGCTGGCGGTGCTGTTGGCTCTTCAGCCTTTTTGCGATTCAGTCTGTTGATTAGCTTGATGGCCATAAAGATAGCAAAGGCAACAATAATGAAATCAAACACATTCTGAATAAACACACCGTAGTGCATCACGACCGCCGGGATATCTCCCTGCGCGTCGCGTAACGTTAAGGCAAACTGTTTAAAATCAATCCCACCAATTAACAAGCCCAGTGGTGGCATGATGATGTCGGCAACCAGTGACGAAACAATCTTACCGAATGCCGCACCAATAATGACACCCACTGCTAAATCTACAACATTCCCGCGCATCGCGAATTCGCGAAATTCTTTAATAATGCTCATTTTATTCTCCCTATGCAGCTGACGTTTATAAGTCTAACAAATGTTAAGACAATTTCCATTTATGTATTGCTGACTGGGGAATTTATTAGACCATGAAAAATAAGGGGAAATAAAAAGGGTGCTGTACTAGCACCCCCATAATTACAGAAAGAAGGGACTTGGCTGGAATAAACGTTCGACATCGGTAATAAATTTTTTATCGGTCAGGAACATAATGACGTGATCACCCTGCTCAATACGCAAGTTGTCATTAGCGATCATTACGTCATTACCCCGAACAACGGCGCCAATGATTGTTCCTGGCGGCAGCTTAATCTCGTCAATTGCACGGCCGACAACCCGGGATGTTGTTTCATCTCCGTGCGCGACAGCTTCGATGGCTTCTGCCACACCACGGCGCAACGAAGAAACGCCGACGATATCTGCTTTACGGACGTGGCTGAGCAATGCAGAGATCGTTGCTTGCTGTGGTGAAATGGCAATATCAATCACGCTGCCCTGCACCAGATCAACGTACGCCTTACGTTGAATCAGCACCATTACTTTCTTGGCGCCCATACGTTTAGCCAGCATTGCCGACATGATGTTAGCTTCGTCATCGTTAGTGACGGCAATAAACAGATCAACCTGATCAATATGCTCTTCGGCGAGCAGTTCTTGATCCGAAGCATCGCCAAAAAAGACGATCGTATTTTGTAACTTTTCAGCAAGCTCTGAAGCTCGTTGCTGATCGCGCTCGATCAACTTAACGCTGTAATCCTTTTCCAGCCGCCGAGCGAGTCCGGCACCGATATTACCGCCGCCTACAAGCATGATGCGCTTGTAGGGTTTTTCCAGGCGTTGCAGTTCGCTCATCACTGCGCGAATATGTTGTGACGCTGCAATAAAGAATACTTCGTCACCCGCTTCCACGATGGTAGAGCCTTGCGGGCGAATAGGTCTGTCATGGCGGAAAATTGCCGCAACGCGGGTATCGATATGCGGCATATGCTCGCGCATAGTCGACAGTGCGTTACCGATCAGTGGACCGCCATAATAGGCTTTAACCACTGCGAGACTGACTTTACCTTCGGCAAAATTCACCACCTGCAGGGCACCAGGATATTCAATCAGCCGGTAGATGCTGTCGATAACCAGTTGCTCTGGGGCAATGAGGTGATCGATAGGTACCGCTTCGGAGTGGAAGAGTTTATCGGCATCGCGCACATAATCCGGTGACCGAATACGTGCGATACGATTAGGCGTATTGAAGAGCGAATAAGCGACCTGACAGGCGACCATATTGGTCTCATCAGAGCTGGTCACGGCGACCAGCATATCGGCGTCGTCGGCGCCAGCTTCGCGCAGTACGCGGGGATGAGAGCCATGCCCCTGCACAACGCGGAGGTCGAACTTGTCCTGCAGGCTGCGCAAGCGTTCACCGTTGGTATCGACTACCGTGATATCGTTGTTCTCGCCGACCAGGTTTTCAGCCAACGTACCACCAACTTGCCCTGCGCCCAGAATGATAATTTTCATCAGTCGCGACCCGTTATTTCATCACTTTTTGATTAGCTTAGCGTAAAAGAAGCCATCACCTTCTTCTGCACTCGGTAAATTCTGGCGGCCTGGTTGCTCAGGTGTGCCGGTTTCGCTTAATACCGCGTTTGGCGTACGCGTCAGGAAGGCCGCAATCTGCTGCTGGTTCTCTTCAGGCAGAATAGAACAGGTTGCATAAACCAGCGTGCCACCCGGCTTCAGATGCGCCCAAGTCGCATTCAGGATCTCTGCTTGTAGTTGGGCAAGCTCGGTGATATCCCGGTCACGGCGCAGCCATTTAATATCCGGATGGCGACGAATGACCCCAGTGGCTGAGCATGGAGCATCCAGCAGAATACGATCGAACTGTTGTTCGCCACACCATTGTTGTGGAAAACGACCATCGCCCTGCTTGACGGTAGCCTTCATGCCCAAACGCTTCAGGTTGTCGTAGACGCGAGACAGACGTTTTTCGTCTACGTCGACCGCCATTACATTTGCATTCGGAGCAACCTCCAGAATATGTGTCGTCTTTCCACCTGGCGCTGCACATAAATCGAGGATCTGTTCACCGTTCTTCGGCTGCAGATAGCTCACGCATCCCTGAGCGGAAGCGTCCTGGACGGTTACCCATCCCTGCTCGAAGCCGGGCAATGCCAGAACTGACACTGGGGTTTCCAGACGCACAGCATCCGGGTAATCCGGGTGTGGGAAGCCGGTAAGACCACTTTCCGCCAGCAATGCTAGCCACGCGTCGCGCGAGTGGTGGTTACGGTTAACGCGTAGCCACATTGGCGGACGCTGGTTATTAGCCGCAAGAATGGTTTCCCACTGCTGTGGATAAGCATTCTTAATGCGTTTTACTAACCAGGATGGGTGTAAGAAGCGCAGTTCGCTTTGTGCAAACTCGGTTAACAGTTCGTCCTGGCGGCGCTGAAACTGGCGTAGTACGCCGTTAATCAGGCCTTTCAACTGCTGGCGTTTGATCACGACCGCGCCTTCCACTGTTTCAGCTAATGCAGCATGAGGAGGGATACGGGTATGCAGTAGTTGGTAGAAACCGACCATGATCAGGTAGTGGACCGTGCGCTGTTTACCCGTCATCGGGCGTTCCATCAGCTGTTTGATCATCCACTCAAGTTGGGAGAGGGTGCGCAATACGCCGAAGCAAAGTTCCTGTAACAGCGCCTTATCTTTATCGGCAACTTTCTGCTGCATGGCAGGTAGCACATTGCTTAGCGACTGCCCCTTTTCGACAACCTGTTCGACGGCCTGCGCCGCCATACTGCGTAAATTTAGATTTTTTTTCATAACCGCAAAAATAAAAATGCCCGGAGATGCCGGGCTTTAAGAGATGAACCGTCAGAGCAGACGGTTTCCAGGAACGAACCATTCCCGGCGTGAATTCAACAGGTCCTGCGCGCTCATGGCTTTTTTACCGGCTGGCTGCAAAGAGATGAGATTCAGGATGCCATCGCCTGTCGCAATCTGAATACCCTGGCGGGTTGCTTCCAGAATCGTTCCTGGTTCGGCACCTGCAGGTTTATCAATCACCGTGGCCTGCCAGATTTTGACCGGCTGCTCATCAATGACGATGTAACTCATCGGCCATGGATTAAAGGCGCGAATGCAGCGCTCCAGCTGAACGGCACTAAGCGTCCAGTCCATGCGGGCTTCTTCTTTACTTAGCTTCTCGGCATAGCTCACCAGCGATTCATCCTGGACTTCAGGTTTCGCGGTGCCCGTTGCCAACAGGTGCAGTGTGTGCAGCAGTCCCTGTGGGCCGAGTTCGGCTAACTTATTGTAGAGGCTGGCGCTGGTGTCTTCAGTGGTGATTGGGCAAGAGAGTTTGTGTAGCATATCGCCGGTATCCAGACCGACATCCATCTGCATGATGGTGACGCCGGTTTCGGTATCGCCAGCCCACAGTGAACGTTGGATGGGTGCCGCGCCGCGCCAGCGAGGAAGCAGGGAACCATGGACGTTGATGCATCCCAAGCGCGGCATGTCCAGCACGGCTTTTGGCAGAATAAGGCCATATGCCACTACCACCATTACATCTGCGTGCAGGTCAGCAACTAACTGCTGGTTTTCCTGAGGACGAAGAGAGACGGGCTGAAAAACCGGTAACCCTTTTTCTTCGGCCAGCACTTTTACCGGGCTGGGCATCAGCTTTTTACCACGTCCTGCTGGGCGATCCGGTTGGGTAAATACGCCGACGACGTTATGTCCAGAAGACAGCAGCGCGTCGAGATGACGCGCTGCAAAGTCAGGTGTACCCGCAAAAATAATACGTAGTGAGTCTGACACGTTGATTCTTGTCCTTAAGGTCGGGCGTTCAGGCGGTCAAGTTTTTCAACTTTCTGACGAATGCGTTGTTGTTTCAACGGCGACAGATAATCAATAAACAATTTACCGACCAGGTGATCCATTTCGTGTTGAATGCAGATCGCTAACAGGCCATCGGCTTCCAGTTCAAAGGGGTTACCCTCACGATCGAGTGCGCGAATTTTTACTTTCTCAGCGCGCGGTACTAATGCTCGCTGTTCGGGAATAGACAGGCAACCTTCTTCAATGCCGGTTTCACCGTCTTTTTCCAGTAGCTCAGGGTTGATCAACACCAGGCGCTCATCGCGATTTTCAGAGATATCAATAACAATGATGCGCTGATGAATATCAACCTGCGTTGCCGCCAGGCCAATACCTTCTTCGGCGTACATCGTCTCGAACATATCATCGACGATACGCTGAATTTCTGCATTCACTTCTTCAACCGGTTTTGCGATTTTGCGAAGACGCTCGTCCGGGATATGTAACACTTGCAAAACTGACATAGTTATCCAGAGTTGTGTTCAGGAGTTGGAAAGATTATTACCTCTATTCTAGACAAAACCCCTTCTGATTGACAGCATCAGTGACCAATCGCAAAGATTGCTATGACTGCTTGTGGCAGGGGGAAAAGGGATGACCCACACCGAAATTTGGTTACGTTTAGCACGAGTATGTGAACTTTATGGTGATGAGATGGTGCGCATTGCTCACTGGCTTATTGCTCAACCGTGTATTAACAAAACGATACTCCAATATGCAGGATTCTCTCCCCGCCAGGCCGCACGTTTTTTAAGCTATTCCGACATTGAATTGGAAAAAACGCTGCGCTGGCTGGAGTTACCGCATCACCATGTCGTTTTTGCCGATAGCGAACGTTATCCGCCGCAGCTTCGCGCCACTGAAGATTACCCGGGACTCCTCTTTATTGTTGGCGATCCCGATTGTTTACACTCTTTTCAGGTCGCTGTTGTGGGGAGCCGGCAACATTCCTGGTATGGAGAGCGCTGGGGGCGATTATTCTGTGAGAAGCTTGCCGCTTGCGGTGTGACAATCACCAGCGGGCTGGCACGGGGGATCGATGGCGTCGCGCACAACGCGGCGGTGAATATGAATAGAACCAGTATCGCCGTGCTGGGGAACGGCCTGGAAACCATTCATCCACGGCGGCACGCGCATCTTGCCGAACGTCTGATTGAGGCCGGAGGCGCGCTGGTGTCCGAGTTCCCTTTGGATATGCTTCCTCTACCGCGCAATTTTCCGCGACGAAATCGTATTATCAGTGGCTTAAGCAAAGGCGTACTGGTGATTGAGGCCGCTCAGCGTAGCGGTTCGCTGGTGACTGCGCGTTGTGCCCTGGAGCAAGGACGGGACGTTTTTGCGTTACCAGGGCCAATAGGGAACCTAGGTTGTGAGGGGCCACATTGGCTCATTAAGCAAGGAGCGACGTTGGTTACGGCTCCAGAAGATATTCTGGAGAATTTGCAATACGGTTTACATTGGGTGCCAGATGAACCTGAAAATTCAATTTATTCACCAGATCACGAAGAGGTGCCATTGCCATTTCCTGAGCTCCTGGCTAACGTAGGAGATGAGGTAACACCTGTTGACGTCGTCGCTGAACGTGCCGGCCAACCTGTGCCAGAGGTAGTGGCTCAGCTACTCGAACTGGAGTTAGCAGGATGGATCGCAGCTGTACCCGGCGGCTATGTCCGATTGAGGAGGGCATGCCATGTTCGACGTACTAATGTATTTGTTTGAGACATATATCCATAACGAAGCGGAGCTGCGTGTGGATCAGGACAAACTGGAACGGGATCTTACCGACGCTGGTTTTGATCGTGAAGACATCTACAACGCGTTACTGTGGCTGGAAAAACTGGCTGATTATCAGGATGGCCTTGCCGAACCTATGCAGCTTGCATCTGACCCTCTGTCTATTCGTATTTATACGGCGGAAGAGTGCGATCGCCTGGATGCGAGTTGTCGGGGGTTCTTATTATTCCTGGAGCAGATCCAGGTGCTAAACCTCGAAACGCGAGAAATGGTGATTGAGCGTGTACTCGCGCTGGATACAGCAGAATTCGATCTGGAAGACCTGAAGTGGGTGATCCTGATGGTTTTATTCAACATTCCCGGTTGTGAAAATGCGTATCAGCAAATGGAAGAATTACTCTTTGAAGTGAATGAAGGTATGCTGCATTAATCAATCTTCATTCAGCATGAGTTGTTATGGCTAAATCAGCACTGTTTGCGGTGCGTAAAAACGAGCCCTGCCCACAATGCGGGGCTGAACTGGTTATTCGCTCTGGGAAACATGGCCCGTTTCTCGGTTGTTCACAGTATCCGGAATGCGACTATGTCCGTCCGCTAAAATCCTCTGCGGACGGACATATTGTCAAAGTTCTGGAGGGTAAGTTTTGTCCTGAGTGCGGTGCTGAGCTGGTGCTGAGGCAGGGACGATTCGGTATGTTTATTGGGTGTAGCGATTACCCGGCATGTGACCATACTGAACTTATCGACAAACCAGATGAAACGGCGATTGTTTGCCCTCAATGCCGGACAGGCCAGTTGGTCCAGCGGCGTTCCCGTTATGGCAAAACTTTTTACTCCTGCGATCGCTATCCTGAGTGTCAGTTTGTCATCAACTTCAAACCTCTGGCTGGAGAGTGTCCTGAGTGTCACTATCCACTTCTCATCGAAAAGAAAACTGCACAGGGTGTGAAACACTTTTGTGCCAGTAAACAATGTGGAAAGCCGGTCTCGGCGGAATAAAAAAGTGAATAATAACCTGCCCACAGATCCCATCGCTGCTGCGATAGCGGTTCTGAAACAAGATAAAGTCATCGCTTATCCAACAGAAGCTGTTTTCGGCATCGGCTGTGACCCAGATAGCGAAACGGCTGTTACTCGTCTGTTGGAACTAAAACAACGACCAATTGATAAAGGCTTGATTTTAATTGCGGCAAATTTTGACCAACTCAAGCCGTATATTGATGACAGCATGCTCACTGATGCCCAACGTGATGCTATTTTCGCGTGCTGGCCAGGTCCCGTTACCTTTGTGTTTCCGGCAGCGATAACGACACCACGTTGGTTAACCGGCCGTTTTGATTCGCTGGCCGTGCGCGTCACGGATCATCCGCTGGTGGTTGCGTTGTGCCAGGCTTATGGTAAACCGTTAGTTTCTACCAGTGCTAATTTGAGTGGTCTACCCCCTTGCAGAACGGTAGAGGAAGTACGCGTGCAGTTTGGTATAGATTTCCCCGTTGTCGAAGGTGATACCGGGGGGCGTTTAAATCCTTCGGAAATCCGTGATGCCTTGACGGGTGAACAATTTCGACAGGGGTAATATGAAAGAAGCCTATGCTGTTTTTGGCAATCCAATCGCGCACAGCAAATCGCCTTTTATTCATCAGCAATTTGCAGAGCAACTGAATATCGATCACACCTATGGACGGGTGCTGGCGCCAATCAATAATTTTGTGAATACGCTGAACACCTTCTTTGCAGAGGGCGGTAAAGGGGCGAATATTACGGTTCCTTTTAAAGAAGAGGCATTTGCGCGGGCTGATGAATTAACAGAACGGGCATCGCTTGCCGGGGCGGTTAACACGCTTAAGCGTTTGGAAGATGGACGCTTACTTGGGGATAACACCGATGGTATTGGTTTATTAAGCGATCTTGAACGTTTAGCTTTTATTCGTCCCGGATCGCGTATTTTACTTATTGGGGCTGGTGGGGCATCCCGCGGGGTATTGCTCCCTCTTCTTTCTATGGATTGTGCAGTGGCCATCGTAAACCGTACCGCTTCGCGTGCAGAAGAACTGGCTCAGATCTTTTCCCATACCGGTAGCGTTCAGGCCGTGGGATTTGATGAGCTTGAGAATAACACCTTCGATCTCATTATTAATGCGACCTCCAGTGGGATTAGCGGGGATGTTCCGGCTATCCCTGCATCACTGATCAACGCTTCTGTTTATTGCTACGACATGTTTTATCAGAAAGGGAATACGCCGTTCTTGTCCTGGTGCGCATTACAGGGAGCAAAACATTGTGCTGATGGGTTGGGAATGTTGGTAGGGCAGGCGGCGCATGCCGTTTTACTCTGGTATGGCGTATTGCCGAAGACGGAACCCGTCATTAAACAGCTGCAACAGGAACTGTCCGTGTGAACCAGGCTATCCAGTTTCCCGATAGAGAAGAATGGAAGTCAGATATAGATGCTGTCGTTTTCCCGGCGATGGTTCAGGGTATGCAGCTAACATGCGCCATCAACGGAGAGGTATTGGCGCGTCGCTTTGGCGGCAACACGCCTGAACAGTGGATGGAAATTTTTCGGGAGCATCGCTGGGATCTGGAAGATGAAGCCGAAGCATTGATCCAGGCTCAGCAAGAAGATGCTCACGGTTGGGTTTGGTTATCCTGACTCAAATACTCGTCTTTCCATTTCACATAGTTGTTAGCTGAATACTGCAGGCCCGCTTTTTCTTCATCGCTGAGTGGGCGGATCTGTTTAACCGGGCTGCCCAGGTACAGATACCCGCTCTCCAGGCGTTTGTTTTGCGGAACCAAACTTCCCGCGCCAATCATTACGTCATCTTCTACTACGACACCGTCCAGCAGGATCGATCCCATACCGACCAAAACGCGGTTGCCAATGACGCAGCCGTGCAGCATGACTTTATGGCCCACGGTGACATCCTCACCCACGATCAGTGGATTGCCTTGCGGGTTAGATGCTGATTTATGCGTGACATGTAATACGCTACCGTCCTGAATGTTTGTGCGGGCGCCGATTTGTACGTAGTTCACGTCACCACGGATCGCGACCAGAGGCCAGATCCCAACATTATCAGCCAGACGAACATCACCAATGATGACGCTGCTGGTGTCGATCATCACGCGTTTCCCGATCTGCGGGAAAAGATCCTTATAAGGACGCAGTACATCAGACATGTTTACCTCAATAGAATAGAGCAGTAATGAAGACTTTGGTTTGATTATCGAGACTGTGCAAGCGATTTAGTTATCAAAAATCAGGCATATTGTGCAGGAATGTAGCGAAAGGGGTAAAAAACAGCCACTCAGCAAAAAAGATCTAAAAAAACACTTGTGCTAAAAAATGGGATCCCTATAATGCGCCTCCATCGACACGGCGGATGTGAATCACTTCACACAAACAGCCGGTTCGGTTGAAGAGAAAAACCTGAAAATAAACGGTTG
>NZ_JANUFB010000018.1:0-4513 GCF_024809055.1 Citrobacter sp. JUb117
GTGTTGATGGTGATACCACGTGCTTTTTCTTCCGGTGCGTTATCGATCTGATCGAATGCACGAGCAGAACCGCCGTAGGTTTTAGCCAGTACGGTAGTGATTGCAGCAGTCAGCGTTGTTTTACCATGGTCAACGTGGCCGATAGTACCGACGTTAACGTGCGGTTTTGTACGTTCAAATTTTTCTTTAGACATCGATTGTCCCTCTAAGACACGGATAAATCGGTGATATCACCACATCAACCAGGCAATATACCTGAACTGTTGAATGCTTTTAAAAGTAAACAGAGAGAAACGGGAAGGAGAAGTGAAGTGGTGCTGATACCCAGAGTCGAACTGGGGACCTCACCCTTACCAAGGGTGCGCTCTACCAACTGAGCCATATCAGCACGTCTGGAGCGGGCAGCGGGAATCGAACCCGCATCATCAGCTTGGAAGGCTGAGGTAATAGCCATTATACGATGCCCGCATCCTGAAACTCGGCTACCCAGTTCTTTCTGTAACAAAAAAGAGATTTCTCTCTTTTCTGTTTGAGCTGGTTAATTTTTCTAACCAACCCAGGCGGCGATAACGCTGCCAGAAAGTGGTGGTGGGGGAAGGATTCGAACCTTCGAAGTCTGTGACGGCAGATTTACAGTCTGCTCCCTTTGGCCGCTCGGGAACCCCACCGGACTTGATGGTGCCGACTACCGGAATCGAACTGGTGACCTACTGATTACAAGTCAGTTGCTCTACCTACTGAGCTAAGTCGGCATCAAGTAGCGCGCATTTTATGGAGACCTGCGCTTTCATGCAACTAAAAAATCGCATAAAACGTTCTATCGCTCACATTTTACACTATACGGCCGATAAATAATCTATTCTCGCGCCTGACTGTACAAATTTACAACGTTTCACGACCGTCCAGGAGGTGTTTTACTCCATCATATGTATACCAACTGATGCAAAGTGCCTCTTTTTACATCTGGAATACCCGTCACATTGCTTTTCAGGGGATGATTTTTTCTTATTATTCCCTCCCATCTGGTGTTACCCTCCTGCCCATTGTCCAAATTAACTGAAATGTGACGTGCCATTGCGTGCCAGGGATGAATTCATTTTTTATTACTGACCTGATATCGCAATGACAGCCAGACCATGCGTATGAGTATAAAAGAGCAAGCGTTAATGACGCCTTACCTACAGTTTGATCGCAACCAGTGGGCTGCGCTTCGTGATTCCGTGCCGATGACCCTGACCGAGGAAGAGATTGCTCGTCTGAAAGGCATTAATGAAGACTTATCGCTGGAAGAAGTTGCCGAGATTTATTTGCCCTTATCGCGTTTGCTAAACTTTTACATCAGTTCAAACCTGCGCCGTCAGGCTGTGCTGGAGCAATTTTTAGGCACCAACGGCGAGCGTATTCCTTATATCATCAGTATTGCTGGCAGCGTTGCGGTAGGAAAAAGTACCACTGCGCGCGTCCTGCAGGCATTGTTGAGTCGCTGGCCTGAGCATCGCAAGGTTGAGTTGATTACCACCGATGGCTTTCTTCACCCTAACCAGGTGTTGAAAGACCGTGGACTTATGAAGAAGAAAGGCTTCCCTCAGTCCTACGATATGCACCGTCTGGTAAAATTCGTTTCCGACCTCAAGTCAGGTGTCCCTAACGTCACGGCGCCGGTTTATTCACATCTTATCTATGATGTGATCCCTGATGGAGACAAGACCGTCGCACAACCCGATATTTTAATTCTCGAAGGATTAAACGTATTACAAAGTGGAATGGATTACCCTCACGATCCACATCATGTATTTGTTTCTGACTTTGTCGACTTCTCTATTTACGTTGACGCACCAGAAGAATTACTCCAGACGTGGTATATCAATCGTTTCCTGAAATTCCGTGAAGGGGCATTTACCAACCCCGACTCTTATTTCCATAACTACGCCAAACTGTCTGAAGATGAGGCTATCAATACCGCCACAACACTTTGGAAAGAAATTAACTGGCTGAATTTAAAACAAAATATCTTACCAACGCGTGAGCGAGCCAGCTTAATCATGACTAAAAGCGCCAACCATGCTGTTGAACAAGTGAGATTACGGAAATAAACAAAATGGGGAGCTATCGCTCCCCTTTTTATTACCCTGCGCTTCTGAGTGATATTTCTCCACCCATCCACGGTTTGATCACGCCATCCTGTTCAAGTAATAGCGCACCTTGCGCATCTATTCCCCGGGATACACCAAATATTTCTTTATCGCCGATAATCAATTTAACGGGACGATTGATAAAATTATCCAGCGTCTTCCAACGTGGTAAATAAGGCGTTAGCCCTTCTTGCTCAAACAGTACGAGTGCCGCACGCAGCTCACGGATCAACCGAGCGGCAAGGGTGTTACGATCAATGTTAATTCCCGCTTCCTGCAGGTTAATCCAGCCCTGATTAACCACACTCTCTTCCACCCGACGCATTGCCATATTAATACCCGCGCCAATAACAATTTGCGCAGCGTCACCCGTTTTACCGGTAAGCTCCACCAGAATGCCGGCGAGTTTACGATCGAGCAGATAGAGGTCGTTAGGCCATTTCACGCGCACCTTATCGGCACCCAGATCGCGTAATACTTCTGCCATGACGATACCAATGACTAGGCTCAGGCCAATCGCAGCCGCCGGTCCCTGCTCCAGACGCCAGAACATTGAGAGGTAAAGGTTTGCTCCAAACGGAGAAAACCATTTACGCCCACGACGGCCACGTCCGGCCTGCTGATATTCAGCGACGCAGGCATCACCTGATTCCAGTTGCCCAATACGATCCAAAAGGTATTGGTTGGTCGAATCAATGACCGGCAGGACGGTAATATTTCCACCATCCAGTTGAGAATGAATAACTGATGAATCCAGGAGCTGAATAGGTTCCGGTAAGCTGTATCCTTTACCGGGAACGGTAAAGACATCAACACCCCAGTCACGTAACGTCTGGATGTGTTTATTGATAGCCGCACGACTCATGCCAAGCTTTTCACCTAGCTGTTCACCCGAATGAAATTCACCATCAGCCAGCAATGAAATAAGCGTCAGAGGTACAGTATGATCCTTCATGCTATGATCTCCACGGCGTTCATTTCCCCCTTCGGTCCAATAAATCGGACCTCAGGCTCGAGCCAGACATTAAATTTCGCACCCACTTTCTGGCGAACGTGATGGGCAAGCTGCACCACATCCTGGCTTGTTGCATCGTTGGCGTTAATGAGTACCAGCGCCTGTTGCTGATGTACCGCAGCACCACCTATACTCGCCCCTTTTAGCTGACATTGATCGATAAGCCAGCCAGCAGCCAGTTTCACAGAGCCATCTTTTTGAGGGTAATGAGGCGCTGTCGGGAATTGTGACAGCAGCACCTGAGCAACTTCTGCGGTAACGACGGGATTTTTAAAGAAGCTCCCCGCGTTACCCTGTATTTTAGGGTCGGGTAGTTTAGTTGTACGCATATGACAGACGGCATCAAACACTTGCTGCGGCGTCACCGTCGAGGGATCCAGGCGAGTTAAGTCGCCGTAGGTCAGCACCGGCTGCCATTGTTTTGGTAGTTTCAGCCCAACTGCAACGATCGCAAAGCGATCCTGGTATTCATGTTTGAAGATACTATCACGATAGCCAAAACGGCATTCCGCTGCTGCGACGCGTAAATGTTTGCCCGTCGACAGTTCAACGCAATCAACATATTCACAGACACGCTGTAGTTCTACGCCGTAAGCACCGATATTCTGGATCGGCGATGAACCGACACAACCGGGGATGAGCGCAAGGTTTTCCAGCCCTGGCATGCCCAGTTGCAGAGTATGCTGTACCAGATGATGCCAGTTTTCCCCCGCACCTACGTGCAAATGCCAGGCATCAGGCTGTTCTGTGACCTGAATGCCCTTAATACGGTTAACAATCACCGTTCCATAGAAGGCATCAAGAAACAGGACGTTACTCCCTTCACCCAGGATCAGCACTGGATGTTGTAATG
Source organism: Citrobacter sp. JUb117 (assembly GCF_024809055.1). Taxonomy (NCBI): domain Bacteria; kingdom Pseudomonadati; phylum Pseudomonadota; class Gammaproteobacteria; order Enterobacterales; family Enterobacteriaceae; genus Citrobacter; species Citrobacter sp. JUb117. The sequence goes on from NZ_JANUFB010000018.1 coordinate 4,001, forward strand.
CATTGGCTGATTGCCAGGCATTCAGTAATTGTTGCTCATTTTCGGCGCAGACAAGTTCATTAGCATACTGATCAATACCGAAGGTGTTCCAGACTTTAAGGGAGTGATTCATAGACGCTTTCCTGATGCAAAATCGTGCTTAGTTTACCGCATATGCCTCAGGATGGCTTGTGTTATGGAAGAGTGGGATATTGAGCACTCACCGACAAACAACAGACGCAAAAAGCCCATCCGTCAGGATGGGCTTCTTCACTTGTTTGATGCCTGGCAGTTTATGGCGGGCGTCCTGCCCGCCACCCTGCGGGCCGTTGCTTCGCAACGTTCAAATCCGCTCCCGGCAGATTTGTCCTACTCAGGAGAGCACTCACCGACAGACAACAGATAAAACAAAAGGCCCAGTCTTTCGACTGAGCCTTTTGTTTCTATTTGATGCCTGGCAGTTCCCTACTCTCGCATGGGGAGACCCCACACTACCATCGGCGCTACGGCGTTTCACTTCTGAGTTCGGCATGG
>NZ_JANUFB010000019.1:0-2868 GCF_024809055.1 Citrobacter sp. JUb117
GGGGGGGGGTCGGATTTAACCTGGGGTGATCAGCGCGCAGAGATGAACGGGATTCGGAAGGGGAACCCTTGCGGCGCGGCGATGTATACATCGCTAACGTGCCTTACTCTTTTCACTGCTGAGGGTAGCGACAGCAAACAGATAGCAAACAGATAGCAAACAGATAGCAAACATACGGTGTCGGGCGGAGCCTGACCAAGAGTCATTGGCGTGCCGGCGGTACTCCAAAAACACATCTTGTCCCGCTGTTTTGCGAATAAGCCAGCATGGCTGTGGGCACAAAACATTTCCTGTCCGCTGCTTTAACCTTTGTAATCCAGGAACGTCAGGTGACGTCACTTTGCGGCGTTAGCCCTATCCTGCATCCTATGAAAAAATGCAGCGATGGCGCGTACGGTGCCAAAGATAAGCCCGGAGATATTCCGCTTCCTCGCTCACTGACTCGCTCCGCTCGGTCGTTCGGCTGCGGCGAGCGGTACCGCCTTACTGGCGGGGCGGAAATTTCCTAGCATCTTCCAGGAAGAAGCTTAACAGGGAAGCAAGAAGGCCACGGCGAAGCCGTTTTTCCATAGGCTCCGCCCCCCTGACAAGCATCACAGAATCTGACGCTCAAATCAGTGGTGGCGAAACCCGACAGGACTATAAAGATCCCAGGCGTTTCCCCCTGGTAGCTCCCTCGTGCGCTCTCCTGTTCCTGCCTTTCGGTTTACCGGTGTCACTCCGCTGTTATGGCCGCGTTTATCTCATTCCACGCCTGACACTCAGTTCCGGGTAGGCAGTTCGCTCCAAGCTGGACTGTATGCACGAACCCCCCGTTCAGTCCGACCGCTGCGCCTTTTCCGGTAACTATCGTCGTGAGTCCAACCCGGAAAGGCACGACTTATCGCCACTGGCAGCGGCCACTGGTAAGAGGGTGTACAAGAGATTACTAATGCAGAGTTCTTGAAGTATCAGCCTAACTACGGCTAAACTGGAAGGACGTATTTGGTGGCAGCGGTCTTGTACACCCTGTTACCACGGTTCAGAAGTTCCCCAACTTGCTGAACCTTCGAAAAACCACCTCCCCAGGTGGTTTTTTCGTTTCAGGATTAAAGATACTCTGCGTCCCACTCAATCTCAAGAAATTATCTTTACCAAGCCATTGACTTAATAAAAAAAAACCATATAATAGCCTCATGGGCTTGAATCACTTTGGTGATTCAAGCCCATGACCTAAGTCGTTGATTTAACTGACATTAATGTGGATCGTCGTAATCCACATTACGGACGTTGGCACCATCCCACTCAAAGAAAATACGATAGTTCGCCGACACCTTTAATGACCAGCGGGTTGGGGTATATTCAGCATACGAATGAAGATCCAAACCAGGAAGGTCAAGATCCTTTATTGAAGTAGCGGTATCTAAAGCGTTTAAGATAATCTCTATTTTCTTTTTATGCGCTTGTGCTACCTTACTTGTATCACCACTGTTAAATTGTTTTAGTTTTTTGGATTTAAAATTTTTAATCATTGAACTTCTCCATATGAAAATTTTTATGTTTTAGAAGTTCTTCTTGTTTAGTAAAGTTTCTTGACTGTGTTCTATTTATAGGTAGTATTCTACGCCTGCGAAGCTTTAGAACTGCCAGATAGTCACTACAAGAACAAAACAGAAGAACCAAACTGTTAACGTTAAGAAAAAAATTACCCTTAACTAATCCATTTTATCACAAATGGATTGCTTATGTCAATAGGTTTGCGCGTTGCGCAAGGCACAAAATCAGAGTATTTAGGAGGTTGCATGTTTACATTGCAAAAACCTATGCACCCCGGCGAGTTTATCCGCGAAGTATATTTAGAGCCGTTAGAGCTTCAAATAGGAACGTTTGCAGAAAAGCTTGGGGTTGATACATCAACCGTTAGCCGGTTAGTAAACCAAAAAGCTGACCTTTCTTATGAAATGGCATTACGCCTATCAAAAGCCTTAGGGCGTTCTGCTGACTCTTGGATGAAAATGCAAATAGCATATGGTTTATATCGTGCTCAAGATAAAGTAAATCTTGAAGAAGTTGAGGTGGTTTACCGCCCACGGAACTTGGATGCTCCTGAAAAACAGGTCCATGAATTTTATGAAAATATCTAAAAACGATATTTCATTTAGGTAAAGAAAAGCTCCTAACCATAGGGGCTTTTTGTCTCTACACCTGTGTATTTATGTGAAGACCTAACTTGCACTCGCAGAGGCGGCAGCATCGTTATTCCTGAAGATGCTTAAACAGCGGGTGTTGAGCCTGTATCAACCATTGATAGTGATCTGTATATCCTCTTCACTAACCCCAAACTTCATAGCCAGCCCCCTTCTATGCTTACCTAGAGAATTTACCATAACATCCGTTGCCCGCACCCTCTCAGACAGCCTCAGCGCGTTTCTGGGTCTTCCTGCCTGTTTCCGGCACTTCCCACTGCCTGTATCGTGAAAAAACGCGCCTGATAATTTCTGCGCACCTGCATGACTATGCACGCAGGTGACTGGCGGGCGGTTTCAGGCGTATGTTGTCACTAAGGGCGGATTTTAGTACGTAAAGGCGACTGACGGTATTGGTTAATCTGTACCTCATTCTCACCACTGCTGCTTCAGCCACTACCGCACAAATCAGGGGTTCCCGGCCCTGCGTGACGGGCGATATAGCGGTTGGTAAATCTGTACCTGATTAACGGTGAACGGGTGCGCAGTTTACTGTGCGGCCGTGAGGCGTTGGCCAGGCCGTCAGGCATGGCTGGATTTATTGCTAAGGGGGGGGGTCGGATTTAACCTGGGGTGATCAGCGCGCAGAGATGAACGGGATTCGGAAGGGGAACCCTTGCGGCGCGGCGATGTATACATCGCT
>NZ_JANUFB010000020.1:0-2301 GCF_024809055.1 Citrobacter sp. JUb117
TAAGGGGAAACCGAACGGGCGTACGGTACTCTCGTATGAACAGGATGGTATTAAATCGCACGCCCACACAGCCAGCATTTCCGATACAGACCTGGGAACGAAATACACCAGCTCTTTTGATTATGGTTCGAAACCAACAACCAGTTTTGATTACGGAAATAAGTCATCCACAGAAGGGGGTTGGCACGCACATAACTTTCGATATTGCTCAACGTCTGCATACCGGGATACTCCCGGCCAGGGGCTGGGGATGCACTCGTCGAATATTTCATGGTCAGCTGGAGATCGTATTGAGGGAAGTGGTAATCATGCTCATGTGACGTGGATTGGCCCTCATGATCACTGGGTGGGTATCGGTGCGCATGACCATTATGTGGTTATGGGGTATCACGGACATGCTGCGACCGTTCATGCAACCGGAAATGCAGAAAACACCGTTAAAAATATTGCGTTTAACTATATTGTGAGGCTTGCCTGATGACTTTTGAAATGACCGGAGAAAACCGGACTATTACTCTCTACAACCTTCGTGCAGATACAAATGAATATATTGGGAAATGTGATGGGTTTATCCCGGCTAATACGGGATTACCTGCTTACAGTACCAATATTGCCCCGCCGTCAGCGAAGGCTGGTTTTGTCGCTGTATTTAATTATGAGTCAGAAAAATGGTCATTGGTTGAGGACCATCGAGGGAAAACGGTCTACGACATTCAAACCGGGAAAGCTACCACGATTGACCAGTTAGGTAAGTTACCTGACGATGTTGTTTCAGTCGCACCGGAAGGTCATTTTGTTAAGTGGGATGGAGCAAAGTGGGTCCACGATACCGATGCAGAAAATGAACATCTGCTGATGCTGGCGGAACAGGAAAAAATAAATCTTCTGGCGGTCGCAACATCCGCAATAGCCCCCTTACAGGATGCTGTTGATCTGGGCATGGCAACGGACGTTGAAACCGCGCTGTTGTTGGAGTGGAAGAAATATCGTGTCTTGCTTAACCGGGTAGATACCACAAAACCTGAATGGCCTCCACTACCGGATATTAAGGTCAGTTGATATCAGGATATGAAAGCAAATCAAGGTGGCGTAATTTAATGCAATTATTCCGTAACGCCGCCTTGCGCAACTGCCAGCCAGCTATTCAGCCATGCGGCGGTCGCGCTCTGCTTCTGCGTTAGCCTGATAATCGCGGATTTATTGCAGCTTTCCATCTTTATAAAACCAACATTTCCCAGTGTGATAAGGAGATTTGCTTTAGCTACCTGGAGGCGTAGGCCATTCAGGTTTTGAAGTATCTAATCTGTTTATTAATACTCTGTATTTTTTCCATGCTAATAATTGCTTTTGTTCTTCATCAGTATCAATATCGAGATCAACCGCGTCCTGTAAAGGTGCGATTTTTGATGCAGCCAGAGCAAGAAGGCTTTCTTTTTGCTGTGTCGCCTGCGTAATCAGTGCCATTTTTTCCGCTTCAGTGTCATGAACCCATTTTTTTCCGTCCCATTTCACAAAATGTCCTTCGGGCGCAACGGAAACTACATCGTCAGGCAGCTTACCTAACTGGTTAATTGTGATGGCTTCCCCTGTATGAATGTCGTAGACCGTTTTCCCTCGATGGTCTTCAACAAGTGACCATTTATTAGAATCAGAATTAAATACTGCAATAAACCCCTCCGGTGCTGACGGCGGGACAATATCTGTACTGAAAGCAGGCAATCCGGTATTTGCCGGAATATAACCATCACCCTGACCGATAAATTCATTTGTGGATGCTGAAAGGTTATAGATAGTAATTATCCGGTCACTGTCAGTCATTTTAAAAGCCATTATGCAAGCCTCACTAAATAATTAAATGCTGTATTTTTTACGGTGTTTTCTGCATTACCCGCAGCGTTGACCGTAATTGCGTGATTGTGTGCGCCCAAAGTAACGTTATGGCTGTGAGCACCAATTGCTGTCGTATGGGCATGAGCACCAATTGCCGTTGTATGCGAGTGAGCACCGCCTGACGCTGTTTGCTGGGTGCCCACTACACTGGTATTCGCCCCTGCACCGACTAATCCCGTTTGCGCCGATGTATTGAGCCAATAAACCGAAACACCGTGTGTGTGTGCTCCTGTGCTATTAGTCGTTTTTGTGCCGTAGTCATAGGATGATGACGTTTTTGTCCCGTAATCAAATGATGTTGTCGCTTTTGTTCCAAGATCCGTATTTGCAACCGTGGCGCTATGGTTGTGCGATTTAATACCGTCCTGTTCCTGCGACAACACCGCCCGACCACTGGCTGGCTTGCCCTTT
>NZ_JANUFB010000021.1:0-1702 GCF_024809055.1 Citrobacter sp. JUb117
ACGTTTCTTTAAGGTAAGGAGGTGATCCAACCGCAGGTTCCCCTACGGTTACCTTGTTACGACTTCACCCCAGTCATGAATCACAAAGTGGTAAGCGCCCTCCCGAAGGTTAAGCTACCTACTTCTTTTGCAACCCACTCCCATGGTGTGACGGGCGGTGTGTACAAGGCCCGGGAACGTATTCACCGTAGCATTCTGATCTACGATTACTAGCGATTCCGACTTCATGGAGTCGAGTTGCAGACTCCAATCCGGACTACGACATACTTTATGAGGTCCGCTTGCTCTCGCGAGGTCGCTTCTCTTTGTATATGCCATTGTAGCACGTGTGTAGCCCTACTCGTAAGGGCCATGATGACTTGACGTCATCCCCACCTTCCTCCAGTTTATCACTGGCAGTCTCCTTTGAGTTCCCGGCCGAACCGCTGGCAACAAAGGATAAGGGTTGCGCTCGTTGCGGGACTTAACCCAACATTTCACAACACGAGCTGACGACAGCCATGCAGCACCTGTCTCACGGTTCCCGAAGGCACTAAAGCATCTCTGCTAAATTCCGTGGATGTCAAGAGTAGGTAAGGTTCTTCGCGTTGCATCGAATTAAACCACATGCTCCACCGCTTGTGCGGGCCCCCGTCAATTCATTTGAGTTTTAACCTTGCGGCCGTACTCCCCAGGCGGTCGACTTAACGCGTTAGCTCCGGAAGCCACTCCTCAAGGGAACAACCTCCAAGTCGACATCGTTTACGGCGTGGACTACCAGGGTATCTAATCCTGTTTGCTCCCCACGCTTTCGCACCTGAGCGTCAGTCTTTGTCCAGGGGGCCGCCTTCGCCACCGGTATTCCTCCAGATCTCTACGCATTTCACCGCTACACCTGGAATTCTACCCCCCTCTACAAGACTCTAGCCTGCCAGTTTCGGATGCAGTTCCCAGGTTGAGCCCGGGGATTTCACATCCGACTTGACAGACCGCCTGCGTGCGCTTTACGCCCAGTAATTCCGATTAACGCTTGCACCCTCCGTATTACCGCGGCTGCTGGCACGGAGTTAGCCGGTGCTTCTTCTGCGAGTAACGTCAATGAATGCGGTTATTAACCACATCCCCTTCCTCCTCGCTGAAAGTACTTTACAACCCGAAGGCCTTCTTCATACACGCGGCATGGCTGCATCAGGCTTGCGCCCATTGTGCAATATTCCCCACTGCTGCCTCCCGTAGGAGTCTGGACCGTGTCTCAGTTCCAGTGTGGCTGGTCATCCTCTCAGACCAGCTAGGGATCGTCGCCTAGGTGAGCCGTTACCCCACCTACTAGCTAATCCCATCTGGGCACATCCGATGGCAAGAGGCCCGAAGGTCCCCCTCTTTGGTCTTGCGACGTTATGCGGTATTAGCTACCGTTTCCAGTAGTTATCCCCCTCCATCGGGCAGTTTCCCAGACATTACTCACCCGTCCGCCACTCGTCACCCAAGGAGCAAGCTCCTCTGTGCTACCGTTCGACTTGCATGTGTTAGGCCTGCCGCCAGCGTTCAATCTGAGCCATGATCAAACTCTTCAATTTAAGTTTGATGCTCGTGAATTAAACTTCGTAATGAATTACGTATGTTCACTCAGAGACTTGGTATTCATTTTTCGTCTTGCGACGTTAAGAATCCGTATCTTCGAGTGCCCACACAGATTGTCTGATAAATTGTTAAAGAGCAGTGC
>NZ_JANUFB010000022.1:0-1160 GCF_024809055.1 Citrobacter sp. JUb117
GGCTCCCACTGCTTGTACGTACACGGTTTCAGGTTCTTTTTCACTCCCCTCGCCGGGGTTCTTTTCGCCTTTCCCTCACGGTACTGGTTCACTATCGGTCAGTCAGGAGTATTTAGCCTTGGAGGATGGTCCCCCCATATTCAGACAGGATACCACGTGTCCCGCCCTACTCTTCGAGTTCACAACACATGCGATTTTGTGTACGGGACTATCACCCTGTACCGTCGGACTTTCCAGACCGTTCCACTACCACACATGCTGATTCAGACTCTGGGCTGCTCCCCGTTCGCTCGCCGCTACTGGGGGAATCTCGGTTGATTTCTTTTCCTCGGGGTACTTAGATGTTTCAGTTCCCCCGGTTCGCTTCATTACGCTATGTATTCACGTAATGATAGTGTGTCGAAACACACTGGGTTTCCCCATTCGGAAATCGCCGGCTATAACGGTTCATATCACCTTACCGACGCTTATCGCAGATTAGCACGTCCTTCATCGCCTCTGACTGCCAGGGCATCCACCGTGTACGCTTAGTCGCTTAACCTCACAACCCGAAGATGTTTCGTAAAACACATCGTGTTGCGAAAATTTGAGAGACTCGAACACACCGCTTGTCTGTTCTTATTACGGAGAACAGACACAGTGTGTCGTTTCAATTTTCAGCTTGATCCAGATTTTTAAAGAGCAAAACTTCGCAGTGAACCTTTTCAGGCACACTCTGAAGTTTTCTTGTGTTTTTGCAGTAAAGGATGGTGGAGCTATGCGGGATCGAACCGCAGACCTCCTGCGTGCAAGGCAGGCGCTCTCCCAGCTGAGCTATAACCCCATCGTAATACTTCATCTCTGTACCGATAATTTGTCCTGAGACAAGGCGTGGAATGACGAAGCATACTGAAGTATGCGAGTCGTTTCACAACACAGTATCAGGGCAAATTTGGTAGGCCTGAGTGGACTTGAACCACCGACCTCACCCTTATCAGGGGTGCGCTCTAACCACCTGAGCTACAAGCCTGCAGAGATTTTTACTGCTAATTTTTCATCAGACAATCTGTGTGGACACTACAAAGAACGTTTCTTTAAGGTAAGGAGGTGATCCAACCGCAGGTTCCCCTACGGTTACCTTGTTACGACTTCACCCCAGTCATGAATCACAAAGTGGTAAG